>CADCNQ010000004.1 GCA_902802815.1 uncultured Bacteroidales bacterium | reverse complement strand
ACGACTGTCAACTGAGAACAGTTCTTAATTATTAACCCGTCAACTGCTTCTAGTCGTAAGAAAGAAAACTGACAACCTAAATCAGCGAACCACATATCTACTACCTATCTACTACCTATGTACTACCTATCTACCAGGTAAACCTTAGGCAAGGTGTTGGCAAGGTGTTGGCAAGGTGTAGGCAAACTCAGGCAAGCTATTTGAGCTTGCCAACTCCTTGCCAACAGTATGGGAAAGACGAGAGAAGGAGCTGCCTGGGAGCTGGCTAGTAGCTGGCAAGGAGGAAGTAAGAAGTAAGAGGGCAGCGGGCTGCGCCCTAAATGATAAATGATAAATGAGGTTCCTCTATAAAGTTTAGAGTTTAGAGTTTAGAGGCAGTGGAAAGTTTAGAGTTTAGAGTTTAGAGGCAGTTTTCTTTTGTCATGTGATAACCCATGCGTTTCAGCTGCAGGGCGACGCCGAAGAGGTAAAGCTGGTGCAAACAAGCTACGTAAGCGTCGAAAGCCTCTTTCGTGCCGGGTTCGATACCCTGACGCATTAGAGCATTGTAAACACGGGAAGCACATTCGCCAGTAACCTTCTCCACATCAGCATATTCCGCTCCCTGTAGCTCCAACACCTCCTCGCGGATATACTCATCCATGGAGTCGTAGCCGCGACGGTCTCTCATGTCGGTGTAGAGGTCGTCCTTCCTCGAACAGGCGTCCCAATCATCATCCCACATCTTGGCCAAAGCCATGCCGATATACATCATCCAGCCGAGCGAGGCCGAAGGATAGTCCCTGAACTCACGTATGCCGTCCGGAATATACGCCCGTGCAATCTCCTCCCATTTGTCCTCCACATCCGGGCACTGCGGGAGCAACTCATCAACCGCCTTCATGCCCAACAGATATTGATGCAGGTCTCTATGCAGTATGTCCTCGAAATCTATAACCATTGATCATTAAACGAAAACCAAAACGAAAACGAAAACGAAAACGAAAACCAAAACGAAAACCAAAACGAAAATAATTCAATAACCTATAACCAATAACCTATAACCAATAACCAATAAACTTTACTATTCCGTTTCGCAGCCTCCGAAATTGTACTCGGCGAGGGAACGCTCGCGGGAATGGCAGAAATAAATCACCTGAGCCCTGGTGCACACTTCGCCCCCCTGAATCAGTTCTGCATCGATATATGACACCTGGCGCACCTGCTTTGTGAGACGGGCACGCATCTCAACTACACCGCCGTCGATGGTGATAGGCTTGACGTACTTTGTGTCCATGCGGCTTGTTACGGCAACCGTCTTCAGTTTGTGGAAGACAACCCATCCGGCCACCTCGTCGAGCATCATACAATGGATGCCGCCGTGCAGTGTGTTGCGCCAGCTCTGCAGGTTGGGGTCGGGAGTCCAGTAACTGACAATATCGTCGCCGTCTTCGAAAAACTCGAGGCGCAGGCCGCGCTCGTTGGTGGGACAGCAGCCAGGGCAGCAGTATCCCTCAATCTTTACAAAAGGATTGATAATCTTCTTCATGGTGTGTATGCTGTGTTATTTCTGTTGCGTGGATGTGTCCTCCTCATCAAGAGCCATGAGAGCAAGCATCTCGTCGCGCAGACGGGCTGCCAGGATGAAGTCCAGTTTCTTGGCGGCAGCCTGCATCTCCTTGCGAAGGCGCTCGATGGCCTTGCGACGCTGCTCTGGTGTGAGCTGCAGTTGCTCCTGCGTCTCGGCAGCTTGGGAAACAGGTACGGGCTCGGGTTCGATGTAGGCCCGCTTCTCACCTGTGGCCCGCTGAATGGCAAGCAGGTCGGTCATTGTGCCGCTCTTGTGTATCTGACGGGGAGTGATGCCGTGCTCCTTATTATATCTCATCTGCTTCTCGCGGCGACGGTTGGTCTCGTCGATGGTGAGGCGCATCGAATCCGTGACGGTGTCGGCATACATGATGGCAAGACCGTTGACATTGCGCGCAGCACGTCCGACGGTCTGGGTGAGAGAACGGTGGGAGCGCAGGAATCCCTCCTTGTCGGCATCGAGGATGGCAACGAGAGATACCTCCGGGAGGTCGAGACCCTCGCGCAGCAAGTTGACACCCACGAGGACATCGATGATGCCTTTGCGCAGATTGTCAAGTATTTGCACGCGTTCCAAAGTGTCCACCTCGGAATGGATGTATGTGGCTTTGATGTTGTAGCGCAGTAGATATTCAGTAAGTTCCTCTGCCATACGTTTTGTCAGCGTGGTGACGAGAGTGCGCTCGCCGCGCTCTACTCGCAGAGTGATTTCCTCCATGAGGTCGTCCACCTGATGGAGGGAAGGGCGCACCTCGATGGGAGGGTCGAGAAGTCCGGTGGGGCGTATCACCTGTTCAGCCACAACACCCTCGGAGCGCTCCAGCTCATAGTCGGCCGGAGTGGCGGAGACGTATATCGTCTGCGGGGTGAGCGACTCGAATTCCTCAAAAGTGAGAGGACGGTTGTCTTTGGCGGCAGGAAGGCGGAAACCGTATTCCACTAGGTTGGTCTTGCGCGCCTGGTCGCCTCCGTACATGGCACGTATTTGAGGTACGGAAACATGGCTCTCATCGATGATGAGCAGGAAATCCTTCGGGAAAAAGTCGAGCAGACAATAAGGACGGGTGCCGGGAGCGCGACCGTCGAAATAGCGGCTGTAGTTTTCAATACCGGAGCAGTGACCCAGTTCGCGAATCATCTCTATGTCGTAGTTGACGCGCTCCTCAAGACGCTGTGCTTCAAAATCCTTTCCGATGCTTTGGAAGTAGGCTACCTGGTCCTTCAAGTCTTCCTTTATCAAAGCGATGGCAGCTTCCTGTTTATCAGGCGATGTGATAAATAGATTTGCAGGATAGATGCGGTAGTCGGAGAACTCGCAGATACTGTCAAGTGTATCGCTGTCGAGTTCCTCGATTTTCTCGATTTCGTCACCCCAGAACGATATGCGCAGAATGCGTTCGCTGTAGGCAAGGAATATGTCGACGGTGTCGCCCTTGACCCGTACGGAGCCTCTGGTGGGCGTGAGGTCGTTGCGCACGTAAAGCGAATTGAGCAGACGTCGCAGGAGAGCGTTGTGGCTGATGGTCTGTCCCACGGTGAGATCGATGACATTCTCGTAGAATGCGGCAGGATTACCCATGCCGTAGATGCAGCTCACCGACGACACCACGATGACATCGTTGCGACCGGAAAGCAGGGCACTTGTGGCGGAAAGGCGGAGGCGGTCGATTTCCTCGTTGATGGCGAGGTCTTTCTCGATATAAGTGTCTGTGGAAGGAATATATGCCTCCGGTTGGTAGTAGTCGTAATATGACACGTAGTATTCTACCGCATTGTCGGGGAAGAACTGTTTCATCTCACCGTAGAGTTGCGCCGCGAGTGTCTTGTTGTGGGATAGAATGAGGGTGGGACGCCCGAAATTGCGGATGACATTGGCCATCGTGAATGTCTTGCCGCTGCCTGTGACACCAAGAAGGGTCTGGGCAGGCAGGCCTTCCCGCAGACCCTCGGTGAGTTGGCGGATGGCATCGGGCTGGTCGCCTGTGGGGCTGTATGCAGAGGTGAGTTTGAAGTCCATCAAGGTGCAAAGGTAGTGTTTTTTTGCTTCTTTGAAGCATGAGGAACGTTTCTTTTTTGCTAAAAAACGTGAATAGGAACAAAAAAGTGGGATAGTGTTGCGTGCGTGTGAGAAAATTGTTGTACCTTTGCGCGCTGAATGGCAAAGAATATACTCATATTAGTACTGGCTCTATTTGTTCTGACCGGTTGCAAGCGGTTTAATGCATTGGAAAAGTCCAATGACTACGAGTACAAGTACGAGGTGGCTAAGCAATACTTCTTCGAGGGCAAATACGTCAAGGCATCGCTGATGTTCGGTGAACTGCTGGCTGTGATGAAGGGTACCCTCAACGGAGAGGAGAGCCTGTATATGCTGGCGATGAGTTCGTTCATGTGCAGGGATTATGAAAATGCCGCCCAATATTTCAGAAAATACTATCAGAGCTACCCTAAGGGACAGTATGTGGAATATGCCCGTTATTATGCAGGATATTCGCTCTACAAGAAAGCTCCCGACCCGCGTTTGGACCAGTCGAACACATATCAGGCGATACACGAGTTTCAGCAGTTCCTCGACTATTATCCCTATACACGTATCAAGAACGAGACGCATCAGATGATATACGCTCTGCAGGACAGACTGATAGAGAAGGAATACATGAGTGCGAAGCTCTACTACGACCTGGGTACGTATATCGGCAATTGCACTTCGGGCGGTTCGAATTACGAAGCGTGCGTGGTGACAGCGCAGAACGCGCTGAGGGACTTTCCCTATGCCTCCAATGAGATGCGTGAAAACTTCTCAATACTCATCCTTCGCTCCAAATATCATCTTGCAATGAAGAGCGTGGAAGAGAAGAAGGAACAGAGATTCAGAGACGCTATTGATGAATTCTATTCATTCATAGGTGATTATCCTGAAAGCAAATATATGGCTGAAGCGATGAGAATGCACGAAAGCGCAGAAAAAATGGTGCAGAAAAAAAATATCGACATCAAGCCCAAAAAAGATTAATAATAAACAACAAATATTTCTCCAAACTATGGATTACAGGAAGACTAACGCCCCGATGAACACGGTGACCCGTGATGTGATGGACCTCTGCGAGGATACCGGCAATATCTACGAGAGTGTTGCTATCATTGCAAAGCGCGCAAATCAAATCAGCGCAGAACTCAAGCAGGAACTCTCTGCAAAGCTGCAGGAGTTTTCTTCGTCATCGGACAACGCTATTGATGAGGTGTTTGAGAACCGTGAGCAGATTGAAATCAGCCGTTACTACGAACGTATGCCGAAGCCCACGTTGATAGCAACGAAGGAGTTTGAGGAAGGACGTATCTTCTTCCGCGATGGAAGAGATCAGGAAGAGGAAGAGGAGCAGTACTGATGATTCAGCGTCTTCAGAGCCTCTTGATGTTTTGTTCGGCAATTATTGCCGGCATCGTGTCTTTTTTCTGTCCTCTGGCAAGGCTCACTGTGATAGAAGGTTTCACACAGGACCTGACGGGGTGGAGTTATCTGCCGCTTGGTGTCATACTGGCATTGGCCGGTGTGATGACGCTGGGAGATATCTTCCTGTTCCGTAAGCGTGCTTTGCAGATGAGGGTGATGACGTTCACCATCATTCTGCTCGTGGCATGGTATGCTCTCTACGGATATGCTTACTGGCAACTGACCAAAGAAGCGGCAGAGAGCGGACTGTTCCTAAACGTGTGCATTCCGGCAGCGTTGCCATTCTGCTGTTTGGTGCTCAACTACCAGTCGTTCCGCCTTATACTGAAGGACGAACTGCTGGTGAAGAGTCTCGACCGTCTGCGTTAACGGATCTTGGGATTCTTTGTACGGATGACATCATAAAGCCATGTCACCTTCGCAATAATGGCTCCGTTGGCTGAGCGCGTAAACTTGTCAGCCTTGGAGTCGTTGAATATGGAAGACAAACCGAAGTAGTAGCGTCCCTCAAGTTGGAAATGTCCCACCTTGGGGTTGCTTACTTCAATGCCCAAACCGCCGCCTATACCATATTCGAATTTCTTCTGAATAGGCAGGAAGTACTGCTCAATCACATTGTTGGGACGCTTTGAGAGTGTCTCAATCGACCATTCGCCGCCCCGCTTATCGTGATCACCGACACAAACTGCTATCTGAGGTCCAATGAGAAGGTAGCCCTGAACGCCTTTGCGCTCGCGCCCGAAACCGATGCGGGCAAAGACGGGAAGCTGGAGATAGTTTACCGTGCGGGAATAGGTGTCTGAAGATGTTTCAATATTCTCCGTCCATCCGAACTGGGTGAAATTAAGTTCGCCCTGAATAGCACATATGATACCATAGTATCTCTCGCACGTGTAACGAACGGTGGCTCCGATAGTCATGCCGCCATGATATTTTTGATTGATGGTGGGATTGAAAGACACCTTGTTTAGAACATAGCCGCCGCTGAAACCAATAGCAAGGTCTCTGCGGTATTCACCCACCTGAGCCCTCACAATATGAGTCAAAACGAGCAGGAGAAGAAGGCATAATGTGCGTTTCATAAGTACAAAAGTACAAAAAAGTTCGGGCTTCGGGGACAGTGTGGGCTGTTTTTTTTATTATATGGTATTTTTTTTATACTTTTGTAGCTGTGAAAAGTTTAAGAATATATATTACGGCGTTTTTCCTGACGCTTATCACGCTAAGTGCATGGAGTGCGGCTGACGATCCTATACTGGAGCCCTATGTGGAGTATTCTCCTGCGCGGGAGGATCCTTTTGAGAAGCAACCCGGTGATGAAGTGGAGCCTCAGAATGCACCTTTGAATGCTCTCTTTCACGCGAATCCAAGTAATGTGGAGGGAGCTAAATGCCGATATATGTGGACAGTGCTGAAGAATAATACCGAGTTTTTGATGCGTGACGATGAAAATCTGGGGTACACTTTTATGGAAAGTGGTATATATACCATCATTCTGAAAGCGACGATAGTGAGAGATGGCATCGTTTACAACTGGCCGGACGATTACGGAGGTTCTGGAAATGTATTTCTCCTGACCATAACAGAAAGTCATCTGGAATTTCCCAACGCTTTTTCTCCCAATGGGGACGGTACGAACGATTACCTGCAGGCAAAGGGTACGGCTCCAACGACTTCGAGCGGCGGAAACGGACCGAAGGGTATTGTAGACTTTGAGGCTGTAGTTTTCAACCGCTGGGGACAGAAGTTGTATTCTTGGACAGACTGCTACACGTACGAAGCCGGATGGGATGGTACTTACGGAGGTAAGACGGTGAAGGACGGAGTGTATTTCCTTCGTGTAAAAGCAAAGGGAGCTGACGGCGTGGAGTATAATATAAAGAAAGCGATAAACGTTTTGACGGGATATACCGAAAACCACGACAACTCTGCAGGTAATCCGTAAAGATGGAGCAGGAATATATTATCGTAGAGGGTGCTCGTGTCCACAACCTGAAAAATGTGGACGTGAAAATCCCGAGGAAGGCCTTGACCGTAATAACCGGCCTCTCTGGCAGCGGTAAATCGTCGCTTGCATTTGACACCATATATGCTGAGGGGCAGAGACGTTATATAGAGACGTTTTCTGCATACGCACGCAATTTCCTGGGAAATCTGACAAGGCCCGATGTGGACAAGATATCCGGTCTATCGCCAGTAATCAGTATTGAGCAGAAGACGACAAACAAGAATCCGCGCTCTACAGTGGGAACCACAACGGAGATTTACGATTTCTTCCGTCTGCTTTATGCGAGAGCCGGGGAGGCGTATTCGTATGTTACGGGTGAACGGATGGTGCATTATACAGAAGAGCAGATAATGGGACTGATCCAGACCAAGTATGCAGACCGTAAACTCTATATTCTTGCTCCGCTGGTGAAGAACCGTAAGGGACATTACCGTGAACTCTTCGAAAGTCTGCGTCGCAAAGGTTATCTTTACGCCCGTGTGGACGGTGAGATAGAGGAATTGATTCCTGGAATGAAGGTAGACAGATACAGGAATCATGATGTGGAGGCTGTGATTGACCGTGTGAAGACACCTCCCTTGTCAGTAGTTGATGAGGAGAATGATGTGGACAAAGAACGCTTTCTCAGAAGTATAGCAACGGCGATGAAAGAGGGTGGTGGAGTCATGATGGTGTGTGACGCAGAAACCGGTGAAGTTCATCATTATTCCAAGCGTCTGATGTGTCCCACAAGCGGAATCTCATATCGAGACCCTGCTCCTCACGATTTTTCGTTCAATTCCCCGCAGGGAGCTTGTCCGCATTGTAAAGGACTAGGTTATGTGGTGGTGAACCGCAAAGGACAGGAAGTGGGAGACTACAGCGAAGATGATGTGGACGATGAAGACGGTAAGCTGCATCGTGTGGTGTGCCCGGAATGCGGAGGACAAAGACTATGCAGGGAATCACTACATTATCTCATAGCCGGGAAGAACATCGCTCAAGTCTCGGCAATGGATTTAGAAGAACTGAATGAGTGGCTTGACAATCTGGATTCACAACTTACAGAGCATCAGAAACGCATTGCTCCCGAGATACTTAAAGAGATACGTACACGTTTGGGCTTTCTGCTCGACGTGGGACTGAGTTATCTGTCGCTCTCTCGTAGCAGCGCTTCGCTCTCGGGTGGTGAGAGTCAGCGTATCAGGTTGGCTACACAGATAGGTTCGGGGCTGGTGAATGTGCTATATATCCTGGATGAACCGTCAATCGGTTTGCACCAACGCGACAACGAGCGCCTCATCGCTTCGCTGAAGAAACTGCGTGATATGGGTAATACCGTTATTGTTGTAGAGCACGATGAGGAAATGATGCAGAATGCCGATTGGATAGTGGATATAGGTCCGAGAGCAGGAAGAAAAGGCGGTGAGGTGGTGTTTCAGGGTACCTACGAAGATATGCTGAAGACAGATACGCTGACATCCCGCTATCTTGCCGGTGTGGAGAAAATACCAGTTCCTAAAAAACGCAGACCTGGAAATGGATTGTCTCTGGTCATCAAAGGCGCTTCGGGAAATAACCTCAAGAATGTGAATGTGACATTTCCTCTTGGTTGTCTCATTGGTGTGACCGGTGTGTCCGGAAGCGGTAAGAGTACTCTGGTGAATGAGACGCTGCACCCAATACTATCTCAAAAGTTCTATCGTTCCCTGAGAGAACCGCTGCCATACGAATCAATAGAAGGAATAGAGAATATTGACAAAGTGGTGTGCGTAGACCAAAGCCCTATCGGACGTACACCCAGAAGCAATCCTGCTACATATACAGGTGTGTTCTCTGATATAAGAAACCTGTATGTCAACCTACCTGATGCGAAAATAAGGGGATATAAGCCTGGGCGTTTCTCATTCAACGTAAAGGGCGGACGCTGCGAAGCATGTGGCGGAAACGGCTATCGCAGTATCGAAATGAATTTCCTGCCCGACGTGATGGTGCCTTGCGAAGAATGTATGGGCAAACGCTATAACCGCGAGACTCTGGAGGTGCGCTTCAAGGGTAAGAGTATTGCGGATGTTCTTGATATGACAATCAATCAAGCTGTAGAGTTCTTCGAGCACGTGCCGGATATACTGCGTCGCATAAAGACTTTGCAGGATGTGGGTCTCGGATATATTAAACTGGGACAGTCCTCGACAACGCTCTCCGGTGGGGAAAGCCAGCGTGTGAAGCTTGCTACAGAGCTCTCCAAGAAAGATACAGGACGCACATTATATATTCTGGACGAGCCGACTACAGGATTGCATTTTGAGGATATACGCGTTCTTCTCGATGTATTGAACCGTTTGGTGGACAAGGGGAATACGGTGATTGTGATAGAACACAATCTAGATGTGATACGTGCGTGCGATAGACTGATAGAGATGGGACCGGAGGGAGGTCGTGAAGGTGGCAGATTGTTGTTTGCCGGTACGCCGGAACAGATGAAAAAGAAGAAAATAGGCTATACGAGCCGTTTCCTGTAATTTATTGCAGACGGTGACGGAGATAGTGCTCGCGCACGTAAATAAAGAAGAAAACCACACCTGCGAAATTTGTTATCCAGGCGCTCCAGAATGCGCCGTCATATCCGATAGCTTCCGACAATAAACCGCCGAGTGTAATACCGAGTCCCATGCCAACGTCCCACGATGTGAGCAGTGTGCCGTTTGCTGTACCCCTTTGTGAATTAGATGCCAGATTGATAAACATTGTCTGGAAAGCAGGGAACATATGGCCGTTGCCTAAACCGATAATAAGTGCGGAGAGATACATCGCCCATGACTGATGGACGGAAGCAAAGAGCAAATAACCTATTAAAGAAACGATAACACCATGAGTGGCATTCTTTACGACAGCACCCTGTCGTAGAGAGTGTGCGCCGATCAGACGGCTTAACATAAGACCTATACAGAGAATGGTGAAAAATAGTCCTGTGCCAGCCTCCATCCCCAGGGATTCTTTTGCGTAGATTGCAACATATGTTGATACAACACCATAGCTGTATGAGAAACATGCCATGGAAATTCCTTCCGGCCATCCTGCAAATAAAAACATTCTGTCGAAAGAAAGTTTAGGCCGTTGCTGCGGAATTCGTGTGCGAACACGTAAAGTGGTGTTTATTATCCATCCTATAAGACCGGAGACGAGTGCCACAATAAATATTGCGTCATAGCTGCCGGTCCAGTGCCATAGAAAGATTCCTATGGTTGGCGCAATGGCTGTGGCAAGATTGTTAGACAGCCCATAGTAGCCGATTCCTTCAGCACGTCGCGATGATGGCAAAACATCTATTGCCACAGTGCTGTTGGCGACGGTTGCTGCTCCCATGGGTGCTCCGTGAATAGTGCGCACGATGGCAAAAAGCATCAGGCTGGACGCTACAAGATATCCTCCGAATAGGAGAGCGAAAAGTCCGTAGAAAAACAGCAGTACAGCCTTACGTGGGAACGTGTCAACAAAATATCCGGAAAAAGGACGGATAAGCAAGGCTGTAATGGCATATCCGGAAAGCACAAGTCCGATAATGTCCTTGTCTGCATTAAAGGTGTCACTGAGGTATAGCGGCAACAGCGGAGTGAGCACCATAAAAGAGAAGTAGAGCATGAAGTTGGCACTCCATGCTCTACAATAATTTGCATTCCAGAGATGCTCTTTAATAGAAGAGGTACCTGTTGTCTTGTACATCTGCCTTGAGATAGAGGTCTTGGGACAGACTCTGCAGAGAACGCATCATCATCTGTGAGAGACTCTTCTCTTCTGCCTTCTGGTCATATTTTACGTCGTTCTGCTTATTCTGAGAAAGAACCTGCAAAGCGTAAACGGCACCGTTACCTTTTATGCCTACTTTTGTCTCTCCCTGTTTCATCGTACTTACTGCGCCAGCGATAGCAGGTTCCATTGCACCAACGCGGGGGACATATGAAATACCTGAAAAACTTACACGACGCATGGTGTCTGTGAGAGATTCGCTAATAGCCTGAACATCCTTAATTGTTGTCATGCCCTTCATCTTCTCCTGAAGCATGGCAGCTTTCTTGTCCTGAATCACCTGCTGCTTGAGGTAGTCCTTGACATTTTCGTCATCCCAGGGCAGATAACCCTTCTTATGAATGCCGTCGAGAATCACAACAAGAAGATGATTGTTGTTGCCGCACTCGTAGAGGGGAGATACGTCACCGACCTTTGTTTTATCATTGAATATCCAACGCAGAGCTTCACGTGTGGAAGCAACGTTTGCAACTCTGTGTTCCGCAGAAGAAATAGACGGAGTGGTCTGTACTGTATATCCGGCAGTTTGTGCCTCAGCCTCAAGGTCTGCAACGTTCTTACCGGCGATGAAACTTGAGAACTTGTTATAAGCAGCACTGTATGTCTCCTTGGAGAATTCAACAGGCACCTTGACAACAGCCACGTTGTACTTGTCGATGAAATTACGACGATCCATTACGGTGAGAATGGCTACACCCTGACCGGGAATCTCGAATTTCTCCATAGTACCGGCATTCATGGATGTGAGCTTTTGTATGAAGAGACGGTTTGTTTCGTCCATGGTCTGGCCGTCGTACTGTGCGCTGGTAATCCACATTGGAGCAACGTTCTGTCCGAAGTTCTTTGCTACGCTGTCGATGGCAACTCCGGAACGGAGTACTGCAAGAACGCTGTCAGCACGCAGTTGGGCATCTTCTACAGACTTGCCGGGAATGGAGAGCTGGCGGAACTGTATGCTGTCGGGCACAACAGCATGGGAAATGAGGCGGACTATGTTCATCGTGTTGTCACCGGCATAGTAGTAAGGACCTTTCTGCTCACCGATAGACATACTGTCAATCTGCTGCGCGATATCGCGTGGGAGAGCTTTTGTGCTGATGGGAAGTGCGCTGTATGTAACCAGCGAACCAGCTTCGCGTACAACCTTTGCAGGCTCTGCACCTTCCTGAAGAGCTGCTGCATATCCGTTCATTTCCTGATTGATGGCAGCTTCGTCAGCCTTACTGGCAACGACCTCTACGTCAATATATTTTATGTCACGCAACTCCTGAGGGTTTCTGAAGAGTTCTTTCATCTCCTCATATTTAGCTTTAAGCTCCTTGTCGCTGACTTCAATGTCTGCATCTTTAACACTTACGTAAGGTACAGCACAAAGTAGAATGTCGCTCTCTGTAACGCGACCTTCGTAGTTCTGCTTTGCGGCAACGGGGTTGGAGATAAATGCGGCTGTCAGGAGTGACTGGAATTTGCTAGCGAGCAGTTCCTGGCGGATTTGTTTCTCCATAAACTTCCAATATGTCATGAAGTTTCCGTAATATTCCTTTGTGTCTGCAGGTACTTCTGCATCCTGCATCACCTGATCATACTGCTCTTTGAAACGCTGCAGGGCAGAGTAGTCGAATTTGCCGTCCTCAGAACGGAATGGAGTGCCGGCAAGCAGGTTACTTTCACCTTTTTGGATGTATCGATCAAGTTCGGTATCTGTTACGCACAGACCGAGGGCTTCGCATTCATGGGCAATGAGCTGCTGCTGCACGAATGACTGCCATGCCTGATCTCGCAGCATCGTAGCCTGATCGTCTGTAAGGTTGCTTACATTTTGGGTGAACTTGATGACATCTGTGTACTCATCCACCAGTTTGTTGTAGTCCTGAATGCTGATATTTTCCCCATTAATCTGACCCACTCGCTGGTGTCTTTCATTCTGGGTGTATCCGAGAGAGCGGACAAACTCTTCTGCAATGAAAGCAAACAATGCAAGCGCTACTATAATAACGAGAAACTTGCCATGCTTTCTAACTGAATTTAATGCGGCCATAATTTATGTTTTATTTGTATTTTTACGGTTATATTGTATGCTATACGCGAAAATTCGAACGCAAAAATAAGAAAAAAAGTTGACTTATCTGCAAGCTCGCGTCGAGTTTTTTTGTTTATTGTGTGATTTTAAGACGAACAAGTTTGATTTGCGTGTTAGTGGTCTCTATTATCTTGAACTCAAAATGCTTATATGTGATGATTTCGTTCAATTTTGGGAAGCTTTGATATACAGCCAGAATGAAACCGCCAACAGTTTGATACTCGTCGCTTTCAGGTAAATCGAGAGAGAACATTTCATTGGCTTTTTCTATTTCCAGTCTGCCGGAGAGCAGATATTCCCCGTTTCCGAGGTCTTTAGCCGTATAGTTTTCAGTGTCGTGTTCGTCTTGAATGTCTCCGAAAATCTCTTCTACAAGGTCTTCCAAGGATACGATGCCGCTGGTGCCTCCGAATTCATCTACTACAACGGCAAGTGTCTTCTTCTGGCTGATGAAAGTGGACAGAAGTTTCTGTGCAGGCATTGTTTCGGGGATGATAGGCAGATGACGTATGTGTTTTGTCCAGTCGTCTGTGTCTTTCAAGCGGAACATTTCCGAGGAATGTAGATATCCTACGATGTCATCGATGTCTTCCTTGTATATAATCAGTTTTGAAATACCGTTGTCAATGAAAAGCGTCAGTACCTGTGAAAAACTTGCGTTGAGCGGGGCTGCGATGATTTCCGTACGGGGCACCACACAGTCTCTCACTCTGACCGTGCTGAAGTCCAGCGCGTTTTGGAACATGATGACTTCATCTTCCACCATTTCTTCGTCTTCCTGGGCATCGATGTTGCTTTGGATGAGGTGATCCAGATCCACTCTGGTGAAATTCTTCCGTTCTGTATTTTTCACCTTGAGACCGAATATTCTGAGCAGCAGCTTTGCCACGCCGCTGGTGAACTTACTTATAGGCCACAGTATAATGTAGAATATAAGTGCAGGGACGGCGCACAGATGCATTGCCCCGTTCGGATTTATTCTGAATATCGTCTTGGGCAGGAATTCTCCGAAGAAGAGCACTACGACAGTTGCTATCAGGGTGTTCACCAAAGGGTTGCTTCCGATAAGTTCCGCCATCAGTATGCCATAGACAACAAGTGCTATGTTGTTTCCGACAAGCAGCGTTGTGATGAAGTTGTTTTGATGTTTGTAGAATCTGTCCAGAATACGTGTCGTCAGACTTCTGTCTTCGCGCTCCATTTCCATAAGCATCTTATTGGAGGAGACGAATGCGATTTCGAGTCCGGAAAAAAAAGCGCTAATCAATAGGACTATGGATATACTTATTATCATATCTCAGTTTGTCTGTTTGTTGTGACACTGTCGTTTTCAATGTCTTCCGTCGGGAAGTCACCGACGGAGTTTGATACAGAGTATCTGGTCATTGTTTCATTTGAACGGAATTCCGTTCCGCGAAGCGTGCGGTCTGGAGTCACGATTCTCATGTCCATATGGTTCCACATTTCGTGACGGTCCATATCCCAAAAGAGTTCTTCTGTGAAAAAGCGTGTATTCTCCGTGTTACGCACTTTCACCCGTCCTCGCAGTTCCCATGTACTCTGGTTGTGCAGATATGCCGTATCGGCTTGCACATAGAGGTCAATATGGAAGGCTGTGTCAAAGCGCTCCATAAACATACCTTTATAAAATTTCCATGTGGCGGGACGTTCAGCGTGATTGTATATATCCCATTCTTCTGCCACAAGATGATAGCGTATCACACCGCTGTCCGATATCAGGGTGCTCACACCGATGGCGTGCATGAAGGGTAGGGAATCTTTTTCGTTCACGGCTTCTGCAACATGTTCCTCTGCCTCGTCACACGAGATAAACTGGCAGGTCAGGCATAGGAATAAAAGCAAAAGTGGAACTTGTTTCACTCGATTTTGTATTTCATGAACCAGCGTTCGTTGAACGACAGTCCTACATGAATCATGAAATAGTTCTCAGTGACAAGATTCGTGCTGGAGGGCTGTCGGCGAAGCCATTGGAATGATACGTTCACGATGGAACGGTTGTTGATTCTGTTTGTGATAGGCAGTCCCACGCCGGCCGTTATACCATATTCGCAGGGACCGTTTTGCAGCTCTTTGGAATTGGTGTACGACACTTTCATATAGGGTGAAGAATAGAATGCTCCAAGACGGTATCTGCAGCGCTCCAGATATGTGGCATTGTGACCGCGGTTTAGTACAGCGGGATAGAATTCGGCACCGACATTCACGCGATGACGGTCGGAATAGTACCCCTCGTGACCTTCGTAGACGAGTTGGCCGTGATAATTGGTGGATGCAACGGGAATGCTGCAATCCGACCATTTCTCAAACCGGTAGTCGGCAGATACGGATATCATACCTTTGTTTTCCCACGTCACGCCGCCACCGAAAGTATAGGGGATGTCGATGGGGTTCTTTGCGACTACACGTGTCGTGTCTCCCATCGATGTCCATCTTTCCAGTGTGGCACTTCCGCCTGCATTGTGTCCGAGTGAGGCGATGAATCCCGTTCTCAGCAGGTTCCGGCTGTTTAGGACTATTGGCAGTTGCATACCCAGATCTATCTTATAGGTCAGGATATCCGATGACTGATTCTGAAGCAATGTGCTGTAGGTTCCGGCTTCCGAGCCGTTCAGCATAAACGACTGAATCATACTGTGGTCATAGCTTCCCCAGATGAGGCTGACATTTGCGCCTATGGACAACAGTCTGATTGGACTTTTTATTCTGCGGAACGGTTGCCAGCCCACACCGATATAAGCGCGGTGTGTTCCGCCATCACCGTTGAACGTCTGGTAGTTGTCTATTTCTGATGCCGTCGTCTCGTCTCGTCCTACGGATGATATGTGCTGGAAATTATACCGGATAGTGGTGTATGGCATGAATCCGAGGCTTAATCCTAATCCTGGTTTCAAACGAAAAGCCATCACGGCATATTCGAATGTGGCGCTTTTCGTGTTCACCTTACTTCCGCCTTGCGTCTGTTGTCCGAAAGAAAATGATGCTCCTACATCGAATATCAGCGAGAGGGAATCGAGAGTGGAATAGGAGGCCGGGTTGAGGCTGTTAATCCTGTTGGAAGAATGCAGGGCAATGCCGACACCGCCCATACCCCTGTTGAATCCCGTCACACCGTCGCTAGCGAGTCCGATGCCGAAACGTGAATATGTGGAATATGTTCCGCTGCTCTGAGCCATTGCCCCCACAGCGCATAAAAACAATGCCAAAAGGCATAGATTTAGTCTTTGAAATACCATAATCGCGTGCAAAGGTACGATTTTTCTGTAAATCCCACAAATTTTTTGTTCTATTTATTCAAATCCTAAATAAAAAATGAAATCAATAACATATCAAGGCTCTCGTATGCTGTATATTTCAATTATTTTTTGTAACTTTGCAGCCGAAATGAAGCGACTATTAGTATTATCACTACTCTTTATAGCCCAGACTTTTGGTTTTTTGGCTTTTTCCGGTGATGTTCCCGTTGAGGTAAGTCTCCTCACTTGTTCGCCCGGAACCAGGAGCTATGAGTTGTATGGACACACTGCGCTTCGTGTGAAACACAGGACAGGATTGGACCTCGTGTACAATTATGGTGTCTTTGATTTCACGCGTCCGGCCTTTACGTGGCATTTCATTCTCGGTGAGTGTGATTACATGGTGATGCCGTTTCGTTACGACCTTTTTCGTGATGAATATAAGAAGCGTGGGTCGGGTATCATTTCCCAGCGATTGAATCTCACTCCCCAAGAGACAAGTCGGCTCGTTGCTCTCCTTGACGAGAACTGCAAGCCGGAGAATATGGTGTATCGATATGATTTCTATCGCAACAACTGCACGACAAAGGTGCGTGATATCATTGAACAGGCGGTGGATGGGGAAATCGCTTATTCGAGATTGTCGGGACATTTGTTTTATCATCGCTATGAAACATACCGTGAGATGATTCATCACTACACGCAGAACTCCAAATGGTGTGAAGTCGGGCAGGACTTGCTTCTCGGTTGTCACTCGGATACTGCACTTTCTCCACGTGCGATGCTCTTTCTTCCGGATTGCTTACACGATGCATTTGCAGGAGCGGAGATACGCAGTGACCAGAGTGACACACGTCCGCTTGTGCTTGTAGAGGAGACGGAATTAGAGAAAGGAGTGCAGATAAACACTCCCGGCTTTTCTTTGACTCCGCTCCAATGTGCAGTGATATTCTTCGCTGTGATGCTTGTTATATTGGCATTGGAGAGTTTCTTTGCCTGCCAGTTCTGGCCTGTTGATGCTCTTCTGATGACGGTTCAGGGATTGGCCGGTGTGCTGCTGTGTTTTCTGTTTCTTTTCTCCAAGCACCCCACACTTGACAGCAACTTCCAGATCTGGCTTTTCAATCCGTTGCCGCTGATAGGAATGTATTTTGTTATTCCTGCTGCCCGTAAGGGTAAGCGTACACTCTGGCATGGGCTCAATTTCGCCTGGCTGTTTTTCTTCATATTGTTTATTCCCTGGGTGCCTCAGGACTATGCTGCCGGTGTGTTTCCCGTGGCTCTTGCTCTGATGACGCGCCCGGTCAGCTATTTCCTTGCTTATCGACGTGATGAATAATAAGACTTTATCCTTGATAGCGTTGAGTGCGGCATGTCTTGCACTTTCTGTGAGCGCTCAGCGTATGGAGACTCCCCGTCTCGTGGTGAATGTTCTCATAGACGGTCTTCGCACGGATTATCTTCAGGCCTACGCTCCGTATTTCGGTGAAAGAGGTTTTAAGCGTCTTGAGAGCGAAGGTATGAAGTTCTCTCAGGTGGAATATCCCTATGGTATTCCCGATAAGGCCAGTGCTGCAGCATGTTTTTCTACGGGTGCAAGTCCCTACGACAACGGTATCGTGTCGGAGCGCTGGCTCGACCGTAAGACCTTACGTCCCGTCTACAGTGTTGAGGACAGTAAATATCAGGGTCATCTCACTCAGGAGAAAGTTTCTCCCAATAAGTTGCTGGTGAGCACTATCGGTGACGAGCTGAAGGTGGCTTCCGCAGGGCGCAGTCTTGTCTACAGCATTGCTCCCGACCGTGAGACATCCGTTCTGATGGCGGGTCATGCTGCCAACGGAGCTTTTTGGATTAACGACCTGACAGGTCAGTGGTGCTCCACATCTTATTACGGAACTTTTCCCCAATGGGCTGTTACATACGATAATCACAGCGGTCTGAAGAATCGCATCTCGTCCCTCTCGTGGAAGCCGTTTGACGGTTCGCGCGCAGCAAAGGCTGCCGGTATGGGCGGTTTTCAGCATCGTTTCAACGGCGACCGGCGTTTCCGTGAGTTCAAGACAAGTGGACTTGTCGGCGAGGAGGCAATTGGTTTTGCTCTTTATTTGATACAGAACACAGGTCTCGGTATGGATGTCGCCACCGACTTGCTTTCGCTGGGACTCTACGCAAGAAGTTTCGACCATCAGAGCACTCAGGATTTCTCTTCCGAGATGCTTGACACCTATGTGCGTCTCGACCACGATCTCGCGGTGTTTATGGATGCTGTGGAGAAGAAGATAGGGCAGGGCAGAGCTCTCTTTGTTGTCACCGGTACGGGTGTGACGGAGAGTGAGACTCCTCAGGATCTCTCCCGCTACCGTATTCCTACGGGCACTTTCAACATCACGCGTGCCTCTATGCTTCTCAATATGTACCTTGTTGCCGTCTACGGTCAGGGGCAATGGGTGGAAGCTGTCATGGGCAACGAGGTTTTCCTCAACCGCTCTCTCATAGAGAAGCAGACACTCAATCTGTCGGAGATGCAGCAGAGGAGCCGCGATTTTATCCTGCAACTCTCCGGTGTGAAGGACGTGGAGACATCCTTTCATCCCATATTGGGCGACCTCAAGATAAAAGTGTCTCCGGGATGGACTCTTGTCAATGACGAGACAGGCGGTCAGACCGTTTCCCGCGAGAGTTATGTGACGTTCCCTCTCTATTTCCTCGGGACTGGTATCGAGCACGAGGAGGTGGACACCCCTGTCTCTCTTGAGCGTATCGCTCCTACGGTGAGCAAGGTTATTCATATCCGTGCTCCCAACGGTTGCGGCAAAGCACCCCTGTTCTGAGATAAATAAAAACAACGACAATATTAAACTTATATTATAGAATATGAATTTAGCAAATATATTGGTAAAACTCTTCGGTGACAAGAAGGGTCGAGACCTGAAGGCCTATCAGCCTCTCGTGGCGTTGGTCACTGATATCTATCCCTCCATTCAGGCTCTTTCCAATGATGAGTTGAGAGCCCGCACCAAAGCGCTGCAGCAGCAGATACGCGATGCTGCGAAAGAGCAGCAGGAGGAGATAGCTCGTCTGAAGGCTTCCATACCGGCAACGGAGATACAGGACCGAGCTCCTATTTTTGCGAAGATTGACCAGCTGGAGAAAGATGTTCTCGATATTTACGAGCACCAGCTGGACCTCGTACGCGCTGAGGCTTTCGCTATTGTCAAGAGCACTGCGGAGCGTTTTGCGAAGAACGAGAATATCGAAGTGACGGCAACGGATTTCGACCGTGATCTTGCTGCTTCCCACGACTTTGTGGATATCGAGGGCGACAAGGCTGTTTACCATAATCATTGGGTGGCCGGCGGCAACGAGATAGTTTGGGATATGATTCATTTCGATGTTCAGCTCTTTGGCGGTACGGTGCTTCATCAGGGCAAGATTGCGGAGATGTTCACGGGTGAAGGTAAGACGCTCACCGCCACGCTTCCCGTCTTCCTCAATGCTTTGACGGGCAACGGTGTCCATGTGGTTACCGTCAACGACTATCTCGCTAAGCGTGACTCCGAGTGGATGGGGCCCATCTACATGTTCCACGGACTTTCCGTCGACTGCATCGACAAGCACCAGCCCAACAGCGAGGCCCGTCGCAGAGCCTATCAGTGTGATATCACTTTCGGTACGAACAACGAATTCGGTTTCGACTATCTGCGTGATAATATGGCGCAGGATCCCTCGGAACTCGTACAGCGTGCCCACAACTATGCCATTGTCGATGAGGTCGACTCCGTGCTTATCGACGATGCCCGCACACCGTTGATTATTTCCGGTCCTGTGCCCAAGGGCGACGATCAGATGTATGAGGAATATCAGCCTCTTGTGGAACGTCTGGTGGGTGTGCAGCGCACGCTTGCCACGCAGTATCTTGCTGAGGCCAAGAGACTTATTGCGGAGGGTACAGCAGAGGGTGACAAGCAGAAGACGGCTGACGGTTTCCTCTCTCTCTTCCGCAGTCACAAGGCTCTGCCCAAGAACAAGGCCCTCATCAAGTTCCTATCCGAACCGGGTATCAAGAGCGGTATGCTCTCCACGGAGGAAATATATATGGAGAACAACAACCGTCGTATGCCGGAGGCTGTCGAGCCTCTGTATTTCGTTGTCGATGAGAAGCTTAACAGTGTCGACCTTACCGACAAGGGTAACGACTGGCTTGCTAATCAGGTGAACGATTCTGCACTCTTCATCCTGCCCGACATTGCCGCTAAGATGTCGGAGATAGAGGCTATGTCGCTGTCCGACGAGGAGCGTCTGGAGAAGAAGGACGATGTGTACAACGACTATGCCATCAAGAGTGAGCGCGTGCACACTCTGCAGCAGCTGCTCAAGGCCTACACGATGTTCAACATCGATGAGGAATACGTGATTCAGAACGGTGAAATCAAGATTGTCGATGAGCAGACGGGTCGTATAATGGAAGGTCGCCGCTGGAGCGACGGTCTTCACCAGGCTGTTGAGGCTAAGGAGCACGTTAAGGTGCAGGCAGCCACGCAGACCTATGCCACCATCACTCTGCAGAACTATTTCCGCATGTATCACAAGCTGGCCGGTATGACCGGTACGGCTGTCACCGAGGCAGGCGAGTTCTGGGATATCTACAAACTGGACGTTGTGGAGGTTCCCACCAATCGTCCTGTTATCCGCATCGATATGAACGACCGCGTGTACAAGACTCAGCGCGAGAAGTATAAAGCTGTTATCATGGAGGTGGAGAAGATGCGCAATTCGGGTCGTCCGGTGCTTGTCGGTACCACTTCAGTAGATATTTCAGAGATGCTATCTAAGATGCTGTCAATGCGTAAGATACCACATCAGGTGTTGAATGCTAAGCTGCATCAGAAGGAGGCTGATATTGTGAAGGAGGCCGGCCGTAGTGTCGACGGTCTCGGTACGGTGACCATTGCCACCAACATGGCAGGTCGTGGTACGGATATCAAGCTCACTCCCGAGGTGAAAGCAGCCGGCGGTCTTGCCATCATCGGTACGGAGCGTCACGAGAGCCGCCGCGTCGACCGTCAGTTGCGCGGTCGTTCCGGTCGTCAGGGCGATCCGGGCAGCAGTGTGTTCTTCGTATCTCTTGAGGACAAACTGATGCGTCTGTTCGCTTCCGAGCGTATCGCACGTGTGATGGACCGTCTGGGCTTCGAGGACGGTGAGATGATTGAGCACTCGATGATTACGCGTTCTATCGAGAATGCCCAGAAGAAGGTGGAGGAAAACCACTTCGGCGTGCGCAAGCGCCTGCTCGAATACGATGATGTGATGAACAAGCAGCGCACGGTGATTTATTCTAAGCGTCGCCATGCTCTCATGGGCGAGCGTCTGGGTATGGACATCTCCAACATGATATGGGACCGTGTGTGCAACATCATGGAGAACAACGACTGGGACGGTTGCAAGGAACAGTTCCTTGAGATACTGGCTATGGAGGTGCCCTTCACCCGCGAGGACAAGGAATCGCGCGATATCAACGAATTGGCCGAGGAAGCCTACCAGAAGGCAATGGATCGTTTCAAGCAGAAGTGCCAGATTATTGCCACGAATGCCATGAAGGCTGTCACCATGATTAAGGAGAATCCCGATATGCCCGTTTATGAGAATATCATGGTGCCTGTGGTTGACGGCCGTCGTGCTTATCAGATAAGTGTGAATATCGAGGAGGCATACGAGTCTCAGTGTCAGAATGTCTGCACGGCATTCCACAAGGCTCTCATCCTTCACACCATAGACGACTGCTGGAAGGAGAACCTGCGTCTGCTCGACGAACTGAAGCACTCTGTGCACAACGCCAGTTACGAGCAGAAAGACCCCTTGCTTATCTTCAAACTGGAGAGTGTGAAGCTCTTCGACGATATGGTGAACCGCATCAACGACCGCGTGGTCAGTGTTCTGATGCGTGCCCAGGTGCCTGAGTTGCAGATACGTACGGAGCGTGCTCCCCAGCCTCAGAAGCCTCAGCGTCAGCAGTACACGGAGAGCCACCAGTCGCTCACCGACGAGGGTATGAAGGAGGCCGCTTCGCGCGACACACGTGATCAGCAGCCCACTCAGCCCATCCGTGTGGACAAGCTTCCCGGGCGCAACGACCCATGTCCTTGTGGTAGCGGTAAGAAATTCAAGCAGTGTCACGGCCGGAATCTGTAAGTCTTGTTGCGCAGGGTCTCACCAAGCGCATTGGCGACAGGTTTCTTTTCCGGGGCCTGTCCCTCTCCATTGCGGAGGGGCAGCGTGTGGGACTTGTGGCACAGAACGGTACCGGTAAGACCTCTCTGCTCAATATCCTTGCCGGCGTGGACGCTCCCGACGAAGGGGAGGTGATACTGCGCTCCGGTCTTCGTATCGGCTATCTGCCCCAGAGCATTGCCACCGACGAGGGTGATACGCGCTCCGGCGGACAGGTGAAACGGGCTGCCATAGAGGCGCTCTTCAAGACGGAGCCGGATATTCTCATTCTCGACGAGCCCACCAACCATCTCGACCTCGGTATGGTGGAGTGGCTGGAGAGTTATCTGCGTCGCGGCGGTATCACATTGCTCATGGTGACGCACGACCGCTATTTCCTCGACCGCGTGTGCAACGTGATACTCGAGATGGACGACGAGCGTCTCTACACCTATCGCGGCAACTATGCCTACTATCTGGAGAAGCGGCAGGAACGCATCGACAACCGCAGGGCGGAGATAGCACGTGCCAACAATCTCTACCGCACCGAACTGGAATGGATGCGCTCCACTCCGCAGGCGCGTTCCCACAAGGCACGCTACCGCGAGGAAGCCTTCTATGACATAGAGAAGAAAGCGCGTGAGCGCATTGCTGATGACAAGATGCGTCTGGAGGTGAAGAGCACCTATATCGGCAGCAAGATATTCGAGGCGGAATACGTCTCCAAGGCATTTCCCGACGGTCCCGTCATCCTCAAGGATTTCTACTACAACTTCTCCCGCTACGAGAAGATGGGCATCATCGGCAACAACGGCACGGGCAAGTCCACCTTCGTCAAACTGCTTCTCGGTCTCGAGACTCCCGACAGCGGCCGCTTCAATGTGGGCGACACCGTCACCTTCGGCTATTTCTCCCAGGAGGGTATGCATTTCGATGAAGGTATGAAGGTAATCGATGCCGTGACGGCCATTGCGGAGTATGTCGATCTGGGCGGCGGGCGCAAACTCTCTGCCATGCAGTTCCTGCAGCATT
This sequence comes from uncultured Bacteroidales bacterium, assembly GCA_902802815.1. Classification (GTDB taxonomy): domain Bacteria; phylum Bacteroidota; class Bacteroidia; order Bacteroidales; family Bacteroidaceae; genus Physcousia. The sequence continues at coordinate 60,324 of CADCNQ010000004.1, read as the reverse complement.
TCATGTTTACGCCTCTCCAGCAGCAGAACTATATCAGCAAGCTCTCCGGCGGTGAGAAGCGTCGCCTGCATCTGTGCACCGTATTGATGCGCCAGCCCAATTTCCTCGTACTCGACGAGCCCACCAACGACCTCGACATCATGACGCTGCAGGTGCTCGAGCAGTATCTGCAGGACTTCCAGGGCTGCGTCATCGTTGTCTCCCACGACCGCTATTTCATGGACCGCGTGGTGGATCATCTTCTGGTGTTCAAGGGCGACGGTGTCATTGACGATTTCCCGGGCAACTACACACAGTATCGCGCTTTCACGGCGGAAGCCTCCCAGCGCGCTGCGTCAACGGCGTCCGCTCCTGCGCAGAAGCCCCGTCTCACCGAACCCAAGAAACGCCTCTCTTTCCGCGAGACGAAGGAACTGGAGACATTGGAGCAGGAAATAGCCGCCCTAGAGAGCGAGAAGGCTCAGATAGAGCAGACGCTCAGCGGGGTCTCTGTGCCGGTGGACGATATTGTGCGCCTCTCCAAACGCCTGCCGCAATTGGAGGCTGAGATGGAGGAGAAGACTCTGCGCTGGATGGAACTGGAAGAGAAGAAGGATAACCTTTGACCATTGACCATTGACCATTGACCATTGAACATTGACCATTGAAAATTAACGATAACGATAATAATAACAAACAACTTGTCTACTTGTCAACTTGTTAACTGAAGTAATAACTCGTCAACTTAAAAAACATGAAACACACTATTTGCCTCTTTTTGGCTACGCTGGCATTCCTCACGTCGTGCGGCAAGAACGACTATCGTATCACTGGCAGTACGGCGCAGTTCGCCCAGATGGGATTCACTGTAGATTCCGTTGTGCTCCACGTGGACGGTTCTGCGGTGCAGACTGTTTCCGTGACGGCCGACACGTTCCTAATCGCGGGTTCTGTCGATAAGCCGCAATGCGCCGATGTCACTTTCTATCTGCACAGCATCACGGGTTTCCAACCCTATGCCATACCTTTTGCCCTCGAACCCGGTGAGGCGCGTTTCAACGACAAGACGGGCATCTTCTCGGGCACTCCGCTCAACGATGCCGTGCACGATTTCATCGAACGTCTCTCCACAGTCGCATCGCGCGACGAACTGCTTCTCACGCTCGACACGCTGATTCAGGAGCACGGCAGCGATGTCTCCGGTGTGTTGTCGCTCAATCTGGTGGCTTCCTATCTCGCTCCCTCCGATGTCATCAGACTCATCGGTTCTCTCTCTCCTGAGATGCAGCAGACGGCTCCCATGACGGCTCTCATGGAGTCTGTTTCGTTCAAGAACAAGAGTGCTGAGGGTCAGCCCTTCATTGATTTTGAGGCTGAATACGAGGGTAAGACGCAGCGCCTTTCCGATTATGTGGGTAAGGGTAAATACGTGTTGGTGGACTTCTGGGCATCGTGGTGTGGTCCCTGCCGTGCAGAGATTCCCAATCTCATCAATGTCTACAACACCTACAAGAGCGACCGCTTCGAGGTGCTCGGCGTTGCCACATGGGACAAACCGGCCGAAACCCTCAAGGCCATCCGACAGATGGGCATACCTTATCCGCAGATAATCAATGCCCAGAAGGCGGGCAGCGATGCGTACGGTATTGAGGGCATTCCCGAGATTATTCTCTTCGGTCCCGACGGCACCATACTCAAGCGCGGCCTTCGCGGTGAGGCTATCGGGCAGGAAGTGAAGGCTGCCCTCGGACTTTGAACTCTGAAATAAGGGTGGGAGAGTGCATTATTGCAAAAAAGACATAAAATAATTTGTCTCTGAGTGTGTCTGTTTGCAAAAAATGTCGTACCTTTGCACCCGCAAACGCGGAAACACCGCTCGGAGAGATGGTAGAGTGGTCGATTACAGCAGTCTTGAAAACTGCCGTGCTGCGAGGCACCGGGGGTTCGAATCCCTCTCTCTCCGCTCTGATAAATTTAAACCCGTTGATTTTTCAGCGGGTTTTTTATTTCTTCCATTCAGATATTTATATCCTTTTCCATCCGGTAGCAGGTGAATGTCTCTCCCATGATTTTCTGCGAGTAGTCGGCCGCATACCCCATCGTCTCATAGAAGTGTATCTTGTTGTCGCGGCTTTCCACCACTGCTTTCCTGAATCCCAGTTCCCTTGCCCATGTTTCCGCTTCCTTCATCACTTGGGTGCCAAGTCCCTGCCGGCGATATTCCGGCAGCACCACCACGCGTCCCAGCATCACTCTCTCCCCGTCTATGGCGTACATGCGGCAAGTGGCCACCGGCAGATATTCGTCCACCATCACGATGTATTTTGTATCGGGTGTGTCATGTTCGTCAAACTCCACGTCGAGCGGAATCTGATGTTTCCGTGCCATCGCCTGTATCCTTACGTAGTAAGCTCCGGCTTGTTCCGATGTCTTTGTCGCTCTTATTACCTTCATTATTGTAAACTAACCTTTAACCCTTAACCCTTAACCTTTAACCTTTAACCTATAACCCCTAACCCTTAACCTTTAACCTTTAACCCTTAACCCTTAACCTTTAACCTTTAACAATGCACCATATTACCAGTGCTGTTTGCGCCAGCATTATCAGCGGCACGCCGTAGCAGAACTTCTTATGCTGGGTCTTGTGATGCCATGTCTTCATCCCCATCCATGCTCCTATGCTGCCTCCCACCACAGCCATCCACAGCAGTGCGGCCTCTGATATCCTGCGCTTCCCGTGTCGGGCCTTCCACTTGTCGATACCGTATATGAGGAATGTGGCTGCGTTGACGACGGCGAGGTAGAGTAGGGCGATGTGCAGCAGTGTGTCAGTAGGCATACACCAGTCCGTATTTCTCATGCAGTTTCCGAAGGGAACCGTCCGCCTTCATTCTGCGTATCACGCTGTTCACCATCTCCAGCAGGTCTTCCTGTCCCTTCCTCATCAGCACGCCTATCTCTCCGTGGGTGAAGGGGTGCTCCAGCAGCGGTGCTGCGAGGCGTGTGTCGGTCTTCACGTAGTAGGGAGCCTCCGTTATCTCCGTTATCATCACGTCGGCCAGTCCGGCGGCCACGAGCGACGGTATCTCCTCGTTCTTCGGGTGTACTATGATTGTGGCGTGGGTGAGGTTCTCGTTTGCAAATTTCTCGTTCAGTCCTCCGGGATTCACCATCACGCGCACCCCGGTCTTGTCTATGTCGGCCAGCGACCGGTATCTGCCGGCTTCCTCGCTCCGGCACAGTATTGTCTTGCCGTTGGCCAGATAGCCTTCGCTCATCAGCATTTTCTCGCGGCGTGCATCGGTGACGGTGATGCCTCCTATGGCCAGGTCGAACGTTTGGGGCTCTGCCATCACGTCGTCTGTCAGCGTCGGCCACGATGTCCTGACGAATTCGATGCCCACACCAGCCTGTGCTGCTATCACGGCTGCCATGTCGATGTCAAATCCCCAGTACAGTCCCGTCTCCGGTTCGCAGTATGTTAGGGGTCTGTAGTCGCCCGTGGTGCCGATGAGTATCTTGCCCTGCCGCCGCACGCGCTCCACGGTGGGCTGAGCGTCCCCGTCGTTTGACGAGCATGCAGTGAACGCTGTCATGCTGACGATAGCGGCGAGGGCTGTCAGCAGCCATATTCTCATGCTTTGTGTCATAGTATGGTCTCCATTCCCGTTTTCTGCACTGTCATTCCCATGCTTCTGTAGAAAGCTGTTGCCGCGTCGTTGCCTTCCCATACATTCAGGGTTATGTTGTAGCAACCTGTTGATTTCGCATACTCGTGCACGTAGTCGTATAGCGCCTTTCCGATATGTTTGCCACGGGAAGCTTTGTCTACGCAAATATCGTCGACGTAGAGCGTCTTGATGTCCTGCAGCAGCCGATGGTCTTTCACCTCTTTTATCTGGCAGAATGCGTGTCCTTCCACCTTTCCGTCGTCATAGACGAATATGGGGCAGCTCTCGTCGCGGAGTATCTCCTCCAGTTCCTCTTCGCTGTATTTCGGCGTGTTTGCCTTGAACAGGTCGGGACGTATCGCGTTGTGCACGGCATCCGCCTGATACAGCAGCTCTGTCAGTCCCGCGATGTCTCTTGTCTCAGCTTTCCTTATCATTGTTTTTCTGTTTGTGTCGTCCATACGAAGTTATCCTTCCCGGCTCCCAGTTCGAAGTGATACTTTGCTATGCCCATATCCATCTTTGTGTAGCCGATGAGTGAGAATCCCTTTTTGGCTATCACGCGATGTCGGCCTCCTGTCATGCCTGCGTATTCGAATGAGAACTTCTGCTGGTTCACGGCGGTGGGGGCGAGCAGTGCGGCCTCCACTCCCTTGCGAAACCATTCCGGAGTTCCTTCGTTGGCATTGCTCACCTGTTCCACGGTTTTTATCTTGTGGCTGACGCCCTGTGTCTCTCCGTATCCTATGGCGATGTAGCATGCTATCTTCTCTTTCCAGTAGAGTACGTATGTCCCCGGCACTTTCGTGTAGCTGAGTCCCACCCAGCATGTGTTGAGTCCCAGCGTCTGTGCGTACAGCACCAGTTGCTCTCCGTAGTATCCCACACGCTCGTCCAGGTCGTCTGCTTTCTCTCCGGCGATGACGATGTAGTTGTTCACGCCCCTGAATTTGCCGTATCGTGCCAGCGGTCCCCGGAATGCTTCGGGTTCGTTGATGATGAGCTGCATGTGCAGTTCTCCTTCGCGGTTCAGTTCGATGATTTTCTCCTTCAGCAGGTTGACAGTGCTCTCATCGAGCGTTTTGTCTTTGTATGCCCTCACGCTGTGTCGTGCTTCTATGGCTTCCTGTAGTGTCATCTGTGTGTGTTTTATTGTTTTTCCGTTGCAAAGATAGTGAAAATTTGCAAACTGTAAGTCTGTGCCGCAAAATATTCGTGTCACATTTGTCACATTTGTCACGAAATTCAAGTTTCAGGATTCTGGTTTCAAGTTTCGCGGCTATTCGCCGCAGACATCCTGCTCGGTGTCAGTCCGAAGTAACCGAACTGCCAGTCCGAAGTAACCGAACTCGCGGTCCGAAACGACCGGACTCGCGGTCCGAAGTAACCGGGCTGGTGGGGAACTGTAAGGCTCGTCTTATCTCCTGCTGGTGCGAAAAATCTCTACGGAACATGACTTCAACATGAGATAAACATGAGTTGAACATGACTTCAACATGAGATAAACATGAGTTGAACATGACTTCAACATGAGATAAACATGAGTTGAATATGAGATAAACATGAATTCAATATGAATTATACATTGTTTAAATACCTTTTTTCGGCACCTGAAGATGAAAAAGTAGGGGAAAGGTTGTTAGTTTCATTAGTGTTTTCTGAAATCTGTACATTGAAAGGTGTAATCTGTACATTTTTGGTAAAAATATTGTTTGGTGAGTTGATAGATTAGGAAGTATTTTGTATCTTTGTGGGGTCAAGACTATGAAAATCGCATTATAGTTCATTTAACCGCGAACATAGATTTCGCACAGATAAAGTACCTTTGCCACCGAAAACAAAAAACACGCAAGATGTCAGTAACAAAGAATGCTCTTTCTCGATATATGATATTGGACGAACTGTTGTCTGACCGTCACCATAAATACAGCATGAGTGATTTGCACGAAAAGTGCAATGAGAAACTTCATGATGCAGGTCTTCCGGAAGTGACAAAGCGTTGCATAGAGAAGGATATTAACAGTCTTGAATTTGCTCCGTTTTATGCCGAAATAGATAAGCAGACTGTAGATGGCAAGACAAGATACTGTTATGCCGACAAACATTTTTCAATCTTCCGTAAAGAACTGAAAGAAGAAGAGCGTTTGCTGTTGGGAGAGTTCCTGAATACGTTAGGACAGTTCGAGGGTCTTGCCCACTTTGATTGGATAGAAGGATTCCGTTTGGGTCTTCATGTGGAAGAACGTCCCAAAATTATCTCTTTTAGCAATAATCCGTATCTGCTGGGCTCAAACTTGTTAGGCACCTTGTTTGATAATATTGCTAACAAGGTGGTGATTCGTCTGACTTATCACACATTTGCAGATGAAACAGAGCGTGCAATACTTTTTCATCCTTATCTGTTGAAGCAGTATCATGACCGGTGGTTCCTTTTTGGGGCCGCAGACAGTGACAAAAAGGTTCTTACCTTTGCTCTTGACAGAATAGATAAAGTAGAGCCGTTGCCAGAAAAGAAATATGTTGAATGTCCAGAAGACTTGTCTGAACGTTTTGAAGATATCGTGGGCGTCACTCTTTTCGAGGATCGTAATGTTGAGCATATCGTGTTCTGGGTGAGTGATGTCTCTGCCAACTATGTCAAGACAAAACCCATCCATGAGTCGCAGCGCGTGTATAAGAATGAAAAAGAGGATGATCTTCGTCAGCGTTATCCTTCGTTGGAGGGTGGGGTGTTCTTCTCCATTGACTGCATTCCCAACTATGAGTTGATTCGTGAATTGTGTTCTTATGGGAAAGAACTAGTTGTGCTTTCTCCGCATTCAATCCAAAATGATATTTATACTATGATTGAGGGGATGTATAAAAAATATATGAATATACGAACATTGAATTCGTGAAGAGTTCGTACCTTTGCATCGAAAATAAAGAAAACTGGCATAAAAGATGAATACACAAGTAAAAATTAAAAATTTTAGAATGTTCGATGAGAATGGTGTACATATACATCTGTCTCCCATCACCATTCTCACAGGGTGTAACAATAGTGGAAAAAGTAGTTATACTCGTGCGCTACTCCTCGTCCAGGATTTTTGTCGACAAGTGAAGAGTGATGTCGAAAGTGGAAGGGGACTGCATCTTGAACGCTATAAACTGGACTTTCATGTGAAGCCCAATCAGCTTTTAGGGAATTTTAATAATATTCTTCATCGCGGTTCTGATAATAATGAAGATTCCAATAAACATATAATATATGAGTTTGAGTTAATGTCACCGCAGCTCCTTCAGGATGTCATCGTTCGTCTGGAGTTTTCTGCTATCAAAGAAGATAAACTTAACGATGGTTATCTTTATTATATTTCCATAAAAACAGTAGAAGGTAAAGTCCTTTATGAATCCACAAGAGGTGGAAACACATCATTAGACTTCAGTTGCGTCAAGAAAGATTTACTTCGATTTATTGATGGCCAAAGAGCGAGTGCAGAATGGCAGAATCTAATAGAATGGGATATTTACGAATCAATGGAAGATGACCCCAAGGAATGGCAATCATTGATGGATGCAGAAAAAGCCCTTGGTAGTTGTTTTAAAATTGTGGAAGGATGGCAAGCACTTCACGGTGCAGGTGGAGGTTATGACGGTGTCTCTAAGGTTAAGGCTCCGATTATCGGATTAAAGATGGATGATAATACACCTGTGGGTATGCGACCCTCCAATTTAGGCGTTTTTTGCTATTTCCCATGTATGGATGATTTCAAGGGCATGAAGAAGGAAGAGGTGATAAATGTGGTGAAAATGCGTGTGTTGCCTCATGTTAATGCAAATGAACAAGAAATTGTTAATTTGTTGTTGTCTGCTTTTGAAACAAGTGGGGTGAATTCGTTACACGAGTTCGTCTCACAAAAGGAAGACGAAGAGTTGTTTGTGTGTAAAAAAGTGGCAGATTTCCGAGGTTGGGATTTCCCTATGCCGGATTTCTCATGGACGGGACGCACCAATAGGTCACCTTATGATGAAACAGAAGCGTATTTTCATGTTGTGTTATCAGCGATGGATATTATAAATCAGGTAATGCGTTCTTCTGACGAAAAATTTGAGTATACGCGGGTTAATTTATATAATTCCAAGTTTATAAGTGTGAATGTTGATGATAATGTTGATTATAAATATACATTTGATTTAGAAAAACTCTTTCAACAAATAATAGCAGAAATTCTTAACAGTTTGTTTTCTGGCTATCTGTCATATCTTCCGGCAGAAACACTTCTTCGTCGTAGAATGTACTCGCTGGAAGAAGGACACGATTTTGAACTATTATTAAAAAGATATTTTGATGCGCAGAAACGTTGGAGGGAATCTCGTAATGGGGCTTATTGGACGGAAAAAGAGAAATATGTTCCAGGAACATTCTTAAATCATTGGCTACAATCGTTTAACGTAGCGCACCATTTTGATATTGAGTCGCATGCCGAAGGCTTGGGTATCATCGTCCGTCTGTATGCAGATGAAAATGATGAAAAGGGCATGATTCTTGTAGATAAAGGTTTGGGAATTATGCAGTTGTTCGCAATTCTTCTGAATATTGAAACAACTATACTCGAAAAACTGCTTCTTGTAAATAAATATGATCCGAATGAACTTGGATTAGTAAAAAATACTCCTGAGGAAATAAAAAAGATAAAAGATTATCTGAGTAAACTAGATACTCGGGGGCTTACAACGATTATATTGGAAGAACCGGAAGTACATCTTCATCCTAACTTCCAATCTCTTTTGGCTGAGATGATGTATGATGCATATAGTAACTATGACATTCATTTCATAGTCGAAACACATAGTGAATATCTGATTCGCAAACTGCAAGTGATGGTAGCCGATAAAGAAAATGCGCTTTCTAGTGATGATGTTTCTCTCAATTATGTTGAGAAAGACGAAGGCGGGATCTCTCACAATCGCCAAATAAAGATATTGGAAGATGGTTCATTAAGTGAATCCTTTGGATCCGGATTCTATGATGAAGCTGACACTCTTGCTATCCAGTTGTTTAGAAATAAGCCTATACTGTCATGAAATCAATCGTTTACCTTCAATCTGGCTTCTGGAAAAGTTTGTCCGCAAACAACTCGCGGGAAGGGATTCGAACGATGCTTGATGTTTCAGATGCCTTAGGTGATTCATGTGTTATCACAGATGCAACAGAAGAAGAGATATTGCAAGATGAATATTTAAAAATTATAATTAAACAGAAAGCATATCAACGATGTGATGAGCATTATGTAGACAAAACAATAGGTAGTTTGAATATGAATAATTCCTCGGAAAACCTATGTGCAACATATATGTTAGACAAAAGTTTGGTCGAATGCCAGAATCTTGAGCAAAAATCTGGTGTATTAGCGTTGAATGCCAAAACAGTAGCGGAAAGAAGTTATCTTTTTAAAGGTGACGGCTTTTGGCTTGATAAGAGAACTCGATACAGCCTTCGGTACATAACATTCAAAGAAAAATTGTTTCATCCATGCAATTCATTAATCATAATTGATCCTTATCTTTTGATTGATCGAGAGGTAAATAAAGATGGTGAGGTCGTTTATCCGGGAATAGCCAACAACCTTGAATCCCTACTTGACGCAATTCTTCCTCAAAAGCTTGACGTTGAATTTAATTTAACGATAATCAGTTGTCTTAATAAAACGGAGGAAACGAAGCGCGTCTATGAAAAAATAAGGAAATGTATCAAAAAGATTAGAAAGGAGTTGCCAATTAAATTTGGACTATTTTATACAGACAAGGGCTATAATTATAATATAGAATCTTTTCATAGCAGACATATTATATCGAATACATTTGCAATAGACTCTGAAGATGGTTTAGATTTGTTCAACAACAGCGGATACATCACAAAAAACAATCCAGCGATTTCCATTGTTTTTCCTCGTTTATTTGGAAACAGTCGCCAGGATATGGTAAAATACGAGAAATGGATTCTTTCTGTTAAGAAATATACAAGTGACGCGAAAGATGGACGTTTTTGGGGTATAAAAGAAAATAGGCTGTTTGATTTAGTAGAACAATAATTTCCGTTTTTTTTGATGTGCGAACATAGCGTTCGCATTGTTACCATACCTTTGCAGCGTCAATCTCGAAAACCACCTACGAGATGACGCTGCAAGGCTTTTTGTGGTGGGAACTAAAAAGAAGATACCGCTATGGCAAACATGCAACTTCTGACAAGAGCTTACATGGCACTCCCGGCTCTCTCCGGCGAATCGCTCACTTACGTTCCCGAGAAGAATGTGTTTCTGACACAGGGTTACACCAGTCTCGCCGGCAATACCTATTACCGGGCCATCAGGCTCTCCAGCCGATTGGTGGCATGCTACGATTTGGGGCAGGGCTACTCGGCCACCTTCCTCAATGGCATCAAGCTGTTTTTCTGGGACGGCTTCAAGGCAAAGCTCATTGCCCATAGAACCTGGGGAGGCTATGACAACTACCTCTTTTTTAGTGAGACGACGGCCAAAGATATGTGCGTCATCATGTTGAAGGACAGCCTGAAGGCCCAAATCAAGATGTATGGCGGCAATGTAGGTGAGGCTGAGTTGACGTGCTTTGCACGCTGTATGGTGGATGGACTGTATCAGCGCCAGCTGGCTTAAGAAAGAATGCATCCAAGAGAGATATATTGGAAGTTGAATATAAAGAAGGAAGTACGACAATGGCATCGCTGACAAACGCTTTCAATCAGAACATGCTGGACCGCATTATGCCGCCCTTCGGCACCAAGCGCGCGAACATCCCCGTGTGGAACGAAGGACAGAAAATGTTCATCATCAGCGAGTACGAGAGCGCGACGGGACATCTGTACTATCGCGGCGTGAGATTCTGTGACCGCATTGTCATTTCGGAGAAGGTGGGTCTGTACTACAACTGGACCTATATTGATGCCATTGAACTGTACGTCTTCAACGGGACAAGACTGGAACTGGTGCAGACGCGCGAATATAAAAAGGAGTTTCGTGACGAAGGCCTGATACGTAGAGACTCCGAGACAATGGTGAAGAACTATCTGAACGGCGTTGTCAAGTCGCAAGGTCTCAATATGTCATCGCAACAGATTGAGGTGCAGGCCCGTGAACTGGTTGAAGGATGCTACAAGAGTTTTCTTGATGCAGACTATAATGCGCGTTTGATGCAGATATTGCCTGCGATAGAGCAAAGATAAGGACGATGAAAGAAGATATGATCATAGACGCGGAAAACCGCCAGCAAGTGCTCGCATACGACCTCATTGCGAACACCAACCGGAGTTTCTTCCTCACCGGTCGTGCGGGAACGGGCAAGACGACCTTTCTGTGCAATGTGCAGGAGACGGTCAAGAAGCAGTTTATCACACTGGCTCCGACCGGAGTGGCTGCGATATTGGCTGGCGGCGCCACCATACACTCTTTCTTCGGACTGCCGCTGCAGGTGTGTACGCCGGACATTTACGGCAGCATTGGTCGGGAGAACATTCTCGCTCTGCTGCATGCAGACACCATCATCATTGACGAAGTGTCCATGTTGCGCTGCGACATCGTGGACGCCATCGACCGCACCATGCGCAGGACGCTGAGAAATAATCTGCCCTTCGGTGGGAAACAGATGGTCTTCGTCGGCGATATGTTTCAGCTGTCGCCGGTTTGTATAGAAAAAGACAGGCAGATATTGAAGGATATCTACCAAACGGATACGTTCTTTTACTATAAGGCCAACGCCATCAAGCGTATGGAGCTGCCTAAGATAGAGTTTACGAAGGTCTATCGTCAGGAAGACCTGCACTTCCTGGACATACTGGAGCATGTTCGTCTTAACCGTATGACCGGTGAGGATATGCGCGAGTTGAACAGCCGCATCGGGCATCCGGCAGAGAACGACAAAATGGTCATCACGCTGGCTTCGACCATCAACAAAGCCGACGAGATCAATCAGGTGAATCTTAACCGGATAGACTCGGAGCTCTTTACTTATGAGGGCAAGGTGCAGGGACAGTTTGATGCGAAGCGCTTTCCAGCGGAGGTGAACCTGATGCTGAAGGTGGGAGCTCAGGTGATGTTTGTGCGCAACGATGCCGACAAGAGATGGGTGAACGGCACCATCGGCGTTGTCAGCAAACTGGACAAGGAGATGATAGAAGTGACCAAGAATGACGGTACGAGCTACGGGGTGCCTCTCTGCACTTGGGAGTCATGCAGCTACGAATATGATCCGGCAACAAAGAAGGTAAAGAAAGAGGTGACGGGCACTTATACCCAGTTCCCGCTGCGACTGGCCTGGGCCATCACCGTACACAAAAGTCAGGGGATGACATTTGACAGGATGAGTCTGGACCTGACTCACAGGATGTTTGCCGCCGGACAACTTTATGTGGCATTGAGCCGCGTGCGCTCTCTCGATGGACTGTACCTCTCCGGATGCATAAATCCCGCCAGCGCTTTGACCAGCAGAGAAGTGCTCGCTTATGCCGGCGGCTACAACGATGAGCACGCGATCAACAACGCCATAGAGATCGGTAAGGCCACTTACGAACTGTTGCGCAAAAACGACTATGACGGCGCTGCCAAACAAATATTGTTGCTGGTCCACAAGAAGGTGCAGGACAATGATCTCAAGGAAGCATTGCATCTGGCCAAGACGTTTTTGGACACCGTCATTTGCGACGAAGAGTGTTACGGCGCAATAGACGAAGTGCCGGAGTCTCTGAAGGATACTAGCCATTGGGCAACACATTTTCTCTGTGCTCTGTTGAACCTGTATGCGGAAAACTTTGAACAGGCATTGGATAATGTTGACAAGGTGCTGTCTGTACATCAGTGTCCGGAGGCGCTTTATGTGAAATCACGTGCGTTGGAGAAAATGGAAAGATACCAAGAGGCGGACTTGGTGAATGTGGAGTTGATAAATTATTTTGATGCTTCATCTCCTGATGCTAAGGTGGTCTATATGATTGCTATGCTCAACGAGATGCATGTCGGCGACCCTGGACTGGGCATGATGCAAACACTGGTTGAGATGCGTCCTGAGTATGACAAGGGAATCACTTCGCTGCGCAATCTGATGAAGCGCAAGAATTTGGTGCTGCTTATGGAGGAAGACGAGGATGAGGAACAGGGGCTGGTCGAAGCGTTCAACTCGGACATGTCGGGAGACGAGTTTGCCAGTGTTCTGCGTATTGCCAGAGAGAATAAGGCGAAGAGTCTGTTTTATCTGAGAAAGATGATTAAGCAGATGAAATTTGAAGAGTGATGATTGTGACAATAAAACTCCATACACTAAACCACCCAATCCGTACAATGGTATAATATTTGTGTCTCTGGAAAGAAAAAGTTATGGTAACTTTACAACAAAAATACGGCAGAGAGCCACTATAATAGTGTAGAACCATTAAAAAAACTGAAAGAAATGTGGATTTGGATTATTTTGATAGCTGCGGCTATCGGTGGGTTGATTGGCTTCTTTGGAAGTGAAAACGGTGAAGGTGCTGCAGGCGGTGCAATGGCAGGAGGCTGTTTGGCGGCCGGTTGCATAGTCAGGATTGTCATCTTTGTGCTGGGAATACTTTTCGTGTTCTGGATTTTTGGATTGTTGTTCGGATGATAAAAAAGAGAAAGTTATGAAACAAATTTTAGCTTACACAATCAGCGCGATGCTGATCTGCGTGCTCGGCGCATGTGACAACAAAGAAGACGAAAACAATTATGAGAAAGCGTTAGAGGCATACGAAGAAGGAAATCTGAAAGATGCCTGGACGTATCTCAGGCAAGAGACAGAAGAAAATCCGGAAAACGGGATGGCCTGGAGTTTCCTGATTGACGTGTATAACAATCTGGAGCAGTATGAGGCTGCATTGCAGACGGGCAAAAAAGCTCTGAACACGATGGGGGAAGATGACAAGGACGCCTTGGCCTATGTCTATGAAAGCATGACAAAAAGCTATATGAGGACGGGCGATTACGGAGCCGCACTGGAGCATATAGACTCAGCATTGGTCCTGAAGCCGGGGAACAAATACTTTTTAGTCCAAAAGGCCGATTGCCAATATTACTCAGGAGACAGCGACGGAGCAATAGAAACGATAAGTATGGCTATTGACAGCGCATCCGCAGACGACAAAAGCATTCTCGCCGGACTCTATTATCGTCGCGGTTTTTATCGGGATAACAGCAAGAACATCGATGGCGCCATGAAAGACTATAGCAAATGTGTCAGATTGGATCCGCGACATGCCTATGCTCACTTGGGTAGGGGAGATATGCACATGTTGAGAAATGAAGTGGAGTTGGCTCGGGAAGACTATCAAAATGTGGTGGAATTGGATACTGCGATACGTGAAAGTGGCAATTGCAGACACTACGGCTATCAGGGATTGGGGTTGAACGATTGTGCAGAGCGCCATATGAACAAAATATTAGCAAAATATCCAACCTATGGAAACTACTATGACGCAGCTTGTCTGATGTCCAGAATGGGTAACAGGGAGCGGGCTTTGCACTACCTGAAGAAGTCCTTTGAGGCCGGATATGTAGAGTTCTGTCACATTGACAACGATGACGATATGGATGCGATACGGGATACACAAGAATACCGGGAGCTGATGGCGCGATACAGGCAGAAGCAGAAATCCATACACTAAACCACCCAATCCATACAAAGGCAAAAGATTTGCGCCGCCAGAATGAAAAATATTTGTTACCTTCGCAATGAGAACTACGAAAAAAACAGATAATACACATAAAATCAAACAAATTTGATGCTTTGGATCTCGTATGTGCAGAAATGTCCACGTGGCGGGATAAAAAAGCCTTTGGGTGACGGTGTCTTATAATATATATGGAATATAACTAAGCTTTAAAAGAAGTGAACAAAAGCGATGAGAAAGATAATTGTGTGGAGCCTCGTAGGGCTCGTGATGCTGTGCAGCATGGGATGCGGACAGAAGGCAGCGAAGGAGAATGATGGCGAGAAAGATGTGGAGGTAATAGCATCCGCTGAAGATAGTACGCGGAGGACGGAAGAAGATAAGATGTTTTCAGAAGTTAAGCAGGCTGCCGAGGAGGGAGACGTTGATGCCCAGTATTATATGGCTTGTATATATTATTTTGGAGACGGTGTGGATGCTAATCTGGAAAAGGCGATATACTGGCTTAAAAAGGCGGCGGAAGGCGGGATTGCCGAAGCACAAAACAAGTTGGGTATATGCTATGCAAAAGGAGAGGGCGTGAGCCAGGATGTAGTGATGTCCACCTATTGGTGGAAAATGGCAGCCGAGAAGGGAAACGTGGATGCCCAATATAATCTTGGTTTCAATTATTACGAAGGAACGGGTGTGGAAATGGATAGGTCGCAGGCCGTATACTGGTGGGAACGAGCGGCAGAAAGCGGTTTTGCGGATGCACAGAGACTTCTTGGCATATGCTATAAAAAAGGAGAGGGTGTAGATGTTAATTTGGAAAAAGCCGCTTATTGGAGAAAGAAATACGAAGAGAATCCGAATAAGGATGTGCGGACCTCTCCGGTAAATCCGAACTAAAGTATGAAAAAGAAATTCATCCGATCCATACAAAATCAGTTCTGGAAGAACCAGACAAAGCTGGAGAAAGAAATCTGTACATTAAAAAGGCTAATTTATACAAAAACCCCGTTCGGGGGGATGGAAAATTTTGTTGTGTGAAATAAATAATGTAATTTTGCACGCAGGATGACAATATCATGAGGCAGGACATCATCATATACAACAATACGGAGCTGTACAGAATCACTACGGACGAATTCGTGTACGCCAAGGCATCCGGTAACTATACGGAGATATTCCTGACTCACCCCGATAAGGACAAGGGAGATATGCAGAAGGCAACGCTGACAGTCACCCTGCAACTGGGAAAGGTGGCAGTCCTGATTGCCGGGCAGCTGCTTCACAGTATGAGCCCCATCGCCCGCCTGGGCAACAGCTATATCCTGAACATGGACTATGTATTTCACATCAAGCCCAGAGAACACCAGCTCGTCCTGCGTGACTGGAGCGGACGTACCTATTTTCTGACAGGACTTCCCGAGGAACCTTTGAGGAAACTGAAATCTGCCCTCGTGGCTCGCATGGCTCGCGAAGAAGAAGATGTGACGGCTGAAGGGGAAAAGATAGAATGAGACAATGATAGGAGTAGCACCATATAATAAGGAAGCAGACGCATTTGAGATTCTGGGTCGCGCCACAGCGACACGGCCACAGAAATCATATTACTGCGCCAGTAAAGAGTCCTGGAAAACGGAGAAGAATTTCTCCGATGAGGACTTCTGCATCCTTGGCTACGACCCGATAAGACAAGCACTAAAAGCGGAGGATCTGCCGCCTGTTCCAGATGGTTTTTTTAGTAATTTAAAAAGACGTCTGATATATTTAGGCAGATATCATTATATACCATTGATAATCACGCTGTTACTTATTGTTATTGTTGTTATGATTTATTTGAGTTAAAATTAATCATTAGGATTATTATGTAATTAAGACAACAGGAATAATAAAAGCGTAACAACAGATAATTAAATAGTTACAAAATAAAAAGCGGAAGCGGATCACAAATAAAAGATCCGCTTCTTTAGTTATTAATATTTAAAATTTAAAGGCCCGGATTGTGTCCGGAAGTAAACTAATATTAATAACTAAAAAAAAAGACAGAGATGAAACTGAACAGACTGTTTTCAATTTTCGAGTCGGCAGCCGCAAAGAAGGCCAGGCTGCAGGAAAAGTACAGGGAAAGCTACCACTACATGCGTGCTGTGGAACTGTACAGAGAGGAGTGTGATGGCGATGCGCTGGACGAGGTAAACCTGGAACTGAAAGAGCACCCGGACAATGCCTTTGCTCACCTTATCGTTGCCATGATATACAAGCGGAACAACGACTACAGAGGTGCACTCCGAGCTGCCACCGCATCCCTGCAACTGCTGACGGAAACGAGATACACTCAGTGGATGTCGCTGGCCTATCGCACACGGGCGGAGATATACAGGGATATGGAAGAGTGCACAAACTGGTATAACGACGCAATGAAGTCTGTGGAGTTCAATCCGAAGTCTGTGGATTCCCTCAGACTCATGGGAGACTACTACTATTATCACGAGAACTACGACATGTCGGATACCTATTTCAAGAAAATTATTGAACTACAGCCGTACAACACCTCCGGATACATGGGATGCGGACGCAACGACATGGGGCGCAACGACTTCAAGTCGGCTGTGGTGCATTTTGACAAAGCCATACAGCTGGACAGTGAATATGTCGGGGGATACGCCTTCAAGGCGGAGGCTCTCCTTATGACGGGAAGAAATGCGGAGGCAATAGAAAATGCAATTGCAGCAATGGAACTGGAATTCGGCAATCGGAAAGCCCGCTATGTGATGGAAACGATGGCAAAGCAACACACGCAGGGACTTCTGCTGAAACTGAAGGCGAAGGCCGTGCAGGAGGAGGATGACGGGAAGTGGTACGGCGTGCTGGGATATATGAGTTATTTGGCAGGCGATGTGAAACAGGCTGTCGTCGCCTACGAAAATTCCCTCAGAATCAGCAAATCACCAGAGATACTCAGTCTCAAGGCTAAGAGTTGGATGCAGATAGGGGCGTATGACGAAGCCGAAAAGGATATCGCAGAGGCATTGGAACTTGATCCGCAAAATACAGAACTCAGGAATATGCTCGCGAAGTGTAAGATAGAGACAGGCCGCTTTGAGGAAACTTTGGAGGACCTGACATCGCTGATAGATGAGCAGCCGGACGACTACACCCTGTACAAGAGCAGAGGAATGTATCATTTCGAGGCAGGACACTACGGAGAGGCCATCGGGGACTTCGAGACGGCACTCTCGCTGTTCGACGGCAAACTGCCTTTCACGTCACTCTTCAACGGATGGGCTCTGGCGAAAAGCGGAAACATGGAAGAGGCCATTAAGGTGTGGGACGAGGTGACAGATAAGGACGATGAATACTATGCTCCGGTGGCTGCCGCATTGGCGCTGTGTCTTGCAGGACGCGAGAGAGAGTCGCTGGACATATGTGATGCAGTGGTGGACTGGGCAGACAACAGCGGGGAGAGCGCGGCACAAAAGGATATGCTGGTGTATGCAGCGGCCGTCTATTGCCGCACGGGACAGACGGAAAAGGCGGTAGAATGTCTGAAGGTGTGCTTCAATCCGGAAATGACAAACACAATACTGCTGGAACCGCTCTACGACACCTCAGAATACAAGGCGTTCGTTGCCGCAAAGGAAGAGGAACAGGGCGAACTGAAGGCGGAGATACAGGCGGAACTGGAGAAACTATCCACGCCCCGCGTCAGTTGCGGAGAGGCGGAAGTGCCCTTCGTGCGCGAGGGAAAGATGTGCAAGGTGAAATGCACAATAAACGGACTTCCGCTGCATTTCATACTGGATTCCGGTGCGTCGGATGTCACAGTGTCGGCGGCAGAGACCACGTTCATGCTGAAGAACGGATATCTGCAGGAGTCGGACATGTCGGGGAGACAGATGTTTCAGACAGCGGACGGAGGTGTGACGGAGGGAGCGGGAGTGAAACTGAGACAGGTGGAGTTTGCCGGTATGAAACTCTTCAACGTGAAGGCCACGGTGATAAAAAACCAAAGGGCTCCGCTACTGCTCGGACAGTCTGTGTTAGAGCGTTTGGGAAGAATAGAGATAGACAACGAGAATATGATGATAAGAATTAAGTGAAACCAATAACGAATAAAACAAATAATCAGGTGAAACAAAATTTACTAAAATCAAAAATGTGCACTATGAAAACATCCAAACTGACGGCTTTGTTGATTGTCGTAATGATGTCAACGGCAATGTGGGCGCAAAAAGACAACCCGTATTTGAAGAGTTACAACTACGTAAGGGCGATGGAGCTCCTGGAGAAAGACAACAACTCGAAGGAAGCAATGAGTCTCCTCGAAAAAGAGATAGCAGAGCATCCGAAGAACGGATACGCATACTTCGTAATGGGGCTCAACTATGAGCAACGGGAAATGATGGGCGAAGCTCTTGAGAAAACGAATAAGGCCATCGAACTGTTGCAGAAGGACAAGAAGTGGCTTTCATACGCATACAGGCAGCGTGCAAGGATATACCTGGCGTTGGATAACGAAGACGCTGCAATGAAGGACTGGGATATGGCACAGAAGGCTAATCCCAAAGATGTGCAGACATACGTAGACAGAGCGGAGTATTACTGCGACAAGGATAAGTACGCAGAATCGGATGCAGATTTTGAAAAGGTGTGTGAACTGGAACCGGGCAGTGTCTACGGATATATGGGCATAGGACGCAATGCTGTGTATGCAGGAGAATACAAGAAAGCGGAGGAACTGTTCACCCGCAGTATCAAACTGGACCCGACGTATTCCCAGGCATACGCTTTCCGTGCAGAGGCATATCTGAAGCAGGGCATGATGAACGAAAGCACCGACGATATCATCAAAGCTCTGGATATCGACAGTAACACCAAGGCATTTTATCTGATGGATGAATTGAAGGGAACGGCGATGAATGTTATGGTTGCTAAATTGAGAAAGCAACATAATGTCCACCCCGGAGTATCTGATTGGCTCTACTATATCGGCGTGATACAGGAAAATGCGAAGAAATACCTTAAAGCAATTGAGAACTATAAGGAGGCATTGAAGATAGAAGAAAATGGTGTGATTTATACGAGAATCGCCATTTGTTATAATGAACTGGAATACTTCGAGCCGGCTTTGGAGAATCTCGGCAAAGCAATAGCTGCAGATCCCGACGATGCAGATAATGTCATGATGAAGGCAGACATTCTCTACGACATGGGACGGGGAACAGAAGCAATAGGCGTATATGACGAATACATCAAAGTGGAGCCGGATTTTTACGGAGGATACTATCGACGCGGGTTCATGAAAGACAACCTGAACGATACGGACGGCGCCATCGAAGACTATACTATGGCGATATCGCTCAAGCCCGACTATGCATACTCCTATTTGGGGCGCGGGGATATGTACATGAAGAAGGGTGAGAAGGAAGTCGCGCACAGCGACTACCAAAGAGCGATAGAGCTTGATACGGTGTATTCAGAATCAAACTGCGCACAGTATGCTTACCTGGGACTGGGTGAGACGGATAAAGCCAAGGCGTTTCAGGCGGGTATCTTAGACAGCATCCCGAGTGCGGGAAACTATTACGATGCAGCCTGCCTCTACGCAAGAATGGGGGAGAAAGAGGAGTCGCTGAAGTATCTTAAACTGTCTATGAAAAAGGGCTTCAGGCGTTTTGCCCATATCAGGAACGACGATGATTTGGAAGCAATAAAGGGTACGGATGAATTCCGCTCTCTGATTCAGGAATATGAAAGGAAACATGAGGAGGAGTTGAAGGAGATGAGAGAGGAGAGCGGCGTTTCCGTAGAGCGGCAGGAAGTCACTAGCGAGATACCGTTTGCGAAGGAGAACGGCAACTGCTATGTCGGGTGCAAGATAAACGGACTGCCCATGAAATTTGTGTTCGATACGGGCGCATCTGACGTTTCTCTGTCGATGGTGGAAGCATCGTTCATGATGAAGAACAATTACCTGTCGGAGAAGGACGTCGTCGGGAGTGCTAAGTATTCAGACGCGCAGGGAAACGTGAGTGAGGGAACCGTTATCAACCTGCGCAAAGTGGATTTCGGGGACGTGGAACTGAAAAACGTGAGGGCCAGCGTAGTGAGAAACCAGAAGGCTCCATTACTGCTGGGCCAGTCCGTTCTGTCGCGCATAGGAAAGATAGAGATAGATAATCAGAAAAAGGTGATTCGTGTACGGTATATGAAGGAAGTGGAAAAATAGAAGATATATGAGGTATGATATCTTAGAACTACCTACTACCTATCTACTACCTATCTACTACCTATATACCAGGTAAACCTTAGGCAAGGTGTTCGCAAGGTGTTGGCAAGGACTTCGCATACTCAGGCAAGCTATTTGTGCTTGCCAACTCCTTGCCAACAGTATGCGAAGGACGAGAGAAGTGGTTGCCTGGCGCATTCGCTAAATGAGAAATGAGAAATGAGATAAATTAGGTCTGAGGGCTTAGGGCTGAAGTAAGACTAACAACTCGTCTACTTGTCCACTTGTTTACTTGTCAACTAACAAAAAAAATGTCGCCCAATCGGACGGCATTTTTTTGTTTCGTGACAAATGTGACAAATGTGACACGAATATTTTGCGGGCGCTTTTCTTATGGTAGAATTGCATTTTAAACTAAGTCGGAATGGTAGCGATGCAGGCATGATACCATAAATAAACCACAGCGAAAGAGAAATACAAAACGTTAAAAAAGGGGATTTTCCTCCTTAAAAATGGTAAAATCCCTTTGCCGATTCTTAAAAAGACTGTATCTTTGTGGCATAATTAAACAATGTGGCATATGAAAACGAAGTATTTCTTTCTCTTTTTGAGCATGATGATGCCATTCGTGACAATGGCTCAGGATGATGATGACCTCTACTTCGTGCCCTCAAAAAAGAAGGTGCAGACTGTGCAGGTGATCACAGAGACAAGACCCGTGGAGGACCCATACTACGTGTCGGAAGAAACAGATGCTGCATACACACGCGACGTGGATGAATACAACCGTCGCGGACGCTATCGCAAGACAAGCACAACAGAAGGCAGCGGACAGACTGTGGACACACTCGCCACAGTGTATTCAGCCGGATACGCACAGGGATACGGCGACGCATACTCGCAGGGATATACCGACGGTACGTATGACGCACCCATCTACCGCGTGCGCTTCACAAATATCTACGACCCGTTCTGGTGCTACGACCCGTGGTACTACTCATCATGGTACGACCCCTGGTACGTGTCGCCGTGGGTTTACTCGTGGGGAGGATACTACGGATGGAGCTACAGACCCTACTACTACGGATGGGGCTACAGACCCTATTACTACGGATGGGGCTACAGCACATGGCACCACAGGCCCTACTATCACGGAGGTGGATACTATCCCCGTCACCACGGATACTACCCGGGCGGCTACGCAAGGGGTGGGGGACGCCCGCATCTCACAGGACGCTACGTCGGACACGGGAACGGCAGATACGTGCCGGGCGGTGTGACCGGACGCATACCGTCGAGAAACAGCGGAGGCCGGTCGTTTAACAGCGGAGGGCGTACGTACAGGGACGGACGGTCCTCCGGCAGCAACGGACGCAGCATAGATCTGCCCGGCAACCGTAACAACCGCAACTACACACCCGGCAACAACCGCAACAATACACCCGGCAACACACCCAGCAACGGCAGAAGCTACACACCTCCCAGCACCACACGTACTGTGCCAAGCGGTTCGATGGGCGGCAGAAGCGGCGGCTACGGAGGCGGCGGCTACGGAGGCGGCGGACGCTCGATGGGCGGAGGAGGAGCCAGAATGGGAAGAGGACGTTAGAGTTGAGAGTTGAAAGTTGAAAGTTGAAAGTTGAGAGTTTATAGACAAAACATCATATATCCATGAAAGCAAAGAGATATATAATAGCAATGGCTGTGGCGATGGGAGCTGCAGGCTACGCAACAGCGCAGAACACATACGTCAACGCAGAGGCGACGCAAGACCACGACCTGCAGGGTACGGCACGCTACGTGGGAATGGGCGGAGCATTTACAGCACTGGGAGCCGAAGTATCGGCAATGGGAGACAATCCCGCAGCAATAGCAATGCTGAGAAAAAGCGAAGTGTCGCTGACAGCAGGTGCCGTGTGGGGAGCAGACGAGAGCGCCACAGACCTCTACAGCCGCACACACGCCACATTCGACCAGGCGGCCATAGTGGGAGCATTCAGAGTGGACGGACGCTATATCAAGAACTTCAACATCGGATTCAACTACCATAAGAAGATAAACTTCAACAACCTCAACGCAGGAGAAATCATGACGCCCGGGTCGCAGCTCAACCAGTATGCCGACCTGCTGAACCGCTTCGGCAGCGAAATATTCAGCCAGCACGACGGATACATCTACAGAGACTATTACGAGTGCGGACTGCTGGACTACACAGACGCTCCTGACGGAACGAGAACGTGGTCGCGCTCGACGAAACTGCCCGCCACAACAGGGCAGGGCATGTATCGCATGACAGACGGAGCAATGCATGCCTACGACTTCAACATCTCGATGAACGTGCGCGACAGATACTACGTGGGTCTGACAATCGGAGTGGAACAGATGAACTACCGGCGCGAAAGCAGTTACACAGAGCGTATAGGTACGGACGATGCTCCCTACGACTATGATATAGAGGAATATCACAGAATAAAGGGGTCCGGATTCAACTTCAAGCTCGGTGCCATAATACGTCCCGTGGAAGACAGCCCCCTGAGAATAGGTGTGGCCGTTGAGAGCCCGACATGGTTTCTGCTGACATCGCATTACGACTACCTGCTGCGCTCAAAATATGACGGAGCGAGCGACACCTTCATACCTCAGCCCGGAGAATTCTATTCGACACGAGGCAGCTATTATAACCTGGACTTCAGTATACGCTCTCCCTGGCGCTTCCGCCTGGCTGTGGGCAGCACAGTGAAGAATAAGCTTGCGTGGGGTGTGGACTATGAATACGCAATATACAAATACGAAGGTATGGGCTACCTGCCCGAAGACGAGCGCCGCTCCATCTTCAACGTGATAGACGACGAACAGATGAATACCAACACGCGCCACTCGCTCAGCGGACAGCACAGACTGAAGTTCGGTCTGGAATACAAACCCATAAGTCGTCTGGCGCTGCGCGCAGGCTACAACTACATCTGCGACATCTATAAGAGCGAGCGCTGGGATCCTGCTGTGGCCAGCGAGAGCAGGGTGAACAATATCGGCACATCGTGGATCACCGTGTCGCCCACACACCTGCTGACATTCGGTATGGGCACGCGCATCAAATGGTTCGGCGTGGACCTTGCATACAAGTGCCGCGTGCAGAACGCCAACTTCTTCGGCAACCTGGAATCATATCCCAACAGCATCAATATGAATACACGCCGCCACAGCGTGATATGCACACTGAGCGCGAGGTTCTGATATAACGGTTAACGGTTAAAGGTTAAGGGTTAAGGGTTAAAGGTTAAAGTGGGGGAGAAACAAAAAGAGAGGGTTGCAATCGCAATCCTCTCTCTCTTTTCTGCTACAGGAATAAATATCACTTCTTCACGGGGATGTCGTTGATGCGCTCCTGATGGCGACCGCCGGCGAACTCCGTATTGAAGAATTCGTCGAGGCAGGCACGACAGGTGGCTTCGTCAATGAAGCGTCCGGGGAAGACAATGACGTTGGCATTGTTGTGCTCGCGGATGAGATGTGCTATCTCAGGCTGCCACACAAGACCGGCACGAATGCTCTGGTGCTTGTTGAGCGTCATGGAGATGCCCTCACCCGAACCGCACATGGCAATGCCGCGCTCCACTTCGCCAGCCTCTATACCCTCAGCCAGAGCGTGGCCGTAGGTGGCATAGTTGCAGCTGTCCTGAGTGAAGGTGCCGTAGTCCTTATAGGCGATGCCCTTTTCCTCCAAGTAGCTCTTGACGAACTGCTTGAGAGGAAAAGCTGCATGATCGGATGCTAAACCAATGGCAATCATCAGAGCATTGCTTTAACTTGGTTGTAGACATTCTCTGCGGTGTAGCCGAGCTTCTCGTCGAGCACCTTGTAGGGAGCAGAGAAACCGAAGGTCTCCAGACCCCATACCTTGCTCTCGGGAGCGGCACCGATGAGGAAGCCCTGCAGATTGACGGGCAGACCGGCTGTCATGCCGAATACCTTTGCACCTGCGGGCACCACGCTCTGCTGGTATTCCTTGCTCTGAGTGCGGAAGAGACCCTCGGAGGGTACGCTGACGATGCGCACCTTGACGCCGTCCTTGCGGAGCAGTTCGGCACCGGCAACGAGTGTGCTGACCTCGGAACCCGTAGCCACCATCACAACGTCGGGATTCTCATCACTGCCGGCTACGATGTAGCCACCCTTGCGAGCGCCCTCGTAGTCGTTGCCTGCGGGCAGGTTGGTGATGTTCTGACGGGAGAGGATGAGAGCTGTGGGGCTGTCGGTGTTGTCCATAGCCATAGCCCATGCAACAGTGGTCTCCTTGGCATCAGCGGGACGCAGCACGAGGCAGGAGTTCTTGCCGTCGTGAGTCTTGAGCTTCTCCATGAGACGGATCTGTGCCTCCTGCTCAACGGGTTCGTGAGTGGGACCGTCCTCACCGACACGGAATGCGTCGTGGGTCCATACGAACTTCACGGGGAGCTTCATGAGAGCTGCCATACGTACGGCGGGCTTCATGTAGTCGGAGAATACGAAGAACGTGCCGCAAGCGGGGATGACACCTCCGTGGAGGCACATACCGATACAGCAGCAAGCCATCGTGAGCTCTGCAACACCTGCCTGGAAGAATGCACCGGAGAAGTCACCCTTGGTGAATGCCTTGGTGGCTTTCAGGAAACCGTCGGTCTTGTCGGAGTTGGAGAGGTCGGCACTGGCGCAAATCATGTTGGGTACCTGCTGAGCCAATACGTTCAGACAAGCTGCAGAGGCGTTACGTGTAGCGTCGTTGTCCTTCTGTACGCACTTGGACCAGTCGATCTTGGGAGCCTTGCCGGCAAACCACTCATCCTGCTGCTTAGCCTTGTCGGGATTCTGGGCAGCCCAGGCCTTCTCCTCCTCGTAGCGGGCAGCGCAGATACCCTTGAGCTCCTCGGCACGGGCAGCATAGAGAGCCTTCACGTCGTCGAAAATCTGGAATGGATTCTCGGGATCGCCGCCGAGGTTCTTGATGGTGTTCTTATAGGCGTCGCCACCGAGAGGAGCACCGTGGGTCTTGCAGTTGGCCTCGTAGGAAGAACCGTCGTCCTTGAGGGCACCCTTACCCATGATACACTTACCGATGATGAGACAGGGCTTGCCCTTAACGGTCTGAGCCTTGTCGAGAGCGGCACGAATCTGTGCGGCGTCGTTACCGATAATCTCAATAACCTCCCAGCCGAGAGCACGATACTTGGCTGCTGTGTCCTCGTTCATGACATCCTTGGTCTCAGTGGAGAGCTGGATATCGTTGGAGTCGTAGAACATGATGAGGTTGTCAAGACCGAGCACACCGGCGATACGTGCAGCACCCTGGGAAATCTCTTCCTGGACACCGCCGTCGGAGATGTAGGCGTAGATGGTCTCCTTGGAGAAGGTGGGGTTGCCGGTGTGAGCAGCCAGGAACTTGGCAGCAATGGCAGCACCGACAGCAAACACGTGACCCTGACCGAGAGGACCGGAAGTGTTTTCTACACCGCGCTCGATTTCAAATTCGGGATGACCTGTGGTAGGGGAACCCCACTGGCGCAACTGCTGCAGCTCCTCGAGGCTGTATTTGCCGATGAGGCAGAGCTGGGAATAGAGCATGGGAGCCATGTGACCGGGATCCAGGAAGAAACGGTCGCGGCCCACCCAACGGGGATTCTGGGGATCGTACTTCAGATATTCGCTGTAGAGGACGTTGATGAAGTCGGCACCACCCATAGCACCGCCCGGGTGACCGCTCTTGGCCTTCTCTACAGCAGAGGCAGCGAGGATACGGATGTTATCCGCTGCGTGATTGAGAACCTTGATATCGTTCATTTTATAAAATGTTGTTTTAGATTGATTTTGTGTTAGTTACTTCTTGCACTCAACAGCCTTCTGCTCTGCGGGGATGCAGGCCTTGTAGTTCTCGATATAGCGGTTGAAACCCTCAACATCAGCAGGATCCGGATCTACGGAAACACCTGTGTTGCCGGCGAAGACAACCTCGTCGAGCCAGTCGGCAAGATTGAGCTTCTTGGGATTGTTCACCATATAGGAAGCCAGAAGGGCAATACCCCAGGCACCGCCTTCTCCGGCTGTCTCCATGCAGGAGATGGGAGAGTTGAGAGCTGCAGCCAGCATCTTCTGACCTACAATGGGAGTGGTGAAGTAGCCGCCGTGACCTGTGATGCGGTCCACCTTGACACCTTCTTCCTTGAAGAGAATGTCGTTGCCGAACTTCAGCACAGCGATGGCACCGTAGAGATGAGCGCGCATGAAATTGGCGAGAGTGAACTTGTCGTTGGCAGAGCGTATCACCAAAGGACGTCCGTCCATGCAACCTGTGACAGGTTCGCCGGAGATGTAGTTGTAGGAAATAAGACCGCCGCAGTCGGGGTCACCTTTAGCTGCAAGTTCGAAGAGACGGACATAGAGCTCGTTGGGAGTCTGGCTCACACCGAGAAGCTCTGCATACTCCTTGAGGATGCGCACCCAGGCATTGATGTCGGAGGTGCAGTTGTTGCAATGCACCATAGCCACGAGACTGCCGTCGGGAGTGGTCACCATGTCGAGCATCTCATAGGGCTTGGAGAGCTCCTTCTCAAGCACAATCATAGAGAAGGAAGAGGTGCCTGCAGAGACATTACCCGTGCGCTGCTTGACAGCATTGGTGGCAGCCATACCCGTGCCTGCGTCACCTTCGGGAGGACACAAGGGCACACCGGGCTTCAGATGACCGGAGATGTCGAGCTTGCCGGCACCCTCGGGAGTGAGGTAGCCTGCATTCTCACCGGCAGAAAGCACCTTGGGGAAGATCTCGCGAAGAGTCCAGCCGAAATTCTTCGTGGAGATGAGTTTGTTGAACTTCTCCACCATAGTCTCGTCGTAGTCCTTCGTCTTGGGGTCGACGGGAATCATACCGCTGGCATCACCCACACCAAGCACCTTCTCACCCGTGAGCTGCCAATGGATGTAGCCTGCCAGAGTGGTCTGGAACTTGATTTTCTTCACATGCTCCTCATTGTCGAGGATGCACTGATACAGATGGCTGATGCTCCAACGCAGGGGGATGTTGTAGTTGAAGAGCTTGGAGAGCTCTGCAGCAGCTTCACCCGTGTTGGTGTTGCGCCATGTGCGGAAGGGCACGAGAATCTGATTGTTGGAACCGAATGCCATATAGCCGTGCATCATAGCAGAAATGCCGATGCCGGCGAGAATCTCTATCTCGGTGTCGTACTGCTCGAGGACATTCTTGCGGAGATCGGCATAGCAGTCCTGAAGACCGAACCAGATAGCTTCGGTGCTGTAGGTCCAGAGACCGTCGACCAACTGATTCTCCCAAGTGTGGGAACCCTGTGCAATAGGCTTGTTCTCCTCGTCCACGAGGACAGCCTTGATGCGGGTAGAGCCAAACTCGATACCGAGAATGGCTTTACCTGCAAGGATAGTTTCTTTCGCTGTCATAATTATCTCAAAGCTTTGCTGAGCATGTAGTACATCTCGTTGTTCTGCAGCTGCTGCTTGAACTCGCTGGTCTTGGTGTCCTTGTTGATCTTGACATACTCAATGCCAGTCATCTCGGCGAAGTCTTCCCAATACTCCTCTGTGATGTCGTAGGAGAATGCACTGTGGTGTGTGCCGCCTGCGAGAATCCATGCGCCTGCGCCAATCTCGAATGTGGGCTGGGGAACCCAGAGAGCGGAGGCAACGGGAAGGTTGGGCATTGGCTTCGGCTTGATGCACTCAACCTCCTGAGAAATCAGGCGGAAGCGGTTGCCGAGGTCGACAACGGTAGCCTTGATGCCGCGACCCACCTTAGAGGTGAATACGAGACGGGCTGTCTGCTGCTTACGGATACCGATACCGAGGAAGTGAACCTCGAGAGTGGGCTTGTCGACAGCGATGAGGGGACAAACCTCGAGCATGTGGCTCTGGAGGCAAGAAGAACGGTCGCCGGCGAAGTTGAGGGTGTAGTCCTCAAGGAATGAGCAACCGGTGGGCAGACCCTGCTGGATAACCCAGAGGCTGCGATAGAGACAAGCTGTCTTCCAGTCGCCTTCAGCACCGAAACCGTAACCCTCAGCCATCAGACGCTGAGATGCAAGACCGGGAATCTGGTCGAAACCAACGAAGTTGGGATCGTTGATGTCAGCATCACCGAGGTCGTCGAAGTTGGTGGTGAAAGCTGTAGCACCCTCGTCCTTCAGCACGCGGCGAAGAGCGATTTCTGCCTTGGCAGCATTCTTAACCTTCTCCCAGTATACCTTCTCACCGCTCTCGTCAATCTTGATGGTGTATTCCTTCTTGTACTCCTCAACAAGGGCATCAGCCTCTGCGTCAGTAACCTTCTTGAAGTAGTCCATCAGAGAAGAAACGGGGTAGTAGTCAACATGATAACCCAGACGCTGCTCGAACTCAACGCGGTCGCCGTCAGTAACAGCAACGTTGTTCATGTTCATACCGAACATCAGGCAGCGTACGTTCTTAGCATCGGCAACACCGGCAGCAACACGAGCCCAGATGGCAATCTGCTTCTGAGCCTGCTCGTCCTTCCAGTAACCGCAAACCACCTTGCGGGGCACACGCATACGAGTGCAGATGTGACCGAACTCAATATCACCGTGAGCAGACTGGTTGAGGTTCATGAAGTCCATATCCATGGTCTCCCAGGGAATTTCTGCATTGTATTGAGTGTGGAAATGGAGTAGGGGCTTCTGGAGATCCTGCAGACCCTTAATCCACATCTTTGCGGGAGAGAATGTGTGCATCCATGTGATAACACCTACGCACTTCTCCTCGTTGTTGGCAGCCTTCATCACAGCCTCTACCTCTTTGGAAGAGTTTGCTGTGCCCTTGTAAACCACCTTGATGGGGATAATGCCACTTTGGTTGAGTCCGTCAACCATTTCCTTAGAGTGAGCATCAACAGCTACGACAGCATCACCTCCATAGAGAAGCTGAGCGCCAGTTACCCACCAAAGTTCAAGATTTTCAAATGCTTTCATAATTTTAATAAAATAAAAGGTTAATATTTATTTTGTATGATACTTTCCTATATGAATATTAATGCTTCTGTCCCTTCTGTCCGTAGTAAGCATTGGGACCGTGCTTGCGCATGTAGTGCTTCTCAATGAGCAGAGGATTCATCGTGAGGCCGGGATTAACAGAGAATGCAACGAATGCCATCTTGGCACACTGCTCCATAACCTTGGCGTTGTACACAGCATTGTCGGGACTGGTGCCCCAGGAAAACGGACCGTGATTCTTCACCAGCACGGCGGGAGTGTGGTCGGGATTGATCTTGCGGATGTTGAGGATTTCGTCCACAATGACATTACCGGTCTCCAACTCGTACTGACCCTTCACTTCAGCCTCTGTCATGTCACGCGTGCAGGGAATGTCCTTGTAGAAATAGTCTGCATGTGTGGTGCCGATGTTGGGAATATCGCGACCAGCCTCGGCAAATGCCGTAGCATAAGTGGAGTGGGTGTGTACGACACCTTGAATGTTGGGGAATGCCTTATACAGCACAATGTGTGTCGGAGTGTCGGAAGAAGGATTCAAATCGCCTTCAACAACCTTGCCTGTCTCGAGATCCACAACAACCATGTCGCTGGCCTTCATGTCGTCGTAAGAGACTCCGCTGGGTTTGATAACTACGAGACCTTTCTCACGGTCGATACCGCTGACGTTGCCCCAAGTGAAAATAACCAATCCTTGTTTTACAAGGTCCAAGTTGGCCTTAAAAACTTTCTGTTTGAGATCTTCAAGCATTTTATTTAAGATTTATATTAATTAATAATAGTTTGACGATATATATTGTGTCTATAGTATAATCTGTTTCGGGTGTCTCCTTGAAATGTCTCGGAAACTGTTATGATGTTTATCTCTGCGTTTTAAAGAGGCAGATGCTCTTGAGTGTTGTTTCGCGTGCGTGTTAGTGTTATATATAAGGTTTTGAATAAAGTTGTCTTCGATGGAGACAAGCTCCACCGAAGACAATATCAAAGTGTTTACCAGAAGTACCAGTAGAATGCTGCACAAAGACCGACAACGATGAGGGTGCCGATGATGTCGAATGCACCCCAGCTCTCCTTGATAGACTTCTTGAAGTCGGAGGTGAAGGTGATGGCATCAATCTGCTCCTTGCTGGGAGCCGGTGTGAAGAAGGATACGGCATAGATGAATACCAGCAAGAATACCAGCAACCAGCACTCGAATACGAGCCAGTTGGTCTGCCAGAACCAAGTGGTGTTCTCCCAGAATGCACCTTCCATCACGGCGCGGCCCGTGTCGGTGAACACGTTGGTTACCAGACGGATCATACCGATAAGGAAGCCGACAATCATGGTGTACTCACCGGCTTTGGGTGTAACCTTCTTGCTGAGGATACCGCAGGCAAATACAACTGCCATAGCAGGAGCCAGCAGAGACTGGATGCCCTGCAGGTAGTTGTAGAGCGTATCCATACCCATCATAATAGGCAGCCATGCGAAGCCGAGGATGACGACAACAACTGTGGCGATACGACCCGTCAGCACGTAGTGTGCCTCGCTCAGACCCTGTTTCAGAGGCTTGTAGAAATCCTCCACGAACAATGTGGCGCAGCTGTTGAAGAAGGCTGCCAGAGAAGCTACAAGTGCGCAGATGAAACCGATGGTGACGATACCCTTAATACCTGCAGGCAGAACCTGCTGTACCATGATGGCAAAAGCAGCGTCGGTCTCTTCCATCTGGAAGACACCCTTCTGGGCCAATGCAGCGGCAATCATACCGGGGATGAGGAACATGAAGCAGGGGAGCACCTTGAAGAAACCTGCAGCGATAGTACCGCGACGGGCACGCTTCATTACTTCTGCATTGCTCTCACCGGGTACCTGACCCAGTACACGCTGAACGATGTGCTGGTCAGTACACCAGTACCAGAAACCGATGATGCAGGCACCGAGGAATACTACGAATCCGGGATACTCCTGATACATCGAGTCGCCTTCCTCCCAATGGAACATGTGAGTGGTACCGTAGCCGTTGTTAAGCTGGCTGCAGTAATCCATCATACTGGTCCAGCCTTCTGCAATGTTGCCGCCGCCCAAAGTGGCGAGACCAAGGAACAGTACGAGGAACGAACCCACGATGAGGATAGGTGTCTGGATGGAACTGAGGGTCATCACACCCTTCATGCCGCCGAATACGGTAAATACAGCGGTGATGAGGATAAGACCGATGGCACCATACCAGAAATTAAGTCCCCAGAGATACTTGAAGAAGATACCACCAGTCAGGGCTGTTACACTAACCTTTGTCAGGATGTAGGCAACGAGCGTGATGACAGAAAGCCAGTAACCTGTGCGCTTGGTGTAGCGGAACTTCAGGAAATCGGGCATGGTGATAATCTTGCCCATCTTGTTAATCAGCAACTGATAGAAGGGTACAAAGAGCCAGCCGAGAATCAGAATCATCCATCCCTGCATCTCCCAGTGTGCCATACCTACACCGCTCTTTGCTCCTGTGCCGGCCAGACCTACGAGGTGCTCAGAACCGATGTTGGCGGCAAAGATAGCCATACCGATTACATACCATGGCTCGCCCTTACCGAAAAGGTAGGCGCTTGAGTCTTCGCCCTGCTGAGCCTGCTTGTCCTTGACGATAGCACGGTACACAGCCCATACCACGCCAAATAGGCCGATGGCGAGTACCGTCCAGTCGAGCCAAATAAATTCATGTGAACTCCAATTCATTGTTTTTGTTTGTTGAGTTATAAAAATATGTGTTATTTGTCAACAGAGAAAGCATACTTCACATAACTGTGGTATGGCTTCATCGGAGAGATGAAAGGAGAACACTGTTCCCATCCAGCCAAAGTATACTTGTTGGGAGAGTCGGGATATTTCTGGCTTTCCAAACAGATTGCACAATGCTTCTGATACATGATGCCGCCCTTGCCGGGACGTGTGCCGTCCTGGAAGTTTGCTGTGTAGCACTGGATGCCAGGTTCATTGGTGTAAACATCAAGACGGATACCGCTGCGGGGATCTGTCATTGTGGCACAAATGTCATCCTGGTTACCCTTTGTGTTCAGACACCAGTTGTGGTCGTAACCACCACCTGCGGCTTCCAATTCGGGATTGTTGTCACCGAAGTTTGTGCCGATGGCCTTGGGTTGACGGAAGTCAAATGCCGTACCTTCAACAGAACGGATTTCTCCTGTAGGAATGTACCACTCGTCGGCAGGAGTGTAATTGTCTGCGTTAACCTGCAGAATACTCTCGTCGATAGTGTTGTTGAGGTCTCCGGACAAGTTGAAGTAGGTGTGGTTTGTCATGTTAAGTACCGTGGGTGCATCTGCAACACCGTCAAAGTTGATTACCAGAGCGTTGTCGTCTGTAAGATCGAACCTGACTGTGACTTTCACTTCTGCGGGGAACTTATTGTCACCGTCAGGAGAAACATGTGACAAAACGAGAGACTGCTCTGTGGCTTCCTCAACATCGTATACAACATACTGCCAACCTGTGTAGCCTCCGTGAAGAGATGCATGGCCGTTGTTGTTCTTATCCAGAACGACAGGCTCCTCTTCTTCGGGGAGGGTAAATGTGCCACCGTCGATGCGGTTTGCATAGCGACCTACAGAACTGCCGAAATCTGTCTCGAAGTTCCAGGGAAAGTAGTTTTCAACCTTATCAAAACCACAGCATACGTCCACGAATTTACCATCCTTGTTGGGAACCATGATAGATACCACACGTCCACCAAAGTTGGTGATGCAGACTTCCATTCCGTTCTTGTTCTTAAGGGTATAGAGCTTTACCTGCTTTGCGCCCTCTTCAACGGGAATGAATTTGGAGTTTTCGTAATCATAGCCAACACAGATTGTCGTGTCGTAGTCGGCCGGGTTTATCCCAGACTTTGTTATAGTGGAATTGCATTCTGCAGTTTTGTTGCAGCAACAACTTCCCAACAGTGCCGTGGAGGCCACGGCTACTGCATATAGAATCTTGTTCATATTACACATAATATAATATTAGCACAGTTTTCTGCTACCATCGCCGATAACGACATCGATGATGATAGGCTCCTTGCCGTACTTGGCCTGGAACTTCTCTTTAGCAGTCTTCACGAAATTGTCATAGAGCTCGTTGCTTACGAGGTTGATAGTACAGCCACCGAAGCCACCGCCCATGATACGGCTACCTGTTACACCGCAGTCTTTAGCAATGTCGTTAAGGAAATCAAGTTCTTCGCAGCTAACCTCATACTCTTGAGAAAGACCATAATGAGTAGCATACATCATCTGGCCTACAGTCTCGTAGTCGCCCTCTTCCAGAGCGTCGCAGACTTTAAGCACGCGATCCACCTCTCCGATGACATATTTTGCTCTCTTGTAATCTTCATCGCTCACCTCGGACTTAACCTCTTCAAGATAATCGTAGTTGGCATCACGCAAGGTTTCCACTTCGCTGTGATGCTTTGCGATGACAGCAGCGACGCGCTCGCAGGAGAGACGACGGTCGTTGTAGGGAGAACCTGCCAACTGGTGCTTTACACATGAGTTAACAAGAACAAGTTTGTAACCATTCGGGTTCCAGGGGAAGTAAGCAAACTCACCGGAGCGGCAATCCAAACGCATCAGGCTGCCAGCCTTGCCGAATACACTTGCAAACTGATCCATAATACCGCAGTTGCAACCGATGTATTTGTGCTCTGTGCGCTGGCCGACACGAGCCAGTTCCATTTTCTCAATCTTGTTGTTTCCCCAAAGGTCATTACATGCGAATGCAAAGCAACTTTCGAGGGCAGCACTTGAAGACATACCGGCACCAAGAGGAACATCACCGGCAAATGCTGTATTGAAACCTTCTACGGGAACACCTAATGCCATCATCTCACGGCATACACCGAAGATGTAGCGTGCCCAAGTAGCAGAAGGACCTTCGGGGTCGTCCAAAGAGAATGTCACCTTATCCTTAAGGTCGATGGAATATGCATTCACGTTGCGTGTGCCATTAGGCTTAATCTCAGCAATCATACCTTGCTGAACAGCTCCTGGAAATACAAAGCCATTGTTGTAGTCTGTGTGCTCACCAATGAGGTTGATACGGCCAGGAGAAGCATACACGCTGCCTGTAGTACCATCGAAATGCTTAATGAAGCGACTGCGAACATCATCAATTGTTAGTCTCATAGTTCTAGATTTTATTTTGATTGTTAATATTAAAATTAGTCAAGTCCAACTCTACAGCCTTTAACTGTGAACCACAGAACATAGGCGTAGTATACGAACATCATGCAAATGGCAACACCTACACCATAACTCGGGATAAGCAGAGCCATAATCACAGGCAGTGATGCACCACCTAGCACACCCATGTTGATGAGACCGGATGCCGTCTTTGTGTTAGGTCCGAGATCCTGCAATCCGAGGTTGAAGATAAGAGGCCACATTACACTGTGGAACAGGCCTGCTGCAAGCATTGCATATACACCAATCATACCAGGCAGGAAGAAACTACTTCCTACGCACAGAGCACCCATGATAAGGCAGAAAGACAAGAGCTTGCGAGGCTCAAACTTGGAAAGGATTGCAGCGCCTACGAATCGGCCTACCATCATTCCGCCCCAATAAAAAGGAAGGAATGCTGTTGCACTGCCGGGAAGAGGGTTGCCTTCAGCAGCAGCATTCTTCCAATAAGCAGGAAGCATAGATGGAATACCGATTTCAAGACCCATATACATGAAGATACCAAGTGCACCAAACCATACGTGAGGATATTTGAATGCACTGGACTTCCATTGTTTCTGCTCGCCGCTGGCTTCTTCTGCTTGAGCACCTTCGTCAATATTAGGCAACTTGAGGAAACATAGAATTAAAGCCAAGGCTAGGGTAAAGATACCTAAGCCAAGGAATGGCATGGGAATATCTTCTGGTGTTGCCTGACTTGTTTCCTTGCCCAAAATGATACTTGTAATAAAGATTGGGGCAACAGTAGTCGCTACGCTGTTCAAAGCCTGTGACAAGGTCATACGGAAAGCACCGCCCTCCGGAGCACCAAGCACCATAACATAGGGATTGGCTACAAGTTGAAGCATTACAACACCCATCGCTACAATGAACATGCAACCAAGGAAAATGTTGTAAAGGCTTGCGCTACCGCTGGTCAAACCGAAGTAATTGGCCACAAAACCGCATGCAACGACAACGAGACCGAGTACAAGTGTGGACTTGTAACCAATCTTATTCATCATCATTGCAAATGGGATGGAGAGACAGTATGCTCCATAGAATGCGGTGTTAACCAAATTTCCTTGAGCATCATTCAGGTTAAAGGCGTACTTCAAGGATTCAATCATTGAGTTGTTCATTGTCGTAACGAATCCGATAAGGAAACATACGGCAATCACAATAATCAGAGCGAACGTGTAGTTCGGAGTTTGTTTTTGTGACATGGTTTTTTATTTGTTAATGATTTTATCCTTAAAGTGTTTAGTCTGCCAAACCGAATTTATAAACAGTCTTCTGCTTATAAACTTCACCTGGCCTGATTTGTACAGAGGGGAAGTACGGACGGTTGGGAGAGTCGGGGAAGTGCTGGGCCTCGAAGCACATAGCGCTGCGACGGGGAGCCGTACATCCGTTCTGGATGGAAATGCCGCTGAGGAAGTTGCCGGAATAGAACTGCATGCCGGGCTCTGTTGTCCATGTCTCAAGCGTTCTGCCGCTCTTGGGGTCTGTCATTGTGCATGCCCACGAAAGCTCTCCGGGTTCTTTCTTGTTTAGGACGTAGCAATGGTCATATCCAGAACCGTTCTTTATCTGTTCGTCATCTGCTTCAATATCCTGTCCGATGGTTTTTTCCGTGCGGAAGTCGAACGGTGTGCCCTCAACCTTCAGAATCTCACCCGTGGGGATTGACGTCTCGTCGATGGGGATATAGAAATCGGCATTGACCTGCAGCAGACAATCCAACTGGTCGGGAGTAGGATTTCCTATGCCTGTCAGCGAGAAGAAGGCATGGTGTGTCATGTTGATGATTGTCTTCTTGTTGGTGGTGCCGCGATAGTCGATTACGAGTTCGTTATCGTCTGTCAAACTGTACTTTACAGTCATGTGCACCTCTCCGGGGAATCCTTCCTCGTAGTATGCAAACACGTATCGCAATACGAGTTCCTGGTCATTCACCTGCTCTGCGTCCCATACACGGGCATGGCAACCTGTTGGACCACCATGAAGGGAATTCGGGCCGTTGTTGATAGCCAGGCTGTACTCTTTACCATTCATCGTGAATTTACCCTTGCATATGCGATTGCCATATCGGCCGATAAGGGTAGACAGGAAAGGCTCTGGCGACTCTACGACTCCTTTGATGCTATCGTGACCCTGTATGACATTGGCCATGTTTCCATTACGGTCAGGTACCATAATGCTTACAACAGCACCACCATAATTGGTGATGCTGACCTCCATGCCATTCTCGTTGGTCAAGGTATACAAATCTGTTTCTTTTCCCTGTACGATTGCCTGAAAATCCTTTCTTTTCAGACCAGAAATAAGTTGTTTCTCCATAAGATATTTTGACTTAAAGTTAAAAATCTGCGTCAAATTTACAAAAAATGTTTGACTCAGACAAGCTTTTGGTCTAAAAAGTTGGAGAAATGTGTCGAAAAACTTTAGTTTTCTTGTAATTTGAGAAAATCTGCTACAACAAATGTGCTGCCCCCAATAAAAATGATATCTTCAGGAGTTGCGGCATTGTTTGCAGCATTATATGCGTGTTCGATATCGGGGTAAGCGCGTCCCTTAAGTCCCTGCTTGTATGCCAATTCTGCAAAGTCTGTAGCAGGCATTGCTCTTTTTACACTCGCTTGGGTGAAATAATATTGTGCGTTTTGAGGCATATATGACAATACGGTACGAATGTCTTTATCTGACACCATTCCGATTATCATGTGGAGTGTTACTTTTTTATTATTAGCGCTTTGCCGCTCTTTTATTAAAGTGTTTAGATGAACACCTAAATACTGCCAAGCACCCACATTGTGACCGGTGTCGCAAAGAGTAAGAGGAGTGTCGGAAATTTTTTGCCAACGTCCCATCAGCCCGGTTGTTTCTACGACATGTTTAATGCCATATTCCACATCCTTTTTATCTAATTTCAATATGGATGCTGCAAGTCTTATGGTTTGTTGGTTTTTTTCTTGGCACAGACCCTTCAGTTCTCCTTCAATATTGTTAAAGTATTCTTCTTCTGCAAAATGCAGGGGACATCCGATTTTTATTGAGCGATTGATGAAAACTTCCCGAACATTAATGTCTTCTGCCTCACCGATAACGGCAGGGACACCAGTCTTCATGATGCCTGCTTTTTCAGATGCAATTTTTGCCGGTGTGTTACCGAGAAACTGCACATGATCCATGCTGATATTGGTTATTACTGACAACTGTGGTGTAATAATATTTGTACAGTCAAGTCTTCCTCCCAATCCGACCTCTATTACGGCCCAATCCACATGTTCTTCAGCAAAATATATAAAGGCAAGAGCGGTGGTAAGTTCAAAGAAGGAGGGGTGGAGCGGTTCAAAAAAACTGCGTTCTTCCTCGATAAAGCGTATAACCCGCTCCTTGGGTATCATTTGGCCGTTGATACGAATTCTTTCCCTAAAGTCTACAAGATGCGGACTTGTGTAGAGACCGACTCGATAACCTGCGCTTTGCAGAATAGCTGCAAGTGTGTGTGAAACACTCCCTTTTCCATTAGTGCCTCCGACATGAATAGTTTTATATCTCCTGTGCGGATGCCCGAAATGCTCATCTAATGCTATAGTGTTTGAGAGTCCTTCCTTATAAGCGCCAGCCCCGATGTTTTGGAACAACGGGGCTACGTTATACAGATAGTCTATGGCATCTTCGTATGTCACGAGAACATGCCTCTTAATTTGTCAAAGAAAGACTGTGAAGATGCCGTCTTGCGGGGCTTCATGTTGTCGCTTGTCCGCATTTTCTCAAAAGCGTCCTTCTCATCTTTTGCCAAATGTTCCGGAATGTAAACGGAAATATTTACAATGAGGTCTCCGGTGCCATATCCGTAACCTTGAACAGCAGGTAGTCCCTTTCCTCTTAAACGGACCTGTTTTCCCGGTTGCGTGCCAGGTTCTATTTTAAATTTAGCCCGACCGTCCAGGCAGGGAATTTCAACGGTTCCGCCCAATGTCGCTGTCGGCAGGTCGATAAGTAGGTTATATATAAGATTGTTCTCGGATCTAAGAAGTTCAGGGTGTGGCTCCACAGTAATATATACCTGAATATCTCCGGGAATACCATTATTAGCTCCTGCATGTCCTTTGCCGCGTGCAGTTACTACCATACCGTCGGCAACACCGGCTGGAATATTTACTTCGATAATTTCATCTCCGTCAATAATTCCTTCTCCGCGACACTTTGAGCACTTGTTTTTAATAACCTTTCCTTGCCCGCCACAAGCTGTGCAGGGACTCTGGCTTTGCATGCGTCCGAACATTGTGTTCATCACGCGATTAACCACTCCAGAGCCATGACATACGGAACATGTACTCATCTGTCCGTCTTTACTGCCGGAACCGTTACAATCCGGACAAGTGACCTTTTTACGGACTTTGAATTTCTTTGTGACTCCCTTGTTAACCTCTTCAAGTGTCAGCTTGACCCGAACACGAAGATCGCCTCCCTGATGGGTTCTTGTGCCACGTTCACCGCCTCCGAAAAAGTCACTGAAGCCTCCGCCGAAACCTCCTCCGTTCATGTGCCCGCCAAAGATGTCTCCAAACATGGAGAATATATCATCCATGTTCATGCTGCCACCATTGAAACCTCCTCCAAAGCCTCCGGCTCCGTTGAGACCGGCAAAGCCGAACTGATCATATCGTGCTCTCTTGTCTTTATCGCGGAGCACATCATATGCTTCTGCCGCTTCCTTAAACTTCTCCTCTGCCTCTTTGTTGCCGGGGTTACGGTCAGGATGGTACTTAATGGCCATCTTTTTGTAAGCGGCCTTTATTTCAGCATCTGTGGCAGTTTTTGCCACACCAAGCACTTCGTAATAATCTCTCTTCTCTGCCATATTACATTCCTACAACGACTTGAGAGTGCCTAATCACCTTATCACCCATTTTGTATCCTTTGAGGGTACAGTCAATAATCTTTCCTTTCATCTCCTCTGTAGGAGCAGGTATCTGGGCAACAGCTTCATGAAGATCCACGTTAAAATCCGCGTCCTTTGTTTCTATAATTGTGACTCCCTGCTTTTCGAGAGTATCTACAAACTTTTTATAGATTAGTTCAACACCCTCTATCACAGCAGAGATATCCTCTGAATTTTTCATGCCAGAAAGGGCACGTTCCATGTCATCAAGGACAGGCAGGATAGCGGAGATTGTTTTTTCTCCACCATTGAGGATGAGCTCGGCCTTCTCTTTAAGTGTGCGTTTACGATAATTGTCAAACTCTGCTATCTTACGAAGGAGCTGATCATTCAACTCTTCAACTTCTGCTGTTTTTTGGGCCAGTTGTTCTTTAAGCTGGGTCATCTCGTCAGTTTCGGTAACTACGTCTTCGCTCGAATTGACAATCTTCTCTTCTTCCTTATTTGTTTTCTTTGTTGCCATT
Organism: uncultured Bacteroidales bacterium; assembly: GCA_902802815.1. GTDB lineage: Bacteria > Bacteroidota > Bacteroidia > Bacteroidales > Bacteroidaceae > Physcousia. Next base: position 20,167 of record CADCNQ010000004.1, on the reverse strand, counting down.
GCTTAGATAATTCTTCACGACTTTATACATCAAACATTGTGCCAACTGACACTTTGTCATGCATACATTTTTTCTTTTAACTCACGAATGTTGTCACTATCGATGTATTCGTCATACTCCATCAGTTTGTCAATTGTGCCATTAGGAGTGAGTTCAATAATCCTATTGGCTACAGTCTGTATGAATTCGTGGTCATGCGATGCAAACAGTATGTTGCCTTTGTAGAGTTTCAGATTGTTGTTGAATGCCTGAATGCTTTCCAGATCAAGATGGTTTGTGGGTGTGTCAAGAATGAGACAATTCGCATTCTTCAATTGCATTCGGGCAATCATGCATCGCATCTTTTCTCCACCGGAAAGGACATTGACCTTTTTAAGCACTTCTTCTCCGGAAAACAGCATTCTCCCTAAGAAACCTTTGAAGTAAACCTCGTTACCTTCTCCGTACTGTGATAGCCAGTCTACAAGGTTTTTGTCCGACTGGAAGAATTCCGTGTTGTCCAATGGGAGATATGCTGTGGTGATTGTTACTCCCCAGGAGAATGTACCGGCCTGAGCTTCACGATTACCGTTGATTATTTCGAATAATGCAGTCATTGCACGCGGGTCGTGACTCAGGAATACAACTTTCTCACCTTTTTGTATTTGGAACGAAACGTTGTCAAATAAAACAGTACCATCATCAGTACATGCCTTCAAGCCTTCAACTTCGAGTATCTGATTACCTGGCTCACGTTCCATCTGGAAGATGATTCCAGGATATTTTCTGGTAGAAGGACGAATCTCCTCAACATTGAGTTTCTCCAACATCTTCTTACGTGATGTGGTCTGTTTGGATTTTGCCACGTTGGCAGAGAATCTACGTATGAACTCTTCCAGTTCCTTTCTCTTCTCGTCTGCCTTGGCTTTTTGATTCTGTGCCTGACGCAGAGCTAATTGTGAGCTCTCGTACCAGAAAGAGTAGTTGCCGGCAAACAGGGTCACTTTTCCGAAATCAATATCCACAGTATGTGTGCAGACGCTGTCCAGGAAGTGACGGTCGTGTGATACAACCAGTACGGTATGCTCAAATTCGGAAAGATAGCTTTCAAGCCAGCGTACAGTGTCCAGGTCCAGGTCATTGGTGGGCTCGTCCAGCAGCAGATTGTCTGGATTTCCGAATAGAGCTTTGGCGAGCATCACGCGCACTTTCTCTTTACCGGATAATTCGCCCATCAACTTGTAATGCTTCTCTTCTTTGATACCTAATCCGGACAAAAGTGCAGCAGCATCGCTTTCAGCCTCGTAGCCGCCCATTTCTGCGAACTGCTCCTCCAGTTCTGCTACGCGGATACCGTCCTCGTCGGAAAACTCCTCCTTGGAGTAGAGCACTTCGCGCTCCTTCATCACCTGCCACATTGTGCTGTGACCCATAAGGACAGTGTTAAGCACCGTCTCCTGGTCATACTGGAAGTGATCCTGCGAAAGCACGCTGAGGCGCTCTCCCGGTCCAAGTTCTATTGTGCCTTTTGTTGGCTCCAGCTCTCCGCTGATAGCCTTCAAAAGTGTAGACTTTCCTGCACCGTTAGCACCGATGATGCCATAAATGTTTCCACTTGTGAACTTCATGTTCACATCCTTATACAGAACTCTTTTGCCAAATTGGATGGCTATATTGCTTAATGTAATCATACGCTCATGTTTTCTGCGTTAAAACTAAGAGGTAGCAAGTCTGCTACTTGGTTGAGAATGACGACTTCATCTTTCCCGCAGAGAAATACACGTATGGGGCTTTTCTGTCTGCGTTCAACTTCCAGAAGAGCTTGTCTGCACATGCCGCATGGTGCTGTGACATCCTTGGTGATTTGTCCACCATTCAGGGCGACAACGGCAATCTCGCAAATTACAGCATGTTTGCGATTGGCTCCAGTCCAGAATAAAGCTGTTCTCTCCGCGCAACATCCTACAGGGTAGGAGGCATTTTCCTGATTGCTGCCTTTGATGATTTCCCCTGTGTCGAGTCTTAATGCAGCTCCGACAGCAAAATGACTGTAAGGTGAATAACTGGATTCGGCTGCATTCACGGCTTCTCGAATCAGTTCTCGCTCTTTTAAGGAAAGTTCCTCCTGCGTTGCGACGCGCGCGGAGATATAAATATTATATTCTTTCATTACTCGGGCGCAAAATTACAAAAAACATTCGAGATAGACGAAAAAACACTAAGTTCAAAATTTGTAACTCAGAACATTTTTGTACTTTTGCTGCTGTGAAACGTATTATTTTGTATATACTCCTGATTTCAGTATGTGTTTTATCAGGAAAAAAGCTATATGCTCAAGGTAGCACAAATCGTGCATATTGGGCCTACATTGATAAGTATAAGAAGATAGCTGTTGAGCAGATGCAACTGTATCGTATACCTGCATCAATAACAATGGCTCAGGGTTTGTTGGAGAGTGGGGCAGGACGGAGCAGACTGGCAACAGAGGCCCATAATCATTTTGGTATAAAGTGTCATTCGGATTGGACCGGACCTTATATTGTTATTGATGACGATTTGAGGGGTGAACATTTCCGTAAATATAAAAATGACCGAGAGTCGTTTGTAGACCATTCAAAATTCCTGTTGAGAAAACGCTACGAACGTCTGTTCCGTCTGGATATTCGTGATTATAAAGGATGGGCGCGTGGTTTGAAGGCATGTGGCTATGCCACATCCCCGACGTATGCGGAGAGCTTGATTCGAATTATCGAGTTATATTCCCTCAGTCAGTTGGACAAGATGAAGCTGCGTGATTTGGAAGAAAAGGACAAGATAGTTGCCGAAGCGAAATCGAGGAACGAACTGCCGCCTTTCTACGACACACACAACGTCTATGCCAACAACGGCAACTATTTCATTGTGATAGAGGCTGGAGACGATATCAACAGCATTTCAGAAGCCACCGGAGTTAGCGTGAAGGATTTGTATCGTTTCAACGATCTTACGCCTGAGTATGGTCTCACGGTAGGTGATATACTCTACTTGAAAAATAAGAAAAAGAAGGGGGCAAAAGAGTTTGCCGGTATTCCCCATAAGATTGAAGTAGGGCAGAGTCTTTATGATGTCTCCCAAATGTATGGAATCCATCTGAGGAATTTATACATACTGAATGCTTTGGATCCTGATTATGTAGCAAAACCGGGTGATTTGATATGGGTGAGATAAATAAGGCAGAATTCGTTGTCAGCAGTTACCGTCTGGATCAGTGTCCCGAAACCGGATTGCCGGAATATGCTTTTATCGGGCGCAGCAATGTCGGCAAGTCTTCACTTATCAATATGCTGACTGGGCGCAAGTCTTTGGCGAAGACGTCTGCTACACCAGGCAAGACGCTGCTGATAAACCATTTTCTAATCAATGACAGTTGGTTTCTGGTTGATTTGCCTGGTTACGGTTATGCCAAGCGTAGCAAAAAGATGCAGGAGAAGCTGGAAGGTATTATATCCCAATACATATTGGGGCGCGAGCAACTGACCTGTCTCTTTCTTTTGATAGATATTCGCCATGAACCCCAGAAGATTGATTTAGAATTTGTGGAATGGCTGGGAGAGAATGGTGTGCCGTTTGCAATAGTTTTTACAAAGGGTGACAAACTTGCCAAAACGAAGTTGCAGATGCAGGCCGCACATTATATGAAAAGTCTGGAAGAGCAGTGGGAAGAACTTCCTCCTTATTTCGTCACCAGTAGTGAAACACGACTTGGACGTGAGGAGTTGTTGGCTTACATTGACCAGATAAATTCATCGTTAGCGTAAAGGCGGTTGATGACATCAATAAAAACAGAATGGGGGCGCTTCACAGCGCCCCTTCTTCGAAACTTTAGGTATTAGTTTGTTTAAGGTAAAAAGATTGTTTTTTGTATTTGAACACTGCAAAGGTAGTTTCTTTTTATGAAAGTTGCAAGTATTTGCATGTGTTGTGCAACATATTTTGGGGTTAAAACGCTCTTTTTTGGTGAAAATCCATCATTTTTTTTGCTGGAGCACTTAATATTGTTCCTATTTCTAATGATAATTTATCATGTGCAGCTCTTAATTCGTTCTCAAAATGCACACTTATGCCACCAACGTAACTTATCCTTAAATCGTGAAGTCCGTATTGAAGGACATTACGTCTCAAAAAGCGTTCAAATTCCTCGCTCAGCAGGTTCTGAATGCCTTCCTCGTTCCTGTGTTTTGAAATGAACGGACAGAGCGATGCCAGGAATCTGTTTGCTGCGGGCTGACGATACACTTTATCAATAATAAGTTTTTGTGTCAATCCGAATTCTTCATAGAAAGCATCCAAAAGCGTTTGGGGCAGTTGTCCCTTGAGCAGGTCGCCCACTAACCGTCTGCCTAATACAGCACCGCTTCCTTCATCTCCGAGAATATATCCCAAGGAGGGAACTTGTTTGATAATGTTCCCGTCGCGACATAAACATGAGTTGCTGCCTGTGCCCAGGATACACGCAATACCTTCTTCCAATCCGAAAAGTGCGCGGGCGGCTCCAAGCATGTCGCTTTCCACCTGTATCGCAGCTTGGGGAAATCTTTTGGATAGTGCTTCGGCAAGTGTGTCGGAATATGGCGGGATACATCCGGCACCGTAGAAAAAGACCTCGTCGGGCATCCAGGAGGGAATTTCCGACAGGGTCTCTTGTATGGTGTCAAATGAGTCGCGGACAGGATTCAGTCCTTTTGTCCTCACTTGACTTTCTCCGGTATGGTCAGCATACAGCCAATCCGCTTTAGTGGATCCGCTGTCACATATCAGGATGTTTCTTGTTGACATTATGCGGCTGCGGGCAAAGTGGCAACACTGAGCACGCTGAGCACAATCATAGCTATAGCTAAGCCCCAAGTGGCTTTTTCAATAACATTTGTTGTCTTGGGGGCACCAAGAAGCTGATTGCCGCTTGAGTAGTCGGCGGCCAGACCACCTCCCTTGCTCTCTTGGATTAACACGATAAGACACATCAGTACAGATGCGATAACAGTCAGGATTACAATGCTTTGATACATTTTTTTATTATATTTTGGTTTTTATTATAGATTGCTTTGATTGATAATCAATTTATTTAAGAAACGCAACAGGTCGGCGTGATGTCTGCTTGTTTCACCTTTCCGTTCGATTATTCTTAATATTATCTTACGGGCTTTCTCATATTGCTTTTGCTTGATATATATGTGTGCTAAAGCTTCGGTGAGTTGGCTTTCAGGCAGATCCCGCTGAGGTTGTGGGATGACAACCGGCTGTTCGTCCTCTGGTATGTCTTCGAGCGAAATCTGTCCTTTGTTGTCATCCAGGAACGTATCTATCGTTGTCTGTCCCATAACAGGCGCGTCATCCTCCGTTTTTGAAATCCTACCGGAACGTACAAACCATTCCATATAATCCTGATGTGCATCGAGGACATTGATTTCGGGTGTGGCATTGGCCGATGGCAGAGAGTCGAGGAAGCCGGTAAGGAACTCCTCTGTGGAATCCACCTCCTTTGTTTGAGTGTCTGCCTCCGGAGTCTTCTGGTGTATTGTATTCCTTATAGGGTTTTCGGGAGAAAGGTTTTGCCCCTCAAACAGTTCGTATAAAGTTTTTCTTGAGGGCAAACATACAGCAGCGCGCCGCAGCTCGCCGTCGAAGGTGGGGTCGTGCATCTGATAGAGAGTGCGCAGATACATGATGCGGGCGGCCTGATAATACGGATACCTGTCCACCAGAGCTCTGAGTTGTGTCAGAGCTTGTGCATCTAGCGATTCCGGATGGCGTATATAGTCTATCAAGTGTCTTGGCATGGGGACTTTTTACGTAGATTATTACCAGTTGGCTACTGCTGCGTTGAATATCTGATCCGTGATATCTTTCGACATCTGTGTCACAAGTTCTTCCTGCACGCTGACCAGTTGCTGTGAGGCATCATAATCGGCTACGGCAGAGAATTGTCTCTCAAAATCGTCGTTATGGTTCTTGTTGTTCACAAACCTTACATTGACGGTCATTTTCAATTGCACCTGTGATGAGTAACCGTCGCTCGCAATACCTTTGTTGTATTGGTCGAAGGCGATGATTTCACCAGACAAAACCATGTCTCCGTTCTTTCTCACCTGTTTCAAACGTGTCTGTTGCGCAAAGATATCCGTCAGTTTGTTTTGGAAGATACTTTGCATCGGTGTCCATACATATGTGGAGCGGATCGGGAATACATCAATCTGAATTGTCTTCACAACGGCGTAGTCAATACTTGCACCGTTGAATTTGTAACTGACAGAGCAAGCAATCAGCATCAAAGTGCATAAACACAGGAATGCATATCTTAGAAAGAATTTATTCATCGATGCCATACTCTTTGATTTTTCTGTACAGTGTGCGTTCGCTGATGCCCAGTTCTTCTGCTGCCCGTCCTCTGCGGTGGTTGTTGCGCTCCAATGCACGTATGATGTTGCGTTTTTCCATTTCTTCCAGATTAAGTATGTCGGAATCGACAATTTCCTCCGCAGTCTCAATGTCGTCAAATGTGTCGGGAGTTACGCGTTCGGAATGGGTGACGGTTTGCGGCATATTCTCTTCCGGTAGTAGTCGTGAATGGGTGCTTTCCTTGTGGATATGCATTGCATCCTTCAGTTCGTTCACTTCCTTGCGCAATTCCAGCACTGCGCTTGCAAGCCACGTTATCTCCTTGTCGTAGTCACGATGCGAATGTCCGTCTCCCACGCGAGTGATACCCGTGCCGCCTCCGCCTGGCATGATGTCGTATTTAGCCAAAGCCTCAGCGCCGATTTCACGTTCTTCGGAGAGAATACTCATCTGTTCGGCAATGTTCTTCAGTTGACGCACATTGCCCGGCCATAGGTATGATTTCACCACCTCTTCGCCTTCCGGTGTGAGTTTGAGAGGCTGGGGGATATTGTATTTCTCTGCAGTCTCGAGAGCAAATTTCTTAAACAGCAGGACTGCATCGCGTCCGCGCTCTCTCAACGGCGGCATCTTTATGCTTATTGTCGACAGACGGTAGAACAGATCTTCTCTGAAGCGTCCGTTGCGGATTGCTGTTGCCATATCCACATTTGTGGCTGCTACGATACGCACATCGGTTTTTCTGGGTTCGCTGCTTCCCACGCGTATGAATTCTCCCGTTTCCAACACACGCAACAGGCGTGCCTGAGTGGGCAGGGGGAGTTCTCCCACCTCGTCCAGGAAGAGCGTTCCTCCGTCGGCAGCTCCGAAATAGCCTTCTCTTTCGCCCACAGCACCAGTGAATGCACCTTTCTCATGACCGAAGAGTTCCGAATCAATTGTCCCTTCCGGTATGCTGCCGCAGTTGATGGCGATGTAGGGGCCTCGACTGCGTCGGCTGTGTTCGTGGATTATTTTGGGCAGAATCTCCTTTCCGACACCGCTTTCTCCCTGAATGAGCACAGACAGGTCTGTACCCGCCACCTGAATGGCGGTACTCAGGGCATTCTCCAGCTTGTCGGAAAATCCCACAATACCATAACGTGTCTTTAAAGATTGAAGACTTGCATCTTTCATTGCGGGCGCAAAGTTACAAAAAAGATTGTAGTTTGAGCCCCAACTCTTAGGGAAAAGTTGTCAAATATTGGATTTTTTTGTTTAATCTGCGAAAATTGATAGTTTGAAAAACTATTGTTATATCCAATATCGCTTTTCCTGAGCTATTGTGGTCCCAGGTCCGTGCCCGGGCAGCACGATGATGTCCTCACGCAGGGTCATCAGCCTGTTCCTTATACTGCGTATTTCGTCCTGCATATTGCCTCCGGGCAGGTCTGCCCGTCCGCAGCTGCCGGCAAACAGGGTGTCGCCGCTCAGTAAAAAAGTGTCCGCAAGATAGCACACACCTCCTGGAGTGTGCCCGGGTGTGTGTATTACCGTCAGTTCGTTTTCTCCCAGCAACAGTTTTTCTCCGTCTTTTATGTATCGCAGGATGCCGGGGAGGTTTAGCGAGATTTCCACACCAAACATATCCGATGCCAAAGTCTCCTGCATATCATAGTTTTTCTGCTCCAGTTCATGACAGAGAGGTCGCAGCCCATACGTCTCTTTCAGCCATCCCAGTCCGAAAATGTGGTCGAAGTGCATATGTGTCTGCAGGGCGAGGGTAGGGCGCAGGTTTTCTTTTTCAATGAAGGAGGCGATTTCTTTCCTCTCTCCATTGGTGTATGCCCCGCAGTCCACGATTGCTGTTTCGCGGCTCGTTTCGTCCCACACTACGTATGTGTTCTCCTCAACGGGATTGCAAACGAATATTTTGTATTTCAGCATCTTGTTCTTACTTTTTGATGTGGACATCCATTTGCTGGAAGGGTATCTCTATGCCGGCTTCGCCCAGTGCCTGATAAATGCGTTCTGTGAGTTCGAATCTCACTTTCCAGTAGTCGCTTGCCTTAACCCACACACGCACCTGAAATACGATGCTGCTGGCGCTCATTGTGGTCATCGGCAGATAGGGTGCTGCGTCGGCAGGTTCCTTCATGATTCGCTCGTCTGCGTTTATCAGTTGCATGAGCACCTTTCTCACATCCTCTGTCTTTGTGCTGTAAGCCACTTCTACGTTAAGGTCGATTCGTCTTGTAGCTGCAGCGGTGGAGTTTTTCAGGCAGCCTGTTGCGAGCGGACCGTTTGGAATGATTATTGTCTGGTTGTCGGGTGTGGTGAGTACTGTGCTGAATATCTGTATTTCCTTCACGTTGCCGGCAAATCCCTGCGCTTCGATAAAGTCACCTATCTTGTATGGCTTGAGAATCAGTATCAGCACTCCGCCGGCAAAGTTCTGCAATGTGCCGCTCAGCGCCATACCTATTGCCACACCTGCTGATGCGAATACGGCCAGGAACGAACTTGTGTCAATACCCATTATGCCGACGATTGTGATGGCGAGAAGCAGATTCAGCGAGATAGATACAAGACTGTCGAGGAACGATGTCAGCGAAGGCTCCATTTTGCGCTTCTGTGTGATTGCCGTTACGGCCTTGATTGTATATTTGATAAGGAATCGCCCTATAAAATATACAATGAGGGCTATCAGCAGGTTTTTCCCGAATGTGGTGAGATAGCCGATGATGTCACTCATGGCGACACTTCCGAAATCGGTTTCTGCCAGTTGTCTGATAACGTCGTGTCCTATGGTTTCCGTTGTTTTCTCAGTCATAATCAGATATTTTTGTTTACTTCCATACGGTTTGTGCCTAACGAAAAAAGGAGGTCGTGTGACCTCCTTCTTCTGCGGTGCGGACGGGACTCGAACCCGCGACCCCTAGCGTGACAGGCTAGTATTCTAACCAGCTGAACTACCGCACCGTGTCTTTCTCTCATTGAGCGGAAAACGAGACTCGAACTCGCGACCCCAACCTTGGCAAGGTTGTGCTCTACCAACTGAGCTATTTCCGCAGTTTCTTCAAAGCGTCTTGCCAAGGTTGGATTACCTTATTTGTCTGGGGCAAGGTTGTGCTCTGCCAACTGAGCTCTTCCGCATTCACGGAAACACTTCTTTCCTCGTTTCCGAATCAATGTGATGTGGGTAGAGATGGATTCGAACCACCGAAGGCGTAAGCCAGCAGATTTACAGTCTGCCCCATTTGGCCACTCTGGTATCTACCCAACATTCTTTCAATATGTCTTCTGACTTTTAGTTCCTCTGAACTTCGTCTTTCTTGGTGACTCCTATAGGATTCAAACCTATAACCTTTTGATCCGTAGTCAAATGCTCTATTCAGTTGAGCTAAGGAGCCATCCTTGATGTTTGTGGGCAATGACGGATTCGAACCGCCGACCCTCTGCTTGTAAGGCAGATGCTCTGAACCAGCTGCGCTAATTGCCCAAACAGTATTTCAATCGAGTTTGTCTTACCGGCCTCGCGTGGCCTTCTTTCTCGTTTGCGGGTGCAAAGGTATAGCTTTTTTTTGAACCGACCAAATCTTTTGCAAACTTTTTTCGAAAAATTTTGACGTTGGTCAATAAAGCGGGCATTTATGGGAGATTTAGGGATGTATCTATTGCTTTTTTTCTCTTTTGTCGTACCTTTGCAGTGCTTTTAGAGAAAAGTGTCATCCTCTTCGGAGAGACTTATTAGGTATTATAATTGTTTAAGGTAAAAAGATTGTATTATGAAAAAGGTTATGCTGTTTGTAGCTGCTATGATGATAATGTTTAACGCTAAGGCTGAAATGTCGAATGTAGCAGCTTTTAATGAGATTAAGGTTAATGTCCCTGCGCGTGTACGTGTTATCAAGGGTGGAGAGTATGGAATCCATCTTTCTGCGGAGGACACCCTTCTCACCAGTGCCATACGTTATTCTGTCACCGGCGGCACGCTGTCCATCAATTCCGTTGATGAGGCTATGCTTGAGTCAGACGGACGTGAGGTGGTGATTACCATCACGGCTCCGGAGGTTCCCTCCTTCAAGACGGGACGTGGTTTCGAGGCTCGCACGAAAACGTTTTAGTCTTCTATACTCCTTCCGTGTCTCTGACGGCACGGAAGGACCTAATTTTTCGAATTCTACAGAAAAAAAGTGATGCCCATATGGCTTCATATGGAAAAAACTTTGTACCTTTGTCGCGCAAAAATTTAACGCATTGCTATGTCAAAAGGAAAAGTGGATGCCCTCCTGGGCATTGTTTTTGGTGACGAAGGTAAAGGTAAGGTCGTCGACTGTTTCACCCCCAAGTATGATATCGTAGCCCGTTTTGCAGGCGGTCCGAATGCCGGACACACCATTATATTCGAAGGTAAGAAGTTCGTGCTCCGCAGCATCCCCAGCGGTATATTCGATGAGGGTAAGCTCAATATCATCGGCAACGGCTGTGTGATTGCTCCCGACCTGTTTATGGCTGAGGCTAAGGAACTTGAGGCTGCAGGATACGACCTCAAGAGCCGTCTCCATATTTCCAAGCGCGCCCATTTGATTCTGCCCACTCATCGTGTGCTGGATCGTGCTTATGAGGCCGCTAAGGGTAAGAACAAGGTCGGCACTACAGGTAAGGGTATAGGTCCCACTTATTCCGAGAAGGCAGCCCGCACGTCTCTGCGTGTAGGTGATATCCTTGAAAACTTCCCTGAGAAATATGCTGCGCTGAAGAGCCGTCACGAGCAGATACTTAAGGACTTGCACTATACCGATTACGATATACGCGAGGAAGAGCGTCTGTGGATGGAAGGCATTGAGTATATGAAGTCGTTCCCTCTCACCGACACAGAGATAGAGCTCCACAAGGCTCTCAAGGCCGGCAAGAGCGTTCTGGCTGAAGGTGCTCAGGGTACTATGCTCGACATCGATCACGGTACATATCCCTTCGTTTCCTCTTCTTCCACATGCAGCGGCGGTGTGTGCACAGGTCTGGGTGTTGCTCCCAATGCCATCGGTGAGATATTCGGCATCTTCAAGGCTTATTCCACACGTGTGGGCAGTGGTCCCTTCCCTGTGGAACTCTTCGATGAGACAGGCGACAAGATTCGGGAAATAGGTAATGAATACGGTGCTGTTACGGGTCGCAACCGCCGTTGCGGCTGGGTGGATCTCGTAGCGCTGAAGTATGCCATCGCCCTCAACGGTGTCACTCAGCTCATCATGATGAAGTCCGATGTGCTCGACACATTCGACACCATCAAGGTTTGTGTGGCTTATAAGAAGGACGGCGTCATCACGGAGGATATGCCTTACGATACCGAGGGTTATGAGGCTGTTTATGAGGAGCTTCCCGGTTGGAAGTCGGATCTCACGGGACTCACCTCTGCCAGCCAGTTCCCCAAAGCTTTCCAGGATTACATCGACTATCTAGAGAAGGCTCTCGAGACACCTATCACTATCGTAAGCGTCGGTCCCGACAGAGCTCAGACAATTGAACGGGCTTAAGCGGGATTTTCGTGCAGCGATGAACGGAGTCGCCTCTCAGAAGATGAGGGAGGCGGGTATGCCGTATCATTTAATTTTCGGTATCGAATTGCCCCGTCTTCGTGAGATACTCCTTGATTATCCCAAGGACCGCGCTTTCGCTCAGCAGCTGTGGCACGAGAATGTGCGCGAGTCACGTCTGGCGGCCATTCTGCTCACTCCTCCTGAGGAATATCTGGCGGAGGTGGCTGATATTTGGGTGCACGAACTGAAGACGGCGGAAGAGGCCTCTCTCCTTGCTATGACTCTGGTATCTCCCCAGCGCTGGGCTTCCGACTACGCATTCCGCTGGATAGCCTGCGGAGAGGAGTTGCCTATGATATGCGGTCTCTACACTCTGTGTCATCTGCTGCGCGGCGGCGACGTGCGTCTCATGCCCGACAGCGAAGAGGAGCTTCGCGACCATCTGTCTGCGATATCTCCCGATGCTTCCCTCGCTCTCAGGAAGGCCGCTCAGAGTGTGGCGTACTGTCTTGAGTAGCGCAGCTGCTGCTCGTCGAATTCCTCATCGTAGCTCACTGTGACGTCGCAGACGTTTCCCTCTGCGTCTTTCACCAGCGTGTATACGGGGTTCACGAATCCCTTGTACGGACTCAGGTGCAGCCTTTCATAGCGTTGCAGCATCTCCTCGTGCAGCTTTTCGTCGATGTCTATCGCGTATTTCTCCACTAGTGTCTTTGCTGCCTGGAAGTCGCCTTCCGATTTTATGCGCTGTATCTCGGCCAGCAGCTGTCCCACATACTGGCGCAGGGTGATGTAGTCGTTGATGAGCAGATATGTCTTTCCCTCGCGTCTGACGAGTTCCATAGCCGGTTTTGTGCCGAAGTATTCTCCCCAGTAGCGTGCCTGCTCCAGACACCAGTGGGCTATGAGACTTCTGTTGCGCATGTGTGCTTCCTCTATCACGCGTCCGCGTTTGATGCGCACCAACTGTGTCATTGCGCCGTTCATCATATATCCGTAGTATTGTGCCCGCCAGGCCTGGTCGTCGGGTGTGAGTCCCAGTTCCGTCATCTTGTGGTCGGCGATGTAGTAGAGTCCGAAGAGGTCCGCTCTGGCTTCCTCGATTGTGGCTCCGTACACTCCGAGTGCATCCTGATCCACTCCCGGCAGCAGTTGTCCGCTTCCGTGCCCGAGGCATTCGTGCAGGTCGGTGTGCAAGTCGTCCGTCACAGCGCTGTAGCGGTTCATACTCTCCACCGTCTCCCTGTCGATGACGAATTCCTCCCTGAATCCGCTTCCCTTCGCTGCTTCTTCGTATGCTGCCGTGAGATTGCCTATTGTCACGCTTTTGCTGCCGTGCACTGCTCTCACCCAGTTGGAGTTGGGCAGATTGATACCTATTGCCGAGGAAGGGTAGAGGTCTCCTCCCAGTATTGCGGCATTCACCACTCGTGCCGACACACCCTTGCATTCCTTCTTCTTGAAGCGGGCATCCACAGGCGAGTGGTCTTCAAACCATTGTGCGTTGGCTGACAGCAGGTCGGCTCTCTTGGTGGCTTCCGCATCGCGGTAGTTCACATATCCCTCCCACGAGGCCTTCAGTCCGAGAGGGTCGCCGTAGGTCTCTGTAAATCCGTTGATGAAGTCTACAAAGCCCTCTGTCTCCTTCACCCATTCTATTGTGTATCTGTCGAATGTGGCGAGGTCGCCCGTGCGGTAGAATTCCAGCAGCATGTCGATTACCTTTCTCTGCTGCCCGCTCTCGGCGAAGTTCTTTGCCTGTTCCAGTTCCCCGCAGATGTGTTCTATGGCGGCTCCGTAGAGTCCTCCGATGCGGTACACATTCTCCTCGAGTGTGCCCTCTGCCGTGAGTTCCAGGCGTGAGTTCATACCGTACGACGGTGCCCGGTCGGGATTCGGGTCGGAGGCTTTCATCCTGTTGTAGTAGTCTTCCGCCTGCTGCTGTGTGATGCCTTCCCCGTAGTAGTTGGACGCGCTGCCCTTGATGAGGTCGTCGCCGTTCTGGCACACTCTCTTGGGCATCACTTCGGGGTTCATGATGACGTTGATGAGTGTCTCGTCGTCGGTGTATTGTCTCAGCCACTCTTCGCTGAATCCGGGCTGGAACTTGTCGGTGGAGTAGTGGTGGTGTATTCCGTTGGCAAACCACACCTGCCGCATGTATGTCCTGAAATCCCCGTTGTCCGTCTTGGGCAGTATGCTCTCGAGCAGATGACGTATTCTCAGATTATAGCGTCCGTTCTGGTCCCACAGTATGTCGCGTCCCCACAGCGCAGCCTCTGCAAGGTGATATATATACAGTTTCGTCCTGAGGGGCAGGGCTTCAAATCCCGGCACCCTGTAGTGCAGTATCTCTATGTCGGCAAATCTTGTCATTTTTTCTTACGTGCGGATGTTCCCTTCTTTGCTGTTTCCTTCTTGGGTGTTTCCTCCCTGTTCCCGAATTTGACTCTGTATGCTCTTGGTGTCATTCCCGTGCGCAGGTAGAATGCCTGGTGGTAGCTCTGCCTTGTGGTGTAACCCACAGCGATTCCTATTTCCTCCATCGACATTTCCGCGAAGTGCGGGTCTGACAGCATGTATTGCACTTCCCGCACGCGGAAGTCATTCACCATCTGTGAGAAGTTGTTGCGGTATCTGATGTTGATTACTGCCGCCAGACAGCGGTTGTTCACACCCACATCCTTTGCAAGCTTTGCAGCAGTGTATTCCGGGTCGCGGTATTTCTTTTCCATGACCACTTTCTGCATTATCTGGTCGAAGATGCGCTCCACATATTCAGGACTGTGCTTCGTCTGATACTCGGGCTTCACCACCTTCTTCTCATTGATTTTGTATTTGTTCATATATGTTTTTTAAGTTGACGAGTAAACGAGTAGACAAGTAGACGAGTTGTTTGTTTTTTAATTGTCAATTATCAATTATCAATTCTCAATTATTAAACGGTAAACTGTAAACTATACTCAAAGTTCCATCCTCAGCTGCATTTCCAGACGTGCCAGTTTGAGTGCGGTCTCCATCTGTTCCTTCATGAGGTTCTCCAGTTCGATGTCGGCCCTTGCCAGTTGCGACGAGAGTTCTTCCGGTCTCAGTGCTCCCGTTTCGTTCTCCAGCCGGTCGATACGCTCTCTCAGGCTCTCCGCCTGTGCTTCCGTCACAGCCAGTTCCACCTTGTTCTGCATCACGTCCTCGCGGTGTTTGCTCCAGGGATGCTCGCCGGTGAGTATCTCCTCCAGCTGCACGTATTGCAGGGGGGCGTGCTGTGCACAGTAGGCGTGCAGCCACTGATCCACCTGGTTCTGCATCTGTTCCATGTGCTTGCGCCGTTCGGTGTCTATATGCTGCAGCGTCTCCAGCCGTCCTTCCGTCTTGCATGTCTCTCGGCAGGCCTCCTGATAGTTTTCGATATACTGGTCGATGTTCTTCATCTCCTCCTGCAGCGTGTCTCTCTTCCTCTGGTAGTAGTCTTCCGGCTGGCTGCCGTCGGGGGCCACATTGCTCACTTCCACTTTCAGCTGCTGCCTCTGGTGGTTGAGCGTCACGAGCTGGTTGCCCAGCTGGTTGGTCCATTCCTCCATCTGCTGCTGCTGTTCGTTTTTCTCCGAGAGTATCTTGCCGAAGATATCGATGGCCTGCGAGAGGCTTGCCATCTGTTCGTTGTGCGTTTCCCATTCGAGACGTATCTCCTCGATCTGCTGTGTCACTATTGCGGGGTCTTTCTCGAATGTGGTGTGCCAGTCGGGCAGGCTGATGATGTGGTCCAGTCCGTCGTGCACCACGAGATACGACTCCTCGGCCTTTTCCTTCTGTGCCCTGAACTGGTCGAGCTGCTCCAGATGCACCTCATACGATATGTTGAGCCTTGCTATCTGCCTGAATATCTCGTTGCGCTCTGCGGTGAGTTCACCTGTGTTTTTCGAGTATTCTGCGATGCGGTCCTTCTTCACGGAGATATCTTCGTCCATACTGTTGCGCAGCGCGGCGATGCTGTCCAACTGCCGTTTTATCTGGTGGTCGATGGTTTGGGTCTTTTCCCTGAGCAGCGTCATTGCCGATGTCTCCTTCTCCATCTCCTCCGTCATCCTTTCCATTCTCCTGTCCAGCTGCATCCTCTCGTTCTTCAGCATCCGCAGCGTCTGCAGTCTCGGCATGATGATGCTTATCTGGCTGAGCATATTGGCGTGCGCCGTCACAGGTGCGGTCTTCACGCGCTCCAGCTCCTTGCTCTTCACGGCTATCTGTTCCTTCAGACTCCTTATCGACTGGGCGTTCTGTGCCCTGCGCTGCATCATCTGGTTTGTCAGCGTGTCATAGTCCTTTATCACAGTTTCCAGCACCTGCAGACTGCCTCTCTGGAATCGCCTCTCCTGCAGCATCTCCACCGACTCCTCCAGCGCGTGGCGTCTGTTCTCCAGTTCCGTCACCAGTGCGTTCACCTGCTTGCGTGCTTCCGTCATTTCTGTGGCGGCGTTGCGCAGCGCTCCCTGGGTGTCGTGCGTCTGCTGCATGTCGTCCTTGGCATACTCCCTCATCAGACACAGGCGCACTACAGGTGTCGTGATGGCCTCCACCGATTCGTATCGTTTCATCTGCGAGGCTTCCGGAGCCAGCATAGCCTCCTGACGTCTCACCTCCGTGAGCTTCGTCTTCACGGCGTTGTATTCTGCTGTCAGTTCGCCATACTGCCTGAGAGCCTCCATGTGATTGGTCAGGCGGCGTATGTCCTCGTTGATGCGTTTCAGACGCGTCTGCTCCAGGCCGAGACGGCTTTTCAGCGCTTTGTCGCTTTGTTCTTCCATTTGATTGTACATTTATCGCAGCAAAAATACGAAAAATATCTCACATGGAGTAAAAACTTGCCGTTTTCGCCCGCAACCTATTCATTTTTTTTATACTTTTGCAGTCGTACAAAACAAAACATCCATTAAAAAGCTTTTCAGATGAAACCATCCATACCCAAAGGAACCCGTGACTTCGGTCCTCAAGAGATGGCGCGCAGAGCCTACATCTTCAACACCATCCGCAAGGTATATTCTCTTTACGGATTCCAGCAGATAGAGACACCCGCTATGGAGAATCTCTCCACGCTGATGGGCAAATACGGCGAGGAGGGCGACAAACTCCTCTTCAAGCTCCTCAACAGCGGCGATTTCCGTTCCGGCATCACCTGCGACGACTGGCAGGGCGACACCATAGGACATCTCACTACGCGCCTTTCCGAGAAGGGTCTGCGCTACGACCTCACTGTGCCCTTCGCACGCTATGTGGTGCAGCATCGCGAGGAGCTCCAGATGCCCTTCCGCCGCTATCAGATACAACCCGTGTGGCGTGCCGACCGTCCACAGAAGGGACGCTATCGTGAGTTCTACCAGTGCGATGCCGATGTTGTAGGCAGTGATTCGCTGCTCAATGAGGTGGAACTCATGCAGATTGTAGATACCGTCTTCCAGCGCTTCGGAGTGAAGGTCTGCATCAAGATAAACAACCGCAAGATACTCAGCGGCATAGCCGAGGTTATCGGACAGGCAGACAAAATAGTGGATATTACCGTTGCCATCGACAAGCTCGACAAGATAGGGCTGGATGCCGTCAACGAGGAACTGCGCGAAGCCGGTATCAGCGAGGAGGCTGTGGAGAAGCTGCAACCCATCATCAAGCTCAGCGGCAGCAATACTGAGAAGATTGCTGTGATGCGCGAAGTGCTTGTCGGCAGTGAAGTGGGGCAGAAGGGCGTTGACGAAGTGGAATACGTCCTCTCTAAACTCTCCACTCTCCACTCTCAACTGGAACTCGACCTCACTCTCGCTCGCGGTCTCAACTACTACACGGGCTGTATCTTCGAGGTGAAGGCTCTCGATGTGGAGATAGGCAGCATCACGGGCGGTGGTCGCTACGACAATCTCACGGGCATCTTCGGTCTTCCCGGTCTTTCGGGCGTTGGTATATCCTTTGGTGCCGACCGCATCTACGATGTCCTCAACCAGCTCGATCTCTATCCCGAGGAGGTGCTCACTGCCACACAGTTGCTTTTCGTCAACTTCGGTGAGAAGGAGGCCGACTATGCTCTTCCTATTCTTCGTATGATGCGCGAGAAGGGTGTGCGCTGCGAGATATATCCAGATGCTGTGAAGATGAAGAAGCAGATGCAGTATGCCAACGCAAAGAACATACCTTTCGTGGCTATCGTGGGCGAGAACGAGATGAACGAGGGCAAGGTGACGCTCAAGAACATGCTCAGCGGCGAACAGTCGCTGCTCACTCCTGAGGAACTGCTTAAAGCAATTGAGAATTGATAATTGATAATTAAACTGTAAACGGTAAACTGTAAACCAAATATGGATTTCAACGAAGTAGTTAAGTCGCGCTATTCATGTCGCGGTTACGAGAAGCGTCAGCTCTCCAAGCAGGACCTCGATGCCATTCTCGAGGCAGGTCGTCTGGCTCCCACAGCGAAGAATCTTCAGGAGCAGCATATCTATGTGCTCCAGAGCGAGGAGGAGCTGGCCAAGGTGGATCTGTGGTCGAAGTGCCGTTTCGGAGCTCCCACGGTGCTCGTTGTTGCCTACGACAAGAACAATGTCTACACTTATCCCGGCAGCAACCGTCAGTCGGGCATTGAGGATGCTTCCATTGTGGCCACTCACATGATGTTGGCTGCCACCAATGTGGGTGTGGGCAGTTGTTGGGTGAACTGTGTGCACATCGATGAGTTGCATGCTGCCCTTGGTTTGCCGGAGAACGAGGAGATACTGATGCTTCTGGACCTGGGTTATTCCTCAGAGGAGGGCAAGACTCCGTTGCCCATGCACTTCAAGCGCAAACCCATAGAGGAAACGGTGACGTATCTTTAGTTTTAGTAGACAAGTTGATACTTTTGTCAATTGTCTCCTTTTGCGGAGCAAATGGGGCCGAGCGAAGTCGATGGCAAATCGGAGCGAAATTCCATTCGCGACAGAGGCAAAAGACACCGCATTAACGAAAAAAAAACGCTCAACCTTTACTATTTAGAGAAAAAAGTGTACCTTTGCGGTAGGAAATAGCGATTAGGAGGTTAATGATGAGCAAATACGAAATACCATTTCTTACATCTTGTATTCATGCTTTTGCAAAGAGGTTCGCCTTGACAAGACAGACGGCATATCGCTATTTGAGTGAACATAAAGGATTGGCATTCCTGATAGAATTCTATGATGTGGAGCACTTGCAGTCTATGGATGATACCATAGATGACTTATTGCTAATTTGCCAAAAGAACGGAGGAACACTTGTATGATACTGTATCATGGGTCCAATCAGGACAGAAAGAAGGTATGAATCAGTTGTCGCATCATCAAGTAGCTTCTTACCTCACGGATTATGCCATAAGTGAGTTGGTTAAGTATGTGATGGAGGATTCCGGCTGTTCTGTAGAGGAGGCGATGAAAAGTGTTTATGATTCCCCGTTGATGGATGCTTTGCAAGACGAGGATTCAGAACTGTACGTGCAGAGTCCTGCATACCTTTATGAATTGATGCAGCAATTCTCGGCTCGCTAGGGCATTTCAAAAGTACAATATTTTTACGAATGCCAGGATGTCAGGTGTCAGGAATGAACAGCTTTGTAATAACGGGGCAGGTAAACCCTAGGCAAGGACTTCGTTCGGACTTGGCAAGGAGTTAGTAAACCCTTCGTTCGCTCAACCAAGCTTTTGGGGTTTGCCAAAGCCTTGCTAACAGTATGGGAAGGACGTTTCTTCGCTCTTCCTTCGACTTTCTTCCGTAGTTCTCTCGAACGTCGTTCAGTATTCATGCTTAGAAGGTGTTTGGAAAGAGCTTGCAATGACTTGTGTTGACTACTCAATAGGTACTATTTCATAGAGGTGTGCAATGAAATAGTCTATTGCATCACGTAGGGCTGGAAGGTCGTTCTTTACGACATCCCAGACAAAGTCTGTGTTGATGTCGAAATATCCGTGGGCGATATGGTCGCGCATACCCTTTACAGCCTTCCAGGGGATTTCCGGACGTGTAGGTAACAATTGCTGCTTGGTACGCTCATCTATACGCTTGATACCTTCACCGATGGCCTCAATTAGCATACAGTCTGCAGCAAGTGTTTTCATGCCGCCTGGCGACGTCAAAAATTCGTTGGCATCTGTCAACGATTCATTCCACGACTCAAGGTTACTTATAGCCTCGCGTATCTGGTGGAGTTGATCCTCTACGATTTTAAGCTGCTGTAAAGATATCGATACCATCTTTCTCTATTTGTTCTCTGAAGAAAGGTCTGAGGTTTTTGTGGTCTTGTATCAGAT
>CADCNQ010000003.1 GCA_902802815.1 uncultured Bacteroidales bacterium | reverse complement strand
TTCGATTATGAAGAGAAAAATAGCCCTCTTATCTTTTTGCTCCGCAGTGGCATTTGCTGCTGCGGGGCTTTACCTCCCTCCGATGGGAGTGATTGACTCCACTGTACTCATGCTCGTAGCCCAGCTGCTCGTGCTCTGCGCCACACTATTGGGAGTAGATTCATATTTTGACAAACTAAAGCAGTTAATGAACCATGAACCTTTCGGAACACTTCACACTCAAAGAAATGCTGGCGTCGGAAACGGCGAAGCGCAAAGGAATAGAAAACCGCATCACAGCGGAAGAAGTAGACAACCTGCAAAAGCTCTGCCAGAAGGTGCTTGAACCTCTGCGACAGCACTTCGGTAAGCCCATCAAGATAAACAGCGGCTTCCGCTGCAAGGCACTCAACGAGGCAGTAGGAGGAGCAAAGAACTCATACCACACCAAAGGTCGAGCAGTCGACATCCCTAATGTTCCAGGCTATCTTGCCTATATCAGAGACAACCTACCGCATACAGAGCTGATAAACGAAGGAAGTTGGATACACGTAGCTCTCTAATTGAGAATTGATAATTGAGAATTGATAATTTGTATCAACTTGTCAACTCGTCTACTTGTTTACTCGTCAACTAACAAAAAAATGTCGCCCAAGCGGACGGCATTTTTTTTTGTAACTTAGACATCCTAGACATCGTAGACATCGATTTTTTGCGGGCCAGGCACTACCCTTTTACAAAGCCTTGAACGACAGCAGGAATCCTCCCTGAGGAAGGCACTTCATGATAATCATATCGGCAAAGGTGACCGTGCGGTGAGTGACGGACATCCTGTCCTGAGACTCACCGTCGGCAAAGACGGTGACATCAAACTCACCCGCAGGGAGAAAATCGGGAGAAAGCAACATCTCACAAGGCTCGTTACGGCCGTTAAGACCTGCCACATACCACCTGTCACCGCTGCGGCGGGCCACAACAAACGACTCACCCGGATAACCGCGCAGGAAACGCGTCTCATCCCACACCACAGGTACCTCAGACATGTGTTCCCTCGCTTCATCAGGCAACGAGAGGAAACCCTCGGGGCGATCGGCCCAGTGCTGCACACCCGACTCGAAAGCAACGGACAGAGCCAGTTCGTGAACATACGACGTGCGATGAGGATGCTGGGAATTGGTGAAAGCCACAGGAGTGTAGTCCATCGGACCAACGACATTGCGCGTGTAAGGGAGGAGACAGTTGATGCGGGCACCGTTGTCGGTCATGAAGGGCGTATTGTTATACTGCTCCGCACCATAGACAGCCTCCTGCGACATGAGATGGGGATAGGTGCGACTCCAGCCCCGGGGCAGCGTGCATCCGTGAAAATTAACCATCATCTCAAAAGACGCCGCATCCTCAAGGATGTCAAGATAGTAGTCCACCATCTGCTGCTTGTCGCTCTCGAAGAAGTCCACCTTGACACCAACCACACCGAGATTCCTGAGCCAGGTGAATTCCTCAACACGGTTTTCGTGAGTCAGCATGCGGTCGAGCGGTGTGGCGCGCACACCGGTGTGAGTGCCGCCGCTGTTGTACCACATCCAAGGCTTAACACCCCGGGAGAGAGCATACTTTACGGCATCCTCGAGGCGGCCTCCTTTGGTCATGGCATCCCACTCCCAGTCGAAGAGCACATACTCCCACCCCATCCCGGCAGCGAGATCGACATACTGCCTGCACGTCTGGAAATCCTTAGTGCCATGATTGTAGGCCCAATACACCCAGGAGGCGCGACCGGGGGTAATAAAGTTGAGAGTTGAAAGTTGAGAGTTGAGAGAGGGGGCGGGTGAGACATCGTCCACCATTGTGGACTCGACAATGTCGCCCAGAGAACCGACTATAGCCACACGCCAGGGAGAAGACCAAGCACCGTCCCACGAGGGATTGACATCTCCCTGTCCGTTGCCCTCACGGGCATCGGGATAGCTCACACGATAGAGGGAGGCGTCGGCAACGTTGCTGAGATGCGTGGCGCAGTAGCTGCGTGTGAGACCCGCCTCGGTGAGCAGAGCGAAACGTCCGCCGGAGAGCTGGAACAGCGCGGGATAACCCCACACACCCTGTCTGCCGGCACCCTCCTGAAGGGGGAAGTCGCCCTCGTAGCAGGTGATGTATTTCTGAAGCCAGCGACGCGTGGCCGACGGCAGCGAGAAGGCTGTCTCCTCTCCTGTGAACTCCAGGTGCGAACCCTCTTTGTTGTCCAGAAGATAGCGGAAGGCCAGACCGTCGTTGAAGAGGCGAAGCTCAATGCTCATGGGAGTGCCCTTACCACCCGTGAACGAAGCCACAGAGCGGGTATACGAACTGTTTACCTGAGTTTTCTTACCGTGAATATTGGTGTAGCTCTCGGTGAACCGCTCACCGTCGGAAAGAGACACGAAAGCCAGCGACGAGGAGAAATCCTCACCGCCGGTGGTGAATCCCGCAACGGTGCGCACGAGCTCTTCGCCCGCGATGTCTTTCAGCACGACGTACGTACTTCCGTCCTTCTGCTCCACGAGCACTTCCAGCCGGCCGTCGGGGCTCTTCACTCCTGCAAAGGCAAAGATAGCCGAGAGGACGAGGGAAATTATCAGCAAACAGTGTTTCTTCATTATGTCGTAATATGAAATATGTTGTCGCAAATGGCATCTGCACAGCGCTGACCGTCGATGGCTGCACTCACTATACCGCCGGCATACCCTGCCCCTTCACCGGCCGGATAAAGCCCCCGGATGCGCACATGATGAAGGGAATCCCTGTCACGAAGGATGCGGACGGGCGAAGAGGTGCGCGTCTCCACAGCAATGACAGTAGCCTCGTTGGTGAGGAAACCGTGATAGCGTCTGCCCCAGAGACGGAAGGCTTCACGCAGACGGTCGGAGATGTCCTTCGGCATCCAGAAATGAAGCGGAGAGGCCACCAGGCCCGGTGCATAGCTCGATGCATTGAGGTCGGCAGAGAGACGACCGTTGACAAAATCCGCCATGCGCTGCGCCGGAGCCGTCTGCAGGCGATTGGCCTGAAGCCAGCAGAGACGCTCTATCTCCTCCTGCTGACGCAGCATGGAGAGGGGGTCGGCATCGGTGGGAGGCATCTCCACAACAACCCCGCTGTTGGACCAGCGACCGTTGCGTCCGCTGGGACTCATACCGTTGACCACCACCTGTTCGGGACCTGTGGCTGCAGGTACGACAAAACCGCCCGGACACATGCAGAAGGTATAGACACCCCGTCCGGAAATCTGATCCACCATAGAATACTCCGCTGCCGGGAGATACGGCCCGCGACCTTCGCGGCTGTGGTACATTATCTGATCTATGAGATGCGCAGGATGCTCCAGACGCACACCTATGGCCAGTCCTTTTGCCTCCACCTCGACACCGGCCTCCACAAGATAGCGATAGACATCGCGCGCCGAATGACCTGTGGCAAGAATAACGGCAGAAGCGCGGAACTCACGTCCGGCAGCCACAACACCCTCCACACGACTGTCGGCAGAAAGGAGAAGGCTCTCCACACGTGTCTGGAAATGCACCTCACCTCCGGCACGCAGGATACTCTCCCGTATGTTCTCAATGACGCGAGGCAAGCGGTCGGTGCCGATATGGGGATGGGCATCCACAAGAATGGCAGGCGATGCACCGTGCTGCACGAAGAGACGAAGCACGGAGGTGACATCACCGCGCTTCTTGCTGCGGGTGTAGAGTTTTCCGTCGGAATAGGCACCGGCACCTCCCTCGCCGAAAGAATAATTGCTCTCGGGATTCACGCGCTGTTCGGGACGTATGCGGGCTATATCCTTTTTGCGCTCACGCACATCCTTACCACGCTCAAGCACCACAGGACGCAGACCGCGCTCGATAAGACGCAAAGCAGCAAAAAGTCCGGCAGGCCCCGCACCCACAACGATAACCGAAGGCCTGGATGAGACATCACGTATCTGAAAGGGAGGTATGTCAAAAACATCCCTGTCGGGATCGGTCTCCACCGTGAGATTAACCCACACCTGACGCTGACGGGCATCAATACTGCGTCTGCGCACCCAAAGAGAAGAGCATTTCACACCCTTTTCCTCAGCCAGAAAGCGACGTATGTTATCCTCACTGGAAGCCTGTTTCGGCGTAAGTTTCAACGTGTATTCCATATCATCCGAAAAGTTCTCTCACGGCATCAGACACCCGGGACACGGGACAGAGTGATATCCTGTATTTGGAAGCATCTATGCCGTTCATATTCCCGCGGGGCAACACCATACGGCTGAAGCCCAGGCGCTGAGCTTCGGAGATGCGCTGTTCGATACGCGAAACGGGACGTATCTCACCCGAAAGGCCCACCTCACCGCACATCGCCACATCGGACTCTATGGGCGTATCCACATTGCTGGAAAGGACGGCTGCAACGACGGCAAGGTCGAGAGCCGGATCGGACACACGCAGTCCTCCCGCGATATTGAGAAAGACATCCTTCTGAGCCAACTTGAAACCGACGCGCTTTTCGAGCACAGCCAGGAGCATGTTGAGACGACGCCCGTCAAAACCGATGGTGCTGCGCTGCGCCGTACCGTAAGCAGCCGTAGAGACAAGTGCCTGCGTCTCGATGAGGAAGGGGCGCACACCCTCCATCACGGAACAGATGGCAACACCGGAAAGGCCTTCACGCTCATCGGAAATCCACAGTTCAGAAGGATTGGATACTGCACGAAGTCCTTCTGAACGCATCTCGTAGAGTCCGAGTTCGGAAGTGCTGCCGAAGCGGTTCTTGATGCCACGCAGGATACGGTACATGTGATGCTGGTCGCCCTCAAACTGAAGTACGGTGTCGACAATATGCTCCAGCACCTTGGGACCGGCCAGCGTGCCGTCCTTGGTGATATGTCCGATGAGAATGATGCTTGCACCGCCGCTTTTAGCGTATTTCAGCAGTGATGCTGCACATTCACGTATCTGGGAAAGGCTGCCGGGAGAAGACTCTACGGTCTCTGTGGATATTGTCTGTATGGAGTCTATCACCACAAGGTCGGGCTGCAACTCCTCTATACGGGCATATATCTGTTCGAGAGATGTCTCGGTGAGAAGCAGGAGACTGTCGCTCGTGGTGCCGCCAAGACGATCGGCCCTGAGTTTTATCTGACGGGCACTCTCCTCACCGGAAACGTACAGCACCCGGAGCCCGTCGAGACGGAGAATGGTCTGAAGCACCAGCGTGCTCTTGCCTATACCGGGTTCACCGCCGAGAAGACACAGACTGCCGGCAACAAGACCTCCGCCAAGAACACGGTTGAGCTCATCGTCGCGCATATCAATACGGACCTCCTTGTCGACGGAAATATCACGGATGAGCGTGGGGGTTCGCTGCGAAGAACGCTCTGCGCCGGAAAGGGACGACATTCCCGGCAACTTTATCTTTTCATTCGGTATCTGTGCCTCGCGGAACTGCTTCATCGTGTTCCACTGACCGCAGGAGGGGCAACGTCCCATCCACTGTGAACTCTCCTGTCCGCACTCGGAACAGACATACATCGTTTTAACCTTTGCCATACATTTTATAAAGGGCATAGAGGGTGTATAACACAAATAGAGGTATGCTCGCCCAGGGGAAGGGCAGCATGGTAAACAGCATATAATCAACCATCGCAACACTGGTCAGCGTGGCAGCATACAACACAAAGTTGCGTCCCGACAGCAGACGGAACATCTCCTGAACCGTAGCAATAGCCATAATTATCAGTAACCACACGCTGATGAGAAACAGGCTCACCATCAGAGGCCACCCGAAAGGATTCAGCGAGGGATGAAAATAATACTCCTGCCACTCATCGGGATAGTATTTTTGAATCGCAGCGTACAGCATCGCAGATGCCGACAACGTGAGACAGAATGTGGCGGGATAACCGCTTTTGATATCGTTGAAATGCACGGTGGGCAAAGACATATGCTCCGAACGGAACCACAGCCACAGGAGAAGTATGAGAAGAGTGAAACTCATAAAATAATCCGTGTGGCGGCTGGAGAAGAGATTTATGTACTCCGAAATGGGATCGCTGGGCACCACGCTCTCCAGAAGACGGCTCTCTCTCACCCACCCCTGTGTCATCTGATCGCGGGCCACCTTCACCCACACAGTGTCGACGGAATCCTCAGGAATGACAGATATCTGAGCCACCACCAGAATATCATCCCGCGTCACCCACATTGTGTCGCCCAGCACCTGCCGGCTATGCAGCGGACGCTCACTCTGAAGAGGTATCGAGTCCGTCACACGGAAGTTGAAATTTGCTGTATAGTGGCGAGGCATAGCGGTGAGGGCTTATTTGTCGGAATCCGTATTCAAAACCTGCATCTCACAGCGTCTGCAGTCGAAGCGCAGTTCGAAGCGGCGACCGTCGGCACCGCGCAGAAACAGCGGCCCGCGAGGTGCATCGGGATTCTCCCTAAGACACAGTCCCATCTCGTAGCGGATGCAGTAGCGGCAGGTCATCAGAACCGGGATATCGTCTCTCTTCTCCATTCTGTGAGTACACTTTTAGGAATAAAACAATCACCGTCACAACGCACTTCACGCGCTTCGTAGGGAGTATCGCCCAATCGCGACAACACATCGGTGATGCTTTGTCTCTGATCTGTCTTTGCCGTCTGGGCTTCCCATGTGAATACACACTGAGCCTTCGCACCGTCTTCCCTGTCTGCCGTCAGACGGAAACCGTTCCCGGAAATATGCTCAAGCGTCCAGGTAAGACCCACCTTACGCACTGCGGTGTTTCCCTGAAGAGTGCGCTCCATATCCATATCCTGATTGCGATAGAGCACTGTCCCTTCACGCAGTCCGGAGGGCATCACATGAGGATAGAGATGATTACCGTCCGCCCGGTTCACACGGAATCCGACAAGACGGCCGCCGTCGTCATAGCAGAGTCCGTCGCCGTTGGTAAAACTGCACAGGGAAGACACCACGATATGATTGTGGCGAACACTCTTCACCACACCGACCCGTTTCCCCATACTCTTGGGCGTGAGGAAACAAGCCATATCCGCTGTGCGTCCGTGCATGAAATAGTCCATATAACCGCGCTGGAAGGTGCGCTCGATATCCGGGGTGAACAGGAACGTCTCGCGTCCCCACGAACTTCTCCGGTATTCACTCCTCCTGCGGAACAGCGCATCCAGATGCTGACGATACCACGCCGTAACATTTTTCACGTAGGCAACATCCTTCAGACGTCCTTCTATCTTGAACGACGTGACACCGGCATCGAGCAGAGCTTCCAGGTCGGCGGTGCGATTCATATCCTTCATCGACAAAAGATGTCCGTTGGCAAGAGGACGCCCCTCGGCATCTTCCAACGTATAAGGCATGCGGCAGAACTGAGCGCACTCGCCTCTGTTGGCAGAGCGTCCGTAGCACACCTCCGACGCATAGCAGCAACCGCTGTAGCACACACATACGGCACCATGAACAAAAACCTCCAACGGCATCTCCGGCACAGCCTCGTGGATGCTGCGTATCTCCTCTATTGTGAGTTCGCGGGCAAGCACTGTCTGAAGAAAACCTCTGTCAAGAAGGTTTCTGACCTTGGAGGCATCGCGATTGTCCATCTGCGTAGAGGCGTGAAGCGGCAAATCGGACAGCATCTCAGCCAGACGCTCATCCTGTATGATAAAGGCATCCACACCGACGGCATACAAATCGTGAGCCAAACGGACGGCCTCATCATACTCTTCATCGTAGAGCAAGGTGTTGAGCGTCACATATACTTTCACACCAAAAGGACGGGCATTCTTCACCACCGTTGCAATATCTTCCACCGAATTACCCGCTGCTGCACGTGCGCCATAGTGCTCTGCGCCGATATAGACAGCATCCGCACCATGACTGATTGCAGCCAGGGCCGTCTCCAGATTCTTAGCCGGAGCAAGCAGTTCAATGTATCTCGTTGATGTCAAACGGCGTCTCCTGATATACGTAATAGTTGAGCCAATTGGTGAAAAGCAGATTGGCATGTGCACGCCAGGTCACATGCACGCCCTTATTCATATCATCGTCAATATAGTAGTTGTAAGGCGCATGAATATCCAATCCTTTTGCCAAATCGCGACGGTATTCCGTATCGAGCGTGAGCGGCGAATACTCACTGTGTCCGGTGATGTATATCTCACGCCCTCCACGCCCCATCACCATAGAGACGCCGCTGACCGGGCTTTCCGCAATGATAGTCAAATCCGGCACACGCTCAATGTCCTCACGGCGTATCTCGGAATGACGGCTGTGAGGCATATTGAACTTATCGTCGAAACCACGGAAGAGAGGCAATGAAGCATCTGCAAGATTCTGCGGGAATACGCCGAACATTTTCTCTGAAAGAGGATATTTCGGAATGCCGTAATAGTGGAACAGTCCAGCCTGAGCCGCCCAGCAGATGTAGAGTGTGGAAGTGACATGAGTGCGACACCAGTCCAGGATTTCCTTCATCTCTTCCCAGTATCTCACCTCCTCAAAACCGAGATGCTCCACCGGAGCTCCGGTGATTATCATTCCATCGAACTTCTCCTCCTTCATCTCCTCAAAGTCACGATAGAATGCCCGCATGTGCTCCACAGGAGTATTCTTGGAAGTGTGAGCCTTAACTTTCATCAGATGCAATTCGAGTTGCAAGGGAGAATTGGAGAGCAGACGGATAAGGTCTGTCTCTGTGGTTATCTTGAGAGGCATCAGATTAAGAATGCATATCCTCAGGGGACGTATGTCCTGAGTCGATGCACGCAGTTCGTCCAAGACAAAGATGTTCTCCTTTTTGAGAAACTCTATTGCCGGTAGTTTATTCGGTAATCTAAGTGGCATCTTCTTATATCAATTTCTTCTGTCGGTTATACGTTCAATTCGAGCCAAGTCTCCTCGGCTTTTTCCAGCTGTGCTTTCAGGGCTGCATGCTTTTCGTAAAGAGACGGGTCTGCACTGCCCTCGGGGGTGGCCATCCGGTCCTCAAGTATCTTAACCGCCTGCTCCAGTTGCGCAACGGCATCTTCGGCCTCTTTGATGGCCTTCTGTTTCCTGCGCTGCTCACGGGCCTGCGCCTTCTGTTCCTCGTAAGAAAGAGCCTTGGAAGACTTCTGTTCCGAGTCCGGTTCTGCTCCACCTTTCGTCTCTGTAGGACTCTGGGAAAGCGATGCTGCGGCGGGTTCCGATTCATGCATCCTTATCCAGTCGTAAATACCGCCAAGATACTCTCTCACCCTGCCTCCTCCGAATTCATACACACGCTCCACAAGTCCGTCAAGAAAATCTCTGTCGTGGCTCACAACAATCACGGTTCCGTTGAAACTTCTGATAGCCTCCTTCAAAACATCCTTACTTTTGAGGTCGAGATGGTTTGTGGGCTCGTCGAGGATAAGGCAATTAACCGGTTCGAGAAGCAATTTTATCATTGCCAGACGAGTGCGCTCTCCTCCGGAAAGCACTTTAACCTTCTTGTCGGAAGCCTCGCCGCCGAACATAAAAGCACCGAGGATGTCGCGTATCTTAAGACGGATGTCGCCACGAGCCACACGGTCGATGGTCTCAAACACAGTAAGTTCGCCGTCGAGCAACTGCGCCTGGTTCTGTGCAAAATACCCTATCTCCACATTATGTCCAATCTTGAGTGTACCCTCAAAGGGAATCTCACCCAGAATGCACTTCACAAGAGTGGATTTTCCCTCACCGTTACGCCCCACAAAGGCGACCTTCTCACCTCGTTTTATCGTGAGGTTTACATGGGAGAATATGGTGCGATCGTAGTCTTTCCTGACCTCATCACAGATGATAGGATAGTCGCCACTGCGCTGAGAACATGTGAATTTCAAATGCAAAGCGGAATTATCCACCTCGTCCACCTCGATGGGCACAATCTTTTCCAGCTGACGAACTTTCTGCTGCACCTGTATCGCCTTGGTGGCCTGATAGCGGAAACGCTCGATAAACACCTTTGCTTCCTCTATCTCACGCTGCTGATTCTCGTAAGCTCTCAATTGTTGCTCGCGACGCTCTGCACGCAGCACCAGATAGTCGTCATACTTCACCTTGTAGTCATATATCTGACCACAGGTGATTTCTATCGTACGAGTCGTGACATTGTTGATAAACGCTCTGTCGTGAGACACTAGCATCACCGCACCGTCATAAGTGGAAAGGAACTTCTCAAACCATTGTATTGACTCTATGTCAAGGTGGTTTGTGGGCTCGTCGAGGAGAAGCACATCGGGATGCTGAAGAAGTATCTTTGCCAGTTCTATTCGCATACGCCATCCGCCGGAAAACTCATTCGTAAGCCTGTTTAAATCGCGCTGCTCAAAACCGAGTCCCTTGAGCGTCTTCTCCAATTCGCCTCTGTAATTCTCACCTCCCATCATCTGGAAACGCTCACTCTCGTGCGTGAAACGTTCACACAGCGACATATAGTCTTCCGTGTCGTAATCGGTACGCCGGGCCAATTCCTCCTGCATGCTTTCCACATTCCTCTGCACATCCTGTATATGAGCGAAAGCCGTCTCAGCCTCCTCCATCACGGTACGTCCGTCATGCAGCACCATTACCTGCGGCAGATATCCTACCGTAGTGTCACGCGGTATGGCAATATTACCGGAAGTGGGATGCTCCTGACCGGCAATCATCTTAAGCATGGTGCTCTTCCCCGCCCCGTTTTTTCCCACAAGAGCGATACGGTCGCGATCGTTGATTACATACGACACGTCGGAGAAAAGGGCCCTAGCGCTGAATTCAATTGTAAGATGGTCGATACTTATCATGCTCGCGCAAAGATACAACATTTCCACGATATTGTCTGCAACACAGACAAAATAATATTCTTTATCCTCAACATGTTACCATCTTTTCCGAGAAAAACCGTATCTTTGCAGCATATTTACGATGAAAACTGACGATTTCTTCAAGGCATCAGGGCGCATTCCCTCATGGGCTGCAGCCGTCAGCATATACGCCACAATCATATCTTCGGTGACGTATCTTTCCATACCCGCCAAAGCGTTTGCGAGCGACTGGACCTACTATCCGATGCTACTCACCATACCGCTCGTGATACCATTCGTCGTGCATCGCTACCTGCCTTATTTTCATCGAAGCAATTGCACATCTGCCTACGAACTTCTGGAACATCGCTTCTCACCAATCGTACGCATGACCGCTTCCGCGCTATTCTGTCTGTATATGGTGGTGCGCATCGCTCTTGTACTATACCTCCCCTCGTTGGCATTGAGCCGTGTTGGAGGATGGGACTTACACTTCAGCATTATCACAGTGGCCGTTATAACCATTATATACAGTACTGTCGGCGGATTGCGAGCAGTTGTATGGGGGGATGTTATCCAAGGCGGTATATTCTTTGTGGGAGCATCATTTTCTGTTATATACCTTATAGCAAATACACAAGGAGGCCTCTTTGGATTCATTGACATGTCGATGGCTGCGGACAAACTGCGTCTCATGGATTGGGATATGACAGCTACGAAAGCTACGTGGTGGGTGATTCTTGTCGGAGGAATCGCTTCCAATCTTATTTCCTACACCAGCGACCAAACCGTAATACAACGGTATATATCCACTCGCGATATCAAAGCCAGCAGTCACAGTTTATGGATAAATGCATGGCTGTATATCATTTCCTCCATTCTGTTCTATGCGATAGGCACAGGTCTCTATACTTTCTATTCCACACACCATCTGCCGCCGTTGGAAATCGATGCTGTGTTCCCTTATTTCATTGTACACGAACTCCCCGCCGGCATAAGCATTTTTTTAATGCTCGCTTTGGCTGCAGCTACAATGAGCACCGTTTCTTCGTGTATCAACTCTCTGGCAACGGCATTCAACGTAGATTTCGTCAAGCGTCTGCAACCCGACATACCCGACAGCAAACTACTCCTCTCCGCCCGCATCACAAGCATCATCGGAGGACTGTTCGGCCTGACTGTGGCACTTATGATGAGTACATGGCACATCACTTCCCTACTCGACTATTTCAACACCAGTCTCGGACTTCTCACCTCTGGGCTTGGCAGCCTGTTCTTCATGGCCGTATTCATGCCACGAATAAATGCGCGGGAGGCTATGGCCGGATTTATTGTAGGAGAGAGCGTCGTATTTCTTGTGTGGCTCTTCACACCTCTCTGTTTCTTTCTCTACGGAGCAATCGGTCTCGGTGTAAGTATTATTTCAGCATATATTTTAAACCTTACATATTCCAATTTGTCTAATAAGCGGAATCCATTAAAACAAACACAACTATGAAACATCTATTTTTTGCACTTGCAGCACTCACTTTGAGTCTCTCCCTTTATTCCCAAAATCGTCCCAGCAAAGAATTTTCTCCTGAAGAAGTTGCAACGAAACAGGCAATGGAACTGCGCGAAAAGATTGAAAACATCACCGACCAGCAATACGAACAGATTTACGCCATCTATCTTTGGCGTGCACAAGAGAGTAAGGCTGAGCGGGACTCTGTTATGGCAACAGCCAAAGAAGGAGAACGGCCCAGAATGAACAGAGAAAAGATGATGCAGCGAGAGAATGTTGTCACCGATGCCCTGAAACTCATTCTTGACGAAAAGCAGTATGCCGCATACGAGAAGATGCAGCAGGAACGACGCCAGCGTGCAAGACGTCCCAGAATACCCCGTATACAGGAAAGTCCTCAGGGAGGATTTGCTGAATAAACATACCCATAAAACACACATTCTGATTAAGAAAAAAAGAAAAGCCCTTGCGAGATGCAAGGGCTTTTTCTCAGGGTGTCTAGTGGGACTCGAACCCACGACATTCAGAACCACAATCTAAAGCGTGAAAACGTCCGGAGGGCTTTTGTTTTCTTAGATTTTCATGTTTAATTTTTTCTTGATTTCCGGAAATTTTTGAGAAAAATTCCCAAAAAACGGAAAGATTTCAGCTTAATTGCAGTGCGAGAAATTTAGTTCATACTCCCCGGAAAGTTCTTCGGGTACCGGGCTTCCTGTTTCCTTGCAAGACTCCATCAACTCCTCAACAGCTTCAACAAGGTTCTGCTTCACTTCGTCAAGAGTTGCACCCGTAGCCGTAACACCATCCACGCCCACAATGTAAGCCGAATAGTTCTCGCTGGAGGTTTCAATGATCGCGGTCACTCTTCTCATACTTCTCAGACTGTTCTCAGACTGTTCTCAAACTGTTCACTCTACGCTGACATGGCCGAGCACGATGGAGAGGCTGCGAATCTCCGTCTTCGGGATGCGGAACGGCGGGAACTCCGTCGCGTTTTCACTCACGCAGAGCACACAGGCGTCATCTTCCGCGCAGGGCATCAGCTTCTTCACCAACATCCCCTGCTCCGTGTCGAGCACATAGACCTTGCCCCACTCAATGAAAGAGGCCGTCGTGAGGCGCCGTATGGCCAGCAGATCACCGTTATAGTAACGCGGCTGCATACTTGCTCCGGCCACCCGCACGAGATACTGCGCGCCCAGTCGCGAGAACTCCGGCACGACATAACGCTCACAGTCTTCCAGCCGAATGCCGGCCAACGAGTCTGTCGGCAGACCGGCCACCGCATTGATGGGCACCAGCGGCAGGCCGACACCCTGTCCGCTTCGGGCTGACTGCCCGCCCGCTTCGGGCTGACTGGCGACCAACTCCGGGGCAGCAGCTAACATACTTCCCTCGCCGGTGAGAAGCCACTTTATATTAAAGACGCCATCGAAAGCGGCATTGAAGCGTTTGAGAAACTTGTCGGTGAGAAGGCGTTCGTCGCCAGCGAGCGCGCCGGACACGTGAGGTGCAGTCGCACCCATTATAGCTGCGACCTCTTTTTGAGTATGCACTTTGCCTTTTGTCCGCAAGTACTCAATAGCCTCTCTTAAACGCTCTTTTTTCATAAAATTATAACTCTACTTCTAATTTTATACCTCTATTTTATGTTTTACAACACATTCTTATAATTTTTCTTCTAATTTATTATAATTATTATAACTTTTTTTGTACCTTTGCAGCGTCAAAAGAAAGTTTTGCAGTTGCAAATATACAAATAATATCTAATATATAATAAGGTATAATCAAGAAAAATTTGAGAGCTATGAAAACTTTAACCAACATTAACAAAAGCGAATTGATGTCACTGGCTTGGCAGATGGTAAAGAGAAACGGCATGAGCATGAGCGCTGCGATGAGAACGGCATGGATCAACGCCAAGCTGAAAGTGAAGATGTACGGCGGTATCGTCAAGTTCTACTTTCAGAAGGTGGACGGCAGCATCCGTGAAGCTTACGGCACGCTCAAGGCTGAATTACTGCCCGAGCATCAGGACTGCGGCAGAAAGAAGAACGACACCGTGCAGACCTATTTCGACACCGAGAAGGGCGAATGGCGTTGCTTCAAGAAAGCCAACGTGGTAAGGATTGTGTTTTAAGTATGTGTAATCAAGAAAAATGTACGACTATGAAGACCGCTAAACTCACACAAGAACAGAAGCAGCAGCTTATCGAGCAGATTGAGTTGATCTGCAACACCTACGAGGACGATGTACTGGAAACCATCGTGGACATCAGCGACGACTTCTATTTCGTCGTAACCGGCCAGATTGAGGTAGAGGGCCACCGCGACCGCGATTACTTCACCGGTACCGGCGCATGGGTTGAGGACAGCCGCCACGGCAGCCTGGATATTGTCACCTACGACAACTACGGCCACGAGTGCGCCTTAGAGAAAGAGTTCAAGACTAAGTTAGACCATCAAATGTACTTCTAATATGAGATACGTATTTACATTCGTTTTCGGCTCGTTGGCAGTCATGGCATTGTACTTTGCCCTGTTCTGCAAGGCTGAGTTTCACTACCTCACCGCCACCATGACGGGCGTAATGGCTTTCGTATCATGGAAAGCCGACTGATATAGGGGCGTAACCGGGTGTGTGTTCCTGCCATGTCACACGGCCCTGCTATCGAATAGAGTTACGCCACACGGGCACGCAGAGCCCTAAAACCTGCAGACGTTCTTTGACATACTTACATAAGAGACAGAATCCGAAAAGTAGGGCGAGCGCAAGTGGCGCGATGACACCTGAAAAGGACGGATTACAGCCGAAAGAAACAGAGATCGTGAACGTGGGGTGAAATAATCCCCACAAGTATATAACCTTTACTGCGAGAGGAAGGGATGCCGCAAGGCAAAATCGTTAAGACAGCTTGCAGTAGTAAAACGGCGAACGCAGTAGCTCAGCGGACAGAGCGCATCATGCTTAATGGTGAGGTCGTGGGTTCGAGTCCCATCTGCGTTCCAAGAATTAAAACATACAGCCTATGAATAAGAAGAAAGCAATGGAAAGACGCCCTCTGAAACGCCACAACGCCAAGGGCACCATCAAAGACCAGCTCCGAAGTATCTCGCCGGGTGACAAGCGCGAGTGGTCGCTGGCAGACGTGAACGTCAATTCCTTCCGCACGAAGGTAGGCGAAATGAATGTCGAGGCGGGTTACTCCAAATACGGCATGAAGACCTACCCGGACTACGGGACAATGGTTGTCACCTGTTACGGTTAACCGAACTTAATACGAACTTAATACGAACTTAACAATGTACATGGAAATATCGCTTGACCAGCTGTTGCAGTTTACGACAATGGCCGTCAACGCTGGCGTACAGGCATACATCCGGCAG
Source organism: uncultured Bacteroidales bacterium (assembly GCA_902802815.1). GTDB lineage: Bacteria > Bacteroidota > Bacteroidia > Bacteroidales > Bacteroidaceae > Physcousia. The sequence goes on along the minus strand of CADCNQ010000003.1, from coordinate 173,219 downwards.
ACAGACCCCGAGACGGACCGCATTAAGCAGTCAGAGGCCCGGCGGTATATCTCCAAGATGGGCTTTCGGCCTTCCATGCTCCGCAAGTGGGTAGATGCAGGGCTTCTTAAGGTGGTGAAGACCAGCGAACAGCAGAACGCCGCCGTATGGTACTCCCTTGCAGAGATCAAGAATCTGATAAGTTCCATCCGACTCAAAGAAATGTGTAACAATCAAGACAAATGAACATGAAAGAGTTAATTTCAATCCAACACACGCTGAACGCCCCCAAGGGCCAGTACAACAGTTTCGGCAAGTACAAGTATCGCAGTTGTGAAGACATTCTCGGTGCTGTGAAACCCCTTCTCAACGAGTTCAGATGCACACTGACAATCTCCGATGACGTATCAATGGTGGGTGACAGAATTTACATCAAGGCAACGGCCACCCTCACCAACGAAAGCGGCGAACAGGTGATTACTACCGCATTTGCCCGTGAAGAAGACCAGAAGAAAGGTATGGACAGCTCACAGGTGACTGGCGCCGCCTCTTCCTATGCCCGAAAGTACGCCCTGAACGGGCTTTTCGCCATTGATGACACAAAGGATGCTGACAGTCTAAACAACAGCCCTCAGTACACCGCCCAACCGGCGCCATCACAAAATAGTGACGGCGTTTCGCCGGCAGAGCTCTTCACCGCCTACGCCAAACCCGCCATCGAGCAGGCCCAAGACAAGAAAGAGTTGATGAGGATATGGAACGACTACCCCACCCTGCAGACTCTTCCCGAGTTTACCAATGCCCTGACCTCGCGGCGTAAAGAGTTGGGCCTATGAAGAGCCAGACCAACACCACATGCGCGGTATGCGACCGGGCCCACAACGGGGTGAACGGCCGCTACTGCGATGTCTTGAAGCGATATGTTGAATATGAGAAATCTCCAATCTGTAAACAATGACTAAGCTTAACACTATCCCGGTGCTGTTCAATCAGGAACAACACACATACACCAACACCTTAACAGGTGAGGTTTATCAAGGTATCACGGGCACGCTCATCCACAGGGTGTTCCCTGATAAGTACGCTAACGTCCCCAAGGCCGTTTTGGAAAAGGCTGCAGAGCACGGCTCCCTGGTACATGAGGAAATCGAGCTCACGGAAACGCTGGGCATCACGCCCAACAGCACAGAGGCAAAGAACTACCTGAGACTCAAGAAAGAGAACGGGCTGAACTTCCTTGCCAGTGAGCACACCGTGAGCGACATGGCACACTACGCTACCAATATCGACGCCATCTATGAGGTAGAGGACAACGTGGTTGACATCGCCGACTACAAGACAACCTCGAAGTTTGACAAAGAGAGTGTTTCGTGGCAGTTGTCCATCTGCGCCTACTTCCTCGAAGAGAACAATCCCCATATTAAGGTGCGTAAGCTATACGGTATGTGGTTACGCGGCGAGATCGCGCAGCTTATCGAGGTCGAGAGGCACGGAAACGAGGAGGTGAAAGCCCTTATCCGTGCCGACCTCGAAGACAAAGCCTTTGAGTATTCTCCGGCATTCCCGGACTACATCAACGAGAACGAAATCGTCCTCTGCTCTCTGGCCAAACGCATCAAGGCACTCACGGACGAATACGAGACCATCAAAGGCGAGGTGCTGCAGAAGATGAAAGAGAACGGCGACAAATCATTTGACACCGGCAACATCCTCATTACCTTTGTCGGGCCGTCCGAACGCTCCACGTTTGACAGTAAAAAGTTCAAGTCCGAGCACGCCGATCTGTATGACAAATACCTCAAGACTTCCACCACCAGTGAATCACTTAAACTAACAGTACGATAACTATGGCATACGACATCATCGGCAACGTGTACAAAGTTGGCACGCCCGAGACCATCATGACGAAGAGCGGCAACACCATCAAACGCCGCTCGCTGACGCTTGAGCAGAAGCGTTACGACCCGAATACGGGTGAAGAGTTCAACCCCAACTACCCCACCCTGGAGTTTTCGGGCAACGCCTGCGACAGCCTGAACAATTTCCATCAGGGCGACCGCGTAAGGGTGCGCTTTGATATTACCGGTGTCAAGTACGACAAAGACGGCGAAGAAAGGTATCTCACCATACTTCGGGGCTTCCGTGTTGAGTCTTATGTTTCTCCCTTCCAGTCGCAGGGCAACGGACAACAGCCGCAATACCAGCAGCAACCGCCGCAGCCGTATCAGCAGCAATATCAGCCGCAGGCCCAACAGCAGCAGTATCAACCGCAGCCGCAAGAGCCCTTCCCTCCGCAGTACAACGGCAAAGTCCCATTCTAAGATATGACGTACAATCTCACGAATCCGCTCGATGTGCAGAACGCCAAAACGAGGCTTGACTTCCTTATAAAACGCGGCTGCATCATCGAGCTGACAGAGAAGAAACAAAAGCGGACGCTCAGCCAAAACGCCTATTTGCATCTTCTTTTGGGCTACTTCGCCTCCCAAACGGGCAACACGCTCGAATGGGTAAAGCAGCAGTATTATAAGAAGCTCTGCAATCCGGACATCTTCATCGGTGAGCGTGAGGACAGGTTTCTCGGGCGCGTGAAATATGTCAGAAGCTCTGCAGATCTGCGCACGGATGAAATGAACATGTCGATTGAGCGCTTCCGCAACTGGGCCGCATCAGAGGCCGGGATATACCTCCCCGACCCAACGAGTGAGGCAGAGATAGCCGCCATGCAGATAGAGGTGGAGCGATACAAGACATACCTATACTGAATACCAGTTAATTGTTGTTGGACTTCATGTTCAATAATTTTTCTTGATTACTTGGTTCCGGCGGTCTGTGAAGATAGCCGGAATATGGCACGGAAAAGTCCGTAAAAGTTAGAGGCAGCAACGGGCTTCCATCTACGGTGAGCGGGGTTCGAGTCCCCTCCGTGCCGCAACAATTCAAAACAAACAACCATGCCCTATTACATCAAACGAAAGAAAAAAACGACATCGGCAAAGACATCGAGGAAGTCCCCGACGCTCTCCACTCTTACACACAGACTGGATGATGTTTTCTCCAAATACATCCGGCTTAGGGACGCCATGCCGAGCGGGTTATTCCGATGTATCTCCTGCGGACAGATAAAGCCCATCAGTCAGGCCGACTGCGGGCACTTCCATTCACGTGTACACATGAACACACGTTTTGACGAAGACAACTGCCATGCAGAATGCCGTGCGTGCAACCGTTTCAGTGCGGATCACATCATCGGCTACCGTGAGAATCTCATAAAGAAGATTGGTGAACGCCGCTTCACTCTGCTGGAGTTCAAGGCACACCAAAATAAGCAGTGGGCGCACTTCGAGATTGAGCAGCTGATAAAATATTATCGGGCCCGTGTCGAAATGCTAAAAAAAGAGAAAGGGATAGACCTATGAGTGACCTCTTTTCAAATGATCCGGTTTTCAAGCAAAAAAAACGCGACAGCCGGGGCCGCTTTGCTACCGCAGAAAAAGCGTTGTACGACAAAGCCATTAAGGTACACGGCTACCTGGAGTATCAGGTGGAGAAATACCGGCGTATGGCAGAATCCTCCAGTGGCGCTTTTGTCGCCCTGCAGAGAATAATAGGTAATCAGAAACGGGTAATTGCCAGCCTCCGGAAAGAGTTGGCGGAAACTAAAAAACTACAACAAAATGTTAGATTCAGAATTAGCAAAGAATGTCCCTTTAGAGGACAGAGCGCAAGTTCTTGAAGACAGCTGCGACGCGGTGGAAGATGTCACCTACTCCAAGCCGTTCACGCCCGAAGAGCTCGCGCTGAAACGCGAACAGCTCACCGATGCCTCCATCAAGATTGCGGACATCGAAGAAGAGAAGAAACAGGTCATGGACGGCTACAAAGAGCAGCTGAAACCTCTGCAGACGCAGAAAGAGGAGGCTATCAAGGCCCTGCGCGACAAATCGCAGACCGTGACAGAGAAGTGTTACAAGTTCTTCGATGAAGACACCAAAACGGTTGGATTCTACAACAAAGAGGGCAATCTGGTCAACTCGCGTCCGGCCTTCAAGCAGGAACTTCAAAAGACAATTTTCTCCGCCATGCGTAAAAACGGAACAGAAGACAATTAACATCTAAACTTATTCAAAATGGAAAAAGAACAGCCTATTGTGGTGAATCTGCCCGAGGGACAGAACACCTTAACCATTCTCCAGGGCGATGCACCTGCCCAGTTGGATCATCAGCCTCCCGTCAAGATAGACATCAAAGGCACCATCTTCGCGCCGCTCAACTTCCTCGACAAGAGAGTGAAGGACATCGACCAGCACAAGGCCCACATCCTTGTCTGCCGTGACGATTTGCGGATTACCCTTATCATCAATGAAGATGATGAATATACTCGCGGTAAGGTGTTGGGCGAGCTCTCTTTTAGTGACATCTTTAAGAAATTCGGCATCAACGCCGACCGCTCTTGGGAACCCGAAAAGCTCGGGCAATTCCTGAAACTCAACCGCTCCTTTGCTGCCAACAAGGATGACATCATGAATGTGATTTCTGCCTTGAAGAATTTTACGGCAAAGGTCAATCAGGACATGAGCCGCGAGACCAACGAAAAGGGCGACCGCGCATTCCGCTTCAAGCAGTCCGTCGATTCCAACATTCCCGAGAAGTTCAAACTGAAGCTTCCCATCTTCAGCGGCGGTGAATATGTCGAGATTGAGGTCGAGACCTACGCCTGCATCGACGGAACGGAAGTACACATCGGCCTGCAATCTGCAGGAGCCAACGACGTGATCGAAGAGACCCGGGCTAACGTCATCAACGATGTTGTTGCCAAGATCCGGGAAAAGGCTCCCGAAATCGTCATCATCGAACAGTAATCATCAGGTGGGTGCGTGTCGGAATTGCCGGCACGCCCTCACCATCAAGAGAACAGTCCAACCTATGTATCAACTGAGACCATACCAACAAGAGGCCGTTGACGCCGCCGTGAGATTCTTTCAGTCCAAGACAGAAATGAATGCCATCGAGGTGCTTCCTACGGGTAGCGGTAAATCCCTTGTCATTGCGGACATCGCAAACAGGCTTGAAGGAAATACGCTCGTATTCCAGCCGTCGAAGGAAATCCTGCAGCAGAACTTTGATAAGCTGTGCAGCTATGGCGTGCTTGACTGCGACATCTATTCGGCTTCCTTCAACCGCAAGCGCATCAGCCGTATCACCTTTGCCACCATCGGAAGTGCCATCAATCATATCGACGAATTTAAGCACTTCAACAATATCATTATTGATGAGTGCCACAAGGTCAACGCCAACGCCGGACAGTATGAGGAATTTATCCGCAAGGTTCAATGCAAGGTATTGGGGCTCACCGCTACTCCTTATCGCCTTTCTACGAGCTCGTGGGGCGCCATGTTGAAGTTCATCACCAGGACACGGCCAAGGATATTCTCCAAGGTTATCTATCAGGTCCAAATACAGACGTTGCTCAGGATGGGCTATCTGGCAGAGCTGGAATACTACTACACCCCTGCCCCTTTGTATGATGAAAGCAACCTGAAAGACAACTCCACCGGCGCGGAATACACCGACAAATCGATATTGGAGGAATACCAACGCATCGACTTCTATTCGTGGCTGGTCTGCATCGTCAAGCGTGTTATGCAGCCCAAAAGCGGACAGAAGCGCAACGGCATATTGGTATTCACCCGCTTCCTCAAAGAGGCCGAAAGACTGGCAAACGAGATTGAGGGCTGCGCAATGGTTTCGGGCGATACTCCCAAGAACGAGCGCGAGAGGATCCTGAAAGCGTTCAAGGCCGGAGATCTTAAGGTCGTGGTGAATGTCGGCGTACTGACAACCGGCTTCGACTATCCGGAACTTGATACTGTTGTTATGGCACGCCCGACGAAATCTCTTGCCCTTTGGTATCAGATTGTCGGCAGGGCCATTCGTCCCAGCCCCAAGAAAGAAACAGGATGGGTCGTGGACTTATGCGGTAATCTCAATCGGTTTGGCAAGGTGCAAGACCTCGTTCTGGTTGAGCCCAAGCCGAATATGTGGCAAGTACAATCCAACGGGCGACAGCTCACTAATACTTTATTCTGATATGGGTAATTCAAAAAGAAGCGGCTATACGTTTCACGAAAACTTTCATGATGCAATGAGCAGTCTGCCCGATGAGCAGTACGGCCGTATCATGAGGGCGATAAACGAATATGCCCTATATGGAAAAACGCCAGGTTCGTTTGACGGCGTTGAGCTGATTGTATGGAAAATTATCTTCCCTCAACTCAAGTTGTCGAGAAGCAAAGTAAACGGCAAAGCCGGCCGTCCAAAAAAAATCAAATCAAAATCAAATCAAAATCAAACGGAAATCAAATCGAAATCAAATCGAAATCAAACCGAAATCAAATCAAAATCAAATCAAGGTGCAGAAACGGCAGACAATCAGCAAATTGTAAACGAAAATGAAAAACAATTAAAAAACAATCAAAGAAACAATATCGAAAACAATGACGCTGAAAGAAAGCCCCCTTTCTCCCCCTTAGAAGAAACTCCCCCCGTACCCCCTAAAGAAGGTTATCCCCCTATAATCCCCCAAGAAAGCACACGTACAACTTCGTGCGCGATAGCGGCTTTTGAGAGTTGGTTAAAAGTAGAGTGTCCGTACATCTATGGTCACTACACGCTTTTGTCAGACGCGGAACTTGCCAAGCTCAAAGAGAAGTATTCCTCTGATGATATTGCAAACACCTGCGCCCAGATCGAGAATCGCAAAGATCTCCGGAAGAACTACACCAACCTATATCGAACATTACTCAACTGGTTAAAACGTAACGCAAATGATTCAGTCAGAACAAACAGCAACGCCTCAGCGGAACAGCGAGCGCAAGATGCGGCCGACATCATGGCCCGCCTTGCCGCAACAAACCAACCTGTTGTCTAAAGAATACGGGACGCTGAACGAGTTTCTAGTAAGATTCAATCCCAGTCAGCAGATAACGGTACGTGCAGACACCGAGCTGTGTTTCTTTGGTGATTACCCGACGCTGGCATCCATCAAAGCGTCGTACGGCTCCAATGCTCCTGCCATGTGGCTCGTTCCCCAGCTCAAAGACCTGTCTGAGTATTGCGGATGCAAAGAAAAGTTGAGCGGCACGCCGCTGGAAGAGTGCGCGTGTGTGATTGCTGCAGAGTTCTACTATCTCAAAATATCGGAGCTCATGCTTTTCTTCCACAGATTCAAAGCAGCCAAGTACGGACGATTCTACGGCAGTATCGACCCGATCGTCATCATACAATCGCTTTACGAATTTCTCAAAGAGCGTAATGCGGCCATTGACAGGGCCGAGCGCGAGAAAGAGGCTCAGATGCGGGAAGATTGGAAAAAGGATGGCATAAGCATCGAAGACTGGCTGACAATTAAGTCTATCATCGCCATGTATAATTCCGATTATGTAGTGACAAAAGCGGATTACAGTAGAATGCAGAGACTTTACAGAGAGTTTCACGTTAACCGGCCGAATAAAAAATGAGAAGCGACGTTTTTAACATGGACTGTCTCGATTACATGAAAGAGCTGCCCGACAAGGCGTTTGACCTTATCATTGCAGATCCGCCGTATGGCATCAACGCTCCAAACATGAAGATGGGCGAACACGACGGATATATGTCAACGGCAACCAAGTGTAAGAAGGGCAGATTAAACTCCGGCGGCGGCAAGTTGAAAGACAGGGTGCTAAATCAGTCGGATTGCTCATGGGATTGTGAGCCTCCCAAACAAGAGTTCTTTGATGAACTATTTCGTGTTGGCAGAAACGTCATCATCTGGGGCGGTAATTACTTCCACCTCCCGCCAACCCGTTGTGTTGTCTGCTGGGACAAAGAACAGCCGTGGGAAAACTTCTCACAGGTAGAAATGGCTTGGACGTCGTTTGATATGCCTGCAAAAATGTTCCGCAGAGGATCCAGGGGCGGTAGTGTGCCCGACATGAGAACTATTGAGAAGATACACCCGACACAAAAACCCGTCGAGCTTTACGCATATCTGCTGAAGATATTCGCCAAAGAAGGTAATACCATCTTCGACCCCATGATGGGCAGTCAGTCATCACGGATAGCAGCTTACAAGATGGGCTTCGACTATGTGGGGTGCGAGCTTGATAAGGGCTACTTCGACAAAGGCTGCGAACGATTTGATCGTGAATGCAAGCACATTACTCGTATAGGGGGGGGTAAAATTGTTAAGCAACTTACTTTTTTCGATTCATAAGATACTAATTCCCTAATAAACCTTTTAAGACAAAACACAATGAAAAAGATTATTGAAGAGTTTGAAAATAAGACTGGCTATAAGCTGGAAGTGAAGAATGGTAAGCCGTACCGAAGCGGCAGTCTCGACCTCCGTGGCACCGGCATCACCTCACTGCCCGAAGGTCTCACGGTAGGCGGCTGGCTCGACCCCCGTGGCACCGGCATCACCTCACTGCCCGAAGGTCTCACGGTAGGCGATTACTTAGACCTCCGTGGCACCGGCATCACCTCACTGCCCGAAGGTCTCACGGTAGGCGGCAGTCTCGACCTTGAAGGATGCACCGGCATCACCTCACTGCCCGAAGGTCTCACGGTAGGCGGCAGTCTCTACCTCCGTGGCACCGGCATCACCAACACAAGCAACGTCAAGAAACTCACGACAGAACAGCGATCAAAGATTACACGACTCCGCAACCCGCTCCTTATCTGGGAATGGAACGGCAGGAAGTACATCAAGATCGACGGAATGTTCTCCGTCCTTGACTCTCACCGGGGCAACGTCTATGTAACCCACAGGATTGGCAAGAAAGACCAAATGTATATTGTTACTGATGGGGAAGGATACTACGCACATGGCGACACGTACAAAGAGGCAAAAGAGGACTTGATTTTCAAGATCAACGACCGCGATACGTCTCAGTACGAGAAGATGGGCCTTGACGATACACTGACCTACGAAGAGGCTATTGCAGCTTACAGAACGATAACTGGAGCTTGTTCTGCAGGCACACGAAACTACATCGAAACGAGACTCCCCCAGCCTCACAAGGATAAGTACACGATACGCGAGATTATCAAACTCACGGAGGGTGAGTACGGAGGCGATAGATTCAAGAAATTCTTTTGCGAAGCGAAATAATCACAAAAACAATGGAGAACATCAAACTTTTATACATTGACCTTTTCTGCGGCGCCGGCGGCACATCCACCGGGGTTGAGCACGCTGTCGTCAATGGAGAAAGAAGCAAAGGAGATTGAGAAAATGAACGCAAAAATCAAGAAAAAATAAAAAAATAATGAAAATCATTGTATCATTTTCAGGAGGAAAGGATTCGCAGGCGTGTCTCATTCAGGCTTGCAAGGAGTTCGGAGCCGACAAGGTGACAGCCGTATTCTGCGACACAGGCTGGGAGCACGAACTGACCTACGTGCACATCAACGACGTGACTAAGCAGTTAGGCGTGCCGTTGGAGGTTCTGCGCAACAAGAGCGTGGACGGCTTCATCGGGCTGTGCAAGCGAATGCGATGGTTCCCCGACACCCAGCACCGCATGTGTACGGTGCAACTGAAGATTCAGCCGATGATAGACTACATACTGGAGCAAGACGACGACCTCATTATCATACAGGGCATCAGGGCAGCCGAGAGTGCATCGCGCAGCAAACTGCCATGTTCGGCAGACTACTTCGCGGAATACTTCACCGACGATAAGAAAAGGCTCTACCGCAAGACCGACGTGCGCCAATGGTGCCAGCACCACAAGGCGACGGTGGAGCGGCCCATGCTCGGAATGAGCGCACAGGACATCATCGACTTCATCATCGACAACGGCCAGCAACCCAATCCGCTCTACCGACGCGGCGCCAGTCGCGTGGGCTGTTATCCTTGCATCTACTCGCGGCTGTCAGAAGTGAAAGCCATGCGGAAGGACGAGGAATATGTGCAGCGGCTCATTCGGCTGGAAGATGAAGTGAACAGCCTGAAAGAGGGCGACAAGACACCCTCGTCGTTCTTCCCGAAGGGCAAGATACCCGATCGATACTGCACGAAGCACGGCGGCGGCATCCCAGCCTTTGAAGATGTCATCGCCTACGTCAGCCGAGACGACGCACAGCTTGACCTCTTCGAGCCTGAAGAGGGCTATTCCTGTATGAGCATCTATCACGGACTTTGCGAATAATCATCCGTAAAAGAAACAGCAATGGAAATTGAACTCGACCAAATCTACAACATGGACGTGCTGGAGGAGTTCGGCGTTGACGTGAAGAAGAAATACGAGGAAATCATGCACCGCGCCGAGCAGCTTTACAAAGAACGATACCCCAACAGAAAATAAAGGAGGACTGACACATGGCAAGCATGAGACAAGACATCAAGGACTACTTGCATATACTGCGGAGTATATCGAACTGGCAAAAAGAATTTAATGGAACAGGGACACCATACGCCTTCGAGACAAGGCGATGCGAACTACACAATCGTATATTTGAGACGCACGTGTTCCCATGTCTCAGTGAAGGAACAGATTATAACGCGGCATACCAGCGAAGCAAGGAGTTGTTCAGCCGCCTTGATCAAATATGGAGAATTTACAACGCCTTCCCATTTGACCTGAACGACGAAGTTTGTATCGCCGTGCTCTCAAGAGATTTAGTTTCATTCCTACTGAAAACGGAAACATTGTTCTATCTTGAAGGTGTGACCGCACATATTCATGGAATTAACCTCTAACCGAACTATGACTCTTTTCCCTAAGACCAAGCCCTACGACGGGCCGCGTCTGAACAACCTCAAAGACTTCCCGGACTACGACTTCCTGAAGGAGACCAGCGAGATTGTCAGCTGGAGGTGCCGTCGTCCGCGCATCATACAGGGCACACCCAACGCCAAAGGCACGGGGCGCCACTACTCCCTCTGGTGTCCGCGCATCAACTCCTACACCGTCGTCACCACGAGGAAACTGCACCAAGCATGCGATGGCGTGCGCCACTACTCCAAGCGCACACTCACCGGCCACCGCAAGAGGTTGCACAACCTCGTGGACTTCCCGGATTACGACTTCATCATGAAGACTGGCGAAGTTGTCAGCTACAGACGCACGCCTGCAGGCTTCGTGGACGGCAGCTTTCATCCGGGCGATACGGTGCGCTACTTCACACTATGGTGCCCGGAGAAAGGACGCTTTGTCAGCGTGACGCAGGGCCGTCTGGCTATGGCCGCGCACTACGGCGCCTCCTATTTCCGCCTGCCGCAGGATGTGTGGTGCAAATGGCAGGAGGGCAAGAAGCCGCAGGCGGTCAATCGCTTTGAGGGTTGCAAGCACCAAGAGCCCACACCCGCCGCCACCGACAAGGTGCTCTCCGAGATGCGGCGCGCCGAGCATGAGCTTCAACTGCTGCGACTGGGCTACATGGGCGACATTACACCACTCTCCGACTATCTCTACGGAGAGCGCCAGCGATGGATAGACACAGTGGACCCGAGCGGCTATCTGCGCAACAAACTGACAGAGGGTGACGTGCTGGAGGCTGCTTCATCCATATTCGACCGCATCCTCGACGACGTGGCCCACCGCAAGCGCATCTACACCGGCGTTGACCACTACGTGCTTCGCTCCCTGAGCCGATGCCTTGGCCAAGAGAAGACACGCCGCAGTCGTAAGCTCGACGTGGAGTTTTCCGAGTGGGCTAAGAGGTATGTGAGTATGTGAAACATTTATATAAAAGTTATGACACACGCAAGAGTAGCCTTCCGGCAAGAATTAATGAACGCCATGATTGAAGCATTCATGGACGTGGAACACATCGAAGACGTTCTCAACAAATACGCTGACAGCCTCATAGAACGCGCCAGACAGGTCTTCTACGAAGAAGATTATATGAAAACTCTCAAAGAAAGCATGCGAGGAGACTAAAGTTATGACACAAAGACTTACCGCCGACCGTCTCAAAGTATTTGTCGGCAATACGGAATTATCCCAAGATCTCGAAGGTGCTGCAGAAAAGCTGAATATTGTCATTCAAGATGTCGCTAGACCGGATCTAGAAGAGCTATCTCGAAAGGTGTTGATAGATCGTTGTATGCAACAGGACGCAATGCCCAAGCTTGTTGTGCTTCGTGAAGAATACGACAAGATGGACCCTGCTCTAATTCGTAAGACAGAGGAAAAGTTCGGATGTACTATCGTTCCGCTGGATAAAGTAGAGTACAATAAGATTCATATTGAGCCAACTTCCGTTGCATTATCGCTACCGACCGACGACGTTAAAATATTTGAGAGAATGCCTATATTGCTCCCGCACGACATACGTCAAAGTCACAGCACGCCTCACATTGAGCCGAGGAACTTCACCAAGAAAAAGAAAGCAAAGCGCCGTCTGCAGAAACAGGGCCGCAAGAGAAACAAATAATTATACACATGAAAAGCGAGTATGGCAACAATTAAAGTAACGAAAGAACTATGCAAGAAATGCCTTTATGGTTATCCTTGTGAAATGTGGGATGAGATTGCACTGCCGATGGAAGGAGAGACGTGCGATAACTTTGAAGATAAATCTGAACTCGAACTTTAACGACTATGGTACAAATCAAATCATACACGGACATTGAACAGTCGAAGAAGCTGGCAGAGGTACTTCCGCCCGATACTGCGGACATGAGCTGGAAATATCAGAAAGACAGATGGGTCGGAGAGCCGGATTATCGTGAGTGGCCGGATTTTGAAAAAGCGACAGACAGAAGGGATATTCCTTGCTGGAGCTTGGCCGCATTGCTTAGAGTTATACCTTTTTTATCGCTGGACTCTTCTGTAGATAACCATTACAGAATCTACGCAGACCAAATGTTTTCGGACTGGCACGACAACCCAGTTGATACATGCTACGAAATGATATTGAAGTTGAACGAACCCTTAACGTAGTAACCGGTTATGATAAAGGCTTCAGATTGCAAATGCTGTGTCTGCGGGAAGCAGGCAGTAGCCTTTTGGCCGTGCATTGATCCTGACATCCCCAGTCATCCGTATTGCCGGAGGTGTCTTGACCGGGCGAAAATGCAGCTCTTGGATAATTTATGTGAAACGACAAAAAAGGGAGTAAATGACTTATAAAAGCAGCCATCAAGGCAAACCCAAGAAAATTAGTGATGCCCATCTAATACACCGGTTCTTTGGGCAGGTGGCCAAGGCGGCGTTTTCTATGGGGGATTTTATTAAAGGGTTTGAGAGGCTTAGAAAAATCAATATCAGCCAAAATAAGACCATGAATGCAAAAGAAATTAAGTTGCTCAATCTCCCGCTGAAAGCGATCTGGTACGACATGCAGGAGAGTGGCGAAAAGAATGAGGAATACCGGGAGATAACGCCATACTGGTGCAAGAGGCTGCTCGGGCGTGACACTGCCCTATTCTCCCACCGGTACAACTACGAATCATGCAATGTAAAAGGATATACCCATGTGCTCTTCCGCTACGGGTACACCAAACGCACTTTCGTCAGGAAGATTGGCAGCATCACCATCGGACGCGGTAAGCCAGAATGGGGAGCGCCCACGGACCGCGATGTGTTTATCATCAAGCACCATGCGGAATAACGTAAGATGTTTTTAGTAAAATTGAGGAGGAACGACCTATGATAGAACGATTAAAGCGATTATCGTTTGTTGCAAGTGCGTATCGCGCCATGCACCCATATAATACTACTTGTGGCTGTTGCGGTTTGCCTTGGGCTGTTGTGAGGATCCATTTTATCGACATGGTAGAATGCACAGACGAACATAGTGGCAGTGGGTTCTTCCCGGTATGCGAATATTGCTGGCAGCATAAGTCGCAGGAAGACATCGACAAAGCGGTTATCAAAGTTCACACAATGTGGGTGGATGATCGATACCACGGGATGATTCAGAATGTTCCGTACGAATTGGAGGACATGCTGAGAGAGACTCGAAAACAGAGATGGAAATCTTTAAGACAAAAATCGAATAAAACATGAAAACCTACACACGTATATACAAGAAAAACAGGCCGTCACAAGACTGGCAGTTAGCCACCGACCCCATCTTTGGCAATCTGCCAGGTGTGGCCATCGGCACACGCATTACTGTCAGCCATGATACAGAAGAATATGCCGTGGAGCGTATAGTTCACAGAATCGATACAGACTCCTCCAGTATGTTCATCGACATCTACGCACAGCCAAGGCGCCCCTACATTTGATACAATAAACTCAAAAAAAAATAACCATGAATCAAAGAACTTTAACCACCGCTACCATTTTTGTGCTGCTTCTTTACAACGTTTATATAGGTATCTCCAAACTTCGGAAGAGTTATGATCTTCGCATTGCAAACGAAGTAGCTGCAGAACTTATATGTCAGCGTGATTCCGTGATAAATGAAAACCACAAATTGCGCATGCAGGTGTACGACCTGAAGGACAGCATCTTCACTCTAAAATACGGGAAATAGCCATGACGTTAGACGAAGCGATACAACATTGCCTTGAAAGGCAGAATGGCGATGATAGCTGCTCTTTGGAACATCGGCAGCTGGCCGAGTGGCTGACAGAACTGAGAGAACGCAGGCGTAGTAATGAAACCGAAGCATTGGAGGAAGAAATTCAACACTACGTGGAGAATACTCTTCCCTGCGGTTTTTTTGTTCCACCAATCGCTCGCCACTTTGCCCAATGGCAGAAAGAGCAGATATTAAAGAGGGCCTTTACTGCAGAACTTGCACGCCCCAAAAAGAAAGGACAAGTTCACCTTTGCGGTAATTTCGCGTGCGGAAATTCTGGAGAGAAGGTAAAAATAGTAATCATTAAGGAGGAATAACCATGAAACAGATACGAATCGGAGACTGGAGAGGTGACGAAACGGCCCCCTTTTCCATTGAGAACTATCAGGCCAAGACTGCAGCTGATTTTGTCAATGAAGTGTTGAAGGCTGAGCCCGGAGAATGGGGACACTTCCGTGTGTCAGAAGACGGGCGCCGCAGAAGGACGGGCGGAATAGAATACCGATATGGGAAATTGCTCTCGCCCGTCCCGGAAAGATGGAAGAATCTCCGCATTGCGAAAGTTGAGGGTGACGGAGGCTGGAGCTGCATGGATTACTACATCTTCATTGACAGCAAACAGGTCAGCAGTCGTCTGAAGCTGTATATCGCGACACCGATCAACGCGAGGAAGGAAGATACGTTTGAGGAAAAATACAAGTCTGCAAAAGAGAGGCTTGAATACCTCAAACCCATACTCCGCGCAGACTATCGTTTCAACGGCTGGGAAGTGGTCGGCGGCACGGACATCTGTCCCCTCGGTACGCCTGAGAATGAAGCCATAAAGAGGTGCGTGCAAGAGGTATTCACAAGTGACGCCATCTATATGGATGTCGGCTGGCAAAATTCGGACGGATGCCGCACTGAGCTTGAGACGGCCGGACGCTATAAGATACCCATTTACACTTTCGATGGTAATGTGATTAAATTTGAATGACTATGTACAGAATCACAAAAACAATTTTCCTGTGCAGAAACGGCGAGAAGGTGTTCTCTAATGAACCCGTCGAGGTCGAGGATATTGAGGCTTACAGGAAGAGCATCAAGAAATCCAAGCACGTCAAAGTAAACTTCATCTACCAAATCATAGACAGCGATGGAAATAGCGGAAAAAATTAAGCAGATCAGGTGGCTGAGAAAACAGGCAGAGCTCGCGGCCATCGAAGAGCGCATGCACACACAGCCAGCAAGGACGGACTTGAGTGAGATCCGGCACATTCATGATGTGTTTGTCAGTGTTGCCAACCCAAAGAACCGGGACAACACAAAGATTTTTATTCTGCTTGTGTTTTTCATGTACTCGCCGGCCTCATTCGTTAACAGCCGGATGTGCAAAGGCGGCGTACGCCGTGAACTTGCCAAGGTGCTGGGCCTTAGTAAGAACGCTATTTCTATCTATTTCGGTGATGCAAAATCTCTTCTCTTTACCCACAAAGGGTTTAGAGAAGAGACCCAAAAAATCTATGATGTGCTTACTCAGTCGTGATGCTTTTGGCGCTCTAGAGAGACCACCTTGCCAAGGTGATAGTCGATGATCCAAAACGTGAACTTCATCTTGCCGGTGCCGCGCACTCGGGTAGGCTCGAAGCTGATGTCAGTCACCTCTACGAGAGCTTCGTCACGCACCTTGTTGTAGCCGACAACTAGGTGCAGGTATTTATACCGTTTTGGCATGAAGGGGAAATGCCCGTCGTTGTAGTCATCCACGTAATACTCTGTCCCGGGCGTGGTGCATTCGGGATTGAGCACATAGCTGCCATCTTCGTTTTTCTGAAGATACCTGTTGGCCGTAATACCAATCTTCACTTCGCGATACTCGTCTTTCTTAGTACCGGCTATAATCTGGTCGAAATAAACCTGCTTTATAGGCAGATAAAGGGTATTGTCTTTTGTCGGCGTGCTCATTTTACTTCAATCTTTATCAATTCACCACATTTCGGACACCTGATCATTGTCCTGTCACCATCGCCGACCAACTCTGAAACAGAAACGCCGATTATCGACGCAATCTCTTTCAGCTTATCAAGCGTCGGATTACCATTCAGGATCTGCGAGACAGATGCCTGAGAGACACCCTTTGCGCCGGTCTTCGAATTGTACATTTCTTCGGCCAGACGCTCAAGAGTCCAACCCTGCCTTTTGATAACTGCTCTTATGTCCATATTCTCATGTTTTAGGTTAACTGCCGCAAAGGTACGACATTTTTCTAAAACAACGCTCTCTTTTTACATTATTTTATAATATATATGTTATAAAACATACATTTTAGTAAGTTATACGCTTATTTATATGTATGAACATGCGTTTAGTCATGAATAAAAGTGTTTACCTATTTTCGATAGGTAAAAGGATAGGCTTAAAGCTTTGCTTTTGAGCAAAGATAATGCGCTATCTTTGCACAAATTCATGAAGCACGAACGTATGAGAACATTACAACGTCTTATCAGACAAAAGTATCTTGACGCTATCAAGGACGGCCGAAAGGTACAAGAATTTTGCGAAGTTCGCCCCAACAACGTCAAGAAATACCTTCAGCTTGACAAAGAGGGCTACGAGTTAGAGGATGAAAACGCGAACGCAATCCCCATTGTGTACGACGCGATTCATTTCACCTCGAAAGAGACCGGCGACACGGCCCTTGTAGAGGTAAAGGCAGCTCGAAGTGAAATCATGCTGGACGACAACCGCAACCCCATTGAGTACCAGTACGGCGGGCAGACATGGGTTGTCGAAAGAGTTGTGTATGACCTCGGAAGAATCATTAACCATACTGTGAACAGTCGAAAATAGGATTAAACATTCAACAGTAGAAGATCATGGCAAGACGTAACAACACCCCTCTCCAGAGACGTATCAACGGGAACACCGGTGCTTACCTTGGTAACAGCCGCCGTCGTTCTTTGGAGCCCGGCAACCGCCTGGCATCCCATCAGACCGTATATCGTCAACTTCGCAAATCCTTCGGACTCTCCACTGGTTAAGCGATGACGAAGATGGAATCCGCTACGAAGACGATTGCAGCCGTTAGGAGAAATTCTGATGGCTGTATCGTCTTTTGTAGTCTCGGGAAGGACTCTCTTGTGACGCTGGATCTCGTTTACGGGAAGTTTCAGAGGATTGTCTGCGTGTTTATGTACTTTGTCCCCGGTCTTGAACATATCGAGCGGTGGGTCAACTGGTGCAAGAGCCGCTACCCGAATGTGGAGTTTATGCAGGTGCCTCATTGGAATCTGTCTTACATCCTTCGAGGTGGTCTCTATTGTGTGCCGGAGCCAAATGTGCAGCTCATAAAGCTCGCCGACGTGATAAAGGCCGTTCGCATGAAAACGGGCATTGATTACGTGCTCCTTGGCATGAAGAAAGCCGACAGTATGAACCGGCGCCTGATGCTGAAACGCTTGGAGGGTGACGATTACATCTACAACCAGCAGGCCTACCCTCTCGCAGACTGGACTCAGAAGGATGTGCTGGCCTACATGCGGCAGAACGCCATTCCGGAGCCAGTCCGATATTCTCTCAAGGCTTCGAGCGGCACAGGATTCAACCTCGATTGCTTTCTTTGGCTGCGCGAGAACTTTCCGCAGGATCTGCAGAAGATTTACAAAACCTTCCCTCTGTCCGAAAGGATATTGTGGGAATATGACCAAAAGCAGAACAATGGGTGAAGGTGTTTATATCTATGGAGTTGAATCGAGCCGTCAGGTTTCGGCTAATGGTGTGGCCAGTGCAAGGAGAATTGCACGTAACCAGGCCGAAGCTGATAAACTGGAACGTGAGGGATATACTGTGGAGCGCAACCTACATAAAAACGGAGCCTATTTTGCTAAGATTGGGCAACATCATGCTCACGAGACAGAAGTGGGCCGGATATTTGCAGAAAACGGTTTTGCCTTTACACTTGACAGAGAAGGAAATGCCAAAATAAAAATAAACGATAGGACGCTTACCTTACCATCATCGGATGGACGTGTTGAAGGGTTTACGCATGAGATATACAAGTTAAGCGGTAAGCCGGATCCTAGAACTGTAGCGGAAGCAATTAAACACAGTCGAAAAAAATTCAAACCTGACGAAAGAAAAACGATTCAATCAGATGTCGCTATTTCAATTGCACCCAAAGGAAGTCAATACAATAGGTTTCACATTCGTGATGGTGTCACGGAATACAAAAGACAAGTGAGAGACGGGGAGACAAAAGCACGTCCACTTCTTTATCTTCACGTGAACGAAACAACCAGATCAATCTACAGATGGAACATAAAATAAAAAAAAGGCGTTGCCTGCATACCGGACGCCTTTGCCTTGTGAAGGGATACCGCCGATGCGAATATGCTGCAACTGCTACCGCACAAGCCCCACACCATTCTCTGGTGATGCTGCAAAAGTAAGAAAACAATTCGAAACCACCAAATAATTAACCCAAAAAAGTGAACAATCGATGGAATTAAGTAAATATTTTACCGGTGAGGTCGCAACTGTCAGGCGTTCTGAGATACATTTTGCCTCATACAACCCGCGCATCATCGATGAAGAAAACCGCAAAAACCTCAAGCGGGGCATTAAGAGATACGGTATTCTCGGCGGCATTGTCGTGAACAAGCGCACAGGCATGACGATAGTCGGTGGCCATCAGAAAGTCCACATCCTCGACGATCTGCACAAATATAACCCTCAGACCAAAGAGAACGACTACTGGCTGCGCGTAGAGCTTGTAGATGTAGATGAGAAGACCGAAATGGAAGAAAACGTCCTGCTCAACAATCCCAATGCGCAGGGCCGGTGGGACAGAGACAAACTTGCCAAGATCATACCGGACATCGAATATAAGGATGCCGGGCTTTCAGAGGCCGACCTTTCTCTCCTGGGATTGGACTACATGTTCAAGACTGAAGAGCAGTCCGACCTCACCGAATCACTCGGCGACCTCATGAAGGAGGTTAACGATGAGAAGGAGACAGAAAAGGCCAAGCGAGAGGCAGAGAAGCAGGCCGAGAGGGCGGCAAAGGTCGCTCACATGAAAGAGGTCAAGGCCCAGGTAAAGCAGGCGTCAGAGAAAAGCGCCGGCGACATGGAGGCCTATGTAATGCTGTCCTTCGACAACATAGAGAGCAAGAACCGTTTCCTGCAGCGCTTCGGGTACGAGCCCGACAAGAAATTCGTCAAGGGGGAAGACTTCGACATGCGCTGCGAAGTGATAAACGAGGAGTAATATGAGCGCGCAGAAGAAATTCGACTACGACGGGCAGGACTTCTACACTGCCATCGGCAATCTCGCGGCAAGGGACTACAACGACCACGAGATAGCCCAATTTGTAGGCGAGGAGGTGCGTGCTATTATCACAGAGAGGAACAACCAGAAGATAGATGACGCAGACCCGAACGAGCCTATGCCCGAGCTTGAAGATGTAGAGGGTATTCCCGACAGCCTCACGGCAGAGGTTTTCTCACGCATGAAAAACGGCTCATACGACGGATGGACAGAGCAAGAGAACAAACTGCGTTCGATGCTCATTTGTCAAGTATTGCAGCGCGCACGCGGCCGTTTGGGCCTCGTTTACAAGGGAGTTTACGACAAAATCGCCCTCGGTAAGATCAAAACAAAAACCACCACTACCACGCACAGGACTGGCGTAGATAAGGAGGGGAACAAGGTTGATGACACCACCACGACTGAGACCGTTCAAGAGCTGCCGCCTAACCTCCAGGCTATCACCATGTGGAGATTCCATCACGACCCAGAGTTTAGAAAGGCCCTGCAGCAGATGAAGAGGATGGATGTCTCCGTGGACGAAAAGGGCATTGAAAAAATCAATGTCAACATCGTGTACAACAAGAAAGAAGACACCGAACTTCAAGAGAAAAAGGGATGAACGAGCTGAACCTTACCTGCACTCCTGTATATGCCCGGGCGATGAAGGCCCACGAATCGGGCAGATTCAACGTGCTCGTATTTGAGGGCGGCTCCCGTTCGTCGAAGACATACTCCATCATTCAGTTTTTTATCGTCCTTGCCCTTTGCTCCATCGAAAGAAAGCGTGTTGTTATCTCACGTAAGAAAGGCACATGGCTGAATGCTACGGTATGGGAGGACTTCAAGACGATTCTCACGGACATGGGGTTGTTGAACCGGGTTTACGTCAACAACTCTTCCCACATCATCAAGATAAACAGGTGGTCGTTTTGGTTTGTCGGCCTCGACGATCAACAGAAGCTGCACGGCCTCACGTCCGACATCTTTTGGATTAACGAGGCGATGGAGGCCACGAAGGACGACTTCGACCAGATGGAGCAGCGATGCGCCGGGTTCTCTGTCCTGGACTACAACCCTACTGCAGATGAGCATTGGATATACGATAACGTCTGCAAGCGTCCGGATTGTTACTTCGACCATTCGACGATGCTGGACAATCCGATGATCCCGGAGAATATGCGCCGCAAGATCCTCTCCTATGAGCCGACAGAAGAGAATTACGCTGCCGGCACGGTGGATGTTCGCAAGTGGAAGATTTACGGCCTTGGCGAACGCGCCTCCTTGGAGGGCCTTATCTTTGAGAAGGTGTCTCTCATCAAAGAGATACCCTTCTACGTCAAACGCCGGTGGAGGGGCCTCGACTTCGGCTTCACCAACGATCCGACGGCTATTGAGACTGTGGGCTTCCATGATGACTGCCTCTATATCGACGAAGAGTGCTATAACACGCACATGACAACGCCGGACATCATTGAGTGTATAAAGCCCCTACCCGAGGCCCGTACGCGTAAGATATGGGCCGATAATGCAGAACAGCGAGAGATTACCGAGATACATAATGCCGGCCTCCCTATCCAGTCCACGACGAAGGGCGCCGGATCTGTTCTTTTCGGCATCGACTTCATGCAGGGCCTCAAGCACATCTACGTCACCGAGAGGTCTGTCAATATATGGAAGGAGTTCAAAAACTATACCTGGCAACAGGACCCGAAGACCGGCCGCTTCATCAATATACCCTGTGACAACTTCAATCACGCCATCGACGGCATTCGCTACGTCTGCTGGCAAGAGCTGCTGGGTCACGCATATCGCAATATGGAAAAGCCGAAATCGTATAATGGATATTTCTAAAACATAGCAACATGAATAGCATCGAAGAAATCTTAGAACTCCCGACATGGGACGAAAGAATCAAAGTGATCAAAAATTCCCGCCGGACACCGATGCCCAACGTGGAGCGGTTGTCGAAAAACTGGTACACCGACAAACACAGGATCCACGACAAGCAATTCCGTAAGAATATGAAGACGCTGAAAAAGGATTCATACTACGATACACATGGCGTGGAGCATCCTGCAGAATATGAAGAGGAAGAGGTGGCACGCATCGCTCTGCCCATCGAGCAGGACATCGTGAACATTCATGTGGCCTTTACCATCGGCAACGAACCGGCCATCAAAGCGGAGACGGAATACAAAGAGGAAAAAACCTTGCTTAATGTAATTAAGAAAGTCTCCAAGGACAACAAGCTGAAGTTCCAAAACAAGCGCGAGCTTCGGGCATGGCTTGCCGAGCAGGAGGTCTGTGAATACTGGTATCGCTACGACGCCAGCGGCTTCTGGAGAAAGGTGTGGAATAAGGCCGCGTCCTTTGTTGGTATCAAGACTCAGCCTGAATACAAACTCCGCATGCAGATATGGTCTCCCTTCAGAGGCGACAAGCTGTACCCCATATTCTCCGATGACGGTAACGATTATCTTGGAATCGGCCGCGAATATGAATACAAGAAATCGGACAACAGCACCGTCCATTGCTTCATGCTCGTTACCAAAGATTCCGTCTATCAGGTGCAGCACATCGACAAAGAAGACTGGGCAAACTCCAAGGGCTACCCCTTCGAGCACGGCTTTAAAAAGAACCCCACGATGTACGCTTATCGCCCGGAGGAGTTGTGTCACAACATCACCGGCGCACGCGAGAGTCTCGAAACGCTCACCTCCGACTGGTCGGATGCCATCAAGATGAATTTCTTCCCGAAGCTCATACTGGAGGGCGATTTGGCAAACGGCGGTGCAGAGAACATCGGTAAGTCTCATCTGCTCAAGATTACGGGAGGCGGTAAGGCTTATTACCTCGACTGGCATCAGACCAGCGACATGGTGAAGTCTCAGTGCGACAACCTGCTTGTAAGGTGCTACTCGCTCACCAATACCCCACTTATCTCCTTCGATCAGGTGAAAGGATCCGGACAGCCGCCCTCGGGCACGGCATTCGACTTCATGTTCATGGCCACTCTCTTTGCTGCCGCACGCCACTGGGAGGACATGGGAGAGTTCTATCAGCGAAGACTGAACTTCCTCATCCATGCTGTCGGGGCATTGGTGCCGGCCCTGAAGTCTGCATCGGAGACCTTAGACGCTGAGGTAGAGCAGCGCCCCTACCGCATCGAAGATTTGTCCAAGCGCATAGAAGACGCCACCAAGGGAGTGAGCGGTCACGTGATGTCGCGTAAGCAGGGCGTGATGCTTGTGGGCATCTGCGACGAATACCAGGAAGAGCTGGATGAGATTGATCAGGACATCGCTAAAGAAGAGAACGCATTTTAATGAATACCGGCGTTTACGACAAACAGGCCAAGGCCGTTATCAATAAGAAGCTGAGAGACGTGGATAAGCGCCTCTCAGCCTATTGTATGCAGGTCGTAAGCGGAGGTGATGCCGATTCTCTTGCCGGCGAATTTGCCTCTGATGTCGGGGCCTCGATAGAAGACGGAGAGACTCAGGTCAGCGTCACGGCCTCCGATATGGGACACGCCATGTCGGAAGAGGCACGGAAAAAGATACACTACTCTCCAGATGCAGACCTGATTGCAACCTTGAGCGCGGCCTCACTCCAGTCATACAGATCATGGGAGGACAGGACATCGGCGGGAGACGTCCTCAAGGGCTTCGCCGCACAGACGAAAGATGCTGTCAGCCTCCTGCCCTCCGGGACAAATGCGGAGCGTGCGGCAAGGCTCGCCGAATACCTGAAAAAGCCCGCCACAATCGTAGCAGACTCCGAGGGGTCTGCAGTAAGACCGCAGAAGGCCCTTTTCAGTAACCTCCGGCGGCTCGTTGTCTCCGACATTGCCACGGCGTACCGTGTCGTAGAGAAGCGGATATGGAACGCCCTCCCCTTTGTGGTAGGCTACGAGGTTCTGCTGGGAGACAATCATCGTAAAATCGACATGTGCGATGACCTCCAAGGCATCTACCCCAAGGACTTTGATTTCTTCGGCTGGCATCCCTGGTGCAGATGCTTCGCCAGACCGATCTTCTCGTGGGAGAGTGAAAGGGTCACTGAGGTGCCCGAGAACTTCAACACGTGGATTGAAGACAACAAGGAGAGAATCGAAAGGGCCCGAGAGCGCGGCACGCTGCCGAGGTGGATAAAGGATAATCCGAAGTATGTGGATGGAGTTCTTAACGCACCTCCACAAGAATTGACATCGAGGATAGCCTTGAGAGGTGAACGATGGAGGGAGTATCGCAGGTTACTTGATGATCCAAACTATAGAAATGTAGAGTTTAACGAAAACACACTTGGAATAAAGGCCGAACACACTGGTCATAATTTCGACAAGAAAGGCGGTGTGTATGAGAAGCATGTTCGTGATGCCGGGTATAAAGCAGGCCATGTGGTTATCCTTGGTAACGAATACAGCACAACGATAGGTGAGCGATTCACGGAAGGGACATGGGACGGTATGAAGTTTGAGGTAGCCGGACGTGAAACGGCCACATCAAACAATATCCTGAGAGGATTAAAACATTGCGCAGAAAAACGCAACACGGAAATTGCAATTCTTGACTTCCCGAATGGAGGATTTAGTCAAGAGACGCTTAGTAATGCAGTAAACCGGTATCGTGGGCTAGAAAAGCTCCATGATGGACAATATGTAAAGTTCAAAAAAATAATATGCGTCCAAGACCGTGAGATTGTATATGAGATGGACTTTTAAGAAAAAGGGAACGGGAGGCTCCACTTTCGTGGTACACCCCCCGCATCTGACCAAAATGTCCTTTTGGTGATGCAAATATAAAAACAATTTTTGAAACCACCAAACAAATCAATAAAAAAATGGCTTTAGCTATTTATTTTTTTATAATCGTTGTCTTAATTGCACTTTTGACTAAGTTTATAGAGAGCAATTTGTAAGAGGTTGCTCACTTCATTTCTCGCGCATGATAGTATTTGGTAGTCAAGAGAAGACTATCGAATACTATTTTTATTTATATAAGGTATAACTTATGAGTTACACCGACACAAGCATGCAAGACACATCTTTGCACACAGAAAAGCACAATATTCGACTTATATTTTGCAAAAATATATAAAATATACCCAATTTTTATGTTTTTCAGCATATTTATTAAATTTATCTTATAAAATATTTTGTAATATAAGATAAAACTTATACCTTTGCACTCAGAAAACAGAAAACAATAAGTCAAACATTAAAAAATCAAAAGTTATGAGTACAAAGAGTCTTTCAGAACAGGTAAACGAAGTTCTCAACAAAGAGTGCGGTATTGTTGCAAAGCGCAACGAGTTGATTAAGCTCGGCCTGTGTGAGCATGAGGTTAGAATTATGCTTGCCGGCAGCGCAAAGGGCAAGACGTACAGCGGCAGCGAGTTTAATTTTGCAAAGCTCACGTTCGGCGTTGAGATTGAGTGCTACAACGTAAGCCGCATTCAGCTCATCGAAGAGGCCGCAGCATCGGGTCTGCGAGTACGCTCTGAGGGTTACAACCACGAAGATAACGAGCACTACTATAAGATTGTGTCAGATAGTTCTCTCGTCGGCGAAAACACTAACGAGGTTGTCAGCCCCATTCTCAAAGGTAAAAAGGGACTGAGCAGCTTAGAGAAGATTACGGCCGCTCTTGCATGTGTAGATGCAAAGGTAAATCGTTCATGCGGCTTGCACGTTCACATCGGTGCAGAGAAGATGAGCGATGAGCACTACTGCAGACTGGTGCGCAACTATCAAAAGATCGAGAACGCCATTGATACTTTCATGCCGGCTTCTCGCCGTGGCAATAATAGCCGTTGGTGCCGCAGCTTGCAGGGTATAAATTTTGAGGGCTGCAGAACTAAGGGCGACATCATGATGGCAATGAACGATGACAGATATTTCAAGGTCAACGCCGTGGCTTATAGCAGACACAAGACCATCGAGTTTCGTCAGCATAGCGGTACGACCGAATATGAGAAGATTTCCAACTGGGTGATGTTTCTTGCAAAATTGGTCGAATACTCATACAAACATGAGTGTGACACCTGCAATACCATCGAAGAGATACCTTTCTTGAAAGAGAGCGAAAAAGTATATTTCATCAACCGCCGTGCAGCCCTTAACTAAGGGCCGCACCGGCATCAAAAAAAGAAAAAAGTTATGTGTGTCATTTGCTATATACCCGCAGGCGTAGAGACGCCCTCGCACGATGTTTTGAGCGCCATGCATCGGGCCAACCCTCACGGGCAGGGATTTTGCACCCCCACCCTGTTTTGCAAAGGTTTGAGTTTCGGATATTTTGAAGAGCGCCTACGGAGCCGCAGAAAAGATGAGCCGTGCATCATGCACTTTCGCCTGGCAACACACGGCAGCGTAAAGCGCGCCAACTGCCACCCGTTCAAGATAGACGATGTTTACTTTGCCCACAACGGCATATTAAGCGTGCGCCCCATCGGCGACAAGACAGACAGCGAAACGGCATTTATCCGTTACCTGTACCCGAATATCGAACGCTACGGCCTGTATTCTCGCGAAGCAGAGAAGATGGTGCAGAACATCATCGAGGGCTCAAAGTTTGCCTTTATGCAGGGTGACGATGTGCGACTCTTCGGAC
The DNA here is from genome assembly GCA_902802815.1 of uncultured Bacteroidales bacterium. Lineage (GTDB taxonomy): Bacteria > Bacteroidota > Bacteroidia > Bacteroidales > Bacteroidaceae > Physcousia. Next base: position 146,807 of record CADCNQ010000003.1, on the reverse strand, counting down.
ACTTCGAGAAGGTAGGCAATTACTACTTCTCAAATCTAAGGTTTGCATACCTCATGAAAAAGCCTAATATACACTTTTGATCTATCAGTTTGACTTATTGTTTTGAGCAGCCCCGCAAGTGATTGCCGGGCTGTTTTCTTTATTCTTTTTACCTATTTCGGATAGGTAAAAGCATTGGGCGCAAATCTCTTCATAATGTACTCTTGAATGAATACTTTTGCAGTGCTTAACATAAAGTGAACAGTAAAACTATGGACATTCAAGCATTATGCACTGCGCTCAAGACGAAATATCCTCAAAGCGGATTGAGCGACAACGAGATTCAAGGGTTGGCCGCATGTCTTTTTTCCACCGGCCTGGTGACTGACGAAAACGTGACCGCGATTGTGGACGCGCAAGCGGACGCAATTAAGAAGATGCAGGGCCTCTTCGACTCACGTTTCACTAATCAGAAGAACGCTCTTACTCAAAGTCTCACCGACAGCCTCAAATCGAGCCTCAAGGGTGACTTTGAAAAGCAGTTCAAAGAGAAGTATCACATCGGCGAAGACGGGAAACAGCAGCAGCCCTCCCAGCAGGACGAACTCGATGCAAAGCTCTCAAAATTGCTGGACGAGAAGATGAAACCCTTCACGGACAGGATGAAGACCGAGGAAGAGCGGCGCACTCAAGAGGAGCGGACTGCACAGATTCTCGAAAAGGCTAAAGCTCACGGCATCAACGAAGAGTTGGCCAGAATGCTCAACGTGCCTGGCAATGTGACGGATTTGGACTCCTTCATGAAGGACAAAGCCCAAACACTCGCCAACCTCGGATTTCAGCCTTCCGTACCTCCCTCTGCCGGCAGTGGCATCAAAAGCGATGGTGAGACCATCGCAGCCATCATCAAAGAGGGCGCCACGAAGACTGCATGATGAGAAACAATTCATTAACCCTTAAAAATTTACAACAATGCCAGCAGGATTCAACTACAATCTTAACCCCGCAGCAGTAGTAGAAGAGATTTGCGATGTGCAGACCCTCCATCACAAGAGAGGTCCGTACCGTCTCAATACTGAGGGGTTGGTCATTGGTTCGAAGCTCCCCCGCTTCACTCCCGTCCGCGCAAACCTTCAGACCCGAATGCTCGACGTCGTGAAGAATGTTCGCCTGACGGAGGACGCTAGCGCCGGGGCCACGAGCATCAAGATCGCAAAGAACTCCCTCGTTGCGGTTGGTATGACTCTGGGCGCAGGCTCTACCTGCGTTAAGGTGTCGGCCATCAACACCACCAACGCCAACTACGACACCCTGACCGTGTCGGAGCTCGGGGAGAACGTAACCGCAGGGCAGGTTCTCTTTGAGGCCGTTGCCCTTGCTACCGGCAAGACCAAGGCCGGAGTGAAGGATGCCACCACTCTCGACGTCGCAAAGAACAGCGGCGTGAGCGCCGGCATGAGCATTGTCATCGGTGAAAACACCTACACCGTGACTGCCGTTGACACCTCAAACGCGACAAAGGACGTGCTGACTTTCTCCGAGCCTCTGGCCGAGGATGTCGCTGCCAACACTCCCTTTACGGAGACGCAGAAGAGCGTGCCCGCTCGTACCGCAAACTTCGTGATCTACGAAGAGACGAAGGTGGAAGCCGGCGCTGTACTCGCTGCCCTCATCATGCAGGCCTACGAGGTACAGGAAGCCAAGCTCGTTCTCCCCATCTCCGAGAAGGATAAGGAGACGCTGACCTCTCGCTTCCAGTTTGAGTAATAACCCCTAAAAACGAAGAATCATGTTACTTACAATCCAGACATTATTCAACGATGCCAACGTGGTGCAGGCCACCATTGACCGCGTATTCCAGAGGGGACTCGACAAAATCTATTGGCAGCAGTACCTGACCTTCCGTCGTACTACGACCCGCGTATTCAAGGACTATCTCGGCACCGTTACCGGTGTGGTAGCAGGCTCCATCAACGCCCGCTACGGCGAGAAGCCCATCCGTGAGCGTAAGTCGATGGGAAGCGGCTACGGCGAAATCGCCTACCTGGGCGATGCCTACCAGATGGATGTGGAGCGCCTGTCGGAGCTGCAGGATCTCATTGACAAGTTCAACGAGGCCAAGACTGCAGATCAGGTGGCTGCCATGAACGACATCATCGACTTCATCACCGACGATTATCGTCAGGTTATCCTCGCTCCCCACAAGCGTATGGATCTCGTTGTCGGCTCTCTGCTGATGACCGGCAAGGCCACCGTGAAGAACAAGGACAATGCCGAAGGTATCGACCTGCTCGACATCTCCCTGCCCTTCCACTTCATCACGCCCACCAAGGCAGAGGTGACTCAGGACGGCAAGCTCTACTTCATCACGTGGCTGCAGCGCAGACTCGCCGCTCTCCAGTCGCAGTTCGGCAAGTTCGAGAAGATGATCATGAGCCGCCAGACCTTCATCAAGGACATCGTGGGCTCCGTAGAGTTCGGTGATACCTTCAAGATGGTTCTGCCCGAGCAGCGCTTCAACCTCTACACCGGTCTCATCACCTCGCAGATGGCCTCCAATGCCCTCGTTGGCGTTGGTCTGCCCGCTGTCGAGATCAAGGACGACTTCGTGGAAGAGCAGAACGGCACGAACACCCAGGTGTATGCCGATGACCGCATCACGTTCCTGCGCTCCGCAACGGACGAGAAGATTGGTTGGATGCGTCACCACACTCCGTTCGAGGCCACCGATCCCGTAGAGGGCCGCACCTATCGTCCCGTCGGCAACGACAACGGTCAGATGCTCATCAGCAACTACCGCGACAAGAACGGCCGCTACATGGAATACACTGCCGAGTGGGTTCCGCAGATCGCCGCTCCGAACAAGATGGTGAACCTCAACCTCACCAATCTGAACGCACAGTAAGGGGATGGGCGGTACGCCGCCCTCCCTCCTGTTTAACCAATAATTAACCCAAGACAATGAAAAATCTCATTTTCTGCATGTTGCTGACAATAATTTCTCTGTCAGTCCATGCCATCGACGTGGGTAGCACTCCCCCCGACCCCGCCGTCCAGTGTGAAGTTTCCATCGTGCCCGACCAGGCTGCCGTGCCCGCCGCTTTTGTCGTAGAGGCTCCCTCTGTAGAGGTTGTCGGCGTGAATATTCTCTACATCACTTACGACATGATGCCGGCCTGTGCCGACGAAGTGATGGATACGTCGAGCGTCCCCGCTCCCAAGCTCATCGACTGTCTCTTCGCCAAGAATATAATGGGTTATAGGGAGAACATTATGGCCCCTCCCAATTACATCTGCAGGCGATCACAGCGCAACGGCAATTCCCGACCTGTTCATTACACTAAATTGAATTAGGAGATGGCCAACCCGACCGTTAGCGACGCACTGAAGTCACAGGTACAATACCCGCTGCCAGCGACTTTCTTCCTGACCGTCATGGTCAAGAGGGGTCTTGATGGCGATGCCGAGTGTACGAAGGAAATCCTTACCTCCGCAGAGTTCAAGGGAGCTAATGCTGATTGCATTCGGCAGATCCTGCTTTACCCTAACAGCATCTCTGAGGGAGGAATGAGTATTTCCAAGACCGACAGAAAGTCGTTGCTGGACATGGCCAACAGACTGTATAAGGAGATCGGAGAAGAGCCAATCGATGAACGTCCAAAAGTTACATTCTTCTAATGTTGGACTTTCGGCCTCATAAACTGCAAGTTGTCCTCTTCGCGCCAGGTGGCTATGATGAGGATGGCGCGCCGCTGCCGGACGCAGAGAGCACAGAGGAGATTCCGTGCAGGATAGAGTCTAACGGCTCTGCCTCTCAGGTAAGATTCGAAGACGGCGTAGCGCACAACTACTCATACTCCATCTATCTCGACCATGACTGCAGGACATTCAAGGTTGGAGATAAGGTGAGACTCTTTGGGCTGGACGGCCAGCCTCTTGAGAACAGCAAACAGTTCGAGGTTATCGGTTTTTTCAGGAATCAACTCAACGCTCGACTATGGGTATAATACTCAAAAAAGGCTCCGCAGGTATCGCTGCAGCACTCCGGCGCAAGGTCGGCAAGATTGTCGTATCTGCCGCCACAGAAGCGTTCGGCGAGATGGGCGAAGAGCTGGTAAACGGAATCGTTAGCGGCGACTTGAGTTCCTGGGATGACCAATCGGGGGCCCTCCGGTCTTCCATCGGATGCGGTGTTGTCTGCAGTGGTCAGATTATTAAAACCTTCGGCTTCAAGTCTGTTCTCAATGACCAGACGGGAGCCGTGGAGGGCAAGGCCTATCTTGCCAAACTGGCCCAACAGTGGTCGCGCTATGCATGTGCGCTCATCATCGTCGCAGGCAAGGAATACGCCGTATATGTGGAGGCTATTGACGGAAAGGTGGTGCTGTCATCTGCACGACTGAGGGCAAAGCATATAATGGTAGATCGTATCAAAGAAAAGATACGCGAGAAGCTGGAGCATGAAAACAGACGTTGAGATAAGACAGGACATTCACCGCTTCGTGAAATCGTCGCAGATTGCTTCCGCCATTGGCGGCAAAATCAGCTATACCAACGATCACGTAGATGGTGAGGATTGCATGATAAGCGTCCCTGACAACGAAAACGGGCAATTCCAAGAGGTCTATGTTTACGTTCGCGTATATGTTCCGAACATCAACTCCAACGGGGCCAGCGTTGAGAATATCAAACGCATCAAGGAACTCGAAGAACTTTGCCAGGAGGTTCTTGAGTACGGCTCCGGAGGTGATTATATGTTTGAGCTCGAATCTCAGATTGTAAAACCCGTAAACGGGAAAAACGAGCATTGCATAAGTAACAAATTATTCTACAAACAATTTAATTATTAAGACTATGGGAAAGATTATCATGGCGTGGTCGAAGTGTGCCATCGAGATTGGCGACACCGGCGCAAATGACGCAATGGCCGCACAGCTCGCCTCTGTAGGCGTAGTAAAAGACAAGTCCGCCTCCATCGAGAGCAACGAAGGTGATGCTCTGGAGATGAAGGGTACCGGCGGCGAGACCGTTGCCAAGGAGACTCAGGAAGGAGGCCAGACGCTCAAGTTCCGCGTTGTAGAACCCGCAGACGCCCTCTACACGCGCCTCGGCATCGCTGCCGTAAACGGCGAAGAGCTGGATGTTCAGTCTCACGTCGTTGACAAGGAGATGTCCGTCAAGGTTACTCCTAAGAACGTCGGCGCCAAGGGCATCAAGGCCCCCAAGTGCTCTGTATCTGTTCTGCCCGGCTGGAGCGAAGAGGATGGTCACTACATCGACTTCTCGATGGACATCCTGCACGGCGCACAGACCGACGGCGAGAACAAGCCCTACTGGTACAAGAAATTCAACGGCAAGGGCGTTGAGAAGGACACCGTCAACGGAGGCTACAAGGAGAAGGCCGATTGAACGTTTACGTTAGACGAATCGCTCCTTGACTCAGAAGCTGAGTTAGACGAGTAAAGTATCGTCGCTGGGTGAACGGTGCATCGACTCTACCTCGTTTTCAAGAGATGGGTCTGAGAACGACCGTCAACAACATTCGTGGGAGGGCAGTGCCCACATCGCTGCCCTCCCAACCTAAAAACAAAAAGCACATGAATCATCTAGAAGCACTTACGGCTGACACTTTCCTTCAGAATCCGGTGGAGCTCACCATCGGAAAAGAGAAAATGATGGTCAGCAAGCCTACGTTTGGAACTCTCGTAGAGGCATCCAAATATATCGCTCTGCTTCCCGAGTTGGATGAAACGAACTGGGAGCAGGCTATCAGTTACGCATTCGCTAACGCAGAGAAAAGCACTATCATAGGAGATATTCTCGCCATCCTTATACTCGGACGTCACACTGCTGCCGAAGTTGTCGTCACCAAAAAGAGAGGCCTTTTCGGGTGGGCGCGCATAACAATCAAAACGAGACGCGAGATCCTTGCCGAACGCATCCTTGACGAATGCTCCTGCGAAGACATCATGAATATTCTCACCGGGCTTATCGGTCTCAACAAGCTGGCTTTTTTTTTGAAAATTACCGCTTTCCTGAGAGAAACAAATCTGCTAAGAAAAACAAAAAAAGAAGAGTAGATAACGATAGCGTATGGGCCCTGGTACAGAATATCGCGAAAAACATGGGAGTTTCCATCTCCTACATTTTGGACGAAATGACCTACGAAAACGTCATTATGTACTCAAGGGCCGCGCCAAGCTATGATACCGAGGATGACAACTGGGATTATAGCGTTGACGAATGCGAGAAAGAACCTACAGGGGAAATCGGAGACGAAGAAAACGTCTATTAAACATATACAGGCATGGATAGCATTAACGATGGATTGTCATTTGGCATAGGTCTTGAGATTAGCGGCCTCGAAAGGGACGCGAAAAAGATTGAGAACCGCCTTGCCAGTATGACCGGCAGGATTATCAGAGAAGGGTCAAAGATAGATTCGAGGTTTTTAAGGCTCGGAGGAGAGGGCTTTTCTCGCTTTGCCGGATCTGTTGTCACTGGCGGCAACAACATGTCAACATCCTTGCGTCGCACCCATGCCGCCATGCATGACCTTAAGAAGTCCACCGGAGAGCTGAACTTCAACCTCACGAACTTCATCAAAAACTTCTCTGCTGCATCGTTGGCCGTCAACGGCTTCTACCGGGCCATTTCGTTGATAAAGTCCTCCGTGGACTCTGTAACGAACTTTGAAGCTGCCAACTCCACCCTTGGCGCCATCCTCGGATATGACATCAGCGCGCCGGAAATGCAGGCCATGATGAAGTCCGCTCAAGACCTCGGGCGCACCACGGTGTATACCGCCACACAGGTAACTCAGTTACAGACAGAACTCTCAAAACTCGGCTTCTCTGCACAAAACATCTTCGATATGCAGAAAGCCGTGCTGAATTTCGCGCAGAGCACCGGCGCAGAACTGGGCAGTGCTGCCGCCACCGTGGGCGCCGCCCTGAGAATGTTCGGCGTGTCCCAGGAAGAATACACCGAAAAGGCCTATCAGTTCTCTGCCGCAATGAGCGCCGCCACCCGCAGGTCTGCGTTGAACTTTCAGGCCATCTCGGACAACCTCGCCACCTTCGGCCCAATGGCCCACTCCATAGGCTTTGAGATAGAGGACGTCCTTGCCCTCTTCGGTAAGCTCCGCGACAACGGTATCGAGGCCTCCACCGCCATGACCTCCCTGAGAAACATCTTCACAAAGATGTCACAGGGCAAGATAGTCGGCATGGAAAATGTGAAGTCTCTTGATGACTTTGTGGATGCCCTCGAAAGGATGAAAGACGTCGGAACGCTTTCCGGCTCTGAGGGCGTCGGCAAATCTATGAAGATGATCGGTCCCCGTGGCGGTACGCAATTCCTTGCCCTCATGCAGGCCGGCGAGTCCATCCGTACACTGAGAGACCAGATTAAGGCAGAAGAGGATAACGGCTCCCTTGACATCATGGGTGAACAGATGGTTGCCAACTTCCAAGGCCAGGTGAAGATGCTGGCCTCTGCATGGGAGGGCTTCATGCTGCAGCTCAACTCATCCACCGGGGCCACACAGGTTGCGGCCGATGGTGTGAAGCTGATTACCGACACCATCAACGATCTTACCAGCGCCATTAAGGGCGATTCCTCTTCGGACGTACTGCAGACCATGCTCACCGTCCTTGAAGAGCTTATCGCCACCTACGTCGTGTATAACGGCATCCGCGCCGCCGGGGCCGTAAAGGAGGCCATATACTCCAAACTCTCTGCTATGGAGGTGGCACACTATAATGCACAGGCCGCTACCCTCGCCCGACTTACCGCCATTGAGCAGGCGCGGCTTACACCGCAGATGGAAAGCGCCGTGCTGACCGGTAAGATGAACCTGGAGGATGCTATCAGGATTTCCCAGCTCCAGCTTCTCGCACAGGAGGAATTGAAGAATGTTCAGGCCGATCTTGGTGCTGCGCAGGCCCTGCTTGTAGAGGCAAAAGCTGCACAAGCCGCTGCACGCGGACACGCCGCAAAGGCTGCGGCCCTTCAAGTAGAAGAGGCAGAGAACCTTGTGTATATGACACAACAAAAGGCTATGGCCTTGCAGTCTGTCATCACGGGGCAGAAGGTCTCTGGGCTCACAAAGGCCCTGAACCTTCTCGGGCTTCAGTTCTTAGCCAATCCTTACGTTTGGGCCGCTGCCGCTATTGCCGCCATCGGCATTGCCGTGTACAAATATGCGACACGGACAGACGAAGCCACTCTTGCCACGCAGAAGCATGCGGAGGCAATGGAACGCATCAACAAGGCCACTGATGAAAGAATCAACAAAGGCAACTCCTTGATAGGTGTCATCAACAGCGAGACGGCCTCCATTAAGGAGCAGTATAAGGCGTGGAATGAGCTCAAGGAGATGTATAAGACCCTGAACGGCATGTCGTTCGAGGACTTTATGAAGCTTTCTCCGGAAGAGAGAAAAAAGCAGATTGAGCAGGCAGAATCAAGCAAACAGGAAGATTTCCTTATCCGGCGCGCGAAAGCTCTTGGTGAGATCGCCGACAGATACAACCAGGGAAGCAATCAGGTATATGCCACGAACGAAGAAAGAAAGGCCGCTAACAACCTGTTTGTCAACAACACTTTCCGCAAGTATGGCTTCTCTGATGAAGAAATAAAGCAGGAAACAAAAAACATTGGCCTCTTCAACGACATGCTGGAGGTACTGGCTAACGAAGCCAAGGATGCCAAAAAAGAGGTATATAAGCTCTACGATGCACAGGCCATCGAAAACGTCAGAGGCGCACTCCGGAAGATGGAAAACGTCACCACCGGCACACTGCAGAAATTCAGGAGCGAGACAGAGTCCAACATCAAGGCTGCACAGGATATTGTCAACAGCTTTGATTTGAGCTCTCTTGAGGATAAGGGTAAGCGCACGGAGGCGTTTGATGCCATCGGCAAACAGATCGAAGAGCTTGAGAAGAAAGAGACAGAGCTGCGCTCTATGCGTAACGAGGGCAACAAGGCCAGCATTGATATAGAAATCCGGCAGAATCAGGCTGACCGCGCCTATCTTGAGAGCCTGCAAGGTCTTTTCAGTGGAAATGTCAGCCATGAGGCAATTGTGGAAGTACGTGCCAGCATTTCCGGTGACACAGATTATCTTGACCCGGAAACGGCTAAAGAACTCTCTTCTGCATATAAGAATACAGAAAGCGCCATCAGCGATGTCGCCCAAGGCACTACTACGGCCAGCGACGCGCAGAAAAAGATGGGAGATAATATCAAGATGGTTGACGGCCGCATTGAGGCCCTGAAGACCAAACTCAAAGACCCCACCCTGACGCGCAAGCAGGTTAAAGAAATCAAGGTCGCCCTTACGAACGCCGAACAGACCAAGAGCGACTTGACCTTCTTTATGGATGAGATGAGAAAGGTCGCTGAGAACCCTATACATATCAAGGCCATTCTCTCTTTCCTGGGTGTCAATGATGGTGAAAATTCCCCAGAGGAATCGGGCGTTCCCAAGTGGATTCAAACGGAAAAAGATGCGGAGGCGTGGGCGCAGAATCATCCTTTTATCGCCGGTGTAACAGAAGATGCGAGGAAATCGTGGGCACAAAACTATGCACATCGCATGGGCATTCAGGCAAGGGCCGAAAACGCAAACGCAAAAGCCGTAGAAGAGAAAGATAACGAGGACGATAATGCCGGAAGCGGTGAGGCACAAGCCAAAAAGGACTATTCCCGCCTGAAAGAACTCCGGGCAGAACAGGCCAAAGAACGACTCCGCGCTGCACAAGATCTGCAGAGAAAGATTAACGATGCCGAAATCTCTGCTTTGGAAGAGGGAGCGGAAAAGTCTCTTATCACTCTTCAAGAGAAGCATAAGAGAGAACTTGATGAGCTTGACCGGCAGGAGGAAGACCTTAAAGACCGTTACCTCAAAAATGCCAAGGCGCTCTGGGATGCAGAACAGGACATAAAGAAAGGCGGGGATGATAAGTACCAAAAAATTTCTTTCTCCAGTCTCTCCGAAAGCGAACAGGTCGCCTTTGCAAAAAAGAACGAGATCGACCTCAAGCTTTCCGGAAATGGAGAGGTGGCATTGGGTGATGACTCAAGAACTGGCATGGCCAACCTCCGCGATGCCACTCTCAAGAGACAGCAGAGGGAGAATATCGACTACTACAAGAGTTATACCACCGAGAGGATAAAGCAGCAACAGGAAGAGGAAAAGTTTGCCTCCGACATTGCCGGCATTGAAAAGCTGATTGCCGATATTGGGAAAAGCGAAATCAAGGACAAAGAGCGCATCTTAGACAAGTTGCGTCAGCAGCTGGCCCTTGCCAAACAGCTCAAAGTGGAGGAAGAGGCACGCCGCCGTCTGGAGTTTGACATGGAGCACGGCACCACCGAAAGCAAAAAAGCTGCGGTGGATGAGTATTATCGCAATAGGATTGAGACTGCCAAAGCCAACGGAGACCCTTATGAGGTTGGCAGGCTTACATCTGAACAACTCGCCAAACAAAACGAGCTCCGCAAGGAAGACTTGGGCGCAAGAACGGCTAACGCCATTGCTCTGTCAAACGCAGACGATGTGGTACTCCGGGCCCCAGAGATGAAGAGCTTTGTCGATGAAGCGATTGCAACATTGAAAAAGATTCAGGAGGATGGTAGTTTGGGCGAGATGGACGCCACTGACCAACAGACCATTCTCAATGCTCTTGACCGACTGGTCAATGGCGGAAACCTTCAATCGCTTGAGGCGTTGCGCAAAGAAGCAAGCGATGCCAGCGCAGAATTGACAGCTGCCCGTGAAGAGCAGGCTGCTGCAGAACACGACCTGGGAACATTAACTGTTGGAAGGAATAATTTGCAGGCCATCCTCGACAAAAATCCAAATGACAAGATAGCTTCAGATCATTTGGCAGAACAAAACAAAAGGATTTCTGAAGCAGAGGAGCGTCGCAGAAAAGCCACGGAGGCCGTCAATGCCGCAGAAGCAAAGCTCACACATACCACAGAGCAGGCAATAGAGGCTGAGAGGCGTACTTTCAAAGGTACGATGAAGGAGGGCCTGGAGAACTTCACCAACAGGTACGACAAAAGCAAGAAGGAGGGCAACCCGACAAAGGCCGCAATTGAAGATGTTGGCCAATTGGCAGGATCCGGAGGCGCCATCAACGAGAGCCTTGATAAGATGGGCATCAAGATGGGCGAAGACGCGGGAAAAGCAATGGAGGGTCTTGCACAGGGCGCAAATGCAGCATCTAAGGCCATGTCCGGCGACTTTGTAGGTGCAGCCGTTGATGCCTTTTCGATGTTCGGCTCCTTTGTGGACTTCTTTGCCGGCCTGTCCGACAACTGGGAGGAAATGCAGGATCGTATCGATATGAACACCGAGGCCCTTGAAAACCTCGGATGGTCTCTCGATAAGATGCGCGATGAGTTGGATGATGCCAACAGCCTCAATGCCGCCTCCAAAGTGAACGAGGCCATTGCCAACGTGGAGCAGCAGGAAAGAAGCCTGCAGGATAGCATTGACGCCACCGCCCGACAGTATAAAGGCGCCAGCCACTCGATGCAGTATTACCTCGATGACGAAGAGGACTATGATGACATTCGCCGCAGAATACGCAAAGTGCAGGGTTTTGAAAACTTTGACTTTGACCGGATGGGCGCTTACACCGCTGAGCAATGGGCAAATCTTCGCCGTAATTACGTCGGACTTTACTCCGAACTGCAGAACGCCATCAGCAGCGTTGAGGAAGACCATGAGGGTAAGGTCGGCAAGGGCCTGAACAATCTCCTTGACCAAATGACGGATCTTAACGGGCAGGGTGACGAATTTCGCGAGAAATTGGATGAGATTGTCACGGGCTTTACATTCGACAGCTTCAAAGGTGATTATAAGTCCATGCTGAAAGAGATGGGCAATCTTTCTGCCTCTGCTCGCGAGAACGTGATGGGCAAAACGAGAGACGCTCTTATTTCCAGCATAGCCGACTCGCAGGAGGATGTCCTTCAGGATGTGTACAAACGCATGTCAGATGCAATTCAGCGCAACGACTATGATGCGTTGCGCAATCTCACCTCCGATGCCGAGAAATTGGCACAGGAGGCCGAAGACCGCATCGATGCCCTCATCAGCGAGGGCGTGATAGATCGGTGGTCTCTGACATTCTCCGATGTGTACGGCGGCTTTGATGATTTAATGGATGATATGGAGTCCCGGTCGTTTGACTTCTTCGACAATCTGCAGGAGAAAATCAATAAGATGTTTACGGACGAAATTGCGGACAAATATAAGGACGAAATAGAAAAGGCACAGAAGAAAATCAATGAAGCCGTACGCACTCACAACAAGGCCCTTATTGATGCTGCTACGGCCGAATATATGGCAATTGTAGAGCGTGCGCGGGCAGACCGCAGTGAGCTTGAGCAATCCGGCCTCATAAAAGACCTCAACGAGAGTGAGGGTAATGCGACAAGTCGTATGGCAAGCGGCATCACCCGGGAGGACGGTGCCGAGATTAACGGACGTGTGACCACTCTTGCAATAGGACAGCAGCGCCAGCTCTCCCTTTGGACGGCCATGCAGTTCACCTTGCAGGAACAGGCCGAGAACGTCCGGGAGATCACACAGCACACGCGCAGACTCGCCGCTATTGAGGAACATTTGAGCGAAATAGACCGTAACACGAAGAGACTATGATAGAACTGAAAATAAACGGGCACGATTTGAAGGAATATGGGATGCGTCCCGTATTCGGCTGGTTCTGCAACCTCATTGCACCGGCCCCCGCAAAAGAATACATCAAAAGCAAGACGCGACTGAGGGCCGGAGCAAAGATGTTCACTCCGGCAAACCGGTGCCTGGATGATGAGCGACAGGTGACAATTCCCCTTGGCTATCAGGGCCGGACATACGAGCAAATGTATGCCGCCCTTTACAACTTTGTTGAAATGATCAAGGATAACAACGGGAATTGCAACCTCAATACCGATTATCTTCCCGGCGTCACATTCCGGATGAAATACAAGAATATTTCCCAGATGCAGGAGTCCGGCGGGCATCTTGCTTTGTTCTCTCTCATACTCGACGAACCCGACCCAACCGACAGAGCATTATGATCTACAGACAACGAGCAACAGAGGTTATCATGTACGGCTCCGAGCAGGTGGCCGAAGTCCTCATTGAGCAGACTTCGACAAGAAAGTTTCTTCTTATGAAAGAGGACTTCATCCGGCTTGACTTTACGCTAGACAGGGCCATTCCGTTCCGTGTCGGGTGTCACATTGACGATGAGCTCTTCGGTCGCTTCATTATACGTAAAGAACAGATGCCCCAGTATCAGGAGAATACCGGGGGCTACAAGTACCAGCTTCAGTTTGACGCCGAATATATGCACATGGAAGACAGCAAGTATATGCTCATGGTGGAGAAAGAGAGTCAAACGGAGAAAGACGTTCTTATCCCTGTGCGCGACAGCGTGGAGTTTTCTCTTACGGCAGACCTGTTCGGGCAGATTGAGTCGTGGATAAACAGTGCAGAGACGTTGGGGTATCATATTGAGTTCGATAAGAATACAGATACCAACTTCTCGGAAGACATCGCGCCGTATGAGGTGGAGTTGATGAAATTCTCTAGTATCGGTATGTTATCGGCCATATATGATATTTGTAACAAATGGGGCATTGAATGTTGGTTTGAGACCACCGAAATAGGCTTCCGATTAAAGTTGGGTAAGTGCGGGCTGGGGGAAGAACCTCTCATCCTAGAACAGGGCGTCAATGTGGCCAACATGAAGATCAATGACGGACGCAAGACTTTCGCCAACAGAATTTACGTATACGGCGGTAAGGATAATATCGCCTATGACTATCGCCGCAAGGTGCAGAATAACGTCGTGAAGTGGTACGATGCAAACTTCCCTGGTACATCGAAGCCGCACTTCTCGGTGTTCGCGTTGGAGAATAACACGAAGGCCTTCAAGAATGCTATGGTGACTGCCAACTTCTTCGTCGAAGAGGATGGTGTGATAGACAATAATTCGTGGCCCAAAACGACCAATACGGAGTACGATATGCAATGGTTGAACATCAAGACCACCTCCATGAGCTTTCGGTCGTATTGGACAGAAGCCATCCAGCAGACAGACCCATACCTTGACTACGAGGTTGTAGTGACGTATATCCTTAAGAGAAAGGAGAATAACGTTTTGCATCCTATCGGCACAAAGGTGCTGACGTATACAGGAAGGGCGAGACGCAGCCAGTCTTACCACCTGTACTTCATGGAAAGTGGCAATCAATATACCGACTTCGACGATGAGGCCGGCACTGTTCCGTCATGGGAGGTTTTACACCTCACGTTGACCAATAGCGAGTCGGAGAGTTATGGATTTGATTTTACCGACGATCCGAGAACGCTGTTCAGCGAGGATTACTCTGTAAAGAGAGGCAGTATATACTTGGATGTTTCATGGCAGCTTAAGTTAAAGAGCAACGGAACACAGGTGTATAGCACGCACTCAGACAGCCAGTACAATAGTAGAGATAGGTATTATGTGAACGCAAGAATACGCTACCACTTTCATCACACGGTCGGTGACTGGGCAATGTTCAAGACCATTGACGACACGGGCGCGGAACGTAAGGTAAGGACGGTGTACATCAAGTATTACGCCGACGTGAACGCCATAACAAGCGATTCCGTTCATGCCGTGTTGACGGACGGCTCCAGCACGGATAATGACGGCAAGGGATTATACGTTATGGCAACTAGTCCGATTGTAGAGTGGAATGGCACCTCGTACGACGATGATACTCTCTCAGTGTCTGAGTTGGTGAATATTCTTTTCAAGTCGTATAGTGGTACGAATAGCGGAGACGTTACAGAACCCAGGCGCTTTGCCTTTGACAGCGATGATCCCGATATTCCGTCTGCGCTGTTCACTACGCCATACGACGACCCCTCTTCGGTGCTGCGTGTTGGAGAGCAGAGATTGAGAATGCCTCAGGATTTCGGGGATTTCGTTGAGACGGAAGAGTCGGCCAGCGACCCCTCGAAACGTATCGAAGCGTGTGTCGTTTTTGACAAAATCTCCCCGAAACTGAGGCTGTACGTCAAAGAGGTGCTTTCGGTGGCAGAGACGGAAGAGCAGCAATATGAAGCAGAGGACGAAAGTGCATATTGGATGTATCATCAGTTCTTTGTAAAACTCGCGTTCATCGGCGGCGATGATATTACCAACGGGAATTTCTCCAAGAAGAGCATCCTTGACGGCGAGACATTGAAACTTAAGTTTGTTACTCCGAGAGACTTTGATCTGCCCGAGAACGACTATCAAGGCAAACTGTCTGGCATGGAATTCGATTTGGAGTGGATGCCAAACGGTACGTATTATGGTGACGGGGCCGGAGGGTCTGTCTGTTGGGGCGAGATGGGATGCTTTAAGATCATCCGCAATGACACTTTTGGTGCCAAGTTGCCAAACGATGACCTCAAGGTCACGCAGGGCGATTATTGCACCCTGCTCGGCATAAATCTGCGCAAGTTCCGAAAGACTTCCATGTACACCACCGCAGAGGAAGAATTGAAAGCCAAAGGCTTGACGTATTTAAATGCACTGCAGGAGGGCAATTTCACGTTCGATTGCACCATGTTGACAGATTTTATGCGTCGTGTTGCTATCAACGAGCAAGAGGAGTTAGCTTCTCAAAACGAGCTGGCTTTCACTCTTCCCTCTCCAACTTCAGGCAATACAGACAGATTGTATGCTGGCAGAAAGGTGCGCATACTCAATGATGCGCTGCCTACGAAGATGCTCATCCCGAAGACTACGGCACAACTGACCGAGGACGATTTTGAAGAGTTCCTGTTCGGTATGTTCATTTCCAAGAGAAAGGTAATGGTACGCGCCGGAGAGCGTGTCGAATTGGAAATGCAGGGGGCTGCCGACACAATCTTCCTTTGGGATAATAGCGGAGAAGGAGAGAGTGTTGTGGCAGGAGAAGGTACGTTGGTGTACGAGAACACAACCTACAACGACGTTGAACTCTATGTCGGATTAGGCCGTGTACAGAAATTCCTTGCTTCAGTGCTTGAGGATTATCCGATTGACGGATGGGGCACTCAATGGTCTGCTCCAGAGCCCGTAGTGATAAACCCCGGGAGGACAATAACGATTCAATCGACGGTGCCGACTGCTTTGATATATTACAAGGAGGTAGAAGGTGAGTGGGAAGAGTTCATCGTAGGAGGCACAGGGGAAAGCACGCAGTGGACTAACAACGAGGGCGAGCCTATCGAGGTATGGGCAGGAACAAAGAACACGCCGGCAGACCTTTGGCTCTATGTGGACTCGGTGGCACAGGGTGTTCGGGTTATGCACTCGCGATACGTCGGCACAAAGGACAGCCGTGTTATCGGCTACGAGCTGAAGCTTGACTGCCCGGAGGACGGAGCCAGGTACACCATCGGCGAAACGGAAGCATATAGCAGACTTGACAAACTCGAAAAAGAAATAAGCAAATCATGAAACAGACAATCATCTTCATTCTTCTCTCGCTCTGCCTCACCTCATGCGTGAGCCGCAAGAGCATGGTTTCCTCTACAGTAACGCACAAGACATCCGTGGAGTCTGATACATTGGTCGCTACGGCATCGAAAGACAGTGCGCGTGTGGTCTATGTAGCCGACACTCTGCGTGAGAGCAATGATGTACGGGTGACACAAACGCAGCAGATTATGGACACCGTGCTTATCGTTGAGCATGCCGACGGCACGCGCGATGTGTACAGGGCCCATCACGTCACCAACACCAACGACCGGCAGACAAATACAGAACGCGACGCCCGACATCTGCAGAGCGACACAACACAGGTAAAAAACGACCGCACGCTTTATGAGAGCCGCTCAAAAGACAACGACAGTACATCTGTCCGGCAGGATGAAAAAGAGACCGTGAAAGAGCGTTTTAGCTTTTTCGGAATCTTTGACTGGATAATGGTTATCGCCGGCGTGTGCGGCGCAATCTTTATGCTGTACAGACATTTCAACCCCTAAAAAGCTCCAGATATGACACCAATCACAAACATTGATGAGATCGTTCGGAAGGAGAATGCAAAAGAGCCTACCGACCGAACCTATCAACTTTCCGCTGACGAGATAAATGTCATCGTGGCAACCATTAAAGTGCTGCGCGATGGAAAATATCAGTTGCCCACCGGAGGCATACCCTCAACAGATTTGAGCAGTGCTGTACGTGATTTGCTCACAAAGGCCAACAACGCAGCCCCTCAGAGTACGACCTACACCAAGGCAGAAGTGGATGGCAAGATCCTTCCCGTGGATGCTGTTCCTACGTCCGGCTCGAACAACCTTGTCAAGAGTGGCGGTGTTAGAAGCTATTTTGACAATCTTAGGGCACAACTTAGAGGCTATGGTGTTTCTGCTCAAGGTGGAGTTGTCTATAACAGAGGTATAGACCCCGTGTTTTATTGCGGCTCCTTTAACAGTACATATCACGGAGCAGATGCAGAAATACTGATGAATGAAGAGCTTAACAAACTTCACTCACCAAACGGGCTGTCTAACGAAACTTACGAGTGTAGTGCTGCAGAAGCAGAACTCCGGGGCACGCGACCTATACCGGGAGGTGTTTGTCATATCAACCTTCATGGGAGCCATATTTGGTTTATCAATAACGTAGAGAGTTATTCAGAAGACCGCTGGACACAAGTGTTTCTTAATGCCGCAGCGGGTTATAATGTATCAAGAGTACGTCCGGGAAAGAATATTGTCATTCGTTTCCGCATTAAGACAGACCCCACACTGGAGCGTTATGATGCGTGGAGCGAGTTCTACGAGATTCCCTATAACATCATGGAGAGGTTTTTCCCCTCTGACCCACAGAATTACGATAATGCCAACAGGATTACCGAAACGGGGTTCCGGGGTTACGTGAACGTCAACATCCCCGTTGAGTCCGGCATGACTTGGGGAAGCCTTGCCGTTCGACGTGCATCCACGGCTGACGCAAACGGCTTCATTGCCGTAGAGCAGACTTTCTATGCTCGCGACGGGAATCATATCGGGAAATCATGGCGTCGCCTCGGCCTTATCAATACACGTGAAGACAGAGCGACATTCTTCGACTGGTACGATTAAACAGGCCCTGTAATTATCAACAAATATTTCACAACCTAAAAATTAAATCACATGCTTGAAAAATTTGCTTTCAAAGAGAAACTTTCATCTGCAAAGTTGAATCTCATGGTGGACGCCATTAACGGCAGCACAAAAACCCATAAGGGCGAGTTTAACGCCGGTCTCATCACAGAAGAGGGATGGTACGACTCCATCACCTTGGGCAGACCCGAAGGATCGGAGAGTGACGAAAAGTATGTCCTGTACCATTCAAGTAACGGTGGCCAGGTTTGCTTCTCTCGCAGAAACAGCGGCAAGGCTTTTGCCCGCCTCGGTAAGGAGCACCCTTGGGTCTCACTTAATCACGACGATTACACCCTACAGCAGAGTGCGGCAGCGGCCCTCCTTCACTATTCGTCGAACGATGAGATTGCATATAACGAGTGGACGGCCAACGTCAGCGCCGGATTCGGCACGGATTCCAACACCCGATTGGCAGAGGTCTATGCCGGCAACGGATGCGAGAACAAAGTCATTGACGTGTACAAGACCGTCTTCCTGCGCCCGAACGACATCATCAAGGTGCGCGCCATCTATCGCCGTGGCTTCTCGTGGGAGGGCGTGGATAACTACCCCTATGACAGCGACGCCTACATCTACGTAAGCGACCTGTCTGCAGCAGGACACGACATTACTCACCTCAAGAGCGACTTCGTGAAGGTGAAAAGCCTGGGAAGCCTCGGGTTCCCGTTCACCGAAGAGCAGAAGCAGTGGCAGGATCTTGCCTTTATTCGTGACATCCTCTTCCGGAGCGATACGGAATACGGCTGGCACTACATCAAGGTAAACGTGCCCGTAGCCGGTAACTACTACCTCCATATTGCCGGCAACTTCTCTTCCAACGCCTCCTGGATTGTGTTCGGTGACGGACAAGTGCTTACGGGCGGAGGTATTACGGAGAACGATTTGGATGAAAACGTAAGAAACTTGCTTCACAGCATATACTTCGCCGACATCAACGTTCAAGACATTGTCAACGGAGAAATTACCGGTAATTTGAAGACCGCATTTGTCAACCTGCGCAACGCAGCAGATCAGACTAGAGCGAAGCTTATTGCCCTGAAAGGTGGCGCTACAAGTGTCATAGCTACTATCATTTCTTACGGTAGCACTTTCGGAATGACATTCTTCTACAACGGCAAGCACTACTATATAACTGCAGATTCCAGCGATACGACGTGGACGGCCTCCATCACTGAATACTACGTGAAGCCCTCCGGCGGCATTTCAAGAACGGATTTGTCCCAAACGGTAAAGACATCTCTCAACAAGGCCGACTCCGCACTGCAAGAGCACCAGCCCCTCTTCCCGTCTGACCCGCAGGACAGTGCGGACGCCAATGAGTTGTCCGTGACTGGCTTCCGTGGCTATGTGAACGTCAATATTCCCTCCGATGCTGCATGGGGCTCAATGTCTATCCGTCGCGCTACAACGCCGGACGGTAACGGCTTCATTTCCGTTGAGCAAACCTTCTACGGCCGGAGCAACGGCGATACGGGTAAGATATGGCAGCGACTCGGCTTCATTGATGCACAAGGTACCCTCAACTTCATGGACTGGGTGCTCATCGGAAGTAATGTTCAATCATAAACTGCAAAACCATGTTTGAACTGATTAAGACTCAGGACTGGGATGCACTGCAGGCACACCTCACCGTGTTCGCCCTCGTCATTTTCTTGGCGTGGACGGGCATGGTGGTGGCCTGCCTTGCAGACCTTGTCTCCGGCGTCGATGCTGCCAAAACCATCGGCGAGAAGCTCCACAGCCACGGATTACGCGAAACGGTCAAAAAGGTCAAGGATTATACCGGAGTGATGTTCCCCTTTCTGTTTATAGACATTATCGGCAGCTTATTCTCCTGGTATATGCTTCCCTATGTCGAGTTGATAATTGCTGTCGGCGCCATTCTCATAGAGGGCTTTAGTGTCATTGAGAATAAACGACGCAAACACAGCCACGCCGCCCTCATTCCGGAACTGGCAAAGGAGATTATCAACTGTACACGCCAGAAAGATGCAGAGGCCCTCGTGGAGGCTATCAAAAAACTCTCGGAAAAAGAAAATTTATAAGATCATGGATAGAGAAATTAAACTCAGAAGAATTGCACGGAGGGAGACCTACACCATTGGTAAGATGTTCCTTGACACCGTTTTCTTCTGTAACACGCTGGAGGATCGCGACAGATTCTTCTTTGGCGAAAAGAAGGTCAAGGGCTCCACGGCAATCCCGGCCGGCAGGTATGAGATAGACCTGAATACCGTATCTCCCCGATTCGGCGGTAAAGCTTTCTACAAAGAGACGTGCGAAGGAAGATTGCCCAGGGTGAAGAATGTGCCTCATTTCGACGGAGTGCTCATCCACTGCGGAAACAAGGAGGATGACACGGACGGCTGCATCCTTGTGGGAGAAAACAAGGTTGTCGGCCAGGTGATTAACTCAAAAGCCACCTTCAGGAAGTTGGCACCCTACTTCAACGATGCACGCAAAAAGGGAGACAGGGTATTCATCACGATAGAATAGTTTTTCATGTGTTTTTCATAATTAGAATTTAAGGTTTGGAGTGCCCTTCGTCGAGAGACGCGGGGCATTTTTTTTGGCTCGTTTTCCTTATGCGCAAAAAGTATGCACATACATATGCACATAGGAAAGCACTATTTTTTTGCTTGCTTTTTTCTATGCGCAAGTGTGTGCACAGGTGTGCGCACAGGGGAACACTATTTTTTTGTTAAAGAGGTTAATTCATATATTTTTTTATGTTATTTATCATATAACACCTTATTTTCTGTGATAAAATTAGGTTATATCCGAATTTTGCTGTAACTTTGCACCGGAATTTTAAATCATGAGAGACTTTAAGATAAAAGAACAGGAATCTTTGTCGGGCGACATGGCTCGCATATATTCTGTTATTTTGGATGGTGATACAAACACTCTTCTTGAACAATTCTTTGAGGAAAACCAGTCATACACAAAAGCTTTAAATAAGATCCTTCAAAAACTATATGTAATGGCTCATGAAATAGGATGTAAAAGAAGCCTATTCAAAGAAGGTGAAGGTGATTTGGAGGACGGTATGGTGGCTATTAACCATACAGGAACACTTAGATTATATGGAATATATTTCAATGATACACTTATTATTTTAGGTTCCGGCGGATATAAACCACCACAAGTTAGAGCATATCAAGATTATCCACCTCTCTTTGAGAAAGCCCAACAGATGAAGGATATTGCAAAAGAAATATATCGAAGAATAAAAAACAGAGAATTGAAAATAGGACAAGACGGAACCATAAGAGAACTATGATCATGAAACAAGTGGAAAAGAGAAAGGCAACAGGTGTTTTAGCGGCAATGCTTGCCAACATCGATGAAGAAAGCGTTGCAAAAACCCGTAACAGGATGCTCCTTGCCATAAAAATCTCAGATGCAATGGCGGGAAAAGGCCTGACCCAAAAGCAATTCGCTCAAACGATGGGCAAAACGGAGTCCGAGATTTCCGACTGGCTCTCAGGTGACAGGAATTTCACTGTTGATACATTGACATCAATTGAGAAAGCCCTAGGGGTAAGACTGCTTGACACTGGAGTACATAAATATTCTTTTGTGATGCAAGCTACTCAAAAATCAAATATTATTTCTCTCCCCTATTCTGATAACAAGTGCTATTCGATTGATATGTCCAAGGCGACCGGGTATTCAAAGTGTGTAAATTATTAAGATGAGATCATGAGCAAAGAAACATCGATAGCTTACAAACTAGCAGGATTTGAACTTACCGAATTTAAGCCTGCATGGGAAAATTATATCGGTGGAAAAGAGGTAAGTATTAAAAATAATATTGACTTCGCCCTCAACCGAGAAGAGCGCATCCTGAAATGTGTTAACGATATAATATTTTTGCAGGGTGATACCACTATTCTGACAATGCAATTTTGCACCTATGTCGAAATTCATCCGGAATCAATTGCACAGCTATCATCTAAAGATAAAATTGTAATACCTCCATCATTTCTTGCCCAATGCGCATCATTTGGGCACGGCGCCATAAGAGGGGTAATGTATTTGAAAACACAAAACACCCCACTTGATGGGTTAATAATGCCTCCGGTAGAATACCAGAAGGTTTTCAAAGAACCGTTTATTGTAACATTGTAAGAATAGGATAAAAAGCGGCATCTCACGAAATGGGGTGCCACTTTTTTATATCTGCGGAACTTGTTTACCGAACACCCGCTCTATCAGTTTGAAATTGTTTTCGTTTATGATGGAGAAATCCTTGCGGATGTAAACGTCGGCAATGTCCAGCGTGCCTACATGATCGAGAGCTTCGTCCACGTCGGATTTGCTGAAGCGCATAAGATTGCGGGAGAGTGTGGCAAACGTGTGTCGGGCCTGATAGAAATCTAAATCCGCAATTCCTACCGCCTCACCCACTATCTTAAGCCCCTTGTTAAGGTTCTGGTTGAATGTCTCCGGCGTGCCGTACCGCTCACAGAAATTAAATATCCTCCTGCTGCCCTTATATTTCTTCATCAGGTCTGACAGGAAAGGATGCACGGAGACTTCTATATATGCGCCGTCTCCCCTGCGGTCTTTGGTCTTTGCACGGTTGTAGCATATCTTGCCGCCCTTGTAGGTGTCGCAATAGAACATATCCACGGAGTTCATGCCCATGAGGCAAAAGGAGAGGATAAAGCAATCCCGTGCCAGTTGGGAACGGCTGTGAGCGGGGCCGCTGAAGCCGTAGATCTTCATAAGCTGCTCCAGAGTGAGGGCCCGGACTCCTTTCTTCATCTGTTGGCGCGGAACGCGATAGCGGAGAAAAGGATCATTCGTTATTACCTGAGTATAATCCGTGTTGTACTGCCTCATTGCCTCCCGGTACAGGTGTCTTATCTGGCCCAGATACAGAGATTGGGCCCTTGGCCTGTCACGCAGCGACTCCTCGAAGCCTTTCAGCTTGCTGTAGGTGATTTCGGAAAACAATAACGTGCGCCTCCCGAGGTAGCGCTCAAGAGTATTAAGCATCGTCACATAGTTCTTTGCTCCTTTTATGCCGGCGTGACTTATCCAGTGCTCTGCAAAGGAGAAAAACTCTATATCATCCGGCTTCGAGGTCAGCATGTCGGCCAAACGGGGCGCATCTACCTCCTTCCCGATAAGATCCAGGGAAATGGCCATCATCCTGTCCTCCAGCTCCCGACGCATCTTCTCGATGAGTTTGGCTTTCTCATACGATTTCACCTTCTTTCCGTTAGAAGAAAGCTCGGAGTCTGTCACATGGATCCTTGACGAGATCCTTTTCTTTGTTTTCCCCTGGCATATAAGAAAAGACACCAGCCTTTCACCCTTTTTGCCTTTCTTCCCGATTTCGATAGTAATTGTTGCCATATTTTTGCGGAAATTTTTGCGGAAATTTTTCGTTTCAAAAGTGGAAAATATTTCCAAAAGTGGAAACTTGCTCAAAAATAAAAACCCTTGCAAACGCTTTAACTGCAAGGGTTTTAGGGAGGGTGTCTAGTGGGACTCGAACCCACGACATTCAGAACCACAATCTGACGCTCTAACCAACTGAACTATAGACACCATGTTGGCAGTTCTCTCAAAAAACCGCCGCAAAGGTATGGCTTTTTCTTGATACCACCAAATAAATCGTCACTTTTTTATGAATAAATCTGCTTTTTTCCTGCAGCAAGTGTGTTGAGCATGAGCATACAGATTGTCATAGGTCCTACACCTCCGGGTACAGGCGTGATATAAGAGCACTTGGGGGCCACCGCTTCAAAGTCGACGTCGCCCTGCAGGCGAAAGCCGCTTTTCCTTGTGGCATCGGGCACGCGAGTGGTACCGACATCAATAACGACAGCACCCTCCTTCACCATGTCAGCGGTAACGAATGCAGGACTACCGATTGCTGCGATTACGATATCTGCCTGAGCACACTCATCCTTGAGATTTGCAGAATGGGAATGCAGCACCGTCACAGTAGAATCGCCGTACTGCTTCTGCATCATGAGTTGAGCCATAGGTTTACCCACAATATTAGAGCGTCCTAAGACTGCCACCTTCTTACCACTGGTCGGAATGTTGTAGCGCTGCAGCAGCGTGAGAATGCCCAATGGTGTGGCAGAGATGAAACACGGCAAACCGATAGACATACGTCCCACATTGACGGGATGGAAACCATCTACATCTTTACGGTAGTCAATAGCCTCAGTCACCTTCTGCTCTGAGATATGACGAGGAAGCGGCAATTGCACGATAAATCCATCAATGTCCTCATCTTCATTCAGTTGGCGGACAACGTCGAGAAGAGCTTCCTCCGTGATGTCGTCCTCGTAGCGTAATAACGTGCTGCGAAAACCGCATGCCTCGCATGCCAACACCTTATTCTTCACATAAGTCTCACTGCCGCCATCGTGACCTACAAGCACGGCTGCCAAGTGGGGGCGCTTGCCACCTTTACTCACTATCTGCTCCACTTCCGCTTTGATTTCTGCTTTTATCGCAGCGGCCGTGGCTTTTCCGTCAATTAATATCATTTTATAATATAATCTGTTATTTAGAAATAGAGCGATACTAGAAACCGGGACGTCCCTTCATTGCGCGAGCCATCTGTGCCATCGCAGCAGGATTGGTGGCCATCTTCATCACCTTGCGTGTCTGGTCGAACTGTTTGATAAGCCTGTTCACTTCCTCCAGTTTCGTACCGGAACCTTTGGCAATACGCATCTTACGGGAGGTATTGAGACACTCTGGATGCTGTCTCTCCTTCGGTGTCATCGACAGAATGATTGCCTCAATACTCTTGAAGGCATTGTCATCAATATCGACATCCTTGAGAGCTTTACCCACACCGGGAATCATGGAAGCGAGATCCTTGATATTACCCATCTTCTTGATGGTCTGTATCTGCTTGTAAAAGTCGTCAAAGTCGAACTTGTTTTTCTTGATGCGTTCTTCCAGACGGCGGGCCTCCTTCTCATCGAACTGCTCCTGAGCTCTCTCTACGAGCGACACAACATCACCCATGCCAAGAATACGGTCTGCCATACGGTTCGGATAGAAGACATCAATGGCTTCCATCTTCTCGCCAGTACCGATGAACTTGATAGGCTTATCCACAACAGTACGTATGGACAGAGCGGCACCACCACGTGTATCACCATCAAGTTTCGTGAGAATCACACCGGTGTAGTTGAGGCGTTCGTTAAACTCCTTCGCCGTGTTAACAGCATCCTGACCCGTCATCGCATCCACCACGAAGAGTATTTCGTGAGGCTGCACAGCATCTCGGATATCCTGTATCTGCTGCATCAGTTCCTCGTCAACAGCCAAACGGCCGGCGGTATCAATAATGACTACGTCATAAGCCTTTGCTTTCGCCTCCTGAATAGCGTTGAGAGCAACAGCAACTGGGTCTGTAGCTCCCTCTTCCATATATACAGGAACGTCTATCTGCTCGCCAAGAACTCTCAACTGCTCCATTGCCGCAGGACGGAATGTATCGCAGGCAGCGAGCAGAGGACGTTTGCTACGCTTGTCACGAAGCATCTTTGCCAGTTTGCCGGAGAACGTCGTTTTACCTGAACCGTTGAGACCCGCCATCAAAATGACGGAGGGCTGCCCCACACGTCCCGGAAGATTGAGGTCTGACTGCTCACCTCCCATCAAGAGAGCCAACTCATCGTGCACAATTTTCACGAGCAACTGGTGAGGCTTGACTGCTGTGAGCACATTCTGTCCCAAAGCTTTCTGCTTCACCTGGTCGGTGAAAGTCTTCGCCACCTTATAGTTTACGTCGGCATCGAGCAGTGCACGCCGCACATCCTTCAATGTCTCTGCAACATTGATTTCGGTGATTTTACCCTCACCTTTTAATATCTTCCATGAGCGTTCCAAACGCTCGCTAAGATTTTCAAACATTTTTCCTTTACCTTATTATCTAAACAAACTGTTATTCACATGACTATTTCAAGAACTTCGTGCCGCATTCCTCACCTTCTGCAGTAGCACGGGCCACATAGAGACCTGCACCAAGTCCGCCCACATTGACCACAGCGCTGCCGCCGCTCACACGCACATCGCTGCGACTCAGTAGAGCACCGCTCATATTGTAGATGCTCACAGTAACCTCATCAGCATTATCGCTGCTGACATAGAGTTTTCCTCCATAGTAGCGAATGCTCAAGCCACCGTCACGAGATGCCATCGAAGCACTCGGAGAAGATATTCCGGTGGGCACGGGCTTGTATTCCTGAGCATACGATGTCAGCACATTCTGCTTGTCAATAGTAGGCAGAGTCATGAGATAGCAATCCTGCGATGCGTCCGGGAAACGTCCCACCGTCTGGTCGCCGTTCATCACGCAGTATGAGAGGGAATCCACCCACTCGTACTTGCCCGTCGCGGTGTTGTACTTACCTATAGCCACATAGCGCTCCTCGTCCTCTGCGTTGGAAAGCTTGAAGTTGGAGTGGAGTTGCGTGTTGTCTGCCGTCACCTTCTTATAGCGGTCGCCACACCATATAATCTTGTATCCGTGAGCAGGAATTATGGTAGAAGCCTTCGAGAGCACAGTGGGATCGCTCTTCGTGGCAGCGGTAATTTCCCACTTGCCGGGATTGTCGCGACGGTCGGTCAAACAGAGACCTTTGAGGTCGAAATCCTCATCGGTGGTGTTGTATAGTTCAATCCAATCATCCTTTTTGTAGAAGTCATTGAGATATACGCTATTACCAGCACTAATCTCGTTTATAACGATAGGTGTTGTGGCAACACCCTCCTGTCTCCTCTCCTCGTCGCTCATGGGTTCCCAAACAGCCGTAAGAGAATAACTGCCGCCTGCTTCGAGTTCATACTCGGGATCTGTGCTGACATACGTGCCGCCACCGCCACCGCTGCCGTAATTCACAGTGAGCGATGCATCGAAATAGATATCACTGGACGTTGCACTCTGATTATGCACTTCGATGGCTATCACATTCTCACCCTTCTTGAAATAAGAACGGGGTATCTCCAGATAGTCTGTATCGTAGGGATCGGAACCGTAGGCATCTGCATAGACACTGTAACCCGCACCGCTGGGAAGGCGCTTTGTAGCAACCTCCTGACCGTTCACATGAATGATATATCCGTCGTCGAAATTAATTGTCATAACGAAGACATCGCTTGCAACGGGAGCTGCATCCAGATTGAATGTCTTGCGGAAGTAGTATGTGGGGCGCTTGTTGCCGGCAGGGCCTCCGTCGATGGTAGTCGAGATAACTGCGCCGTCGTCACGTGTGTGGTAGCCGAAGAGTCCGTCGCCGGTGCTCCAGTTGACCTGATTGCCGGTAGTCTTCCAGTCGGTAGATGTCAAATCGCCCTGATCATAGTACTGCCATGTGGAGTTCATCGGGAAGAATGTCTGCGACGAAGCACCGCCGCCTTCTCTCCATCCCACGAACTTATAACCGCCGGGAGCCATAGCTTTCAGCGTGATGGGATAATAGAGACGTCCGGAGAACCTGCCCGTGGGCACAGGCATATCGTTCACATTGAGCTGTGCATAATCTATATTGCTCTGCACAGATGCCGTAAGTGGATTCTTTGCAGACATATAGCTCGCCATATAATTGACCTGATTCGTCTGCAGGGAACTCGTAATGGCATTTGTCAGGATAGACGCATGACTGTTGACATATCCCTGACTGTTCTCCCAACTCATGTAGTAGTACATCTTCTGACGTATCTCCTCCACAATCTCGGCGCAGCGCTCGGGTTCGAACACACTGCCTGCAATGACACAGAAGGCATCAATGAATCTCTTCTTGAACTCGTCGTTCTGCAGCATGTTGAGGAAAATTGTCACCAGCTCGACCTCCTCTGTGATATTATAAGAGGAACCGTCCTCGCGATATATGGTGTAGAACGTATAGTAACGCTGGTTGGCAAAGTCGGTGAAGGGATTGAATATGCGGTCGTAGCAGTTGTCCAAATCGAAGACAACAAAATGGAACTTACCTCCGTCGCTCATATCGCGGAAGCCCTTCAAATTGTTGTGAGGCCAGTCCCAGTTATCCATATAGAACTGCGCAGCGAAGTAGTTTATGAACTCATCAATATCCACGAGTTCCTTGATGCGCTCCCAACTGTTTTCGTCGTATGACGTCTTAGCCTCCTCGTACCATTCCTCAAATGCCAGGCGGTCGCCTGTTGTCTGCACATATCCGGAATCCACACTCATTTCAAAGGCATCCTGCAAGTCGGTATCAAGGCCATAGTTGGAGTAACCGTACTGTCTGTTGGTCACCTCGCGTATGTTCATCGTACCCTTGAACTCGCCGTTTAGGAAGACGTGAGCCGTACTCGTCTCCTGGGCGTCGATATAGAGACCCGAGCGCATGAGTATCTGCTCCAGCATATTGTCCTTGCAGCGACTCTTGTTGTAGAGGTCGTTACCGCCGTTGCGCAGCATTATCTGCTTGTACTTATTGTAGGGCTTAGCATCAAACCACGTCTGCGACAGCTCGTTGATGCCATACACTTTGGTGGCCTTCAGCTTGAACGAGAGCAGATTACTGTTTGCCATACCCCACATTCGGCTCCAGCCTCCGGAGATGGACATATCCACTTCCTGTGAGAAGTTGATATCCTTGTTCTCGTCAATATACTCAAAATTGACGGGACGGTCCCAATCCATATTCCAGTTGGCCTTGCCTGTGCCCGTCACACCGTTACCGCTACGTCCGTTGGTGCCGCGGGTGTAGATACCGATGGTATTGTCGTAAAGATTGTCGGGATCCGTATTAACTATAACGCAAGGCAAATCATAATCCCTGTCCCTGAAAATCCAGCTGCGCGTCACCACTTCGGAGGGAATCATACCATCCTTGAACACGCGGAAACGATAGATAGATGTCCCGTTTACATCTGCCGACATACCGCCACCTGTGCTCTTTGTACCGTTAGTCAGCGTGGGAGTACTGCCGTTGGTGGTATAGACAAGAGTGGCATCTGTTGGGTATGACACCGTGAATGTGAAGGGCGATGTGAACAGAGAGGATGCATAATCCACCGTCGGCGGCGCAATCTGGCTGGTGACAAATGCGCTGGTCGTATTTGTTGCCTCCGGAGTGGGCTGTGCCGTGATGGCAAAGGAGCCCGTACCGTCTGTCTGACGGGCATAAGACGTACGCCCTACCAATGCCGGATAGCTCTGTTGTGCTATCAACTCGCCGGTTTTGCTTTTGACAACCACCGTACCACCCTCGGCATCCAGTTTCCAGTTCACCTGTTTGTATGCAAGCTTGCCATACTGGCCGTCATAGTGGTCGAACCACACATTCTTATAGCCTTTTGCCGGAATCGCGCCGAAGTCGTTGGACAGCTGCCCTTCATAGCCCCTGACGGGATCACAGATATAAACACGGCTTAAATCCACAGCCGTATTCGTAGGATTATAGAGTTCTATCCATCCGCCGTAGTTGAACGACGGATCAATGTACATATCAATATTTCGCGTCTGTATCTCATTGATGATAAGGTTGTCGGCCGTAGGAGGATTTGAGAACACCGTCAGTTGACATACCGACTTTTTCCCGCTGCCGTCCGTGCTAGCAGCCGTAATAGTACAACTGCCGGATTCCACAGCTCTCACCATACCGTTTTCGTCCACTGTGGCCACCCCGGGATTGCTGCTAGACCACGCAATATCCTTAATAGTAGCACTCGATGGAGACACCGTTGCCACCAACTGGAACTCCGAACCTTTGACCATCTGTAAACTCGACTTATTGAGCGTCACACCCGTGACGCTAGTCTGCCATACGGTCACTGTGACGGATTTTGACACTCCGCTGCCGTCCTGCGCCGAGCACGTCAGGCTTACCGTACCGGTGCCCACACCATAGAAGCGCCCGGAGTTATACCTGTCCACTGCCAAAATATTCTCGTTACTGCTCGTCCACCCCACAGTCTTTATCGTAGCATCTGCGGGAAGAACAGTAGGAGTCACTACAAGCCATTTCGTGCGTTCAACGGTATATCTCGTCTTGTCGAGAGT
The DNA here is from genome assembly GCA_902802815.1 of uncultured Bacteroidales bacterium. Lineage (GTDB taxonomy): Bacteria > Bacteroidota > Bacteroidia > Bacteroidales > Bacteroidaceae > Physcousia. Next base: position 116,595 of record CADCNQ010000003.1, on the reverse strand, counting down.
GATGGATGTGACAGGGATTATCTCACCATAGTACTCCAACTTCCAGTTACTCCAGATGGTCCAGCACTGGGAAATCACACCACCCCAACCGTCGTCGTTGCAACCCAAACCGATATAGGCTGTACCATCGGTCACATCAAACTCCAGTTGATTCAGGTACATATTTTGGGAGAAACGTGAGCTGGCACCTTCCATGCTGTTAGGGTAATAACGCACCCCCCCTAAATTATAATACAGCATATTATCGCCGCTATAAGCCGTTGCGGTGTATTCGCTGTACACACTCTTCAGCCACTTCTGCTCATCACCGGCAAACAGATAGGCATCCACCTGCGCCGTCGCTTCGCTGTAGTTACGGGCAGCATTGCTGTCAAAGCCTCCAGGACGGTAGTAGCCGTTCACCGACACGCGATAGTGTCCGTTAGGGAGACCGCTGATGCGCTGCCCCAGACGGAAATATGCATTCCACATCTCGGACGCATTGTAGTTCACATTGTAGCTACCCCAGTAATACTCTATCTCCCAGCCATCCTTGCTGTTGGTCTCATAACGGGGATTCACCACATAGGCATCCGTAACATCAATCCACCCTTCCGCAGCGCTCACGCGTGCGCAGGTCAAGATACAAAAAAAGACAGCCGCCATGGTTGTCAATATCCAAGTGTGCTTCATGCTATTCGCTTAATGTTTGTTGTTTGTTGCGGGGGTCCGACTCGAACGGGCGACCTCCAGGTTATGAGCCTGGCGAGCTACCAACTGCTCCACCCCGCGGTCTCAAAAGCGGGTGCAAAGGTATGACATTATTTTGGATTAAACAAATTTTCCTGCAACTTTTTTCCAGAAATATGCATTTTTTATGGTTATTGTAAGACTGCCGGCCAAAATCAGCACACTACAGGCAAAACTATTAAGCAAAATCAGCACACTACACCATACACCACATTACACCACGCAGACTCCCTTCATCTTCTAATTGTTGTTCAGTTGTTGTCCAGTTGTTGTCCAGTGTTTGACTGGACAACAAGTGAACATCAACACAACATGAACAGGACAACATTTAGAGGAACCTCGGAGGCTGACAGGAGGAAGACAGAATATTCCCCACCCAGAGAGACTCAGAGACTACCCGTTCTCGCGGAACTCACGCGGAGTGAGACCCGTCTCGCGCTTGAAGAACTTCGTGAAAGTGGCGTGATCGGAAAAACCCAGACTGTCGGCTATCTCGCTGGTTTTCTGCTGGGTGGTCTTCAGTAGCACTTTGGCATGAAGAACAAGCGCCCGGTTGATCCACTCTGTAGCGCTGCTGCCGCTGACTTTACTGACAATTGTAGAAAGATAGTTGGCTGAAAGGCATTGCTGCTCGGCATAGAAAGACACATAGTGCTCTTTATCGGCATATTTATCCACATGTCTCTTAAAACGCCGGAAGATACGCTCGTCGTTCGACAGGTTCCCCATATCGGACGACTGCTCCTTGCTGGTGATGTACTGCAGATTGGTGATCATGGATGCCGCAAGCGCCATCACAACCTCCTTGCGGAACGGATGGTGACGGGCAACAGTCCAAAGCGTATCCACCATTTTCATCATCTCCTGCCACTCATCCGGAGTGGTATGTAACACAAGATTCCCCTCCGTAGGCACTTCTTCCCCGATATAGACAACGACCATATCGAAGTCCGGAGTGGCGGTCTTCACTTCCAGCATCGTATAGGACGACATCACTATTATGTCGCCCGCCTGCCACGTAAAATTCTCCAGATTGACAATTGCGTTGGCACTGCCGGATTTCACAAAAACAATGACATTGTGATGATGTTGATAGACGATCCCGCCTGTAAGGAAACGGCTGTGACTCTTATTGTTAATCATCATAGCAAAATTCTCGCCGGCCACCATGTGGTCGCCATGTATTCCCTCATGGTATCTGGCTTGCATACCATGAAACGAGATATTGCTCTTATGTTTTTCGCCCATTCCTGTCATTACATCCGACAGTTTTACCTTTTCTGAGTGCAAAAGTAGTGTTATTTTTTGAAACAACGTCATTCAAAGTCACAAAATCCGAGACTTTGACAAATTTATCCAATAAATTGACAAACTCAGAGCCGAAAAAGATGTCTCCAACAGGTCTTTTTTGTACATTTTCTTTTTTCTAAGAAAATTCTCCCAGCTCTCAGCTCCCAACTCTCAACTATTTTTCGTATCTTTGCGCCCGAATTATGGCAGCAGAAAAAACACGCGCAATGCTCGTCGATGTGGCCCGCAGGCTCTTCGCAAAGAAGGGTATTGAGGAAACCACGATGAACGACATCTCCCAAGCCTCCGGTAAGGGACGTCGCACGCTGTACACTTATTTTCGCAGCAAGGAGGACATCTACGAAGCCGTTGTGGAGGCCGAAATGGACCGTCTTGCACAGGAGATGGCTGCGGTGGCAGCAAAACCGATGAACCCGGAAGACAAACTCGTAGCCCTCATCTACTCGCATCTTGACGCCATCAAGGAAGTGGTGCAGCGCAACGGCAATATGCGGGCTCAGTTCTTCCGCGACATCTGGCGCGTGTCGCTCATCCGCAAACGTTTCGACTCCAACGAGAAAAAACTGCTCACAAAAATCCTCACAGAGGGCGAGCGGGAAGGTTATTTCGAGATGGAAAACATTCCTCTGACGGTGAATATCATACACTACTGCGTCAAAGGACTGGAGATTCCCTACATCTACGGACGTCTCGAGACCGGTTTGTCACCTGCTGCCTCCAGAGCCGCCGTACACCGACTGGTGCACAGGGCTATCGGACGACAACTCAAAAAAACTTATTGATATTATGCTTTTACAAGGAAAAACAGCTCTTATCACCGGTGCCGCTCGTGGTATTGGTAAGGCAATCGCAATGAAATTCGCTACAGAAGGTGCCAACATCGCCTTCACCGACCTCGTACTCAACGACGATATGGCAGCAGGCCTCGAAGCCACCCGCAAGGAAATCGAGGCTCTGGGCGTGAAGTGCCTCGCATACGCAGGCAACGCTGCCGACTTCGCCGAGACAGAGAAAATAGTAGCACAAATCAAGCAGGACTTCGGCACAATTGACATCCTTGTCAACAATGCCGGTATCACAAAAGACGGTCTGATGCTGCGCATGAGCGAGCAGCAGTGGGATGCCGTCATCAATGTGAACCTCAAGTCCGCATTCAACTTCATCCACGCATGTGTGCCCATCATGATGCGTCAGCGCAACGGCAGCATCATCAACATGGCATCCGTTGTGGGCGTTCACGGTAATGCAGGCCAGGCAAACTATGCCGCCTCCAAGGCCGGCCTCATCGCTCTTGCCAAGAGCATCGCCCAGGAAATGGGTCCCAAGGGTATTCGCGCCAATGCAATCGCTCCCGGTTTCATCGAGACAGCTATGACGGCTGCGCTGCCCGAAGAGGTGCGCAAGGAGTGGGAGAAGAAGATTCCCCTGCGTCGCGGCGGTCAGGTGGAAGACATCGCCAACACAGCCCTTTACCTCGCCTCCGACCTCTCCTCATACGTCAGCGGACAGGTTATCCAGGTGGATGGCGGCATGAATATGTAATAAGAATGTTTATGAGACGATTCCTGATTCTTCAACTGATACTGTCTGCATGCCTGACAGCATCTCTCATTTCCTGTGATACGCCAGGATCTATTGCATGGAGTTATTTCTACTGTGCAAAAGACACATTGGAAGCAGGCGATCCCTATGCTGCGAAGGAGTACCTGAAAGGCTGCAATAAGTCTGTAGACAGCGAACTTGCATCCAAGGTCGACTCGCTGATGACGGTCATTGACCAAGCGATAAAAGAGGACGAGGCTTCTAAAGAATAGTGCGGTGACAGTACTTTACGAGGATAATCATCTCATCATCGTTTCAAAGGACGCCGGCGAAATAGTGCAAAGCGACAAGACGGGCGACAAACCCCTCTCGGAAACGGTGAAGGACTACATCAAGGAGCGCTACCACAAACCCGGTAGCGTCTTTCTTGGTGTGGTGCATCGATTGGATCGTCCCGTAAGCGGTGTCGTACTGTTTGCCCGCACAAGCAAGGCACTGGCCCGGCTGAATGCCCTCTTTGCCGACCATGAGAGCGTGCATAAGACATATTGGGCGATAGTTGCCAACCGTCCGGAAAAGGAAGAAGGAACGCTCGTTCACTGGCTCACCCGCAACGAGAAGAACAACAAGGCCACAGCGCACGAACGGGAAGTGCCGAACTCCAAGAAGGCCGTTCTCGACTACAAGTTGCTGGCATCTTCCGAGCGCTACCATCTTATAGAGGTAACACTACACACGGGGCGTCATCATCAGATACGATGCCAGTTGGCTAAGATGGGATGCCCCATCAAGGGCGACCTGAAATACGGAGCTCACCGTTCGAATCCCGACGGAAGCATCTCTCTGCACGCCCGTTCTCTGTCGCTGGAACACCCTGTGACCCACGAAACAGTTTCTGTCACGGCACCTGTGCCGAATGATCGTTTATGGCAGGCATTCGCATCATAGCAAAGACGCTGCTCGCAGTAATCCTCACCGTCATCATCTTGCCGGTGTTGCTGGCTGTGGCGCTATACATTCCGCCAATTCAACAATGGGCGGTGCAGAAAGCAGCCCACTACGCAAGTGATGCCACGGGAATGGATATCACGCTGCGACGACTGCTCATACAGTTCCCACTCGACCTGAATCTTGAACATCTTGTAGTGATCCAGGACGGAGACACACTCGTAGCCGTAGAGGAAGCTGTTGCAGACTTCGACTTCTCGAAGGCTTTGGATTGGAGACTCGGCGTTAACGATCTGGAACTCAACCACGGCCTTGTGAACATCGTCCAGAAACCCGACACCACAGCAGAAGATACTTCAAAGACAGAACTACCGCCTCTCATCGCAGATATAAAACACGTCAACTTCAACGACGTGCGAGCTACGTTCCGCACTGTCGGTGATACGCTATCAGTTGCCGCCTTTCTGCAGAACGCCACCCTATCCGGAGGAAATGTGGCTCTCGGGCCTTCCGTATATCGTGTGGACAATTTCGAGGCAACGATGGATTCGCTTTCAATTGTCACACTTGACACCATCGGCGCACCGCACGCTCTCTTCCCACCCGATCTGCAACCGCTCACGTATGCTCTCACACCATTTACTCTGAAACTCACGTCGCTGTTCCTGCAACTTCCTTCGTGTAATTTCAGCGTGGAAGAACTGAAACTCATCACCCCCTCACTCAACGCCGTACTGAAAGCGTCTGGAAATCTGGAACGCGTGGTGGTGGATTCATTGCACGTGTGGCTACCCGACGAACTGGATATACGCTCACACGGCGAAGCGTCCAACCTATCTAATATAGACTCACTGTGTGCCCGTTTCGAATGGGATATTAAGGCACACAATCTCAGCAGCGTGAAACGTTATCTGGGTCTGACGGGCATCAATCTGCCGCCGATGACTCTCAACGCCTACACCACAATCGACGGCACTCATTACCACGCCGATGCCATCCTCAACGAAGGACGCGGAAATGTACGTCTGAAAGGGTACTTCGATGCCTCCAGCGAGAAGTACGAAGCCATTACCCGAATCAACGGCATCAATGTGCGCGACTTCCTGCCACGCGACAGCATCGGAACGATATTCCTCACAGCCAATGTGAAAGGTACGGGCACAGACATCTACTCTCCCTCCACCTTTATTTCCGGCTCCGTAGACTTGCAGAGCCTGAAATACGGTTCGTGGTTTATAGACAAAGTGAATGCTCTGGCCAGTGTGCGGGCAGGGAAAGCGCAGGCGCATCTTATATCGTGCAACAAACTCCTCGAAGCCAACATCGCTGCGTCTGCACGCATCTTCAAAAACCGTGTAGACAACTTCACACTCGATGCTCAAGTGGATTGCGCTGATTTGTATGCCATGCGCGTCACAAAAGACACGCTCTCCGTCGCAGGTGCACTCACAGCAACCGGTGCTTCCAACTTCAAGAATACGCACAGTCTTCGCGCCTATATCGAAAACGTGAGTCTCATCACCCCCGATTCCACATATAACCCGCTCCCGCTTCTGTTGGAAGGACAACTCAAGTCGGACAGCATCTATGCTCACGCCGAGTCGGGCGACCTCCTCCTGCGTTTCACTTCTTCCGACGGACTCGATAATGTTCTCAAGAAAGTGAACAACATCAACCACTACCTAAAAGAGCAGATGGATGCTTCCATCCGCGACCAAGAACCATTCACATTGAGCCACGATTCGTTGAAAACGCTACTGCCCACTCTCGCACTGAATTTCAGAAGCCAGCGCAACAACACATTCGCCAATATCGTCCGGCGCCTGGGATACGAGTTTGAAGACATTTCCCTGCGCCTTGCATCCGAACCCGTCAAAGGGCTCAACGGCGACGGCTATGTGTACGGTTTCCAGAAAGGTGACGTGCGGCTTGATACCCTCACACTGGATCTTTCACACGACAGTCGTGGTTTCAACGTCATCGCGCAACTCATTAACGGGCCCAAGAATCCCACCGCAACATTCTCCTCTACATTCAAGGCCTCTCTGCAGCCGTCTGCCATCGAAGCGGCCGTCGATTTCATCGACTCACGCGGTAACAAGGGCGTAGACCTCGGTGTGCGACTGGAAGGGGAAGATTCCACCCTCGTGGCCCATATCACTCCGAAAAATCCCATTCTGGCATATCGCACATTCACCGTGAACGACGGAAACTATCTGTCCATCGACCGGAGCAAACATATAAAGGCAGACTTCAATCTCATTGCCGACGACGGCACACAGATAATGCTCTTGTCCCCGAAAGAGGACAACAACGATGTGCTGCAAGACCTCACACTTTCGATACGTCACCTCAATCTCGGTGAACTGTGCAGCGTGCTTCCATTCGTAATGCCCAAAGTCAATGGAATGCTCGACGGCGATATACACGCTCTTGTCGTTGACACCACAGAAGCTACTGTTGCTGTGGAACTAAGCGCCCGCGACCTTGTGTACGAACAGGCACCTCTCGGCAACGTTGGTGTTAATGCAGTATGGTTCCCCAACCCCGACGGCACACAGGTGCTGGACGGGCAACTTACCCAGAACGGCCGTGAAGTGCTCCTGCTCAACGGAAGCTACTGGACCGACCATACCACCAATGAAGACAATATACGTGCCACAGCCACTCTGCAGCGGCTGCCCCTGCTCCTCGCCAACGGTTTCATTCCAGGCGATATAGTACGGCTCGACGGCTATGCTGTGGGAGCGCTGTCTGTGGAAGGGCCGCTGTCCGCACTGCGTCTCAACGGCACACTGGCCACCGACTCTATGGATATAAAATCCATCCCCTACAGCATACATCTCGCGCTTCCGGCTGACACGCTCTATATAAATGAAAGTCAGCTGGAATTCAAAAATATACGCGCATTCTCCGTGAGCGAAACAAAGAACTCTCGTCCGGATCTTGATGTAGAGCATGCTCTCGTACTCAACGGCACTGTCAATTTCCAGAACCTTGATGACATCAAACTCAACATGTCCGCATTTGCCAACAACTTCCGGCTCATCAACGCTCCGAAGAACAAAAAGGCACAGGCGTACGGAAAAGCCTACGTTGATGCCGCAATCATAATAGTCGGCAATCTTCAAAATCTTAGGGTCGGAGGCAAACTGAAACTTCTGGGAAAAACAGATCTTACATACGTTGTTACCGACACTCCTCTTTCTGCAGACAACCAACTCGACGGTCTTGTCACATTCTGCGATTTCAGCGACACCACTACCGTCATAGTTGAAGAAAAGGCTCCGATGGACATACGTCTCAATCTCGACCTCGCTATAGATGAGGCAGCCACTGTTCATGCCTTGCTCTCTGAAGACGGCAGTGATCACCTGGAAATCGAAGGTGGCGGTGAACTTAATTTCTCTTACCACCCCATTTCCGGCAATCGTCTTTATGGGCGTTATACTATTCTTTCCGGAAGACTTGACTACTCACTTGTGGTGGCATCTCTGAAAGATTTCAAATTGCATTCTGGCAGTTACATCGAATTTACAGGAGATCCTCTCAACCCAACTCTCTCACTTTCTGCTTCCGAACGCAAAAAAGCCAACGTAAAGGAAGGCAAAGGTTCGCGCACAGTACAGTTTGATGTGGGACTCAAAGTAACGCGCAATCTCAAGGACCTCGGATTGGAGTTCACCATCGAAGCTCCAGAAGACCTCAGTTGCCAACAGGAAATTGAATCCATGTCGAAGGAACAACGCGGACGAGTGGCCGTAACGCTCCTGGCTACAGGCATGTACATCAGCGACAGCCGTCAGGCATCCGGAGGAGGGTTTGCAGCCAATGACGCCCTCAATTCTTTCCTGCAGAGCCAAATCAACAATGTCGCGGGCAAGGCACTCAAAACTGTGGATATCGGATTCGGAATGGATAATGTCACCAACGAAACAGGAGCCTCACACACGGACTATAACTTCTCGTTCGCAAAACGTTTCTGGGGCAACCGTATTTCCGTCATCGTGGGAGGCAAAGTGTCCAGCGGTAACAACGTGCAGAACACGGGAGAGAGTATCATCAATAATATATCTGTGGAATACCGTCTGGATAACTCCGGCACTCGTTACATCCGCTCATTCTACGACCGCGACTACGAATCACTCATGGAGGGTACGATTACAAAAATGGGTGCCGGTATTGTCTTCCGTCGCAAGACTGCTACATTAGGAGAACTTTTCCTCTTCCGCAAAAAACAATGACACATATACGTTACACCATATCCTGTATCATCCTCTTCACTGCGCTACTGTTGATTTCATGCAGCCAGACAAAGAATCTTCCGGAAGACGAGTATCTCTATGCCGGTATCAAACAACTCTCTTATGGCACAGCGCTTCCGCGTCAGCAAACTAACGATGCCGACACTTCTGGTGTCATCACAGCCATTGCCAACGCGGCCAATGTGGTAAGCGACATTTTCTCCGGCACGGCTCCACAGACGTCCCATGAACACCTCACAAAGGAGCAGCACGATTCCATTCGCGTGCTACATGAGAAAGACCTTCAAACCTACGAAGAAGTGAAGAGTGAAGTGAAAGGTGCACTTTCGTATGCACCCAACGGCAGTTTGATGGGATCTTCGTCCTTCACCACACCGTTCACTCCCGGTTTGTGGATATGGAACCGATACGTTAACTCGGAGAGCCGTTTCGGCAAATGGATGTTCAACAATTTCTCCCAAAACCCACGTACGATGACGATGGCCAATCCCGATGTGCGTTGTCAGGTGGCGCAAGCCACATTGCATAACTACGGATACTTCCACGGCTATGTGGGACATCAGATTATTCCGCAGAAGAATCCACGCAAACAAAAGATTTCCTATGAAGTCATTCCCGGTCCGCTGTGGCATCTTGACGAGATACGCTACACACGTTTTCCGGAAGCTGTTGACAGCATTCTGCGACATAACGAAAAAGGGCGTCTCCTGCATTCCGGTGCTCCTTTCTCTGCGGCAAATCTGCAAAACGAGCGCGAACGCATTGCCACCCTATTGCAGGATCGCGGATACTATTACATGCGTCCCACACACATTGCATATCGTGCCGATACGATACAGAAACCTTATCACGTGCAACTTGAAGTGGCACCCGCACCTACAATTCAAAAGCAAGTCATGCGTCAGTATTATTTAGGCAATACGCGTATCATGCTATATGAATACGGTGACCATCAGATACACGATTCCATCGGCACACCCACGAAACAGATGTACTTCTCCGGAGGTGTGAAACATAGCGACAAGTGGTTTGCAAAGCGTATAAAGCGCTTCGCAAAACGCATGAAACGGGTCAGGCCCAACGATACTATCCCTAGGACCAAACCGTATATACCCAGTTACGTACCTCCCTTGCGTTTTGGGGCAATAAATCACTACCTCTACTACAAGCCCGGCGACCGCTATAGCAAAACGCGCATGGATCGTGTCCTGGAAAGACTCTCCGGCATGGGTGTTTTCTCATCCCTACAGATGAACTTCGTACAGCGCGACTCCACCGACACACTTGACATACGTATCACAGCAACACTCGACAAGAAATATGACTCTGAGTTTGAAGGCAGAGCCACATACAAGAGCAACGGACAGGTAGGACCGGGAGCATCATATACCGTTTCCAAGAAGAATGCATTCCGAGGTGCTGAGACACTTTCATTCGGAGTGGATGCTTCTTACGAATGGCAGACGGGTGCCAATTTCAACGGCGACCGCTCTCTTCTCAATTCCTGGGAATTGGGCAGTAATCTGAACCTCTCATACCCCCGATTCATGTTCTTCGGACTCGGCAATCGCATGGGACGTCTCGCCAAAGCCACAACTAATTTCAAGATAGAAGCCCGTTGGAACAATCGTGCCGCATATTATTCCCGTTTCACCCTGGGAGGCCGCATCTATTGGACCCTGCAGAGACAGGCTAATATCACTCACGAAATCACGCCATTCCATCTGGCTTATGACAAGCTGCTCTCCACCACGGAGCGTTTCGACGAAATCATGATGAAGAATCCCTCTCTCACCGTATCTATGCGCGACCAGTTCGTACCATCTATGGAATACACTATGCACTGGCGTTCACGCACCAAAAGATATGTTGCCGGACAGGGTGTCATCGCACTCAACCGTCGCTCCACTTCTTCACTCACCATCAACATCAAGGAAGCGGGTGCTCTCACCTCATGCATATATGCCATCGCGGGCAAGAGCTTCAGTGAACGCGACAAGGGACTTTTCGGAGTGCCGTTTGCACAATTCATCAAGACATCTGCCGAATATGTGCACACTTTACACATCACTCAGCGCCAGCAGCTCCTGACACGTGCATACCTCGGTGTACTGTATAGCTACGGAAATTCCACGTCTGCACCATACGCTGACCTCTTCGCCGCCGGTGGTGCAAACTCCATTCGAGCCTTCGGTATACGTTCCATCGGTCCTGGCTGCTATAAGCCGGCGGCATCCAATTATTCATACCTTGACCAAGTTGGCACCATACGCTTTGAGGCCAATCTCGAGTATCGCTTCCCCATTGTGGGCTCTCTTTTCGGTGCCGCATTCATAGATGCCGGTAATGTCTGGCTTCTGGAAGATGACCCAAGCCGTCCCGGAGGTCTGTTCCGTTTCTCCAATCTTGCCAAGGAACTGGCATTGGGTACAGGTTTCGGATTACGTTACGACCTCGATTTTCTGGTGGTACGATTCGACATCGGTGTCGGCATTCATGCTCCATATGACACAGGTAAATCCGGTTACTATAATATGACCTCATTGGGTAAGAGTCTTGGTTACCATTTCGCAATCGGATACCCGTTCTGATAATACATGTACATTAAATATCAAAAACACATGAAAAAGAACATCCTGACAATCGTCACCTTGCTGCTCGCCATTGTTGTCTTCGCACAGAAGACACCTAGAGAAGAGATTCACGAGAATCTTCTGCTATGTGCCTCGCAATACACCGCATACGTCGATCCGACAGCAAACGACAAGTTGACCCCCACGCCGAAAGGCTATGAACCGTTCTACATTTCACACTACGGACGGCACGGTTCCAGATGGCTTTTGGACACCTGGCAATACAACGAAGTACTGGATGTTCTGGAGCGTGCACACCAGTCTCAGGCACTGACCGCAACAGGTGAGCAATTATATAATGAAATAAAGGAATGGGTGCCGTCAACAAATAAACGTCTTGGAGAACTTTCCAACGTCGGAGAACGGCAGCACCACCGTATCGGCAAACGACTCACTGAACGCTTCCCTGAAATATTCGGTGCAAAGAACTGTGAAATCGACGCACGATCCACGGTGGTAATACGCTGCATACTCTCCATGGAGGCTGAGTGTGAAGAACTGCTCGCATATAACCCCCGCATCAGTATACACAATGATGTAAGTCAGAGCTTTCAGTACTACCTGAACCAGCCTTGGAGCCAACGTTTAAAGGACGACCAGAAGGCACGATGGAACGCAATGACATTCGACTATAAGAAAGAATACCGTCACCCCGAACGCATGTGGAGCATGCTGTTCAAAGACCCTTCATATCGGGATAAAAAAATAGAATCGCGCAATCAGTTCATCAACCGTCTCTTTAATATGGCTGCCAATATGCAGAGCCACGGTCCGGTTCCTGGTTTGCAACCAGACGACCCTACTCTCTCATGGAAGCATCAGAGTCAGCCGCTCAATCTCTTCAAATACTTCACCGAAGAGGAAATATTTGATCTCTGGAGGGTAGAAAATCTCGAATGGTATATGAATTATGTGAGCGGCACAGCTCCCTTCGCGCAGGAGAATCTCCTGTGGAACATTATCAACACATGTGACACCACGCTGCACAAGGACGGATATTACGGTGCCACTATGCGTTTTGGACATGAAGTGTGTGTACTTCCCCTTTCTGCACTCCTTGAACTTGGTGATGCCGGCAAGCAGATTCCTCTCTCTGAGATGAATACCCTATACGACCGCTGGGCTAATTTCCGTATATTCCCGATGGCATGTAATGTACAACTTATTTTCTATCGTCCTGTGGGCAAGCACTACGCTTGGAACTACGCTGAAGGAGACGGTCAGATTCTGGTAAAAGCCCTGCTCAACGAACGTGAGGTCACACTTCCCGTGAAAGCCGTCAGCGGTCCGTACGTACGCTGGAAAGACCTGCGCCAATATTATGCAAATAAGCTGACGAATTACACCAACAGCGCCCCCAGCCAAGAACAGAAATAATACATAGTGTTCCGTTTCAGGCAGTTTTTTGTGGATGACGGGCGCTCTGCCATGAAAGTCGGTACCGACGGCGTACTGCTCGGAGCCTGGGCTACCTGTCTTCCTGACGAAGACGGGAAAATGCCCCGGATTGTGGATATCGGATGCGGTTGCGGACTTATCACATTAATGATGGCGCAGCGTTTCCCAAGTGCACACATCACTGGTGTTGACATTGACATGTTGTCTATCCGGGATGCACGTGGTAACGTAGCAGCCTCTCCTTTTACAGAGCGGATTGATATCATACACGCGGACATCTTCACGCTGCCTCATGCTCAAGTCCCAGTACACTACGTCTGTAATCCGCCATTCTACACGGAAGACACCATTGCGCCTGACCTGCGACGGGCCGTCGCGCGTCATCACAGCGCCCTGCCTCTCGAATCTCTCGTCAGGTATGTAAAAGGTTCCTTTCTGTCTATTATTCTGCCGGCACAACAGGAATCAGCCTTCCTTGCCTTGTGCCATAGCGAAGGAATGCACTTGAGACGTGTTTGCTCTATACGCACGACAGGACATAAAGAACCGAAAAGAATAATGATGGAAGTAGCCCCTACAGCCGCAGAAGCTGTCGAGGCTACAACACTCACACTAATGTCATCAGACGGGAAACGCAGTGAAGAATACGCTTCACTCTGTAGAGACTTCTACTTATAGCGTCACTCCGCTTCCACACTTATAAAGTTTTATCCCAGGAAACTGAGAAGAATACCTGCTGCCACGGCACTGCCTATCACACCTGCCACATTGGGTCCCATGGCATGCATGAGCAGGAAGTTGCGCGGATCAGCCTTCTGGCCTTCCACCTGACTGACGCGGGCTGCCATTGGCACTGCGCTCACACCTGCAGAACCGATAAGGGGATTTATCTTCTCCTTGAGGAAGAGGTTCATAAATTTAGCCAGGAGCACACCGCCTGCCGTACCGCATCCGAATGCCACGATACCAACACAGAGGATGGAAATCGTCTGTACGTTAAGGAATGCCTCCGCTGTTGCCGTCGCACCTACCGTAGTACCGAGGAAGATAACCACGATGTTGTTGAGCTCGTTCTGCGCAGCTTTTGACAGACGCTCCACCACCCCGCTCTCTTTCATCAGGTTGCCCAGCATCAGACAGCCGATAAGCGTAGCTGCAGAGGGCAGAATCAAACTTACCACGATAGCCACAATGATGGGGAACAGCATCTTCTCGCGCTTCGACACCTCACGGAGTTGAGACATACGTATCATACGTTCCTTCTTTGTCGTAAGCAGTCGCATGATAGGAGGCTGAATCACAGGCACCAGAGCCATGTAGGAGTACGCAGCCACCGCGATGGGGCCGAGCAGTTCCGGAGCCAGTTTCGTGGTAAGGAAGATGGCCGTCGGGCCGTCAGCACCGCCAATGATACCAATAGAAGCAGCCTGTGCGGGAGTGAAACCGAACCAGTCCATCTGTGTCACGAGGAACGTGGCAAAGATACCAATCTGTGCTGCGGCACCGAGCAGAAGGCTCTTAGGATTGGCAATGAGGGGACCGAAGTCTGTCATTGCGCCCACACCGAGGAATATCAGACAGGGATACACACCGGCCTTTACCCCTATATACAGGATATCGAGCAGACCGCCCTCAGCCATGATGTGGTGATAAGAGTGATAGAAAGGACTTTCAGGGTTGAGAAACTCATCATTCCACATTGTCGAGTGGAAAAGACCTGCAAAAGGCAGGTTGGTGAGTATCATACCGAAAGCAATGGGCAGGAGCAAGAGAGGTTCATACTCCTTCTTTATTGCCAGGAACAGCAGGAAACATCCCACGGCAATCATCACGGCATTCTTCCATCCGTCGCCCTGGAAGAAGGACATAAGCCCCATCTCGTTCCAGAACTTGTTCATACCGCTCGCCATATCAAATCCTGACCCATTGGCTGCCACCACAGGCACAGCCACTGCTATCAGGAGAAACACTGCAAGTATCTTTTTCATAGTATAAGATGTCTTGAACTATTTCTTTTTGATTTATGCCAATTCCACAAGTGCCTGACCGGTATCCACCTGGTCGCCGGCAGCCACGAGAACAGACTTCACTGTACCACCGAACTCAGCGGTGATATCATTCTCCATCTTCATGGCCTCGAGCACTACGACAGCCTGACCGGCTGCCACTGCATCACCCGGCTTTACGAGCACCTGGGTAATCTTGCCGTTAAGAGGAGCTGTCACCGCACTGGAAGCACCAGCAGAAGGCTGTGCTACGGGTTTTGCTGCAACGGGAGCCACAGGAGCGGGTGCCGGAGCATGCTTCACCACGGGTTTCGGAGCGGGCTTGCGATCGGGCAGTTCCACATTATAAATCTTACCATCCACGGTCACTTCCAGACCGCCGTCCTCCTGCTCGACAACAGAAGCCAGATATTCCTTGTCGGCAATCTTAAACTTATACTCTTTCATATTTCTTTTTTATAATCTGGGGTTAAGAACAGCATGCCACTGACTGGCTGCCTGATTGATTGTTATCACACCACTCTCGTCGTCGTGAGCACGGGAGAGAAACAGATGCACTGCCACAGCCACGGCTGCCAGGCGCTCGTCTTCTGCGTCCGTACTGGGCTTACCGGCCAGAAGGGGCTCCTCCGGTGCGGGGGCCACTTCCAGTACGCGTGGACCCTTGGCATGAGGTGCCTTTGCTGCTATCACGCTGAAAATATGCAGCACGCCCACCAGCAGGACAAGTATCACGAACACCACAGCCACGCTGATGCCAGCCATCATCCATGTGGATTCTGTTATTATCAATGTTGTCATAATCGTAACGTTTTATTCCTCCGACACTCTGTTTTTCTTACAAAGGAATGTTACCATGCTTCTTGGCAGGGTTGGTCACTCTCTTGTTCTCCAACTGTGCCAGAGCGCGGCAGATGCGGAAACGTGTGTTGCGAGGCTCTATGACATCATCGATGTAGCCGTACTTGGCTGCCTGATAGGGATTGGAGAAGAGATTCTCGTATTCGGCTATCTTGTCGGCGAGGAACTGTTTTGCTTCCTCCTCTTTGCCCTCATCCTTGAGAGCCTTTGCCTCCTTGGCATAGAGCACAGAAGCTGCACCGCTGGCACCCATCACAGCAATCTCTGCAGAGGGCCATGCATAGTTGGCATCGCCGCGCAACTGCTTACATGACATCACAATATGACTGCCGCCGTAGCTCTTTCTCAATGTGATTGTCACCTTGGGCACGGTGCACTCTCCGTAAGCGTAGAGCAATTTGGCACCATGCAGAATCACAGCGTTGTACTCCTGACCCGTACCCGGCAGGAAGCCCGGGACGTCCACGAGAGTGACGATGGGAATATTGAATGCGTCGCAGAAACGTACGAAGCGGGCACCCTTGCGGGAAGCGTTGCAGTCGAGCACGCCAGCCAACTGCTTCGGCTGGTTAGCCACAATACCTACGGTTTCACCGTTGAAACGGGCAAAACCAATGATGATGTTCTTAGCGAACTTAGGCTGCACCTCAAAGAACTCTCCGTTGTCCACGATACCGGCAATCACCTCATACATATCATAAGGCTGGTTGGGGTTATCGGGCAATATCTCGTTGAGGAAGTCAGCCTTGCGGTCGATGGGGTCTGTGCACTCCACGCGGGGAGTCTTCTCCAGATTGTTCTGGGGAATATAGCTAAGCAACTGCTTCAGCATTGCAATGGCCTCTTCTTCGGTGGCAGCCGTGAAGTGTGTCACACCGCTCTTGGTGGAATGCACCGATGCACCGCCCAACTGCTCCTGAGTCACCACCTCGCCCAGTACAGCCTTAACAGGGCCGGGACCTGTGAGGAACATGTAACTGCTGTTCTCCACCATGAGAGTGAAGTCGGTCAGCGCGGGAGAATACACCGCACCGCCGGCACAGGGACCCATGATAGCGGAAATCTGGGGGATAACACCCGAAGCCATGATATTACGCTGGAAAATCTCGGAGTATCCGGCCAGCGCATTGATACCCTCCTGCAGACGTGCACCGCCAGAGTCGTTCAGACCGATTACGGGAGCGCCAACCTTCATTGCGATATCCATCACCTTGCATATCTTTGAGGCAAGCATCTCGGAGAGTGAACCGGCGCTCACAGTGAAGTCCTGGGCAAAGACATACACCAGACGACCGTTGATGGTACCGCTGCCGGTCACCACGCCGTCGCCCAGATAGTGCTTCTTCTCCATACCGAAGTTCGTGCAACGGTGCTGCACAAACATATCCATTTCCTCAAAACTGCCCTCATCGAGCAACATGTCGATGCGCTCGCGAGCTGTGTACTTACCCTTCTCGTGCTGCTTTGCAATAGCCTTTTCGCCACCGCCCAGACGAGCCTTGGCACGGAGCTCAACGAGTTCCTTGATTTTTTCTGCCTGATTGCTCATTGTTATATAAATTTTATACTTGTTTAAATTGCTATACCGACTGCAAAGATATAAAAAAGTTGAGAGTTAAAAGATGAGAGTCGGGAGTTTTTTTGGACAAACGGAATAATTTTGCTACTTTTGCCTGCGAAAATGGCAAAAAAATACAAACGCGTACCGACTGAACTTGGCGAGAAGCCCGTAGGAACCCTGCTGTGGCAATACGCTCTACCCGCCATCATAGCTATGACGGCCACTTCGCTCTACAACATTGTGGACCGCGCCTTCATAGGCCATATCGTCGGCAAGCAGGCTCTCGCCGGACTGGCCGCCACATTTCCCTTCATGAATCTCGGCGCAGCCTTCGGTGCAATGGTGGGCGTGGGAGCCTCCACCGTGATTTCCGTGCGCCTAGGACAAAAGGACTACCGCACGGCGCAACAGGTTCTGGGCAATTCCATTATGCTCAACCTCATCCTCGGCATCCTCTTCACCGTTGTCTTCTGGATATACCTCGACCCCGTGCTCTATCTCTTCGGGGCATCCGAGGCCACGATACCCTATGCCCGCGACTACATGAAGATTATCCTGGCATTCAACGTGATTTGCCACAGCTACCTCGGTCTCAACAGTGTGATGCGTGCCGCCGGACATCCGCGCACCGCGATGCTATGCACACTCATGACCGTAGCGGTGAACGCCGTTCTCGACCCCTTCTTCATGCTGGTGCTTCACATGGGCATACGGGGTGCAGCTATCGCCACCATCATCTCCCAGGCCATCGCCCTTGTCGTGGTGTCGTCGCTCTTTTGCCGCAAGGACGAACTGCTCCGTTTCAAGCGCGGCATCTACGGCCTTCGCCTCGACATCGTGCGTCAGACGCTGTCCATAGGCATGGCACCCTTCCTCCTTAATCTCTGCGCATGCCTTGTGGTGCTGCTCATCAATCAGGGTATGCTGCGCTACGGCGGCGACGATGCCGTGGGAGCCTACTCCATCGTCAACAGCGTGGTGTTCTTCTTCCTCATGATTGTGATAGGTCTGAATCAGGGCATGCAGCCCATCGTGGGCTACAACTGGGGTGCCCGTCAGGACGACCGTGTGTGGCATTGTCTGCGCCTGGCTCTCCTTGCCGGCACGGGTATCACCTTCGCGGGATTCATCATCTGCGAGCTCACGCCCCGCATCCCCTCTCTCATCTTCACCACCGACGAACATATCATCGCCCTCGCTTCGCGCGGCTTCCGCCTCTGCGTGAGCATCTTCCCGCTCGTGGGGGCACAGATGGTCATCTCCAATTTCTTCCAGTCCATCGGCCATGCAGGCAAGAGCATCTTCCTCAGCGTGTCGCGTCAGATGCTGTTTCTCGTTCCGGGACTTCTCATCCTACCGCGCTATTGGGGGCTCGACGGAGTGTGGCTCAGCATCCCCATCGCCGACTTCGTATCGATGTGCGCAGCCTCCATCATGCTTTGGCTCACAATCCGACACGTATGCAAATCCTCATAGACGATAATTTTGCCGGTTTCACCGAGGAAAAGCTCCTTCGCGACATAGCCCTCCTACCCGACTGGCGCAGGGAGCAGGCCATGCGTTTCAAACATCTCGAAGGACGTCGCAACTGCACTCGGGCGCTTCTTCTCCTGGCAGAATGCCTCGGCGTGAACGCCGCCGACATACCCCCCTTTCAATACAACGAACACGACAAACCCTCTCTCAACTCTAAACTCTCCACTCTGAACTTTAGCCTCTCCCATTGTCACGAAGCCGTGGCCTGCATGGTGAGCGACGTGCCCTGCGGCATCGACGTGGAGAGTGTCGGACGCTACAGCGACAGCGTGGCGCGCTATTCCATGGACGGGGAACAGATGCTGCAGATTCTCGGGAGCGGTAACCCCGCCCTTGCCTTCATACGCCTGTGGACGCAGAAGGAGGCATACCTAAAGGCCTTGGGTACTGGTATTCAGGACAATATGCGCGACATACCGTCCTCGCTGCTCCGCCGTCTCACCCACACCGAGGTGCACACCGACAAAGGCTACGTCCTCTCCTGGTGCGAACTGCCTCCCGACTGCAAATCTCTAAAACCTGTATCATAAGATGAAATTTATCTCATGGAATGTCAACGGTCTGCGTGCCGTGGCGGGCAAGAATTTCTGCGAAGCATTCGAAGCCCTCGACGCCGACTTTTTCTGCCTGCAGGAGACGAAGCTGCAGGAAGGTCAGATCAACCTCGACTTCCTCGGCTACTATTCCTATTGGAATTATGCTGAGAAGAAGGGGTATTCCGGCACATGCATCTACACCAAGCACCCTCCCCTCTCCGTGCGCTACGGCATGGGCATCGGGGAGCACGACCACGAGGGACGCCTCATCACTCTCGAGTATGCCGACTTCTTCCTCGTCTGCTGCTACACGCCTAATTCCCAGGACGGTTTGCGCCGTCTCGACTACCGCATGCAGTGGGAAGACGACTTGCGCAGCTATCTCATGGCACTGGATGCCAAGAAGCCTGTCATCTACTGCGGCGACCTCAATGTGGCGCACAAGGAGATAGATCTCAAGAATCCGCAGACGAATCACGAAAACCCCGGTTTCACCGACCAGGAGCGCGACAAGATGACCACTCTGCTCGACAGCGGTTTTGTGGACACATTCCGCTATTTCCACCCGGATGCAGAGGGCCAGTACTCATGGTGGAGCTACCGCATGAGAGCCCGTGAGAGGAATGTGGGCTGGCGTATCGACTATTTCATTGTCTCCGAGCGCCTGTGCAAGCGACTTGAGAGTGCAAGCATCCATCAGGAAATCCCCGGCAGCGACCACTGCCCCGTGGAACTCGTCATTGAGTAACCCTAAACCCAATTTTATCTCGTATCAGACTCCAACCGGACGCTAATCCAGCTGGAGATTAGAAGCGTATTGCTGCTTATCCTATTTTCTCTCATAAATACACTTATCATCTATCGAGTATCTATCGGGCATCTATCGGGCATCTATCGGGCATCTATCGAGGATGTATCGGGAATCTATCGGAAAAACCCGACTGATAACCGATTGAAAACAGATATCAGACACGGCGCAGCGTCAAACTCCTCAGAGTAGTCTCAGACATGCTTCAGCGCTGCGTCAACGCGGCCAAACGGGGAACACGGAGAGCCGGCGAAGACAACTATACTACGAGCGGTCGCACAAAAAAAACACCACCGCTCCGGAGATGAGCGTCAATACATTGTTTTGCAACAGAAACAACGCCAAAATTGTAAAATAAAACGCATATTTTTACATATTTTTGCATTTATTCGCTTATTTTCATTAAAATCAACCACTTTTTATGATATTTCTTTGGCACTTACGCGCAAATTCCATACATTTGCACACAAACTTAAGTTGTGTGCCATGAAACATTTACTACAAAAGACGTTTTTAGCACTATTGTTGTCGTTGGCTAGCGTAGCTGTCTTTGCTGTTGACGACTTCACTGTGGAAAGGGCTGTGAACCTGAGTCAGCTGGACTCTTGGGCCGACATCAGCAAGTTCCAATGGCAGGAGATTGACCACATCGTACAGGACAACAGCGCCGAGATGGATGCCCTCAAGGAGGTCTTCCGCGATCCCGCTCCGAAGGATACGGCGGGCTTCTACAAGCAGATCTACGACGCCCGCGACAACCAGTATATCGTCCTGCGTCTGGACAAGGCTCAGGGCAACCGGCCTTTCCACCTCCGCGTGACCTGCATCAAGAGCTCGACAGACCCCTCGCAAAACAACACGAGGGTGTTCTCCGTCCATAACTACGCCTACATCATGCCGCCCATCAGCGACAACCAGATTGAAGTGAAGATCTGGCCTCAGGGCCAGGGTGAGGAGACGGCGAAGACCTACACCTTCAACAGTCACGGCTACGGTTCGGCCTCCGTGCGTTCAGTGATGCTCGACAAGAGCCGCATCGTCGACGGCGACTACACCCTGCAGCTGATCCGCTACAACAGCGACACGCAGCTGAGCGACACAGCCTACATCAAGAACATGAAGGTGGACAAGCTCTACACCTTCTACGACTACGAGGACGGCGACCTGGTGGAAGCCTATCTGATGGCCGACGGCTTCAAGCGCATCAAGCTGAACCACGAGGCGTGGGCCAGGGATGCTGTGACCCACGTGAGCGACAACACGGTGTCGGTGAGGACGGGCCCGTCGATGGCCTTCCTCCAGCACAAGCGTATGGAGGCACCCAACCCCACGTATCTGGATTCGCGCCTTTTCTCCTATCACGACACGCTTTGGGTGAGCCTCTTCCGCGACAACGAGCCTTCTATCGATACGGACGGCCTGACGATACACGCTGTGAGCGCCGACACCACCAACATGCCGACGGACGAACGTCTGCTCGAGTGGGGCCTGGACCCCAAGACCCATCGCCTCTACGTGTTGACCGAAGGCGAGCCCGCCACCATCGAGTGCTACCGCGAAGGCTACCTGCCGAAGCTCTGCTTGTATCCCGGCTCCTACAACCACGTGACGGGCATCATCGACAGCGACAGGGAGGAGGCGGAGATCTTCCTGGAGAGCATCCCCGAGCCGGTCACTTCGCCCAAGGTAACTTCGTCGATACTCTCGACGCTGACGCCCACGCTCGACCTTCGCGGCGACTTCTACGTGAGCAGCATACAGTCTTCGGATATTTTGCCCGTGCAGCTCACCGAGACGGTGTATTACGACGAGTTCGGCTCCCACAGGGACACCATGAAGCTGGCCGAGGACAAGATGTATAAGAGCTACGCCCGGATGGAGGTGGCCATCGTGGCGCCAAAATCCTATGATACTGACGCCGCCATCACGCTGCAGAAGGTGCACAACGACGCCGAGAAGAACGACATCCTCACGGAGAGCCTCGGGGGCAACACTAGGCCGATGACCAGCAAGTACTACGACTACAAATACTGGACCACGAGGTTTAGTCTGAGCGGGTATCTGGCGGTCAACACCTCCGGCCGACCCGCTGTGGCCTTTGCCGGCGAAAATGTGCGCGAGCTGCCCATCCTCTACAACAAGTATCTCGACCTGGAAAAGATGAAGGCCGACGCCCGCGCTGCCGCCGAGGAGCGCCTCAAGGGAGGCGAAGCGCAGACGAATGCTGAGGGCTGGACGAATGACCTTGCGCCCGACGCCTACAGCCGGATGGACTTCTGGATTCCTATGACGCCGCCGTTCTACGCACGCCTCGGAGTCAACCTCGATTTCTTCAAGACCAAGAAGATTCAGGTGTCGTCGGCCATCGGTATCGGAGTCTTCTATAAGTACGACATGGCCAACAAGGAGAGCAAAAATTGGCCTAACGAATCGCAATCGGGTAGGTTGACAATGGGTATGGCCGACGGATTCGAGTTTGAGACGCTCGACATGTCGTCCAAGCTGGACAATATGCAGAAGGGCGGCGGGAAAGCGAACTTCGACTCCAATCTGACGCTTAGCGCCTATGCGGAATTGTATCAGAAGTACTCCATCCCGCTGTCGCTGGACGGAGACGACTGGAAGCAGTGGTTCCTGGGCATGCAATTTGTCGACGAGGCCGGCTTGAACGCCGAGGCTGCGGCTAATGTCCGCTTCGGTTTCAATTTCTCCAACATGGTCGGCGCCCTCGGCACCAAGGTGGGCGCGCCCAAGGCTTTGGTCAAATTCAACGACTGGCTGAGTGGCAACAAGCTGGTGGCTGCGGTTACCGACCTCATCGGCCCGAAGGTGTCGGCCGGTGCAGGCGTGAGGGTCAACATCAATGCGGGACTCTTTGCTTTCGAAAACACGAAGGGGAGCATCGATCCGCTGAAGAACCACATTCTGGCTTTCAAGTTCCTCGGTCAGGCCTACATCAACGGCCGCATCAGAGCCAAGATTGACGCATTCATCGCCGGCGCCGAGTTCGGTCTGACGGCGGGCTGCGGTGTCACCTTCAAGTATGCTGGAGGCTCCCGATTGGATTTCTGCAACGAATTCTCGGGCAGCGCCTGGAACTGGTATGCCGGCCTGGGTGCTTACTACAAGGTGAAGTGCCTCTTTTGGAGCAAGCACAAGAGCTGGGATATAGGCCAGATGGACACCGGGGATATGCTCATCAGGCCGACGAGCTACGAGAATCCCTTCCACAAGAATTTTGCCTACTATCTGAGCGATGATGCCGATCCCGACAAGAAGCCAGCTCCCGCCGCCGCTCTTCCGGGCGAGTTCGTCAGCAGTTACGCCGACTTCAACCAGCCGGTGAAGTTCATCGCGGGCGGCGACAGCATCATCTATCAGAGCAATAAGGGCAAGCCCGACGACCCCAACCAGTTCACCGTTGAGGTGGCCTCTCTGGGCGATCCCACCACCATCTCCGACTGGCGTTCGGGCGGCTGCAGCGACTACGACGCCGCTTCTGTGCCCGGTCTCGACCTGGCGGTGATGGAGCAGGCCACTGCGACGATTCCCAAGGAGCAGCTGGAGGATTCGCTGACGCTCGACGTGACGGTGAATCAGGCCAGCCGCGTCTTCGATCTCTACTACACCAAGAAGAACGCCGGCACCAAGTGGTACCAGCCCAAGCCCATCTACGCCTCTCCCGAGACCGCTTCCTTCAAGCCGCGTGTGGCTGTGGCCGACGATGGCAAGGCTGTCGCCGTCTGGCAGGAGGGCACCTTCGAGAAGGCCAGCTGGGTGCAGGAGGGAGACACCGTGCAGGTGACCGACCTCCTGATGAACGGCTATCTGATGATGTCGCGATTCGACGGCAACGAGACCTGGTCGGCGCCCGTGCAGCTGGCGGATGTCAACGAGGGCTTCTGCCTCAAGGACTATCGCGTCGTCTACGATGGCACTACGGCTTTCATCGTGGCGCGCAGAGGCGTCTATGGCGCTCAGGATGAGAACGTCGGCATCACGGTGGACGGCAACAATACGGTCACCACCCAGACGCTGCCCTACACCGAGGAGTCCGTGCGCCTCAGCCGCGTGGGCGACTGTAACCTGGTGGCCTGGATGACTTTGGCTGACAGCGCCTCCCACACCTCGTGCGTCCACATCAGGAGCTTCGGCATGGACGGCAAGGAAAAGAAGGGCATCAACTCTTCGCTCATGCTGAGCGGGTCCAATGCCGACGAGTTTGCCATCGTGCCCGACCTGCAGGCCAAGTCGCTCAACAATGTGGCGCTGCTTTGGCGTGATCAGGTGCTTGAGAACGACTCCGTGCGCATGCGTCTCTGCGCTTCGCGTCTGGTGCCCAACACGGACGGCAGCTTCCATCTGGGCACGCCCATCACCGCCGTTCAGACGGATGCCGGCGGCACCATCTATAGCTTCGACGGCTATATGACCAAGGAGAAGATCGACGTGTGCTTCATAGGCGCCGACAAGGAGGGCCTGCTCCAGCTCAACCGCAAGGCGGCCTATTTCGGCAACGCCTTCGGCTACACCGTGCAGTTCGACTCGGAAGAGAATCAGGCCTTCCAGTGCGACAAGGATTCGGTCTCGCTGCTCGTCACCGTCACCAACTACGGCACCTCGACCATCAAGAACTGCGTGCTGACGGTTGGCGACAAAGAGGGCGAAAAATACACTTATCCGCTCGACCTGACCGTGCCCGCCGGTGCCTCCAATCAGGAGCGTATCATTACACCTTATACTATGGGCTCCGGTATCAACACCAGGATGACGGTGGAGTACGACGACGTGCTCGGCCTCTCGGACGAAGAGCATATCTCGGGTGCGCGCGGCCTTGCCGGTACCTCGGCCGACGCCGAAGAGCATGGTCAGAACATCCGCGAGCGCACGACGGGCCGCTTCTATCCCTACAGGCCGCAGCTGAAGTGCTTCGTGGTGGCTCAGAGGGTGGACAAGAACGGCGACAACTACATCACCATCTGTGTGCGCAACTACGCCCGCCGTCGCCTGCCGAAACGCTTTGCCATTGTCGTGGGCCTGAAGGAAACGTCCTACGGCTCCATTGTCTACAGGACGACGGGCAACGACCACATCAAATATGAAACCAAGAGGGTGCTCTGCAGTCTGGACGATGAAGACGGCGAGAGCGGTTATATGCACGACTGCGGCAGCTATAGGGCAGGCTACGTCATGCTCAAGGTGCCCGGCGTCACCGAGAAGGTAAAGATGTATGTCGGCGCCACACTGGCCTACAGACTCCCCGTCTCAGAAAAATACGCGCGCATCGGGGTCGACCTCTTCTCTGGCAGCGACAACAGCGGCGTGGTGACGCTCTATCCCTCGCCCGAGGTGGTGGCTGTGGACCGCGTCTTCAGCAACGACGACGAGACCGCCCGCATGCACGTGAGCCGCTCGGGCGGCCACTTGGTGGTGAGCGGTGTGAAGGCCGGCGAGCAGGTGCGCCTCTATCAGGCCAACGGCACCGTACTGGCCCGCAAGACGGCCGGCGAGGACGGCCGGGCCATCTTCCCCGTGATGCAGCGCAGCGGGGTTGGGCTGGTTTCCTCCGGCGACGAGACGGTGAAGTTTGCGTATTGATAATTGATAATTGATAATTGACAATTGATGATGATGAAAAAGACGATATGGACAATCCTGCTGGCGGTGATGGCCGCCGTGCAGGCCGGTGCGGTGGACATCACCGACCCCGATATGATTTGGGATGGCGAGACGATATCGGATCAAATCGCTGCGTTTCCGGACACCAAGACCATCTATATCTACACGCCCGACCAATTCGTTGCCCTGCGTAAATTCTGGGACGATTTCGAGGACGGCGATCAGGGCTACAAAGGTTGGACCATCTATCTGATGAACGACATCGACCTGAACAACAAAAACTTCAACGACTATACCCTCGGATGGAACGACGACCACAAGTTCGGCGGTAACTTCGACGGTCGGGGTCACGTCATCAAAAACCTGAAAATCAACGGAAATGACAACAATCGTGCGCTCTTCGGCAAGATAGACAACGGCAAAGTCATGAACCTCAAACTGGAGAATGTGGACATCTGCGCCGGCGACGGTGACGACTGTCACATCGGTGCCCTTTGCGGCAAAATGTTCAACCACAGCACCATCACCCACTGTGCTGTGGTGGGAGGAAGCGTGAGACAGTACGAAAGCGGCAACGACGAGTTTGGCGCCATCTGCGGCTATATGACCAACAACCACAACAGCATAGAATACTGCTATAGCGACATCACCGTGGAGGCCGATGCCCAGGTCGGCGGACTGGTGGGCAAGATAGAGCAGGGCGATGACCACACCTGTGGCATCTTTCACTGTTACTTCAGCGGAAAAGTCATCCCTCATAGCGACGATTGCATTGGTGCCATTGCCGGTGAGCGTTACGGTCAGAGGCTGGTGAATAATTTCTACCTTTACCGCGATGACGGTGTGAGAGGCACCGGTTATGATGGCGGCAGCGGCGACCCCAGGGGTGACGAGATTGCGGCGTGCACGGATGAACAGATGAAGCAACCCTTGCTGTTCAGCATGTATAATGATGAATACTCCCTCGAGGGCGATCATTATATCTATACCCTCGACGGCTATCCCGAGCTGAAGGTATTCATGCGCTACAACTACGGCGACTCGTTCTACACAACGAACGTGGGCCACATGGGCGATAACGTGGCCGACTCCGTTCCCGGCTACCTGAGTGCGAGGTTCCGGACGGAGGAGGCGGTGGATATTGATGACGGCAGAAACACCGTGATGCAGATGACCTCCTGCACCGTGGCCCTCGAGAAGGCTGTTGGCACCGCGGGTTCGGGCGACTTCGTTGTCAATGACAACCTGCACTCCAACTTCAGCCTGATCCCGCTCACCACCACCGGCCTCGGCGCCAACGCTTTCGAGAATCTGGGGGCCGTGAACCGCGTGCTGCTGCCCGCCTCGCTCGACAGCATCGCCTATCCCCAGCGCCACAGCGTGCAGCAGGCTTTCGTGCTAAGCGACGGTTGCGCGGGCTGCGCCGTGAAGGACGAGGTGCTCTACGACATGAAACACCGCTACCTGCTCACGGCACCCAAGGCGCCCACTGTGCTCACCATCCATCAGGAGCTGGCCGACAATATTGCCGACTACGCCTTCGAGGGCATGACGGGCCTTGAGACGCTCTATGTGGACACCTGGGTGGAGGCAGGCCGCCTGGTGGACGACGGCGAGAACCCGCCGCCAATCTTCGCTCTGACGGGCGAACACACCTTCGACGGATGTCCGGAGAATCTCGACGTCTTCATCAAGGACGGCACCCAGTATGAGCTCTTCATCGGCTATCAGGCCTCCGGAGGCCACGGCTACAGCATCGCCGACTACTGGTGCCTGTTCTTCTCCGACTATCAGGACGTCCCCAACCACATGTTCACCTACTTCCCCGTCAACCGCAATCCGGGCGGTATGTCCACCCTGATGCTGGGCTATCCCGTGGAGATGCCCGAAGGCGTCACCGCCTGGTGGTGCCAGTCCATCGGTGACGACAGACTCAAACTCAGGAAAATCCAGAATGGTATCGTGCCGGCTCTGACGCCCGTACTGCTGGCCTACGAAGGTACCACCGAACCACTCTACCTCTTACACTACGAGGGCCCCGATCCCGGTTCCGCCGTCGACTACGAGGGCAACCTCTTCAAGGGCAGCGTAGATCCCGGCGGCCACAATATGACGGACTCGGAGATGATGACCAACTTTCTGACGCTTGGGCGCCCCGCGGGTGACGAGTCCTACGACAATCTCGGCTTCTATGCCTACCATCCGAAGAACAACGTCCTGCCGGCCTATATCGCATGGCTGGCGATGAACGACATTCCTGCGGGAGCCCGCATGATGCTCGACTTCGACGACGACCCGACAGACATCAATGAGAGTGAAGAACTAAGAATGAAGAGTGAAGAATCCGATGATGTGTGGTATGATTTGAGTGGTCGTCGCCTGACGGAGAAGCCCACAGTCAAGGGTATCTACATCCACAATGGAGTAAAGAAAGCAATCCAGTAATTCTAATGTTAACTATAACCGATAACCGAATATGAAGAAAGAATATCTCAAGCCGGCATCCACCGTCGTTGCCGTTGCACCCGTGAAGTTGCTTGAAGGTTCTCCGACGCCTCCGGTGGTTCCGATTGACCCGAGAGAAGAAACAGATGAAACCTCCTAGCCGTGACGATATAGCGCTGTATAAACGCACAAGGCCCCGCTGATTGGCGAGGCTTTGTTTTAATAAGAAGTAAGGCTCCCCTCATCAGGCACGGGAAGAAAAATAATCCTTCAACTGGCTGAGGGCTTCGGCGGAGGAAGAGAAGGTGCGGATGATTTTCCCTCCTTCCATAAGGGCAATGCGGGTGGAAACGTCAGTGACATGATGAAGGTCGTGCGACGAGATAAGCACAATGGATGAGGGATGCTGTTGCACGTATGAAGACAGGAATGCCTTGAACGTGTGCTGCGAAGAGGGGTCGAGGAAGGTGAACGGTTCATCGAGCACCACCAGTTGCGGCCGGCGCAGGAAAGCGGAGGCAAGACCCACCTTCTGACGATTGCCGGCAGAGAGTGTACGGATGAGAGCATCGGGAACGCCCTCCAACAAGGGAGCACACAGTTGCAGCGACTCCTCAAAGACGGCATCCGGCATAGCAGAGAGGTTACGGGAAAGGTCGAAAAACTCCCTCGGCGTGAGATAGTCGATGAGGAACGACTCGTCGAGATAGGCACCCGTAAAACGCTTCCACGCCTCGCTGCGCGATACATCCTCACCGGCAACGCATACCGTCCCTGCATCGGCACCGACGAGGTCTAGAATCAGACGGAAGAGGGTGGTCTTGCCGGCACCGTTGTTGCCAACCAGGCCAATCACCTCGCCGCCTTCCACAACAAAACGGGGCACATCGACGGCGGTGAGCGGGCCGTAGGTCTTTCTGAGATTGCTGATAGTTATATCCATAGTTTCAGGTTTCAGGTTTTAAGTTTCAAGTTTCAAGAGTGTCGGGTGGCACGGAAACCCTCCGCGAGAGCATGGCGGCGCAGCATGAAACGACGCGCCACACAGGCAAGCCACAGACGATGGCAGGCCATGCCGACAAAACCCAGAAGCATCAGGGCCGCAAAGCCCCACACGTCGCCAAGAAGCCATCGGGCACAACGCTCCAGAGCAATAGGTACGGAGAGTACAGCCATAGCAATGAGGCCGTGAGGCCACGCCAGCGAGGCACGCACACGGCGCTGACGGTGCAGAGCACGCGAAGAAGCATTATAGGGAGCGCGGAAAAACAGCAGAGGATATATCACACCGGCGGTGAGAAACATGTAGGCAAGGCACTGCAGCAGACGCACACTGCCTTGCATCACAGCAGGCACGAGCATCAGGAGAGGCAGCAGGAGGAAGAGCACGTTGAAGAGGTATTTCGCCCGCAAAAGACGCTCCACACTCCCCTGCTCCATCAGGAGAGCCTCAAAATAGTTGCCCTCGTGGCTCATGACATCCACCAGCATCAGCATGCCGGGCACGGCGAAGCAGTAGAGGCAGGTGAAGGATGTCATTAGGGTGTCGGCATCGGGTTCCCCGGTATGGGAGAGGCACAATAGCGCCATGAGACACAGGATGGAGAGCTGGGCCCTGCGCACACGGCTGTTGCGCCAGCGTAGCAGCCACTCCAGCGAGAGCAGCGGAAAATGGGCGGAGAACGGTGTCGGGGCAAGAGTGTCTGCAGCGGACACCCTTTCCTCACGGAGAGCACACACGACACGGAACACGGCAGCATAGGCCACAGCCACAGCCGCAAAAGCGGCGGGAACAAGCCACAGAGACAATTCAGGCAGAGCGTCGGCACCCATGCCCCACAGCACGACGGCAAACAGGAGCACCACATGCAGCGCAGCCACAGCAAACACCCACAGGAAACGGCGACCGGAAAGCAGGCGCACCATCTGATAGCACAGCGCAGAACAGGCCACCAGAGCGCACGAGAGGAGCATCCACACGGCAAGGCCCGCCCACGAAAGCCGGGGCAACACGCACAGCAGACCCAGCGGCCAGAAGAAGCAGAGGAGCCAGAAGAGATTGTAGGGCGTAAAGAGAGACTGCAGGAGGAAATGGTGGACGAGCAGCGCACGCGGCACAGACATCAGGGCACAGGCAGAAGTGCGCAGTTCGGGAGACTGCTGGAAGACAAAGCGCAGCCACAGGTCGATGACAAGGAAAACGAGGGCTGCAGCCCACAGTTCAGCACGCAGAACGCCAGAGAGGACGGCAGAGGCAATGTCGTGCACAAACGTAAGCAGCGTCACAGCATAGACAGCCGTCATGAGCCAGCGTACGAGCAACAAGGCACGGTGGCGCCCCCAAAGAGGGTCGCGCTGCCGGCACAGACGCTCATTGTCCTGCAGGAGAAGTAAGGTCCTCAGCGTGTACACAGAGGGAAAGAGAGAAGAGACTGCTTACTTGAGGTATTTGGCCAAAGGAGAACGGTTATCCCTAAGACCCTTCGCCACACTCCTGGCATTTATCTGCGCACCGCGCAACGACGTATGAGTGTGGTCCTTGATGTAGCAACTCTTAGCCTCCTCGCGGCCCATAGCATCCATAACGTCGGCAGTGATGTTGTGCAAATCGACAAGCTCCACACCGGTTAGAGCAGCCACCTCGCGATACCACTTACCGAAGGAATCGTTGCGACGCTCGATATGCTCGCCGTCGGGCCATTCGTTGCGAGGCGTGAGGGAAATAAGTATGGGTGTGGCACCCTTCTCGCGCACATCGTCTATCATCTTGCGGAGATACCAGCCGAAGGTGTAAACCACTTCGTTGCGCACCTCACTGTCGGTCTTCACGCGATAGACATGGGATGAGTCGGCCGTACCGCTGATCTCGTTACGGGCCTTGCCGTAGTCTATCTCACGACCGATATCGTTGTGGCCGAACTGTATGGTGACGAAGTCGCCGGGTTGGAGGTCGTTGTACACCTTGTCCCAACGGCCCTCACGCAGATAGCTGCGGCAGGAACGGCCCGCCTGGGCAACGTTCTTCACAGTAATCTTTTTGGTATTGAACACAGTAGCGGCCTGAGAGCCCCAGCCCCACATACCGTTGGTAGAGTCTCGGTCCTCGTTCTTCACCGTAGAGTCGCCCGTGATGAAGAGCACAGGTTTGCGCTTCTCACGTAGAGTCGCCCGTGATGAAGAGCACAGGTTTGCGCTTCTCACGCTGCACGCCGGTAGTGGGCAGAGCAGTGTTTGTCATCATCTCCTTGAGAGGCTGTACCTCAGGATGGGTGCACTCCAGCAGACCGTCCACGGCACTGCGGCAGTTGAGGCGCGCGCCGAAGGCAGAGGTGTGGATGTTGTCGAGATAGAAATGATAGCCGAACTTCCAGGGCGACATCTTCTCATACTTCAAAGCCGATATCTCGTTGAGGTCAATGAAGGGAACGTCCATCTCCCCGGCCACCTGCTTTGCCCACAGCCCGAACGACGTGTCCACACGCACCACACAGCCCGGTTCACCGTCTGCGTAGGCATGGCGCGGAGTGAGCGACATGAGTATGGGATGAGCACCCAGGGCACGCGTCTCACGCACGAAACGGCGGAGATACTCTCCGTAACTGTACACCGTCTCATACTCGCCGGTCTCCTTGATGACAACATTCATGGAATCGGTAGCAGAGATGCCCTTAATGGTGGCACGGGCGCGCCCGGAGTCGAAGGGGCCGTTGTCGTTGTGGCCGAGTTCGATTATCACCCAGTCGCCCGCCTTGATGCCCTTCTTGACATCCGGCCAAAGACGGCGGTAGAAGGTGCGCGAAGAGGTGCCGCCCCGAGAGCCTGGTTCTCAACGGTTATCTTGTTCTCGTCGAAATACTCATGGGCGAAGCGTCCCCAGCCCCACTGGCCGTTGTCGCCGTTGCCGAGGGTGCCGGTGCGCATGGTACTGTTGCCCACGAGAAACAGCACAGGATTGTCACCCTTGCGTGTACTGCCTGCCACTGGGCGTGCTGTGGCAGCCTTGTCGAGAGAATCGAGGGTGAGGTCCACAACTTTGTTGACATCCTCCATACTCTCGTATTTCTGTCCGAAGGCAGAGTAAGTTATCAGAATGCCGATGACGGCAAATAGGATTTTCTTCATATCTTCAATGCTCTTGAGATTAGGTCGTAGAGACTGAGCCAATGGGCCTTTGTGGCGGAATCGGCAGCGAGGCGCGAGGCTGCCATCGTGCGGTTGCGCAGACGCTCCAGTGTCATCAGTATGACGGGACGGTCGGGGTCGGTGGCATCTGAGCCCTCGAAATTGTTGATGAGCGACTGTACGAATCTGTTCTGCAGCTCACAGCGGTAGCGCGATACACGGGCTCCGCTCTGCGACTCCTTCATGACAAGGCCGCTGACCTTGCCCATCACCTCGGGCAGAGGCCAGAGACGGTTGAGACGGTCGCTGGAGAGGCGGTTCATCACACGCATCATTGCCACACGGGCCACAATGAGGGTAACCTCCTCCGGATTGACCGTCAGCTGCTGGAGATAAGGCACGTTGCGAAGCCATACGGGCTCCTGGAAGCAGTGGCGGTCGATGAAGTCGAGGGCAGCCTTCTGACGCTCCAGCGGTGTGGGCTGATAGAGCGTGCCGCCCTGATAGGAGGTACGAAAGGTCTCGCAGGTGCCGCCGATGTTGTTGGACACATGACCCACGTAGCGCAGAAACTGGCTGAGTATCTGATTGTACATCAAAGGCAGGTTGACGCCGAAGTAGTCCGTCGTCTCATCAGTCCACTTGGGCAGAGCCTTCAGTTCGCGTTTGAGATTGCGGATGCCGTATTCGCTGGCCTTCACGGCGTCGTCACCGAGGTCCTCCGTCTGGCGGCGCGGGTCGTTGTGATAAGTCTCACCGTCGCCCCACCACAGGCGCGGGTTCTGCTGCGCCTTATAGGTGAGCGGTTCCTCGAGCTGGTGGTCGAGGTCCTCGTCGATGGCGTAGCGTATAGGACGGTAGCCCCACTCTATGGCCCACATGTCGTAGTCGCCGATGCGGGGGAAGATGCCATCGCGGCCGATACCGTCCTCGGGCTGTGCCACGTAGTTGAAGCGGGCGTAGTCCATGATGGAGGGCGTGTGACCGTGGCGGATGACAAACGACTTGTTGCGCAGGGAATCGACGGGCACGGTGCTCGACGAACCGAAATTGTGGCGCAAGCCCAGTGTGTGTCCCACCTCGTGGGAGGAGACGAAGCGGATGAGTTCGCCCATCAGTTCATCGTCGAAATGCATCTTACGGGCAGCCTCATCAATGCTGGAAGCCTGCACCATATACCAGTCGTGGACGAGAGACATCACATTGTGATACCAACAGATGTGGCTCTCGAGAATCTCGCCTGTGCGGGGGTCGCTAACGTGAGGTCCGTAGGCGTTCTCGATGGGAGAAGCCAGATAGCGGATGACACTGTAGCGTGCATCCTCCATCGACATGGTGGAGTCGCCCTCAGGCCATTCCTCTGCTCGTATGGCATTCTTCCATCCGGCCTGTTCGAAGGCCTTCTGCCAGTCGTTGACACCCTGGATGAGATATGGACGCCAGCGCTTGGGGGTGGCGGGGTCTATGTAATAGACGATGGGCTTCTTGGGCTCGATGAGTTCGCCCGCAGCCATCTTGTCCCAGTCCTCGTCGCTCTTGGGCTCGAGGCGCCAGCGGCAGATGAACTCCTTGCCCTTGACACGCTGCTGGTCGTCGGAATACTCCGTGAAGGAGTTGGTGAAATAACCCACACGGGGGTCATAGTAGCGGCGCAGCATCGGCACCTCGGGCAGGAGAATGAAGCTGACGTTGAGGCGGAAGGTCATGCGTCCCGTAGAAGCAGCCGAGGGGGTGGACATGCCGCGCGTGACGAAGGTCTTCACCATCTGCACCTCCACATTGCCGGGGAAGGTCTTGATATCCTCGATGTAGGAAAGACCGCCGTGGCTGCCGGCCAGGGAGAAATACTGCTTGGCAGACTCCGTGAAACCCAGAGCGGGAGCGTCCTCCAGAAAGAACTGGTTGACCTTAATCTTGCGGGCCTTGTTCTTGTGCTCCGTCACCTCGAAGATGCCGATGATGGGATTCTCGTTGGCAACAGTCACTGCACGGGAGATGCGCTGCGTGGTGTCGGCCACGTTGACTGTCATGCGGGCTCTCAGGACAAGCATACTGTCGGGATTCAGTTCCCAGTAGACAGTCTGCTCCTGCAGCTGCTCTCCGCCGAACTTACCAGTGGAGGGAGGAGTGGAGATGAAACGCGTTGTGGTGAGCATGTCCTTGCCCAGGAGGCTGTCGGGGACGACGAGCACCCAGTCGCGGACCACTTTCTCCACACCCATCAGACCACGGCGGACAACAGAGGGTTTCGGAGGAGCCTGCTGACCGTTGCGCTGAGCGAAAAGGGGCAGCGTCGAAAACAGAAGCAACGCTGCCAGGAATCTGTTTTTCATAAGACTAATATCCAAAAGTTTTTTCCAAACGCTCGCGTTCCTCAGCCGTGATGGGGATGACGGAACCGTGACGGGGAGTGAAATTACCCTTCGTAGGCGTATTATGTACGAACGTAAAATTCTTCAGGTCGGTAGACTCACAGAACTGATAATAGCCGTCAGTATAGCAGTCGTACATAAGAATCCATTTCTCGCCGCCGATGAGGGGGAATACGCTGGAACCCTCCACGGGGAACTGTCCGGGCTTGTTGATATGTCTCCACTCTATAGTGTAGGGACCTGTGAGGTTCCTGGACGTAGCGCGCATCACACCCTGACGGGTCTTGAAACCGTTGTTGTCAACACTGCGGCCCTCGTCCTTGAAGAATAGGACATACTGGTCGTTCTTCTCATCGCGCACTATGTCACCGTCGATGGCTGCCGTACCGAAATCGAAGAGCAGTTTGGGCTCGGTGATGTCTGTAAAGTCCTCGTTGGCATAACTGTAGAATATCTTGAAATAAGGCTGATAGAACGGGGTCTTCTCGCCTGTCTTTCTGTCGCGGACGCTGTCGTTGGTGATATACTCCCAGTCGTGACGGCCGATGCTGTAGTATATCATGTATTTCTTCTCCTGCGGGTCCCAAATGGCCTGCGGAGCCCACACAGCGTGCAGATTATCACGGTCAAAGCCCTCCATGTCGGGGAAACGCGTGGGGAAGTCGATGGCGGTGTGCTCCCAGTGTATCAAGTCGGTGCTCTTCATGAGGATGAGACCGTCGTTCGACTGCCAGCCGAGAGAGGAACGCATATCGGTGAGC
The DNA here is from genome assembly GCA_902802815.1 of uncultured Bacteroidales bacterium. Taxonomy (GTDB): domain Bacteria; phylum Bacteroidota; class Bacteroidia; order Bacteroidales; family Bacteroidaceae; genus Physcousia. The sequence goes on along the minus strand of CADCNQ010000003.1, from coordinate 81,142 downwards.
ACCATATAGAACGTCTTGTCGTCCACACCGCGAATGATATGAGGGTCGCGCACACTCTTCGTCAGAGCAATCGTGTCGGAGAGCACTACGGGCTGACCGTCATTCAGACTCTTATACGTGAAGCCGTCGTCGGAAACAGCATAGCGGATCTGCTCTCCTTCGGGAGAATTATTGGAGAAGAAACAGAAGAGATAGGACGTCTTCGGAGTCTCCTTGTCCGCAACACACGAAACAGTCAGAAAAGCCGCAGAAAGGAAGATAAAGAGAATTGTTTTCATTGTTTATTAAGGTTTTTCTCTACAAAAATAGGAAATAATTATGAAATAGAAATTAAGAGTCTGCTTTTTTTCGTACTTTTGCACCACAAAAAGAAAAATTGTGCGTTTTTTCATCACCTTGAGTTTCGACGGAAGCATGTATCACGGCTGGCAGGTGCAGCCGAACGGCATTTCCGTGCAGGAGACACTCTCACGTGCCCTCACAACACTGCTGAGAGAGGACATCAGCGTGACCGGAGCCGGACGCACGGATGCCGGAGTGCACGCCAAAAGGATGGTGGCCCACTTCGACACGGAGCTGCCGGTGGACACACGGCAACTTGTCTATAAACTCAACAAAATACTGCCGCACGACATCGCGGTGGAAGACATCAGGGAGGTGGACGGCGACATGCATGCACGCTTCTCCGCCACACAGCGCACCTACCACTACTACATACACACCGACAAGGACGCTTTCCTGGAAAAACGCTCGTGGATGGTGACATTCCCGCTGGACTTCGACAGAATGAACGAAGCCGCCAAGGCACTGACGGAATACGAGGACTTCACCAGTTTCTCGAAAGTGGACACCGATGTCAGGACAAATCTCTGCCACGTCACGGAAGCCCGCTGGACAAGGGAGACATTCAGCGCGGCAAGCCACGCCGGCACGTGGTGCTTCACCGTCACCGCAAACCGTTTCCTGCGCAACATGGTGAGAGCCATCGTAGGCACACTCATCGAAGTGGGACGCGGAAGGATGAGCGTGGAGGAGTTCAGACAGGTGATAGAACGCAAGGACCGTTGTCAGGCAGGGGAAAGCGTACCGGCCTGGGGACTGTATTTATGGGACATCCGATATGACTGATCCAAGACACATACAAATAAAGGACTACAACTACCCTCTTCCCGAGGAACGAATAGCAAAATACCCTCTCGCGGAGCGCGACAGTTCGAAACTGCTGGTGTACCGCCACGGAAGCATCAGCGAAGACGTTTTCAGGAATCTCCCCGGGTATCTCCCGAAGGGAGCACTGATGGTGTTCAACAACACGAAAGTGGTGCAGGCACGTCTGCATTTCCACAAAGAGACTGGAGCACTCATCGAGATATTCATCCTGGAACCGGCCCTGCCGAAAGAGTATCAGGAGAACTTCGCACGCAAAAGAGAATGTGAATGGCTCTGCCTTGTGGGCAACCTCAAGAAATGGAAAGAAGGAAGGCTCACTCTCACGCTGCCGCAGGGCGGAATCCTGCAGGCAGAACGGCTCGGGCACGAGGGCACCTCGGAAAGAATACGCTTCTCATGGGAGGCTTCACTCACATGGGCTGAAATACTGGAGCAGGCCGGCGAACTACCCATCCCGCCCTATCTCAACCGAAAAACCGAAAAATCCGACCTCACAACATACCAGACCGTCTATTCACGCATCAAAGGCAGTGTGGCGGCTCCTACCGCCGGACTGCATTTCACGCAACGGGTACTGGAAGAAATCGCCTCACACGGCATAGAACGCGAGGAGGTGACACTGCACGTGGGAGCAGGAACGTTCCGTCCTGTGAAGAGCGAGAGCATAGGAGGGCACGATATGCACACGGAACACATCTCCGTGAATCGCACAACAGTGGAAAAACTGATTGCCCACGACGGGCATGCCATCGCCGTAGGCACGACCAGCGTACGCACTCTGGAGAGCCTTTATTTCATGGGGCTTATCGCACACGAACTGATGACGGCGGGACAAGACTGCGGCGATGCGGAGGAACTCCATGTGACACAATGGATGCCGTACGACAAAAAATACACCGCAAGCAGCAAGGAAGCGCTGGAAATGCTGCTGCAATATCTTGACAAGCACAGTCTCAACGTGCTGCATTCCTCCACACAGATAATCATCGCTCCCGGATACGAGTATCGCATAGTGAAGATTATGGTAACGAATTTCCACCAACCGCAAAGCACGCTGCTACTGCTCGTAAGCGCCTTTGTCGGCGGCGACTGGCACAGCATCTACGACTATGCCCTCGGTCACGGATTCCGCTTCCTGTCGTACGGAGATTCGTGCCTGCTATTCCCGTAGCACTTCCTCCTCCCCGGGCCGGAGCAGACGGCTCTTGCGGAAAGAAGACAGACAACGGTCGTTCATCCACATTACCACGTGTCTGCCTGCCGTACTTCCCGTATTCCTTACCAAAATGCCACCGTCCGGAAGTGTATCCTCCGAGAACGTGGTATAAGAAAGTCCGTAACCGAATCCATAGGCAGGTATACGTTCCGAAGCGATATATGCCCTGTATCCCACGCTGTCGCGCTCTTCGTAGCGCGTCACATCCCCGTCTCCGAAATTACGCGTGGAGGGAAGATCCTCCAGACGCATCGGCCATGTCATGGTCAGTCTTCCCGAGGGGTTCACAGCCCCCGTGAGAACGTCCATTACTGCATTTCCGCCCTCCTGTCCCGGACACCACACAAGGAGTATGGCATCCGCCAGCGAGCGCCACGACATTGTCTCTATCACTCCACTCACATTGAGCACCACCACCATCTTCATCGCTCTGGCGTGAGCCTCGCCGGACACCGCACGCAACATATCACGCTCCTCGACGGTGAGCGAGAAATCGCTCCTCTCACGGTCTCTGCCCTCCCCAGCCTGGCGCCCGATGGTCACAACCGCTATGTCTGCACTGTCCAGGGCCTCTCTTATCCACTCCTGCTTCAACGGCATCTCCCGGAGGGCACCGCGACCGAGATATTTCTGCATAAAGCCGAAACCCGCAGCCTTGTATCTGTGCTTATTACCCTTCGCCCAGCGGCGATATTCCGATTTCAGCCTCTCTCCCGCACTGCTGCCTGTCACGTCGGACAGATTCACTTTGTATGCCGCGTTTACATGTCCGCTGCCCGTTCCTCCCGCCACCATATCGTAGGACGACGCACCGAAAAGTGCTATGCGCATATCCGGAGAAACGGGAAGGGTGCTGCCCTCGTTGCGCAACAGCACAAAACTCTCCGCAGCCGCTCTCCGTGCCAACGCTGCGTGCTCCTCAAGACGCGGCCTACCCGTGCTTCTTTCCTCACGGGCCTTCTGCACTTTCTTCACCAGCTGCAACACCCTTTTCACACAGGTGTCGAGCATATTCTCCCCTCCGGCATCTTCCTTGAATGCCCTCTTCAAATCCATTCTCTGCAAGGCGTCTCCCGGCATCATAAGATTGTTGCCGGCCTCTATCTGCCTGCGTGTGCGACGGCGGAATGTCCAGTCGGAAATAACGGTACCCTCATAGTGCCACCGCCTTCTCAGCACATCCGTCAGCAACCACCGGGACTCCTGCGTGCGTTCGCCATTGAGGAGGTTGTAGGACGACATCACTGTCCATGGATGTGACTCACGGATGGCTATCTCAAAAGGTTTCAGATATATATCGAACAGTGTGAGGCTGTCTACCTGTGAATCATTATGCATGCGTCCGGTCTCCTGATTGTTGCATGCGAAATGCTTGATGGACGCCCCCACTCCTCTGCTTTGAATCCCCCGCACCATACCCGCCGCAAGTTTTCCGGTAAGCACCGGGTCCTCGGAATAATACTCGTAGTTGCGTCCGCAGAGCGGCGAACGCATTATATTCATGCCGGGTGAGAGAAGTATGTCAACACCGTATGCTGCCGCCTCCTCTCCAAGCGCACAACCCACTTCCTCCATGAGACCCACATCCCAACTGGAGGCCAGACAGCACCCCACCGGGAATGCCGTTGCATAGGCAGTCTTACCGTGCTGGCGCGGTTTAATCCTCACTCCCGCCGGACCGTCGGCCATCACGACAGACGGTATTCCGAGTCGCTCTATAGCATGAGTCACTCCTGCGGCTCCGGGCACCTGCTGTTTCCCGCAGAACGGAATATTAAAACCACTGAACAGACTTCCCCAGCCGCCACCGATCACCAGCCGCACCTTCTCCCTGTGAGTCAACGCACTCACAAGAGAGTCCACGTCTGCGGCATGTGCAAGAGAGGCACATATCAAACAAAACACGCCACAGAGAACACGCTTCATAACAGGTATCTCTCTATGATGTCAGCCACTCCGTCTTCCTCGTTAGATGCCGTGACTGCATCCGCTGCAAGTTTTGCATTCTCACGAGCATTACCCATTGCCACACCAAGACCGGCCTTCTGTATCATACTCACATCGTTGTCCGAATCCCCGATGGCTATCACCTGCTCTATCGGTATTCCCGTACGCCTCAGCACGGCCTCTATACCTCCCATTTTACTCACTCCGGGAGCCACACATTCCAGAAAAAACGGTTCGGACAGACAGAAATCCAACTCGCCCCGCATCTCCTCTGTCAGCCTGTCGCGCAACGATGGCATCTGCGAGGGCTCTCCTACGATAAGTCCCTTGTAAAAGGGAGGATTCGCCTCCGCAAGAAAATCGCGGGTCTCACGCACAGGAAGGTGATTGTTGCGACCGGAATACCGGACATATTCACTGGCGGCATCCGTTGTCAGCACCACATCACCCTGATACACGACAAAAGCACAGTCGTTCTCCAGGGCTCTCTGCAGCAGAAACGGTATATGCCTGTCAGGCACAGGGCTGGAAAATATCTCATCTCCCGTCAGGCAGTCGTGCACGAGAGCACCGTTGTAGCTGACAAGGAATCCGCCTCTTTGCGTCATCTCCAACTGCTCCACAATATGCATCGCGCCCTCCACCGGCCGTCCCGTGGATATCACTATCTGCACGCCTTTCTGCTGAGCCTCCTTCAAGGCCCTCAGAGTACGTGGCGTAATGACCTTCGCGCCATTCACCAGCGTACCGTCCAAATCCATAGCCAGAAGACTATACGTGCTTTTCCTCAAGGTATTTTCCATATATGCGCGCCGCGCACTCTACCATACGCACACACGGGCGCTTCCTGTAATATTCATCCGTGCGCGCCTCAGGGGTGGAACCTACCATCGATTCCGGCATCTTACCCTCGGCTCTCAGTTTGTTCAGCCCCAAGAGTTCCCTGCACAGAAGACTTCCGTTTTCTTCCTTGAAACGGTTTGCAAGAAGTTGCACTGCCTCGTAGTTGAGACGCTTCAGTTCGTTATTCGGATATGTCATTCCCTCCGGCCTCGTCTCCAGGCCGCAAAGCAGGAACATGCCGCAAGCTGCGCCGCACGTCTCTCTCATACGTCCTATACCGCCACCGAAAGATGCCGCAATCCACGACATCTGTTCCTCACCGATACCATATAGGTCGGCAAAGGCCATAGCCACACTTTGCGAGCAGTTGTATCCTGCCTTAAAGTTGGCTATGGCCTTTTGTACCCTGTCCTCTGTTGTCATTTTACAACATATTTCTGTCCGTTCTGGATATAGATACCGGGCTTCGTAGGACGACCCACGTATGCACCGCCAAGGGTGTAGGCCTCTGTGAGTTCACCGCTGCCAAGCGTCACAGCCTTGAGTTCATTCACACCTGACGGGTCGGAGATAATACTGATCGTACCGTCTGTTGCGAAACTGCTCGTATCCCACACGTATCCGGCCGGCAATTCCTGAAGAGTCCACGTAACATTGCTACCCAGTACGATATTACCGGCATCCACTATCTTCCAGCTTGGCAGCTTGGCAGGTTGTACACCTCTTGCAGATGTGTTGTATGAAATAGAGATATTACCGTTGATGGTCACAGTACCGGTAGTGGTTATACTGCTTACTGACGAGTTACTTCTGATATAAGCAGACAGCATTGCACCGTTGGCAACAGTGATTCTTGCACTGCCGGCATCCAAAGTGCCGATAGCCTTTGCTGAGGAGTTTTCATATACATTCAGCTCACTACCGCTTGAGAAGGTCATCGTCGTACCGGTGAAGCTGCACTTCGTGACATACATCTTACTGGTGCTGTTAGCCTGAATCGTAGTGTTCTTCAGAGTGCTGGCCGTACTCGTCAGTGTAGAACCTGACGCAAGAGTCAACTTGCCGGTACCCAGGTTTGCACCGGTAGCGTTGTTCAGGATAAGTCCGCCGTTGACAGTCACAGGATGAGTGATATTCATACCGGGACCTTTGTAGGTCATCGTACAGCTGCCCACCTTGTTGAAGGTGCAGTAGTTCGTTGAGCTGTTGTCGTTGATACTGCCGGAGAATGTGAAGTCCTTGCCCAGGTTGTTGCCGATGTTCCAAGTCACATTACCGCTGACAGCACTGCTGCTGTTGAAGTCGCAGGCCGAGTTGGTCAAATCACCGCCGCCGGTCACGGCGCCGATGGTGTAGGTGTAGCCCGGCGAGCTGGCGGCAGCACATCCTTCAGCCAGCTGCAGCGTCATCTTAGGCGCAGTCATATTACCCCTCAGGGGAAGCCAGAGGCTGGTGTTGTGGACTATGGTGCCTTCAAAACTGTTCCATCCGCTCTCGATGCGCACACGGCTGACGGCGTTTCTGGGCACAATGGTCAGCGTGCCGCTGCCGGTGAGGGCGTTATTGTAGCCGGTATAATAGCTGTAAGTCAGATGCCATGCGGCTGACTTGCCTTCGGGTACGTAGATGGGGTGCGTGGTGTTCTGCGCGTCGTCATACAGCGTACCGCCCTGAAGTTCGATGGGGGTGGTGATATTGATTGATTCGGCAATGGAGCCGGCGGTCATCACGATTTTGCTTACAGTGGGAGCTACGCCCAGTTTGAGGTTACCAGTTCCGTTCTTTGTAAGCAGTGTGCCGGTGATGGCCTTCTGTGTCGTGAAACCGGAAGAGTTATTGATAACACCGCCATCGGTACCGCTTGTGGTGATAACGCTGCCGCAAGTCACCTCGGCAGTGGTCTTCAGTGTACCGCCGTTAGAGAGAGTAATCTTGGGTGAGCTGCCTGAGGTGTAGGCACCGAGTGCACCATAAGCGCGAGCAGAGTTGCTGAGCGAGTTCACGGTGATGGAACCGCCGCTGATGGTGGTGACACCTGTGTGTATGTTGTCAGTCATGATTGTCGTATTGCCCGTGCCGCTCTGGTTGATCTTGGCTGTACCGGTCAGCTTACCCGTGCCGGAAAGTGAATAATTCTTACTGCCGATGAAGTTCAGCTCTTTGGGACTGACGTCGCTCTCCAAACTGATTGTTGTTACGGTGGCGGCATTGTCGAAGTTCACCACATCGCCGTTGACGAAGATGTCATCCTCATCCACGTTCTTGAAATTCTCGGTCTGAGCCAGATCCCAAACGTTGCTCTTGCTGCCCTGCCAGTAAACTGTTGTGGGCTCACGCATGTTTTTCACATCCAGATATATCTTACCGTTGGCTTCTATGAGAGATACTTTCTGGTTTTCGATGCCTTCAAGTTTGATGTCGCTCAGCGCACCCACCATTTCTTCGGGCACGATTCCTAATTCGTAGAGTCCGTTGGGCAACGTGCTCTCGCCGGTAGCATAGTGGGGCACGATTTCGAAGACGGGCTTCAGATATTCGGGGCCGTAGTTAAGCCACTCGCTGGAGGTCTTGGTCTCGACAGAAAGTACTTTAATAACGTTGAGTCCGTCTGCCTTTTGACCTTCGGCATAGACGTCCAGTTTTACACGGCTGCCGAAGCGCAACATGAGGGAGTCTGTCGTCAGTGTGCCCACAGCATTCTCGCCGCCGGGATTCACTGTGGCAGCGTACTCTGTCTTGATGCAGCGGAAGCTGCCCTTGGAGTTAAGTGTGGTGAAGCGGTTGAGCCATGTGGTGCTGTTGAGCAGTTTGCCATCAAAGTTCAATGTGCCGGCCCAAACGTTGGTGCCGCCGGTATAGGTCATATTGACGGCGGGCAGAGTCAGGATACCGTCGCCCTGCTTGGCCAGCGTCATTCCACCGGTAAAGGCACCGCCGCTCACCGTGCAGGTGTAATAAGTGTAGTCGATTTTTGCCGTGCCGTCGGTCTTCGAACTGTTGGTGCCCTGCACCCAGGAAGGCACGTTGAAGGTAGCCACGTCGGGGTTTGCACCTTCCGCTATGGTGATGTTTGTGTTGCCTGTCTCACACACGATGACGTGCTGTCCGGCATTGGCTGTGGAGATTGTGCCTCCGTTGGCAATCTCGGTACGTCCGGTCATGGTGTATGGAGGAGGAGCCATTGTGATGCCCTCCAACTCTCCGAGGAAGAAACTGGCGTGGGGCGGCTGGTTGTAGCCAACGCACTGCCAAACCATCGCGTTGCGATACTGATGATCGTGCCACAGCGTCGGGATGCGGTAATCGGTGGGGTAAGTTGTCGTGTAAATGCGTATCGACGCGTCGTCGCCGCTGCGGACAACAATCTCCTCACGCCAGTCACCGAAGATGTCGGCCAGTGCGCAGGGATTGTTCTTTGAGTCGTTGTTCAGTTTACAGCCATTCGACTGGAACACGCGACCTTTCGTTGTATGCCACACCACGGCATCGCGCTCGGTGCCAGGGCTGTCGAGGATACCTTCCAGCAAGTCACCCGTCCAGTAGATGCGCTGGTTCAGGTGGCTCCAGAAAAGGCCGTCGTTGGTGCCGCTGGTGGAGGGTACGCCGCTGCCGGTAAGTTCCTTGTCCTTCACAGTGGAAATCAACGGGGTGTTGGTGCTTCGTCCCATGCATCCGGGGAAGTTGTTTGAGAAGTTGCCACAGAGTGCGCGTCCGTCATCGGATGTGCCCACCGAACGATAGTATATTTTCGAAGTGGTGGCGTTGCGGTAGTTCATATTAGGCTCATCCTCGTTGCAGGCAAAGAATTCCAAGCCTTTGCGATAAGGGTCGAGGTCGCCGCAATGCTGTGCATCGCCGTGACCCAAACCGGTGGTAGAGAGGCCCTTGCCGTTATCGTCGATAACCATCGAACCGAACACGATTTCATCACGTCCGTCCTCATCTACATCGGCAATGCCGAAGTTGTGATAACCGTTGCCAAACCACGGGTCGTTCCATCCTCCATTATTAGCCCAACGCCATTCTTCGCTCAGCAGATGGGTGACAGGATCCACTTTGAGGGCACACATCTTGTGACGTGTGTAGCACCCGCGTCCGAGGAACACGAAGGGGTGCCTGCCGTCCAGGAACGGTGCACCGAAATAGTGCTTTGATGAGCGGTGGCCCGTGTCGGCCTTACCCCATGCGGCAGCATATTCGCTGCTGGTGGCATTGAGCGGATTGACGGCCTCGCCTTCTTCGAAGCGGGGCAGAGGATAGGTCATCGGAGTGAAAGCCGTTTTCGATTCGGCACCATAAGGCACGCCGGTCAGGCCGTTGAAGTAAATGAGGTATTCGGCACCTTGATGGGTATATTCATCTCTGGGGGCCACATAATTCATATTGCCGATATTGATATCGCCGGCAGCAGTGTGGAAAATCATGTTGTCCGCACCGCGCATAATGCCTTCTGCCTTGCCGTCCTGGTCCCAGTCGAACATCACACAGTCCCACTGCTCGTCAGGACCGGCCATCATGTTCGGGCCAAGATCAATCCACCAAAGCCGTTCGCCTTTCAGATTGTAGCACTCGTAGTGGTGGAAGCAGGTCGTGTTTGAGCTGCTGCGGATGTCTCCTGTGTAGTTGCGTTTTACGAGGAACTCGGTTACACCGTCACCGTTCACATCGCCCAGCGAGATGTCGTTGATGATGTAGTCGCCAGTCACGTTGTTGCCATTGCGGTCTACCACGCTGGCCACGTTAAACTGGATGTATCCGCCGGGGAAATAAGTGGAATAGGCAGATTTAGCTTTCTCCACGCCCTTCACCACCGGAGCCACCTGGTAACTGTTGCCTGCGCCCCCGGAGGTATCCAGATAGTTGGAAGCCTTCAGACCCTCGGCGATAAGTGTACCGTTTTTGTAGAGGTTGTAGGTCACACCGTAGTATTCCTCGGCGAAGATGCGCCAAGTCACCAAATTACCCGACCCGGAGGGCACTGCCACCAAGCCACGATCCAACACATCTGTCTTGCGCTGTGCATTAATGCCCACTGCAAATGTCAGCATCAATAGAAGAATGCAAATTTTTCTCATGATATTATCTTTTATTTTTTTATTATCTTACAGGTATTGCGGCAGTTGATACAGCTTCGTGCTGTGGCTGCCCTTGACCAGAACGGTCTTATTCTCTACGGGTGTCACCTTCAGTGCGTCTGTCACTTCCTCCACAGAAGCGAACCTTCTGGCCTGTGCGTCTTCCGGCCACTCTTTGCCCACGAGCCACGCTTCGCACGTGATGTGCCCCAGCACCTCTCTGTGCAATGCAGCACTGCCCTCTCCCAGCTCACCCATGGCACCGAGTATCACCATCTTGCCGTCGGCCTTTATTTCATTGAAATTATCCAGCGCAGCCACCATACTCGTCGGGTTTGCATTGTAAGCATCCACGATAAGACGGTTCCTGCCGGTCTCCAGATACTGCGAACGGCCGAGATTGGGCTCGTATTCCTCCACAGCAGCCGCGATGTCGTCCATCGGCACGCCGAAATGCAGTCCCACCGTTGCTGCAGCACGCACGTTTGCTATATTGTAGGCTCCTATCAGATGCGTCTGCACGTCCCTCCCGTTCAGCACACAGGCCACGAAAGGATTGCACTCCTTCACCTCACCGTCCACATACGCCTCGGTCTTCAGCCCCCTCTGCTCCGCCATCTCCCTGAGGTCGCCGTCCTCTCCGTTGAGGAATGCAAACTTACCCCTTGCCGTCAGGTCGTCGTAGAGCTCACCCTTGGTCTTCTTCACTCCTTCAAAGGAGCCGAAACCCTCCAGATGGGCACGCCCGACGTTTGTTATCAGTCCGCAGTCGGCCTTTACCATGCCGCACAGGAATGCTATCTCTCCGGGGTGGTTCGCACCGGTTTCCACCACAGCAATCTCGTCATCAGCCGTAATGGACAGCAGTGTCAGGGGCACTCCGATATGGTTGTTGAGATTGCCCTGAGTGTAACGCACTCTGTATTTCCGGCTGAGCACCGCAGCCGTCAGTTCCTTCGTGGTGGTCTTGCCGTTGGTGCCTGTCACCTGAATCACCGGTATAGTCAGCTGCTGCCTGTGGTATGCGGCAAGCCTTTGCAGCGTCTCCAGCACATCATCCACCAGAACATAGCGCTCATCGCCCTCCTTCACCGCGTCCCTGCTGTCCACCACCACGGCGGCGCAGCCCTGTTCCAATGCGGCAGAGGCATATGCATTGCCGTCGAAGCGCTCTCCCTTCAGCGCAAAGAACAAACTCCCCGGCTCACATTTCCGCGTGTCGGTTGTCACCTGGGGGTGACGCAGATATAATTCGTACAGTTTTTCAATACACATAGCACACAAAGGTACCGAAACATTCCATGTCAACTGCCAAAACAACCGATAAAAAATCATCTTCTTTGAAAAAATCGACAAAAAAGACCAAATAAATAGCCCAATACACGCGTGTGCTAACTTTTTTTTTGTTATTTTTGCACACGAATGAACTGTTATCTCAACATCAAAGGCAAGCTCCACGATATATCCCGCCCCCAGGTGATGGGAATATTGAATGTGACGCCCGACTCCTTTTTCGCGGACTCCCGCGTTACGGACGAGGCTTCATTCACGCGCCGTGTGCAGCAGATACGCGACGAGGGAGCCGCGATGATTGATGTGGGTGCCGTCAGCACGCGTCCGGGCAGCACTCCTGCCAGCGCAGAGGAGGAACTCAGGCGTCTCTCCTGGAGTCTGCCCCTCGTGCGGAGCATCTGGCCGGAAGCCGTAATTTCCGTGGATACATTCCGTCCGGAAGTTGCACGCAAGGTGATTGAAGACTATGGTGCCGACATCATCAACGATGTCTCCGGCGGCTGCCCCGAGATGACCGAGGTTCTCTGTTCGTTCCACGTTCCCTATGTGCTCACCCAGCCTGATTTCCGGCTCATGGGCGAAACGCTTGAGATGCTCCGCGAGCGCGGTGTGGCGGATGTCATCCTCGATCCCGGGTTCGGTTTTGCCGGTTCCACGGAAAAGGATTTCGAAATGCTCTCCCACCTGTCGGCCCTCGTTGACGAACTGGCCTGCCCCGTACTGGTGGGAGTGTCGCGCAAGAGCATGATAAAAAATACGCTCGGGGTATCCACGGAAGAAGCCCTCACAGGCACCGTCTGCCTCAACACCATAGCCCTCCTCAAGGGGGCTTCCATCCTCCGCGTCCACGACGTCCGTGAAGCGGTACAATGCATCAGACTATGTTCGAATTTGGCATAAAAGACCTACTTGACATATTCCTTGTGGCGGTGATACTCTTCTCCTGCTACAAACTCATGAAGCAGTCCCGCTCCGTGAACATCTTCTACGGGCTTATCGTCTTCATCAGTTTCTGGATTATCATCTCAAAGGTGGTGGAGATGAAACTCCTGGGCAGCATTCTCGACCAGCTCGTCAGCGTGGGCGTCATTGCCATCATCGTACTCTTTCAGGAGGAGATACGCCATTTCTTCTTCAGCCTCGGCACTCACGAGAGAGCCAACCGCATCATCAATTTCTTCCGTCCGAAGAAGGACATGGAAGACGGCGAGGATTTCCGTCACAGCCGCTCGCAGGTGTCGCCCATCGTTCTGGCGTGCCTCAATATGGCGAAACAGAAGGTGGGTGCCCTCATCGTGATGCAGAACGACCTGCCCCTCGGCGACTTCGTGCGCACCGGCGAACGTATCGACGCCCTCGTCTCACAGCGTCTCATCGAGAATATCTTCTTCAAGAATTCCCCCCTGCACGACGGTGCCCTCATCATCAACGGCGACCGCATTGTGGCAGCATCGTGTATCCTGCCTGTGTCACACGACCTCGACATACCCAAAGACTTCGGCCTGCGCCACCGCGCCGCAAAGGGTCTGTCCAAGGAGACCGATGCCCTTGCCATTGTGGTCAGCGAGGAGACAGGACGCATCTCCGTGGCATACGACAACGACTTCAAGGCCCGCGTCTCTGCCGAAGAGCTCGAACGCATTCTCATGAAAGGCAAGATATAAACGATAACGAAAACCTGAAACCTGAAACCTGAAACCTGAAACTTGAAACCGACAACGTAAATACAATCAAACAACAATAAACACATTTTCACTATGAGTGCATTAATGCAACAAATCATTCAGCGCGCCAAATCCAACAAGCAGCGCATCGTTCTTCCCGAGAGCCTCGAGGAGCGCACTCTCACTGCTGCCGACATGGCGCTTGCCGACGACCTGGCCGACATCATTCTCATCGGTCCCAAGGCCGACATCATGGCACTGGGTCAGAAACTGGGTCTCACCCACCTCGACAAGGCCACCATCATCGACCCGGCCACCAGCGACAAGACAGAGGAGTATGCCCAGTTGCTCTTCCAGCTCCGCCAGAAGAAAGGCATGACTCCCGAACTGGCCCGCAAGCAGGTGCTCGACCCTCTCTACTTCGGCTGCCTCATCATCAAGAGCGGCGATGCCGACGGTCAGATATCCGGTGCCCTTTCCACCACGGGCGACACCTTGCGCCCCGCTCTCCAGATTATCAAGTGCGCTCCCGGCATCTCCTGCGTGAGCGGTGCCATGCTCATCATCTCTGAGCGTACACAGTACGGTGAAGGCGGTGTACTCGTCTATGGCGACGTAGCCGTGACGCCGATGCCCGATGCTTCCCAGTTGGCCCAGATTGCCGTATGCACGGCACAGACAGCCAAGAGCGTGGCAGGCATCGCACAGCCCAAGGTGGCTATGCTCTCCTTCTCCACAAAGGGCAGCGCCAAGCACGAAGTGGTGGACAAAGTGGTGGAAGCCACCCGTCTGGCCAAGCAGTTCGACCCCAGTCTCGACGTGGACGGCGAACTGCAGGCTGATGCAGCCCTCGTACCCGCTGTGGGTGAGAAGAAGGCTCCCGGCAGCAAGATTGCAGGCCATGCCAACGTGCTTATCTTCCCCAACCTCGAGTGCGGCAACATCGGTTACAAACTCACACAGCGCCTCGGCGGTGCCGATGCCATAGGTCCCATCCTTCAGGGCATCGCACGTCCCGTCAACGACCTCTCCAGAGGTTGCTCCGTAGACGACATCTACAAGATGATTGCCATTACATCGTGCCAGGCACAGGACGCGTAGAAAGTTAAAAGTTAAAAAATAAAAGTTTAGAGTTGAAAGTTTAGAGTTTAGAGAGATGAAAATATTGGTTCTAAATTGTGGTAGTAGTTCTATAAAATACGCGTTGTATGATATGACGGACAAGAGCGTCATCACATCCGGCGGCATAGAGAAAATCGGTTTGCCCGATTCATTCATCACAGTAAAACTCAACGGCGAGAAGCACAAGATGGAGCGTCCCATCTCCGAGCACACCGCCGGCGTGCAGTGGATATTCGAGGTGCTCACCACAGGTGAGTATGCCGTGCTCAAAGACCTCCACGAACTCGGTGCTGTGGGCCACCGCATGGTGCACGGCGGCGAGAAGTTCAACAAGTCCGTCCGTCTCACCCCCGAGGTGATGGCCGACTTCGCCAAGTGCAACGATCTGGCTCCTCTCCACAATCCCGCCAACATCAAGGGTGTGGATGCCGTCACGGCACTCCTGCCGGAGATTCCCCAGGTGGGTGTTTTCGACACCGCCTTCCATCAGACGATGCCCGACTACGCATTCATGTATGCCCTCCCCTACAATCTGTATAAAGAGTACGGCGTGCGCCGCTACGGTTTCCACGGCACCAGCCACCGCTACGTGTCACAGCGCGTGTGCGAGTTCCTGGGTGTAGCGCCCGAGGGTAAGAAGATTATCACCTGCCATATCGGCAACGGTGCCTCCATA
This sequence comes from uncultured Bacteroidales bacterium, assembly GCA_902802815.1. Taxonomy (GTDB): domain Bacteria; phylum Bacteroidota; class Bacteroidia; order Bacteroidales; family Bacteroidaceae; genus Physcousia. The sequence continues at coordinate 66,136 of CADCNQ010000003.1, read as the reverse complement.
GCTGCCGTGAAGGACGGTAAGTGTGTGGACACCTCCATGGGTCTCACTCCCCTGGAAGGCCTCATCATGGGCACCCGCTCGGGCGACATCGATGCCGGTGCCGTGACATTCCTCATGGACAAACTCGGACTCGACACAAAGGGCCTCTCCGACCTGCTCAACAAGAAGTCGGGACTGGCCGGTGTGAGCGAACTCTCCTCCGACTTCCGCGACATCCTCGCCGGTATCGCTGCCGGCAACGACAAGGCACGTCTGGCTAAGGAGATGTATTGCTATCGCATCAAGAAATACATCGGTCAGTATGCAGCCGCAATGGGCGGTGTGGACATCATCCTCTTCACCGGCGGTGCAGGCGAGAACCAGTGGGAAGTGCGTGAAGGCGCCACGAGCGGGCTTGAATTCATGGGTGTGAAGATGGACGCCGCCAAAAACCGCAGTTGCCGTGCCAAAGAGGCCGTCCTCTCTGCCGACGACTCCAAGGTCACCGTCTGCTGCATCCCCACCGACGAGGAACTCATGATTGCCCTCGACACGCAGGCTCTCTGCTAAGCAGATGTCCCTTATTATACATACACAAAGAAGGCTACCCGTGAAGGTAGCCTTCTTCGTCTTACTGCGTATTGCGGTCGGTTACTGCTTTTCCAGCACCTCTTTCCACCTCTGGTATGCCTCCTGATATTCGGCCCCCGTCTCGGGCTGTATCTCATCCAGGCGCTTCAGTGTGGAGAAAGCTTCCGTATTGTCCTTGTATATGCCGCAGCCGATACCTGCACCCTTTGCAGCGCCCACACTGCCGTCGGTGTCGTACAGTTCGATTGTGGCACCGCTCACGCTTGCCAGCGTCTTGCGGAATATGTCGCTGAGGAACATATTGGCTCTGCCTGCGTGTATCGTGCGTATATCCATACCCATGTCGCGCATCACCTCCATACCGTAGCAGAACGAGAATACGATTCCCTCCTGGGCGGCTCTCATGAGGTGTGCCTTCGTGTGCTTGTTGAAGTTCACGCCGTTCACGCTGCATCCCACTTCCCTGTTCTCCAGCACGCGCTCGGCACCGTTGCCGAAGGGCACGATGCTCACGCCCTCGCTGCCTACGGGTATGGCGGCCATCATCTCGTTCATCTCAGCATATGAGATGCCTTCCGGAGCCACTGTGCGGCGCATCCACGCGTTGAGGATACCCGTACCGTTGATGCAGAGCAGCACACCCAGTCGTGTCAGTTCCTTTGTATAATTAACGTGCGCGAAGGTGTTCACGCGCGACTTCGTATCGTAGCGCACCTCTCCCAGCACACCGTAGACCACGCCGCTGGTGCCGGCCGTGGATGCTATCTCTCCGGGGTTGAACACGTTCAGGCTCAGCGCGTTGTTGGGTTGGTCTCCTGCGCGGTAGCTGATGGGCGTACCGGCCTCCAGACCCAGTTCCTCTGCTGCAGCCTTCGACACCTGTGCCTGCACGCTGAATGTGGGCACCACCTCGGGTATCATCTCCGCGGGCACTCCGTAGTAGTCGAGCAGTTTGCCTGCAGTGCTCTTTTCCTTGAAGTCCCACATCATGCCTTCGCTCAGTCCACCTATTGTGGTGTTCATCTCGCCGCTCAGCCGCATGGAGATATAGTCGCCGGGAAGCATTATCTTATGTATCCTGCTGAAGAGCTCGGGCTCGTTTTCCTTCACCCACGCCAGTTTTGCCGCAGTGAAGTTACCGGGCGAATTGAGCAGATGCTCCAGACACCATGTCTCCCCCACTTCGCGGAAAGCCTTCTCTCCGTAGGGCACGGCGCGTGAATCGCACCATATTATGCTGTCGCGCAGAGCCTCGCCGTTCTTGTCCACACACACCAGTCCGTGCATCTGATACGAGATACCGACGGCCTTCACCTCGCTGCCCTTGGCCCCTGCCTGCTGCATGGCCTTGCCCAGCGCGGTCTTCATGTTGTCCCACCACATCTGCGGGCTTTGCTCCGCCCATCCTGTCCTGAGCGCCTTGATGGGTGCTTCCGACTGCGGCCAGAATGCCGTACCTGCCATCTCACCGGTTGCCACATCCACCAGGGATGCCTTCACCGAACTGCTCCCCACATCCAGTCCCAAAAGATATTCCTTGCTCATTTTTATTTTTACTGTTAACTGTGTTTTTATGATTAATCTTCATCTGCATCTTTCCCCAACCCGACATTCTGCGGGCCCTTGTTCTCATAGTCTCTCACGCTGTAATCCATCAGGTGGGACTGCAACTGCACGGGGAAGACATTGGTGGCCGGAGTGATATATTTCTTTTTCATGGCTGTATGGCGCTGGTTCCTAATTTGATGTTGATTGTATACATTTGCCCGCTTTCCCAGTTGACATCCAGGGGGATGCTGACCGACTTGGCAGACGAGGTGGTATAGTTAACCTCCAAATATATGCCTCCGACGCCGGCCGGTCGCACCTGCGGAATCATGAAGAGATACTCGGTGGGCAAAGCCTGAGGTGTAGGCGTCACGGTGATTGCGTCGCCAGCGGCGACATTGGTAAGGGTGTAGTTGGCAACAGTGCTGACATCAGACCAGGACTTCGTCCCGTAATTGTACGTGCCCGACTTATAGACATTCCTCAGCACGATGCTGTTCACCATGAGGTCATGGCCAAGATTTGTTCTCAGCGTATTTGTTATCTGCACGGTAAAAAAGACAGCTGCGCAGGCGTGGTCGAACGTCAGGCTGACATGTCCCTTAGCGTCATTGTAGGATATCTGTTTGTGCTCTGCCACCAGGAAGTCGTGCTGGTTGAAGGCATCCTCGTCAACACTGAACGTAGCATAGGGCGCGCCGTCGTTGTAATTATACGTACCGCCGTTGTAGGCATAAAAGTCTATCTTGTCATCATTCCCGACTCCAGGCCAGGTGGCTGTGCGCCATGGGCCGGCGGTTTTCGAGAAATCATACTTGTTGGTCATGTAGTTCATGGAGAAGCTGCTTAGTGTCGATGTCGTAGTGGGAGCAGCGGTGCGTGTGCTCACTGTCTCACGTGCCCCGTTCGCCGTATTATCGGTCAACGGGTTTTCCGTCACATCGACATACATCGTGCGTGTGGTGATTCCGGGTACATCCTGCGGCTGCACCTCGCCGTTATCGTCCGAGGAACAGGCTGTCAGTCCGATACTGATCAGCAGTGCTGTAATTGCAATATATTTCATAATTCATCAAATATAGGTACAAAAATAACAAAACGTACGCATTCAAGCAAACTTTCGGGCGTTTTTTATGTTAAAGTTGCAAACTTTATGGCTGTCCGTGCCGTTTTTTGAGGGACTGAAACAAAAAAGAAAGGCACCGAAAGGCACCTTTCTCTTCTCATTTAGGCGCAGCCGCTTAGCCCTCGCTCGGTCCGTCGCCGTTGTCGCCGCCACCGGTATTACCACCTGTGCTGCCACCGGTATTGCCGCCGGTGCTACCACCCTGGGTGTTACCGCCCGTAGATCCGCCGCCGAAGTCGGGGTCGTCGTTGCCCTCCAGAGCCTCGCGTGCCTTCCACTCTGCCACAGCCGTAGCCACGGGAACGAGTGTCTGCACCTTGCGCGTCTTGCCCTCCAGCGTCACCTCCTGGGTGTCCACGATGTTGCGCAGTTCCAGCGAGCAGCGCTCCTTGAACTTCGGTCCGCACAGGTTGTCCAGCTTCGTGGAGTCGGGACGGAAGCGGATGCGTATGCCCTGCACGATGGTGCCGGGGTTGAGACCGTCCATGCCGGCGTAGCCCTCCACAGCCCCGTTCTTCGTCACCTGCGCCGTGGGATAGAATGTGCCCAGCGAGCCGAGCTTCACGGGTACGCCCTGCGCCACGAGTTCGGGCAGGCATTCGCATATCTGGTTCAACACTCCCTCCACCACACTGCGACCATAGAGCGAACCATGGCTCACCATGTGCTCCGCCAGACCGCGCAGCGAGAGGGTCTTCTGCTGGTCCACTACCGGGTAGTACTTGCCGTAGCCAGCATTACGGCTGTTCTTGTTTTGCCTGAGGTTGATACCCAAGGCGATTCTTTCGTTTGCCATACAAAAATACAATCTTTTTACGTTAAACAAATTGGCAAAAACACTCTCTTGCGTTGACTTCCGGAGGTCCTCTCGCCGAGGTGCTTCAGGTGACTTTTTCCCGTGCACTGGAGCAGTATTCCGAGCAGCCATGCGGCTCAATTCTCCCCATCATTTCAACGCTACAAAGTTACAAAAAAATTCTGACATACGCAAATATTTTGACAACTTTTTTACGTATTCTGTATGTTTTTTTGAAGCTTTTTTTATGCCTTGTTTTTCATGCTTTTTCGAAGATTTTTCGTATCTTTGCACAGAGATTTGAGAAGATCCGCTGCTGATGAAACGCGAAGTCTATGAAAGCCGAAAGGCCTTTGCCGGTGAGAAGAAGCCGTCGATGCTGCGCCGCTGTGTGGATCACGACTACACAGAGCGCATGATGTATATGGTGACGATGGTGACCGAGGGCCGCCGTCCGCTCTTCGGCAGGGTGATAGGCCGCAGCGATGCTCCTGCCGACAGCCCCGATGCTCCCCGCATGGAACTCACGGCGCTGGGGCGGCGGGTTGAAGCCTGTTGGAATGAGATACCTCTGCATTATCCCCAGATAAGCTTAGTGGCTTTGCAAATGATGCCCGACCATTTGCATGGCATCCTCTTCGTGAAGGAAAAAATAGAGCAGCCTTTAGGCAAAGTCCTGCTTGGATTCAAGCAGGGGTGTAATAAAGCATATCGCGAGCTCTTTCCTTCTGTCCAGCCTGTTGCTGTCCAGTCTGTTGCTGTACTACAGCGACAAACAGAACCTTCAGCGCGACAATCACCCCATCCCAAAGACGACCGCACCCACGGCCTGCTCTTTGCCCGCGGCTTCAACGACAAGCTGCTCCTTCGCGAGGGCCAGCTGCAGCGATGGCTTGACTATCTGCACGACAATCCCCGCCGCCTCCTGATGAAACGCGAGCATCCCGACCTCTTCCGTGTGCAGCGCGGCCTCACTGTGGGCCCGCAGCAGTTTTCGGCCATCGGCAACCGCTTCCTGCTGCAGCGCCCTGTGAAGTTGCAGGTGCAGTGCTCTCGCCGCCTCACCGATGATGAGATATCAGAGAAGACGGCATGGTGGCTTGCACAGGCCCGCAAGGGAGCTGTGCTGGTGTCTCCCTGCATCTCGAAGGGCGAGAAAGCGGTGATGCGTGCCGCCTTTGACGAGGGCATGCCGCTCATCATCCTTCAGGAAAACGGATTTGCGGAACTGGCGAAGCCCGGCGGCAAGCGTATGGAGGCATGCAGCAGCGGTCAGATATTGATTCTCGCCCCTTGGGAGCATCACAACGAGCGCCTCGCCATCCGCCGCGACCAGTGCCTGGCCCTCAACGCCCTCGCCAAGTTGATTTGCGAGAACTGAGACAGCCACCGCTTTGCCGGCAGTCCGAAACGACCTGACTCGCAGTCCGCAACGACCGGACCGCGGGTTCGCTACGAGGGGCGAATTTACCATCCCCATATAGTTATGCAGAAAGTAGGAAATGCGGAAAGCGGACATGAAACATTTTCTCTGAACACAGTAAAGAGACATTCATAGTATAAGTTTTTTTAATTTGTAATCATTAATACCAATTATCTCTTCTATTTCCAATACCTTTTACATACTTCTTGTCCACTTTCCTACTTTCTTACTTTCCTACTTTCCTACAAGATTTTTTGTCGTTCTAATAATTATTCGTATCTTTGCACCAAGAACGTCTTATTACATTAAATATGAAAAAAGAATTAAGCCCATATATTCACGACAAGCAGGGGAAATCGTATGATGCCGGCTATAGCCTTTGTAAATTGTATATATATAGTGTATGTAAGTGGGCCAACGGAGAACATGGTTCCATTGTTGACTTTAATGAGTTGAAAGAAGATATTGATGAAAAAGGCAAGCCTCTATACGATATTGGAGAAACATATGACGAATATCATTTTGTACGCAGTGAATTAAACTTAGAAAACGGACTTACGGAATCGGAAGAAAAAAGTTGTCCCATCGTGGCTTCTGGCATTGTTGCTTATTGGATAAAGCAAAAAAACAGGAGCGACCATAACAACGTAAGGATATTTGAATCATATTATAAAAAGATGTGTGACATATATGTCGATCTCCAACAATGCATATATTTAGATTCATGGAATAAAAATTATGAAGATAAGTTCAAAAACGGAGTACATCTTGAAGAAGAAAAAAAAAGGATTGAGACTTCAAAGGCTCTATTAAACTATTTGCAAGGGAATAACAAAGACACAATTATTCGTTTAATGGAGCAATATTTAGAGTTTGTCAAGAGCAAAGCAACAAGAATAGAAAAAAAAACACGCAAGGAGCGAAAGAAAAAGCCATCTCCGATACCCAGGGGAAAACACAAGGGCTTTCCTTTTATACGTGGAAATGGACCAGATCCATATCGCATGGCGCAAGTTGTGGATTTGTATAATTTCATGAAGAAATCAAAAGCAGATGGCGGAGCGAATTTAATACATGCAGACCAGAGACACTTCATTAACAATTTTACAGACGGAACTACCAGTTCCACAATCATATGGTTAGGGACAAAGAGGCAACTTCATTATGTTGTCAACCAGTGGAAATACAGAGGATATATAACTTTTGGTAGTGATGATGATATCTGGGTAATAACATCGCAAGTATTTCTCAACGGCAAGGGGAAAGCGAAGAATGGAAAACTTACTCCTTTCAACTCTGATGATTTGGGAAGCACACATGACCCCATAAAAATCGCGCAGGATTTGGAGGAAATCGTAGAGATGCTCAATCCCGAAAAACCCAGTCCAAACTACAAAAAGCACGCAAATAGGGAGGAAGACAGAATAGGCTACTCAAATAAAGCAAGGTCAAGGGAATCACATCAACAAGGAGATGAGGATGATGATCCAATGGGGATTAAAGAATCATATGAAGAAGACATAGGCAATAGTTGAAAAAACGGAGTGTCTGTTTTTCACGCGCTTCCGTATTTTTTAACTAAATCCGTTTATTTTTAGTATTTTATAAATCTCTTGTCATAACAAAAGACGGCGTTGAATTGTTCAGCGCCGTCTTTTTTGCAGTATAGGGTGTACATGTTATTTTTAATTATGACACACACAAAGTTTTACAAAAAGTCCGCAGCACGCGGCACCAAACATGAAGGACGAGTAATGTTTGGACGTGAGGTACACCCTTCGCACGTACATTTTCAAAAGATGCAAATCTTCCACAGTGACCTAATACAAAGCGTAGAGTCCGACGGATTTGCACTCGCTTTGCTGAGCTACACCATTCCCGACTGGATCGACCCAATCCTAAAGTCAGAGATAGTAGAAGCTCTCGCGGGCTACAATGCAGACGTGAGTCTGGAGATAGTTGATAACCTGATTGACTGTTGGAGCGGTCTCGGACTGCATACCACAGGCCTAAGGTATGTCGATGAACTGCTTGGGCAACTCTACATGCGGATACTCACCTGTGCTCACAATCAAGGCATCAAACTCTAATAATAACGACAATGAATAAAATTGAAAAAATCAAAACGCGCGGTGTCGGCGTTTACGATCCAGCGAACAACAGTTTCGACTACACGCCCTTCAACGAAGGAGCAAGCAGTCAGACAGATGTAAAAAACTGTATTGGAGGTGGCAAATCGTGGATAACAACAGGCAAAGACCCATCACGGATGCTCTCGCTGAAATGCAAAGCCTCATCATCCGACCAGTACAGCGACCTCTTGACGCAGTTCAACCAACTGACAAAAGACCTGAAACCCGAAAAGCCAGTAACGCTGCCAGACAGCCTGCGAGTGGTGAAAGAGAACGGTCTAGAGTGCTGGCTCGACGAAAAGAAGAACGAGATGACCTTCACTGGCCGTATTGACCTCACCCGCCACCCACGCGACTGGCAAGCCGAGGTGCTGCGTCAGGTGCAGCTGGTGGTCAGAAGGCTGCCCGCTAATCAGCGATTCAACAAAATTATTAATACACTAAAAACAGGAGAACAAAATCATGTTTAAAATCACTTATCAAGTACACACCTATTGCGAAATGTTGCAGATGGGCTGGGACGAGTGGCAGCAAGCCATGCAGACAGCAACGGAAATCGTTAAGAAGTATCGTCAAATGCTGGCGGATATGAAGCAGCTGACCGACGAGGCTGCTCGCAAAAAAGCAAAGCTGGCAGCAGATGCCGTAAAGCGTACCCTGCCCGGTGCCTGCTTTCAGGCTGCAGAATTTGCCGTGAGCACAGGTGATGACCCGAAGAAGAAGTACAACTATGGCAAAACAGGACGATGGCGCGACATGCGTTATGCTTACTTATCAGGCCTGGTGGTCATCGACGTGGACCATTGCGGCAATCCACGTGAACTATTCGCACACTTGCAGCAGGAGCACGACTTGAAAGCACTGGGCATACTGTTGGTCTATGTGTCGGCATCGGAAGACGGAATGAAGATTGTGTTCCGTGCAGACACGAACTATCCCCACAACCTGATTTGCCATCAGTGGCAGATGGCTGAGCGTCTGGGAGTGTTGCAGTGGGTCGATGACCAATGTAAGGACAGTACTCGACTAAGTTTCCTAACGACACCCGACGACGTGCTCTATTGTGACGAGAAAGAATTGTTTAACCATTAATTTTATCAATATGGATAATAACATCATAAGAACTGACTACGACTTGCAGCAAGGCGAACTCTACCGCCAGCAGCCCAACGGATCTGCGCCCACCGACCCCAAGTGGAAGAAGTATGACGAGGAACTGAAAGCCCAGAAGCGCAAAGAGAAGGCGAAAGTGAATAGTGTCTCCACCACCCCGGAAATGTCGCATAATGAAGCACCGGCTGAATTCTCACGGGAAGACGAGGCCTTCATCCGGGTGCTCAACGAGTACTACGGCCCCACCCTGCCCCCTCATACGAAGCATGAGCGCATGCAGACGGAGACATCCCACTGGCTGTGCTACTACAACGACAACGATGCGCAGAAAGCCATCCAGATGGCCTACCGACTGGACTGGGTGAAGGCATGGAGCCCCAATCCGGGCGAGGTGGAAGACTTGTGTCAGACGGCAGCCAAGAAGAAACTGTTGACCCACTATCCGAAGGTCCTGAAAGAACTGATGGATAAGGCTGGTATCAATCTCGACCAGACAACTGTCACGAAGAGCTCCAACCCCTTGGCCATCCTGCCGTTCGACCGCTGGTGTGACACAATAGAATCGTTGTTCGACGTGTACCCATGTCTGCGCGAGGTGTGCGAGCCCCATCCACGTCGTCTGTGGCCTTTCCTCCTCTTTGCCTCAGCAGCCATGATGGGCACATGCATGGATTTGTGCTACTACTATTTCTACGCAAACGAATGTGAAAGAATGCGTCTCAACTACATTATCTGGGGCGTAGGAGACCCTACAAGCGGAAAGCATTCGCTGGAGAGAATTTCTGAGTTGCTGCTGGCTCCTGTCATTGCCGAGGGTGAATTGGCCGACGAAAGCACCAACACGTGGAAGAGTGAGACCGATGCAAAAGGAGCCAATAAGGAGAAAGACCTTCGCCCGGCGATTTACAATCGCATGTTTGGCTATCGCTCGTCCAACTCCGAATTCATCCGCTCAATGATCAACTGCAAAGAGGAAGTAGACGGCGAGATGATGGGGCGTCACATGGTTACCTGTTCTTCGGAAAAAGACCTAGAGATAGGCAAGTCGGGGTCTTGGATTTCGCGCAGCAATATGATTCTGCTTAGTTTCCACGGGGAAATCGATGACCAGCATTACTCCAACAAGCAGTCGGTATCTGGGCGTTATCGCGTTTTTTGGAACATGATGGAGACGTTCACACCGCCTACGCTCCAGAAGCTCGTCAACGAACGCTCTGTCAATTCTGGTCTCGATACACGTACCGCCACAATCCCAATGGGCGAGGATGACTTCAAAATGATGCCGTTACGTCGCAAAGAGGATTCTAACTTGAGCGCATACAATGAGACCTTGCGTCAGTGGGCCTATCGTCTGGACCAGCGTCGTGGTGAACTGCCCTTGTGGCCTCTGGTAGAGCACGTGCATAAGTGGTGCGACGAGCGCCGTGCCATTGCCGATTTCAATAACCGCGACAAGGCCGATTGGCTGCTTATCAAGCGTGTACCATACTACGGCATCAATATCTCGGCTCCCTACATTGACATGCGCCATTGGGAGGAGCGCGAAAAAAACGGCACCTATACTCCTGATGATGTAGACCGTTCTTTGGTGGATTTAGTGCTTGACATACAATATAGGACACAGCATTTCTGGTATTACGAACTGCACCGCAAATACTATAACGACCAGTTGCAGGAAGCAGCAAAGCAATGTCGCCGCACGAACAAGTTTATCGAGTGTTTCCGTCTGTTGCCCGAAGAGTTCAGCACAGAAGTATTTTCACAGACATTCGGCTATGCAAACAACCGTGCAGGTCAAAAGACTTTGCAGCGACTGGAGGCAGACAAGGCCATCGAGCGCACCATGCGTGGACACTACAAGAAACTTGTTGCCGAACTTCCGATAATATAAAATGCAGAAAGTAGGAAAGTAGGAAAGTCGACATTAGACCATTCCCTCGGGAGCAGACTTCTATTTAGGGGTCTGCTCTTTTTATCTTTACTGCCGACTTGGTGGCTTTGCTGCATATTTTATATTTTTTTGGGAAGAATTATCTCCTCAATAATGCGTTTTTGCTACTCATTCAAAAAATCTTTGTATCTTTGCCATCAGTTCGGGGAGAAATCCGGACAAAAAGCATTCGCTATTATTTCGCGTTCAGCCAAAAGCCTCGGAAACTTATTGGAAATAAAAACGCAACGAGATAATACGTGGTGAGGTGGCCATAATGGGCACCTTTCATCTTCAGTCATAGCGATGCACACACATAGGTGTGGTGCATTCTTGTGAAGATGACGGGGTTTCCATTCCGAGGCTGCCTCGAAGCTGAACGCAAAAGGTGCATCACACCTTTCTGCGTCTTGGCGTGATTGATAGTCGGTGCTATACTATGAAAACTATCAATCGCGTATGGCAAACAACACTAATCTCGGTGCGGCGAAAGCGGCGAAGAACGATGAATTTTATACCCAGTATGCCGACATCCAGAAGGAGGTGAACGCCTATCTGGAATACAATCCAGACACCTTTCGGGACAAGACGGTGCTGCTACCCTGCGATGATCCGGAGTGGAGCAACTTCACCCGCTTCTTTGCGCAGAACTTCGAGCGACTCGGACTGAAGCGGCTCATCAGTACATCGTATGCCGTCGAGAGCAAGAAATACAAGAACTACCAGCCTACCCTCTTCGAGACAAGCAGCGCGTGGTATGACGTGGACAAAACGCGCATCAAAGGTAAGATATTCGAGCTGACGCGCGATGTCAACGGCAACGGCCACATTGACCTTGATGACCTGGAGTGGCACTATCTGGAGGGTGACGGAGATTTCCGCAGTAAGGAAGTCTGTAAGCTCAGAGATGAGGCTGATATTATAGTAACAAATCCCCCGTTTTCTTTGTTTAGGGAGTTTATGGAGTGGATAAATGAGGTTAGGAAACAATTTCTTGTTATTGGTAATATCAATGCAATACATTATAAAGAGATATTTCCCTTGATTAGAGATAATAAGATGTGGCTGGGAAGTTCATATTTTAACGGAGGAGCAGCCTTCTTTATAGCCGATGCAACTTTATATGATCCAGACAAGATGTCGAATCAGAAAAACGCCTATTTTCAAAATGGGCAATTCTTGTGGAGGGTAAATGGAGTAAGATGGTTTACGAATCTTGATCATGGTCGTCGCCATGAAGCATTGCAGTTGATGACCATGAAAGATAATCTTCGCTATGGGAAAAATAAGACACTGAGGGATCGAGGATATATACACTACGACAACTACGATGCCATTGATATTCCTGCAGTAGAATGTATTCCGTCTGATTACCCGGGCTATATGGGAGTCCCCGATTCTCTCTTAGACAGGTACTGCCCTGAACAGTTTGAAATCATAGGACTTGGAGCAGGTGACCTCGCGAAGGAAATAGGAATAGTAAAGAATTATAGAGGACGTTCAGATTTAGCCTATACAGACCCCGTATCAGGGAAATCATCATGCCCTTATTCTAGAATTATCATCCGCAAAAAACAATAAGCAACATGAAACCGACACTCATCACCGACTGGACCATTGGCGATATCTGCAAAGGCTTCCAGTACAACGAATACGAAGGCAAAGGTCTGTATGGCCTCTCCGGGCGACTGACGATTCAGCCGGAGTTTCAGCGCCATTATCTCTATGCCGAGAATGGTGGTAAGAAAGAAGTGGATGTGATTCAGTCTGTGCGCAACGGTTATCCCTTGGGACTGATCTACTTCTCGAAGGTCGGTGAGGATAGATATGAAGTGCTCGACGGACAGCAGCGCATCACGTCGCTGGGACGTTTCATCACGGAGAAATTCGCATGGATAGATGCCGACGGCAGACCTTGGTATTTCACATCGCTCAACAAGGAGGAACAGGAGCGCTTCCTGAACACCAAGCTGCTCATCTATGTCTGCGAAGGCACAGAGAAGGAAATAAAAGACTGGTTCCGCACCATCAACATCGTTGGCATTCCCCTCAACACACAGGAGATACTCAACGCCGTGTATAGCGGCCCCTTTGTCACCAAAGCCAAAGAGGAGTTTTCCAACTCGAACAACACCAACATCAACAAATGGAGCTGCTTCATCCCCGGCACAGCAAAGCGCCAGGACTACCTTGCCACAGCACTCGACTGGGTAAGTCGCGGGCATACGGAGGAATACATGGCAGCCCATCGCAATGATGATAATATCAACGAACTGAAGACATATTTCACTTCCGTCATCGACTGGATTACTGCCGTGTTCGACTTTAATCCAGAGAAGGATATGTGCGGCCTGAGGTGGGGCGAGCTCTACGAGCGCTTCCACAACACGGCCTACGACCCTGCTGATGTAGCAGCCAAGGTGCGTGAGCTCTACGAGAGCTTCTATGTGAAAGACAAGAAAGGTATCTACGAATACATTCTCGACGGCTGTCAGAATACCAAACTGCTGAACGTCCGCGTGTTTGACGAGCCCACGAAGAAAGCCGTCTATGCCCGGCAAACGGCGGCAGCCAAGGAGAAGGGAGAAAGCAACTGTCCCTACTGCGCCATCGGTCATGATGCCAACCACACCAAGATTTGGGATCTGAAGGATATGGATGCCGACCACGTGACGGCATGGAGCAAGGGCGGCGCCACGGACATCAGCAACTGCCAGATGCTTTGCAAGAGTCACAACAGAGCGAAAGGAAACAGGTGAGGCGGCTGACGTAAGAAGGAAGAAGTAAGATGGATAATCCCCTGCCTCAACATGAAGCGGGGGATTGTTTTATCGGATATTGCCCATTAAACAGGCTCCCTTCAAAACACATGATACTTGCATTTTATATTTTTTTAATGTTTTTTACGCGTAAAATTTGCTGTTTGCGGATTTTGTTGTATTTTTGTGCTGCAAATAACTGTTTAACTAATCTTACCAATGAACAAACAACAAACAATGAAAAAGAAAATGTTTATGTGGCTGCCAATGCTTCTGCTGGCAGCTGTGTGTGTAGGCTTTGCCTCCTGCGGCGACGATGACGACAACGAGATTGTTAATCCCATACCCGGCCTTCCGGACACGGGCAATATGGCTTACAAGACTTGCCCCAACACCCAACACCCGCATTGGATAGACCTGGGGCTGCCTAGCGGCACGCTGTGGCGATGCTGTAACCTGGGTGCGTCAAAACCGGAAGACAATGGCAATTTATACAGATTCGGACAGGCATCATCAGCACCAACGTATGACCAAATGGTAGAATTGTTCGATAAGTGTCGATACGAATACGTAAATCAGAGCAACGTGGATGGAGGTAGGTTCACCGGGCCGAATGGTGGCAAGATATTCTTACCCTCCAATGTGTTTAGTCGTAGCAGTACGCGCTTTTGGTCGTCTACGCCTTACGATGCGAGAGATGCTTATGCGTTGTCTGTCGGCCTGGGTGCCGCGTATTATGGCGTCGATTGGTATGAACGCACCGAAGAGTTCTATGTGCGCCCCGTCCGCAAGAAATGACACAGGACTCGTCCGCCCAAAGCAAATTATAAACTAATAAAAGCCGCCCTTCCGGACGGCTTTTATTGGTTAACTCAACTCTAAACTTTAAACTCTAAACTTTAACTAAGCCCCTGCATCGTACGCTCGACGAAGCGCTGGAGAGCCTCACCCTTGAGCAGACCGTTCTGCAGCAGGCAGAGGTCCACAAGCTGAGCCACCTGGCTGTCGTCGCCGTCGATGACCTTGCGGATGAGAGGAGCGTCGGTGTTGAGGATGACATTGTAGGAGTCGGGCAGTTCGCCATAGAACGACATACCCGGCTGCAGGCGTGCCATCTCCTTCATACGACGCATATACTCGCTCTGCGTGAGTGTGACGGGAGCAGCCTCGGCACCCAGCGACTGCGTCTGCACACTGTAGGTGGGAGCCTTCTTGTCGTCCTCGGCAGGCTTCAGCAGGTCGGAGAAGGCCTTGATGAGACCCTCGTACTGCTTCTTCTCCTCCTCCGTCTGCTCCTTGACGTCCTCCTTGAGGATAAGACGCTCGAGGACATCGGAATCGACACGCGTGAAGGTGGACTTCTCAAGCTTGGTCTCAAGCATATTCATGAGAGGAGCATCGAGCTGTCCGTTCATCAGCAGCACGCTGTAGCCCTTCTTCCGGGCAGCCTCAATCTGGGCGTACTGAGCCTCCTTGTCGGTGGCATAGAGGTAGATGGTCTGACCGTCCTTGTTGGTCTGCTCGGAGGCAATGAGCGTCTTGTACTCGTCAAGGGTGAAATGCTTGCCCTCGGTGTCGGTGAGCAGATAGAAGTCCTTGGCCTTGTCGTAGAAGTCGGGCTCGGAGAGCATACCGTAGGCGATGAAGATGGAGATGTCCTGCCACTTCTCCTCATACTCGGCGCGCTGCGTCTTGAAGATGGAAGAAAGGCGGTCGGAAACCTTCTTGGTGATGTAGCTCGATATCTTTTTCACGTTGGGGTCACCCTGCAGATAGGAACGGCTCACGTTCAGAGGAATGTCGGGCGAGTCGATAACGCCGTGGAGCAGCGTGAGAAACTCGGGGACGATGCCCTCCACCTGGTCGGTGACGAAGACCTGATTGCAGTAGAGCTGTATCTTGTTGCGCTGCATCTCGATGTTCTCCTTGAGCTTGGGGAAATAGAGTATGCCCGTGAGGTTGAAGGGATAGTCCACATTGAGGTGAATCCAGAAGAGGGGTTCGTCGCTCATGGGGAAAAGGTGGCGGTAGAACTCCTTATAGTCCTCGTCCTTGAGTTCGGCGGGCTTGCGCATCCACAGGGGTGCCACGGAATTTATCACGTGGTCCTCGTCGGTCTCCACCATCTTCTTCTCCTTCTCGTCCCATTTGCTCTCCTTGCCGAAGACCACGGGGATGGGCAGGAAATGGCAGTACTTGGAGAGCAGCTGCTCTATCTTACCCTTCTCGAGAAACTCCTTGCAGTCGTCCGAGAGGTGCATCACGATGTCGGTGCCGCGCTCGCTCTTGTCTATCTCCTCGAGGGAGAATTCGGGACTGCCGTCGCACGACCACTTCTGGGCGGGAGCGTCCTGATAGCTCTTGGTGAGGATGTCCACGCGGTCGGACACCATGAAGGAGGAATAGAAGCCCAGACCGAAGTGGCCGATGATGGCCTCGGCGTCCTTGTACTTCTCAAGGAACTCGCCCGCACCGGAGAAGGCAATCTGATTGATGTAGCGCTCTATCTCGTCGGCAGTCATGCCCACGCCGTGGTCGCGCACGGTGAGTGTGCCGGCCTCCTTGTCGATGAGCACCTCCACCTTGAGGTCGCCCAGTTCGCCCTGGAACTCGCCCTTGCCGGCCAGCGTCTTGAGTTTCTGTGTAGCATCCACAGCGTTGGACACCATCTCGCGAAGGAATATGTCGTGGTCGCTGTAGAGGAATTTCTTGATGACGGGGAAGATGTTTTCAGTCGTTACCCCAATGTTACCTTTTTTCATGAAAGTATAATTTTATCGTTATCTACTGATGTTTTGTATTTTCTCTTGCGTCCTCCCTGCATCATCACCTCGCAGAGGGGTTCCTCCAGACAGGTGCGTATGGCGCGTGAGAGCGGACGGGCACCGTACTGCACGTCGTAGCCCTTGTGTGCCAGGAACTGCTGCGCCTCGGGAGTGACGGTGAGCTGATAGCCCAAGTCGGCGATGCGCTGCATGAGAGGCTGCAGTTCGAGGCTCACGATGCGCTGTATGGTCTCCTCGCCGAGCTGGTCGAAATGGATAATGTCGTCCAGACGGTTGAGGAACTCGGGAGCGAACTGCTTCCTGATGGCCTTGTCCACAATGCTGCGCGCACGCTGACGGTCCACCTCGCCTTGCGAAGCGGCAAAACCGATGCCGCCGCCGAATTCCTTGAGCTGGCGCGTGCCGATGTTGGAGGTCATGATGATGATGGTGTTCTTGAAGTCTATCGTGGCACCGTTGCCGTCGGTGAGACGACCCTCGTCCATCACCTGAAGGAGTATGTTGTAAACGTCCTGATGGGCCTTCTCTATCTCGTCGAGCAGGACGATGCTGTAGGGACGGCGGCGCACACGCTCGGTGAGCTGGCCGCCCTCGTCGTAGCCCACATAGCCCGGAGGCGCACCCACCATGCGGGAGACAGTGTGCTTCTCCATATACTCGGACATATCGATGCGGATGAGAGCGTCCTCGCTGCCGAACATCTCGCAGGCCAGGCGCTTGCACAGGTAGGTCTTGCCCACACCCGTGGGGCCCACGAAGAGGAACGTGCCGATGGGCTTCTTCGGGTCTTTCAGACCCATGCGACTGCACTGTATGGCACGCACCACACGATGGATGGCCTCATCCTGACCTATGACGGACTTCCTGAGCGTATCCTCCAGGGAGAGCAGACGGGCGCGCTCCTTCTGACCCACACGCGAGGCGGGAATTCCCGTCATCATGCTGATGACCTCGGCCACGGTGTCCTCCGTGACTTCACCGCCCATGAGATGCACCTTGGCACCGGCCTCGTCCATGGCATCGAGCGCCTTGTCGGGGAACGAACGGGAACTTACGAAGCGGTCGGACAGATGCACGCAGGCCTCGATGGCAGCATCGGTATAGGTGACGTTGTGGTGCATCTCGTAGTGAGGCTGCAGAAGACGCAGTATCTCCAGCGTCTCCTCGGCAGTGGTCTCGCGCACCATCACCTTCTGGAAACGGCGGTCGAGGGCTCCGTCCTTCTCTATCGTCTTGCGGAACTCGTCCACGGTGGTGGCTCCGATGCAGCGTATATCGCCGCGTGCCAAAGCAGGCTTCAGCAGATTGGCGGCATCCATGGCACCGGTGGCTCCGCCCGCACCCACGAGGGTGTGTATCTCGTCGATGAAAACAATGATCTCTGGATGCTGCTTGAGTTCGGCGGTGATACTCTTGAGGCGCTCCTCAAACTGGCCGCGATACTTAGTACCGGCCACCACGGAGGCAATGTCGAGCATCACGATGCGGCGGTCGGAAAGCAGCGAGGGAGCCTTGCCCATGGCGATGTGCATGGCCAGACCCTCGACGATGGCACTCTTGCCCACACCGGGTTCGCCGATGAGGATGGGATTGTTCTTCTTGCGGCGACACAGTATCTGCTCCACGCGCTCTATCTCCTTCTCACGGCCGATGACAGGGTCCATCTTGCCCGTGCGGGCCAACTGTGTGAGGTCGGTGGAGAAGGCATCGAGAGCCGATGTGCCGGCAGGGCTCACCTCACCCGCACCCGACAGGTCGTCCATGCCGGCGGGTTCTGCCTCCTCGTCGTCAGCCTCTTCGTCGCCGGGCAGACCGCCGGGATTGAGGATACGTGCTATCTGTTCGAAGGTGACGCCGTGGCGCTCCAGAATACGTCCGGCAGGGTTGTCCTTCTCCTTGAGCAGAGCCAGAAGAAGATGCTCGGTGTCCACCTCGGGAGCCTGCATCATGCGGGCCTCGAGAATGGCAAGACGTATGAGACGGGAAGCCTGTATGTCCATCGGCACCTCGCCGGGCTTGGAGGGCACACCGATGAGATGGTTGGCGCCGTTCTGCTCCAAATCCTTTATGATGGAATCGGTGTCGGGCTGAATCTCACGGATGAGTACAGCACCCTTACTGCCATTTTGGCGCATCATTGCCAACAGCAAATGTATGGGTGACACAATGTCACCTCCGAGACGTCCGCTCTCGCTGAAGGAGAACGCGATGAGAAAGGTCAAATCCTTGGAAAAGTTAGTGTTCATGGGCTTTTCTGTGCCTTATTCACTTTGTATAATGCAAAATACGTGCCAAGAAATGCACACTTTCAGGAAAAAGTCGTATATTTGCACATAATAAATATCGCACGTATGAACTACGGATTTGTAAAGATTGCCGCTGCCGTGCCCGAAGTGAGGGTGGCAAGCCCGGAATGGAATGTGGAGCGCATCGAAGCCCTCACGGTGCAGGCCGAAGGCAAGGGCGCAGAAGTTATCGTCTTCCCCGAACTGTCGCTGACGGGATACACCTGCCAGGATCTCTTCCACCAGCAGACACTGCTGGAGGAAACTGAACGCGCGCTGTCCAAACTGCAGGAATTCAGCCACGGACTGGACATCATCATCGTGGTGGGAATGCCCGTGCAGGTGAAGGGCGGACTGATAAACGCCGCTGTGGTGATGCAGCACGGACGCATAGAAGCCGTGGTGGCAAAGACCTTCCTGCCCAACTACAAGGAGTTCTACGAGAAACGCTGGTTCATCTCCTCCGCAGACATTACCCCCGGCACAGCAATATGGCTCGGCGGACAGCAGATTGAGCTGCAGCGGGCATGGGTCTTTGAGACATCGTCGATGACGTTCGGCATCGAGATCTGCGAGGACCTGTGGGCTCCCGTGCCGCCGTCGTGCCGTCTGGCACTGGAAGGGGCCGAAGTGATACTCAACCTGTCGGCCGACAACGAATGCGTAGGCAAATACCGCTACGTGAAGCAACTCGTGCAGCAGCAGAGCGCAAGCACCATATCAGGCTATGTGTATGTGGGAGCCGGGTTCGGCGAGAGCACACAGGACGTGGTGTTCGGCAGCAAGGTGCTGGTGGCCGAGAACGGCAGCATCATTGCCGAGGGCAGGCACAACAGTCTGGAGGAGCAACTCGTCATCACGGAGATAGACATCGAACGGCTGCGCAACGAACGCCGCCAGAACACCACCTTTGCCACCTGCGCCGCAAAAGAGACGGCAGAGGGGACTAAGCGCGTGGTGCTCCACACGGAACCCGGCGACTTCTCGCTGACAAGAAGCATATGCCCCCACCCCTTCGTGCCGCAGGGAGCGGAACTGGACGAGCGCTGCGAGGAAATATTCTCCATACAGACACAGGGACTGGCCAAACGCATGCGACACACGCATGCCCAGACGGCCATTGTGGGCATCTCGGGCGGACTCGACTCCACGCTGGCACTGCTCGTCACCGTGAGGACATTCGACCTGCTGGGGCTCGACCGCAAAGGTATCATCGGCATCACAATGCCCGGCTTCGGCACCACTGACCGCACCTACCACAACGCAATGGACCTGATGAAGCAGCTGGGCATCACCATACGGGAAATCAGCATCAAAGCAGCCTGCGAACAGCACTTCAGGGATATCTCCCACGACATAGCCAAACACGACGTGACCTATGAGAATTCGCAGGCGCGCGAGCGCACCCAGATACTGATGGATGTGGCAAACCAGACGGGAGGCCTCGTGGTGGGTACAGGCGACCTCTCCGAACTGGCACTGGGCTGGGCCACCTACAACGGCGACCATATGTCGATGTACGGCGTGAACGCCTCCGTGCCCAAGACGCTGGTGAAGCATCTCGTGCGCTGGGTGGCAGAGCATAGCGACGACCTGGAGGCCAAGGCCACGCTGCTGGACATCGTGGACACACCCATATCGCCCGAACTGATTCCCGCCGACGAGAAAGGCAACATAACACAGAAGACGGAAGACCTCGTGGGCCCCTACGAACTGCACGACTTCACCCTCTACTATCTGCTGCGCTGGGGATTCCGGCCCGCAAAAATAAAGATGATGGCAATGAAGGCCTTTGAGGGCATCTACGATGAAGAAACCATAACACACTGGCTTAAGACATTCTGCAGACGGTTCTTCCGGCAGCAGTTCAAGAGGAGCTGTCTGCCCGACGGACCAAAGGTGGGTTCGGTAAGTCTCTCACCGCGTGGAGACTGGCGCATGCCTACAGATGCCTCTGAAGACGCTTGGCTCAGGGATTTAGAGTAAAATTACGACAAAAAACGGCTATAAATCGTGTAAAAACAAAAAAAACGCACAAAAAACGGGATTTTTAAGCATTTTGCTTTGTTCTTATAAAAGTTTTTTTACTATCTTTGTGTCAGTTATTAAGAAAAAAACTAACCGTAAAGCGAAAAAAGTATGACAAAGCTTGAATTAATTAAGGAAATCTGCAACCGCACAGGTGTGGACACCGCAAGCGCAACAGCTACCATCGAGGCCATGATGTCTGTGATGAAGGACACTATGAGCAAAGGTGAGTGCATCTATCTGCGTGGGTTCGGAAGCTTCATCTTGAAGCACCGCGCTCAGAAGACCGCCCGCAACATCTCCAGAAACCAGACCATCATTGTGCCCGCTCACGATCTGCCGGCATTCAAACCCTGCAAAGACTTCGCTGAAATGCTGAAGAAGTAATGGCGCGCAAGCATTCAAGAAAAAAGAAGGGCACTCATACGAGCGCCCTTTTTTATTTGTCTTCCCTGTCCCCTACTCCGCCTTCCTGACAACGGAAAGGCAAAGCTCGTCGAGTTGCGACTGGTCTATCACACCGGGAGCATCGAGCATGACATCGCGGCCGGAATTATTCTTGGGGAATGCAATGCAGTCGCGTATGCTGTCCAAACCGGCGAAGAGAGACACAAAGCGGTCGAGACCGTAGGCCAGACCTCCGTGAGGGGGTGCACCGTATTTGAAGGCATTCATGAGGAAGCCGAACTTGGCCTGCGCCTGCTCGGGAGTGAAACCGAGAATCTCGAATATCTTCTGCTGTAGCTGAGCATCGTGGATACGGATGGAACCGCCGCCCACCTCGACACCGTTGATGACCATGTCGTAGGCATTGGCACGCACGGCAGCAGGATTCGTGTCGAGAAGAGGTATGTCCTCAGGCTTGGGAGACGTGAACGGATGGTGCATAGCCATCAGACGCTGCTCCTCGTCGCTCCACTCGTACATCGGGAAGTCGATAACCCACAGGCAGCTGTATTTGTTCTTGTCGCGCAGACCCATGCGGGAACCTATCTCAAGGCGCAACTCACAAAGCTGCTTGCGCACCTTCATGGCATCGTCGCCGGAGAGAATGAGAATCAGGTCGCCGGCCTTGGCCTGCATCCTGTCCCTGAGGGCGGCCAAAGTGTCGGGGCCGTAGAACTTATCCACACTTGACTTCACACTGCCGTCTTCGTTGACGCGGGCATATACCATACCCTTGGCTCCGACCTGGGGACGCTTCACAAACTCGGTGAGCTCATCAATCTGCTTGCGGGTGAGCACAGCCTGACCCTCGCAACAGAGGGCTCCGATATAGCGTGCGCCGTCGAACACTTGGAAACCTTCCGGAAACAATGTGGGAACAATCTCATGAGAGGCATTGTCCACCTCGGAAGTCTTGAGTTCGACGATAGGCATGGCGAAACGCGTATCAGGCTTGTCACTGCCGTAGTATTTCATAGCATCTGCCCAAGTCATGCGGGGAAGCGCAGGAAGGTCGATGCCCTTGATGGTCTTGAAGAGATGACGGCTCATGCCCTCGAACATCTGAAGTATATCCTCCTGCTCCACGAACGACATCTCACAGTCAATCTGTGTGAACTCGGGCTGACGGTCGGCACGCAAATCCTCATCGCGGAAACACTTCACAATCTGGAAATATCTGTCCATACCGGCCACCATGAGAAGCTGCTTGAGCGTCTGGGGAGACTGGGGCAATGCATAGAACTGACCGGGATTCATGCGGGAAGGCACCACAAAGTCGCGGGCACCCTCCGGAGTGGAGTTAACAAGAATGGGAGTCTCTATCTCGATGAAACCCTGCTCGTCAAGATAGCGGCGCACCTCGAAAGCCATCTTGTGGCGCAGTTCCAGATTCTGGCGCACCACTGGACGGCGCAAATCCAGATAACGGTACTTCATACGAAGGTCGTCGCCACCGTCGCTGTTCTCCTCGATGGTGAAAGGAGGAGTAAGAGAGGCGTTGATGATATTCAACTCGGAAACGATAATCTCAATGTCGCCGGTAGGGATATTCTTATTCTTGGAATATCTCTCTGCCACCGTACCCTTGGCCTGAATCACATACTCACGACCCAGAGAAGCAGCCTTGGACTTGAGTTCCTCACTGGCATCTTCGTTGAAAGCCAACTGGGTGATGCCATAGCGGTCGCGCAAATCGACAAAGGACAGCGCACCCAGATTGTGAATGCTCTGCACCCAACCCGACAAGGTGACCTGCTCACCTACGTTTGTCATGCGGAGTTCTCCGCAGGTTTTAGTTCTATACATATTATTTATATATATGTTTCTTCTACCAACAAAAAAAGGACGACCTTGCGGGCCATCCTCTTTTTCGTACGCCCTCAGGGGCTCGAACCCTGGACCCATTGATTAAGAGTCAATTGCTCTACCAACTGAGCTAAGGACGCATTGCTCGGGGCATCTATCCCCTCATTTGCGGGTGCAAAGGTATGGCATTTTTCGCAATTGGCCAAACTTTTCGTTTACTTTTTTTCATTTTTCTCATAAATTGTACATTTCTGAAGGCACAAGACGCCTCAATACAGTAAGAGAAAAGTCCAAACCGACTTTAATACCGTATTCCGAGAATACCTTTTCGTAGGTCTTACGTACGAGTTCCGGATGATTATTCTCCTCGGAAAGATGACAGAGCCAGAGATGCCGCAACCCCGTGGTGGCATGTTCGGCCACCAGACGGGCACCGGCCTCGTTGGAGAGGTGCCCCCTGTCCCCTTTTATGCGTCCCTTGAGATGAGCGGGATAAGGGCCCATATTGAGCATATCCACATCATGATTGGCCTCCAGCACAAGATAGTTGGCACGAGCCACAAACTGACGTATGACATCTGTGACATGACCGGCATCCGTGATGATGCAGAAAGCCACACCGTCCGCCTCGATGAGATAGCCGACACAGTCGCTGCTGTCGTGGGGCACATCGAACGGCGTTATCCTGAAGTCACCCAATTCAAATGTCGTATCCTTGCGGACAAAGCGGCGCAGGGGCACCGGCACTTTGTGAGACATACAATAGTTGCGGCACATACCCTCATGAACGGCCTCTGTGGCGTAGACCGGCAACTGATACTCCTCCGACATTAATCCTGCACCCTTGATATGGTCCGTGTGGTCGTGGGTAATCAGAATGGCATCGGCATCCGACAGCGAGAGCCCATAGTCACTTAGGTACTGCTTCACCTTGCGGGGACTCAGACCTGCGTCAAGGAGGAGCATGTTATGCTCTGTCTTGAGCAGATAGCAGTTGCCGCTGGAGCCTGAACTAAATGAAATAAACTGCATATATTTTTTTGTTTTAACTCAATGATTAGAACGGGAGACCCACCGCAAAATGGAATGTGAAGTCCCTGGAGAATTTGGGATATACCAGAGGATAGTGTCTCCTTGTGTCTTCGAAAGCCGGATTGATTGCCTTCATGCCGGCATCCAGACGAAGCAGGAAATAGTTGAAGTTGAAGCGTATGCCCATACCGTATGACACGGCAATCTCCCTCCAGAAACGGCTGAAGGAAAACTGTCCGCCCGGCTGATCATCGTAATCGCGAAACGTCCATATATTACCGGCATCCAGAAAGAGAGCTCCGTCCATTTTCCAGAACAGGTGCGCACGGTACTCGACATTAAGGTCCAGCTTTATGTCACCTGTCTGGTTTATAAAGTCGATACGACCGTCTGTACCGCGAAAACGCCCGGGGCCCAGTTCGCGAACACTCCATCCACGCACGGAATTTGCGCCACCCGAGAAATAGCGCTTCTCGTACGGCAGGATATTGGCATTGCCATAAGGATACGCAAGACCAAGTCCGGCATGGAAGGCAAAAGAATGACCCTCGGAAAGCCGTACGCTGCGGGTAATATCCAGATCCACCTTCGCATATTGCGCGTAGGCTATGCCGAGGAGGGTACGCTGGCCGTCACTGTTCCTGGAACTGGAGAACGCGCTGCACAATCCATGAAGAAGATTACCTGCCGTCTCCAACGAGACACGGGTAGTAAACCCATCCTTACCGTATATACCCATCGCCCCTATGGCATGGACACTCGAGTAATTGAACGTAAACGCCCAGTTCATAATGAAAAGGTTCTCGTAGTTATAACGGAGAATCGCATTTCTGGAAGTAGGATTGTCAAGATAGGTCCTACGAAATGTATCCGATATCCAAGGCATGTAGACATAGTTGAGCCCCAGGAGGTCCCAGCGGTACTGGTGCTTGCCGTTATAACGTCCCCATCTGTAGCGCAACGCACCCGTGACAACACGCCGGTGGAACTCGGGACGGTCCTGCGAGTCGAATTTCAACGACACCTCAGATGTGGCCTGAATATGACTGTGGAACCATTTATTCAAGCCGGGAAACATGAAATTGGGAAACGTCAGCGAAGCCTCAAAAGAGTATTCAATGAAATTCTGACGGTCGTACCCCTTGAGCTGCCTGATAGCCTCGAATGCTCCGCGCGCCTTGATAGTGAGCAACTCCGAACCGTGAAAGATATTACGGTTCTGATACGTCACCTCTGCCGCAACTCCTAAGTCGCCGGAAGAGTTTGTGCCGTCCAGTCCGAATTTCACCGTATTTAAGCGGGCCGGTGTGAGAGTAATATGCGGATAGATTTTGTTGGAATCACGCTCCTCCAACTGTATGTTGCTGGCTGCCAATGCACCCAGGCGAATGAGACGGCCATATGTATTCTGAACATCGCGCTCGCTATAGAGAGTGCCTGGCTTCATCGCTACGGTGCCTCGCAACACTTTCTCACGCAGATGGAGAGGATGACGGGCTGTGGTGTCAAATTTAAATGTCGTTTCACCCCAAAGGTAAATCTTATGACAAGTGATGGTGTCGCCATGCTGTGAGAAAGGCAATATCACCATTGTGACTGCCACCTGATGATTACCCAAGGTGGTATCCGCCAGGAAAGAAATATGATCCTTGTTGAAATGATAGTAACCTACGGAATTCAGTTTTGATGCAATACGACGACGCTCATCATCCAGAATATTCGCATCAAAAGGCATACCCTCGTACAACAGCGTCTCACTCATCAGCGGCTCTATCAAACACAGAAGATCGCTATCCCTCACCTCCGTGGAGAGGTCGCGAATACTGTATCGCGGTCCGTAGTCGACATCAAAGCGCACCCTCATCTTATGACGTTTCGTGCGCTCGCTGTAGGATGACTTCGCATGCAGATAACCTTGCGCTCTTACGGCATCCTGCATCTGCTGGGCACTGCGTCCCGACTGCAACGAATCATATATTACGGGAGCCTCTCCCATGCGCCTTATCATATTACGGAAACGACCTTCTTTCTTTCCTGCCATAAGCCAGATGCCAAGAGGCACCTTTACCGCAGAAAACCATCGTTGGTTGGGATGCTGACGTATATAGCCGTCCAGAGATGACGGATGCACCTCCGTGCGGTCGAGAAGATATTCCCCCTCAGAAAGGTACTTCTCCGAAGAGCAGGACACAATGACAAGTGCCACCAGCAGAAGGCATATCAAAGTTCTGAAAAAGGCGCATAAACGCATCATAAATGCAAATATATGACTTTTTTTTCAATTTGTTGAAAAAACACCCGTATGCTACCGGCTACTCTACACTTTTTTCGTACTTTTGCGTCATGATAAGTAAGAACCGCATCAAACAGATCCATTCTTTGGCACGACGGAAAGAACGTGAGGCTACCGGTCTTTTCGTAGCGGAAGGACCAAAGCTGATAGAAGACCTGCGCAGTTCGTTTACGCTTGAGGCTCTATTCGACGACCTTACGAAAGACGAACTCCAGAAAGCCTCGTTACAACAAGCGCCACAGGGCCCGATTGCAATATTCAGGCTACCTCACTGGCAGGTGCCGTCACCAAATTCTGACGAACTGATTCTTGCACTGGATACCATACAAGATCCCGGCAACTTAGGCACTATTGTCAGAGTGGCGGACTGGTTTGGCATTGAGAATATCGTATGCACAAATGAGACCGCCGACATTTTCGCTCCGAAGGCCGTGCAAGCCACTATGGGAGCAATTGCCCGAGTGAAAGTGCATTACACGGATTTAGCCTCCTGGCTGTCTGAAGCGAAGTCATATGGAAAAAATATCTACGGAACCTTTCTGGACGGAGAAAACATCTATGAAAAGACTCTTTCCGACACAGGAATAATAGTCATGGGAAACGAAGGAAACGGTATATCTGCATCCATAGCCCGGGAAGTGACGGAAAAGCTCTTCATTCCGCCCTACCCGTCCGATCGGGAGACATCGGAATCTCTCAATGTGGCAATGGCAACGGGTATTATCTGCGCGGAGTTCCGACGCCGCCTTGCCATATAACTCCCGCCTCCTCACGCACCAAGGGGTAATACCTTATCATCAGCCCGTCTTTGTAGACAACCACGAGAGGTCCTTCTATCAACGTGCCGTCTTCCAAACGCAGACGGTGAAAGGCTATCTTCTCTTGCGTCTCACCCATTTGGTGTTTTTCTCCTTGACAATTTGTATTTTGTGCTCCTTTGCCTCACCACCACGCACATCGTGAGGAGCGAGACGCACATGTTCCGCTGTGTCAACATTGACGTTATCTTCCACAATGACTTCCGTACTGTCCTCGACAACCGGTATCTCCTTTTCATGATGATAACGCACTAAAGCCATGTGACTGAGCGCTGTCAATGCAAACTGTCCCTTCTCCGAAGGAGGTATATAGACACAACCGGAAACCTGCACAATACGCAAATTGTCATGCACCGAATTCTCACCTATTTCTATTGCCACAGGACGGTCGTCGAAGAGTGTGCGCGTGGTTGCCGCCACAGTGTCGCCCTCATACTTAACTGAGAACTGCACATACACATCCTGATTTGCCTTCGACGACAACGACTGGGGTGTGAACACCCAGAGGAAAGTATCTCCCTCGCGGAAAGTGGAGTCTGCAGGAATAATGAAGCGGAAGACATTCTGGCGCGTGGTGCCCAGCACCAGACGGAAGGTGCTGCCCTTCCATATATTCGCGGTGTCGCCATCCTGAGACAATGCGGCATATGCATCATGTACCTGCTGCTCGCTATTGACACCCAATATCTCTGCCTTCCTGTCAAGACGCTCGCTGACACGCCGCATAATCAGATACAGGGTCTCAGAATGCTTACACCAATAGACCATGCTGCTGTCAAACTCCGCCTCGCTTATCCTGTGTTTGTCAAACACCTGATGTACCCTGATGTAGCGATTGTCGGCAACATTACCGCTTTCGCTCTCTGCCAATCCCATCGCCATATGGTAATCGTACAGAATCTCTTCCATTTCCCCAGAAAGCAAGCAACAATATCCTAATGCTGAAACCTCTCATGATAAAAAACAATGAGGGCAGCTACGCCACAAGATATGGCAGTATCCGCAAGGTTGAAGATAGGCGAAAAGAATATAAAATGCTCACCGCCCAAGACCGGCATCCATGAAGGCCAGTCCCAGGACACTAACGGAAAATAAAGCATATCTACGACACGACCGCGCATCAGCACATCGTAGCCGTATCCCCATTCCACAAAATGAGCTACATACGGAGGAGCCGGGGCATTGAAGAAAACACCATAGAAAATGCAGTCTATAATGTTACCCAAAGCTCCCGCCGTAATAAGCGCAATGCAGATAAGATAACCTATCTTCTCACC
Organism: uncultured Bacteroidales bacterium; assembly: GCA_902802815.1. Lineage (GTDB taxonomy): Bacteria > Bacteroidota > Bacteroidia > Bacteroidales > Bacteroidaceae > Physcousia. The sequence goes on along the minus strand of CADCNQ010000003.1, from coordinate 37,967 downwards.
TTTTCGTATCAGGTGACACAAATACCATACCAGCAAGCATGCCGCAACAATGCGAAAACCCGTAAGCAGGTATTTGTCGACCAACTCCATTCCGAAAGCCATTCCGCGATTCTCCGTGAAGAGAATATAGAACCAGTCTGTAATGCGAATGCTTTCATGCAGGGCCATATGAGTCTTCACCCATATCTTGCTCCCCTGATCCAGGAGTAAGACACTCAACATCGTGAGCAGAACGGTTATGGTGCTCCTTGCTTTCAATTCTTACGCAACATAAGTTCCTCACCGGAAAGGTTTATTTCCGTAGCCAAAGTGGCAGATGCTATCATTTCCCTGAACAAAGCGACGCACTTCGCATTCTGCTCATTCTCCGGAATATTGATTGCAATACGGTCTGTGATGTCCAGTCCGCTGTCCTTACGCAACTGCTGTATCGCACGAATCAATTCACGGGCTACACCTTCAAGACGCAACTCCGGCGTGATGGTGATATCCAAGGCAACTGTCAGTGCACCCTCGCTGGTAACACTCCAACCCGGCATATCCTGTGCCGAAATCTCCACATCCTCACGCGTCAGTTCATAATCTGTGCCTTCCACATTGATGGTGATTGTACCGCTCTCCAATTTGGCTATCTGTTCCTGGCTCAAGGAGACAACCACTTCTGCTGCGGCCTTCATCTGCTTACCGAACTTCTTACCCATAACTCGGAAGTTAGGCTTCACACTCTTCTCTACCATCTGTCCTTCCACAAACTCTATCTCCTTGATGTTCAATTCCTCCAAGATGATTTGTTGCAGGAAGACGATGCCTTCCTTTACACTGCTGTCAGTAACAGGAATAGCTATCCGCTGCAGTGGCTGACGCACACCGATTTTCTCCTTCTTACGCAAAGACAGCGCCATAGAACATATTTTCTGTACGATGTCCATATTACGCTCCAGAGACTTGTCTATTACGCTCTCGTTACAAGTGGGATAATTGTCAAGATGCACGCTGGTCTTGACTTCACCGAAAGTAAGATCTCTATACAGACGATCGGCAAAGAAAGGAGAAATGGGAGCTATCAGTTTGCTTATGGTAAGAAGACACTCATGCAGGGTCTGATAACAGGCCAACTTATCCTGCTGCAAACCCTCACCCCACAAACGCTTCTTGGCTAAACGCACATACCAGTTGCTGAGATTGTCAATGACAAATGTTTGAATGGCACGTCCTGCACGTGTTGGTTCGTAATCGTCCAATGCCTCTGTTACATCTTTAATGAGAGTATTCAGCTGACTCAAAATCCAACGGTCAAACAAGGCACGTTTGGCATATGGAACCTGCGGTTGAGAGTTGTCCCATCCATCCACATTGGCGTACATAGCCAGAAGGCTGTAAGTCTGCTGCAATTTCACAAAGAAACTGCCGCTAACCTCTTTCACACCGTCGGGGTCGAAACTAAGGTTGTCCCATGGAGCAGAATTCGTTACCATATACCAACGTACGGGGTCGGTTCCATAAGTCTCTATGCACTCAAATGGATTAATAACGTTGCCCAAACGCTTTGACATCTTCACACCGTTCTTGTCCAGTACCAAACCGTTACTGATAACGGCCTTGTATGCCACACTGTCAAATACCATTGTAGCAATAGCGTGCAAGGTAAAGAACCATCCGCGTGTCTGGTCCACACCTTCGGCTATAAAATCTGCAGGATAACAGCGTCCGCTATCCAACAGTTCCTTATTCTCAAACGGATAATGAATCTGGGCGTACGGCATGGCACCAGAGTCAAACCATACGTCTATAAGGTCTAGTTCACGAGTAAGCACATCACCATTCTCACCTACCAACTTTATATCGTCTACGTAGGGACGATGCAGGTCTATCTTATCATAGTTCTCCTGACTCATATCGCCAGGAACGAAACCCTTGTCTTTCAACGGGTTGCTGGACATTATGCCTACTGCCACAGACTTTTCTATCTCGTTGTAAAGTTCTTCTACACTGCCTATGCAGATTTCCTCCTTACTGTCACGGTTGCGCCAGATCGGAAGCGGTGTACCCCAGTAACGTGAGCGGGAAAGATTCCAGTCATTCAAGTTCTCCAGCCATTTGCCAAAACGTCCAGTTCCGGTTGCCTCTGGCTTCCACTTGATGGTCTTGTTCAGTTCCACCATACGGTCCTTGCAGGCTGTAGAGCGAATGAACCATGAGTCAAGAGGATAATAAAGTACAGGCTTATCTGTACGCCAGCAATGAGGATAGTTGTGCACATGCTTCTCTATCTTGAATGCCGTGCCGTCTTCCTTCATTTCAATACACAGGACGACATTCAGATCCATATCCTTCTGAGCAGCCTTTTCGTCATATTTACCTCCCTGATTGTACTTCGGATCATATGCATTCTTTACGTATGCGCCCTGATGACGGGAATAGGCTTCCTTATCCACAAGGGTATTGTAGAATTCCTCATCCATATCCTGAGGCAAGAAATATTTTCCCTGAAAATCTACCATTGGACGTGTATCTCCCGACTTATCAAGAATGAAGAGACTGGGGACACCTGCATCCTTTGCCACCTTGGCATCGTCTGCACCAAATGTCGGAGCAATATGTACTATACCTGTGCCGTCTTCCGTGGTAACATAATCACCGGGAATCACACGGAATGCATCCTCACTCCTATCCACACAACGGCCGTTCTGCAATTCTGACGGACGAACCCAGGGCATTAGCTGCTTATAACGCAAGCCCAGCAAGTCCGCACCGGTTCCTTTCCACAGCACCTCAAGAGCATTTCCTTCTTCAGCCTGGAAATATGCGGAAACACGTGCCTCGGCAATAATATATACCGCCTTTTCTCCATTGTAAGGATTCTCCCCCTTCACTGCCACATATTCAATCTTGGGACCTACACAGAGTGCGGTATTTGAAGGAAGTGTCCATGGAGTCGTCGTCCACGCCAAAATGTATAGAGGCAATTCACCAATTTTCTCGGAAAGACCATTCAACGGCGATGTTACGGCAAATTGTGCAGTCACAGTGGTATCCTTCACATCACGATAACAACCGGGCTGGTTTAGCTCGTGACTGGACAATCCTGTACCTGCAGCCGGAGAATATGGTTGAATCGTATATCCTTTATAGAGCAAATCCTTCTCGTAGAGCTGTTTCAGCAGCCACCATAGCGACTCAATATATTTATTATCGTATGTGATGTACGGATGCTCAAGGTCCACCCAATAACCCATCTTATTGGTAAGGTCGGACCACTCATCTGTGTACATCATCACATTCTTCTTACAAGCACTGTTGTAATCGTCTACGCTAATCTTCTTACCGATATCCTCCTTGGTAATACCCAAACTCTTCTCCACGCTCAGCTCCACAGGCAGTCCGTGAGTGTCCCAACCCGCCTTACGCTTTACCTGAAATCCCTGCATGGTCTTATAGCGCAGGAACGTATCTTTGATAGTACGCCCCATCACATGATGAATACCAGGATGTCCGTTTGCCGATGGAGGGCCTTCAAAAAATATAAATGAAGGGCAACCTTCCCTTTCTGTGAAGGACTTGTGGAAGACATCTTCTTCATCCCATAGTTTCAAAATATCCTTTCCTGTTTGGGAAAGATTCAACTTACTGTGCTCTGCGAATTTCTTACTCATATAAAATCCGTAAAAAGGAGTTGGCCTGAACCAACTCCTTTGATTGTGTTGTTAATGTTTATTGTTTCGGTCCTATACCGACCTCACTGGAAGGCCAGAATCTCAGGAACCAGGTCTTAACATTGCTAAGATCGCCAACCACACCTGAACTTCTTGTTACAGTCTTGGGGAATTTACCATATTCGTACTTATAGTTGTTACGAGTACTGATTGCATCCACCATTACCTGGGTGTCAGCACCGGAACCCTGCGATCCATAACCATTGCCCTTCCAGAAAGCATAGCGCATCAAATCATAGAAACGCTTACCTTCATAGGCAAACTCTATTGCCTGCTCATCAAGTACCATCTTGGCAACTATCTGCTGATCCTGATCGAAACACTTTTCACGTGTCTGATGTTTCCAGTCCGCATAATCGCCTACAAGATAATCGCGATACTCTTCATATGCAGCCTTTTTCTTCAGATAAGTCTGGTACTTTTCAAGATTACTTGCATATGCCATCTCATCCTGCTGATAAGCCTTCCACTCATTGCTGTATTGGGTTCTTGTGATGGCCTCTTCCTTCTTGATATAAGGATTTGCGGACAACTCTTCCCATTTCTCTTCAAGAGCCACTTCAGCCTCTTCCGGAGTCATCACCTTCAAGTAGTAATCAAGCCACATGGCCTTTACCGCTTCCCCATTGTTATAAACATTGTACAATGTCACAGGGAGAACATCCGTGTAGTTGTCTATTGTAGGCTGATCCTCTTCCGAATTATGTTCGGGGTTGAACGGATACCACAATTCTGTAATCAAAGGACTGGAACCCTTCAAAGCGACTACCGTACGTTTGATATACGGATTTGGCAGCAACTGGTTTACCCTATTATTTCTCTTGGTTGTTGCTGTTCTGTTATTATACACTTTCTTATAATAATCCAGCCACAAAGTGTTAATTTCAGCCTCGGAATAGATATTGTCCACAGTCACATCAGTGGTCTCATCACAATTTTGTTGCGTTGGGGGATCATCCACAGAGTTGTGTGCGGGGTTGAAGGGATACAGCAGTTCCGTCAATTCCGAAGGATCCACTCCCGGCTCTGGTTTCACAGGCACTGTGGGCTTTGGTACAGGAGAAGGATTACTCTTCTGCACTTTACCATCCTCACCCACAGGTGCTGGCGGAGCAGGAGTAATGCTTTCCAAATCAGTTAACCCATAGTATCTGTCGTTCCACTGCGAACTGCCACTTCCACGGGAATGGATACCACGATTGATGCCACGATAATCAGAACCTCTAGCATACTTGTTTTCTGTCTCGGCATCAGTGAGAATATGCATCGTGTCAGCAACCCATTCGAGAGGAGTTACATAGAAATTCTTATCCCATGAGAAATTCGTCTTCAGGAAATCTGCTTCGCTCTCTACACTTGATGCCGGCAAGTTAGGAATCACCCATGCATCCAATGTCTCGTCATTGATACCGAACGCAAGCACGGCATCGGCATAATGAGGATAACCGGCGTAGTTCATTGCCTCAGCAAGTTTCAGGAAGACTTCCGTCATACGATATACCGTAACGTGCTTTGCTTGTGAGTCATTATGTTTGCTATTGGAAATCGTTGTCACCTGACCTTCATCCTCATCATAGATTGTGGCACCCTCGCTGCTGAATATGCTATAGCGCAAGTCACCGGTCTGATGTCCTGTACGATATGCTTCCGCATACACGATAGTTTCATTACCTTTCCTGTCTCTGGAGAAGATAATGGTATCACTCTCGCTGTTATAACCACCGCAATAGAGCATCGTATCCGTCAATTCTTTCAAACGGTTACTCGGCTTGATGCATGCAGCTTCGAAAGCTCCATCATAGTTGGATGTATAGTACTTATTAAGCATATTGTAATTACCCTCCGAGCTCGCAGTGTCCATAAGCAGCACACTTACCACATCATTTTGGGGATTGTATGAGCTCTGTGAGCCAATCATACCACCATTAGATGTGGTCATTGAAACTCCACTCGGATCAAAGGTCTTGTTCACAGCATCGTAAGCACCGTTGCTGAACATCCATGATATACTGTTCCTTCCGGTGTAAGTCATGTATGTGGGCTGAGTGTTGCGGTTTGCCAGGAACTTATAATAGTGCTTGGCAGCCTCCAATGCATCGGCCTTGCTCTTCTTCAGAACGGAACGCCACAGATAAAGGTCACCCAACACAACATCGCCGGGGAAGAACATATTCATATAGTGACAGCTCGCAATGAATGAGTTGCCGCCCTGCGACCAGTGGGGATAGCCTTGCTTGTCAATAATATCACGGCATTCCTCCAGATTATCATTTTCAATGAACCAGTCGATAATCTCAACCATATTCTTACGGGTGGAGGTATTCAATGCCTCACCGATAGAAAGAATGGGTTGTGTGAAGAAGGGAATATTCTCACCATAGTTGATTGCCAACTGGAGATATACCCATGCACGGATAAACTTCACTACAGCATACTCCCTCTCGAAGAGTTTTCTGTATTTCACGTTACCGTTTGCGTCCAAGCCGTCTGGCTGTGTCGTCTCTTTGTTCAAATCTGCATACTGCAGGAAAGTGTTACAGTTGTTGATGACAGCATAGTAGTCGCTGGGCTGGTTGAAACGGTTGTTGAGAAGCGCCGTATTATCTGTGAAGTTGAAGTTTGCAATGTCCTTCATGTCTGATGTGGCATTGCTCAGCACCTCAACCAGATCGCCTCTGACCTCACCAAGAATATTGGTGCGTACACCCAGAGCCTGCAGCTTGGAGATAATGCCCAACACGTAGGTCGCAGTATCACTGGGGCTATCAAGAGCTCCGACAGGTCTGGTTGCGTCATTTTCGTAGTCGAGCATATCGTCACAACTGGTGGCAAGGCCCAAAGAGAAGAAGCCCAATGCCAAAGCTACAATATAGTTTTTCAGTTTCATGACTGTATCGATTTATAGATTGATTTTTACACCTACGTTAAAGCTGCGTCCGGCAGAAAGCATGCCTCTGTCCACACTCTGGAACAGAGCAGCATTACTTACAGAGAGTTCAGGATCTGTGCCCAAGTACTTAGTGATGGTAAACAGATTGCATGCCTGTGCCCACACCGTAATACCCTGAATAGCTACACTGTTAATGGGCAACTTATAACTGAGCGTCACGCTCTTAAGTTTCAGATAACTGCCGTCTTCTATCCAACGGTCGCTGAAATCGCTGTTACCCATGGGGTCATTATAAGACGCTCTCGGCATATCGGTCTGATGTCCCTCGTAACTCCAACGGCGGAGCATTGCAGTAGTCTGGTTCTGGAAACGGCTTCCACTCTCCAACTGCTGACGTGCATAGTTGTAGATGTCGCCACCGAGACTGTACTTGAAATTAACATCAAGTTTCAGGCCTTTCCAAGAAACTGCGGTATTGAAACTACCAAAGATATCCGGTGTCGCACAACCGATAAATGTTTTGTCGTTGTCGTCAATCTTACCATCACCATTGAGGTCGGCATAATGTACGTCACCAGCCTGGTACTCCGTTTTCTTACCAGTCTCATCCACGATATAGAGTGCCTTGCCGTTCAAGCCGGAAGCATTTGCCTCTTCCGTAGTTGCATACACGATATTACCGTTTGCGTTCTTAACTGTTCTATATCCGTAGAAACTGTTGGCATCATAACCTTCCTGAGAACGTACCACACCGCCAAACACCTGAGTGTCTATGTAACCTAAATCATTGCCGATTTCCGTCACTTTGTTCACATAGTGACCTACTGTGAGACCAGCTGTCCAGTTCCAGTCATTAGAACTATAGAGATGTGCGTTCAGACCGATATTGAAGCCCTGGTTCTCCAGACTGCCTGCATTTCCCCAAACGCTTCCCATACCGCTGGCAAAACCGAGAGCCTGCTGTATCAGGAGGTTGCTTGTCCAACCCTTGAAGTAATTGAACGTGAAGCCAAGACGGTTGTTGAGTGCATTAATCTGTATGCCGGCATTCAGACGGCGTGTGACTTCCCACTGCAACTCCTCATTACCGATATCACCCAAAGCCATTGACGCGGCCGTAGAGTTAATCAGATAAGGACTGTAGAATGTGCGACGTGCGCCATAAGGCAGATCGTCATTACCGGTAAGACTATAGCCCAATGTGAGTTTCATGTAATCAATACCCTTTACATTGAACCAATTTTCATTGCTCAGCACCCAACCTGCCTGCAAACTTGGGAAGAGTCCCCAACTTACACCACCGAGCTGGAAACCGCTCTTTGTAGCACGACCGAACTCTGAGTTTGTCTCCATACTCATTTCACCGGTAACATAGTAGCGGTTTGCATAGTTATATTCTGCCTGTGCATACCATGTCAGAGAGGTACGGTTCTCGTCACCGCCATCTGACGACTTACCAATACCGGCATCCGGCCTGGGAGTCTTATCACTACCGGTGTTGTATGCCAAGTTGGTGTTGTACTTATATTCCTGCTTGAGGAAGCGGAAACCTCCCATTACGTGGATATTGTTAGCACCGAAATTATCATGCCAATCCACCTTGGTATCACTCATGAGGTTGTTCTGCTTACCAAAGAGCGAACGGATTTCGTTGTCCATGCTCTGATGTACCCGGTTCACATAATAGCTCGGTACACCATTCATTGGTATGTAATACTTCTCATTCGTGTTAATCAGGTGGAAACTGAACATGCTGCTAACGAACAGGTTCTTATTGATATCCACCTTGGGAGTAACGTTCAACGTCAGGAAACCATTGTCAAAATAGTTTTTGTGTTCGCCATAGCCGTAGTGCATAATGGCAGAGGGGTTGGCAAGGCGCCAATTGGCCTTATACGATCTCATGGATGCTATATCATCCATATACTCCTCGTCATCAACGTTGAGGTGATTTGTATTGACATAACCACCGTTCTCGTCAGCCACAAAACCATAGGGGCTCAACATCGGGGTCTTCGCATTCGCCAGGAAGTTGAGGGAAGTAACAGGTTTGTCATCATAGCTGACAGGTGTACCCTGATCGAACAATTCACGCGTCTGATTCGTATAAGAGGCATCAAAGCGTACATTCACGATATTTGCCAGTTTCACGTCCGTATTGAATCGGATATTCAGACGATTAAGATTATTCTCCTTGAGCGTACTGTTTGCGCGGGTATAACCTACAGAAAGCATATAGTTGGCAACATCGCCGCCACCGCTTACGCTCAGAGCATAGCGCTGTGTCACAGCATTGCGATATACTTCATCGCCCCAATCCGTGTCAGCCTGATACTTGTTGTAGTTCGCATTTGCTATACCGTTCTTCATATACGGCTGAAGGAAGCGGAAGTTCTTGGTTTTGGTGTTCATCGTACCGATGAGCGCAGCAGCGTAGTTCTTATACTGCACTCCATTCATTACGTCGTACGTAAGAGGTATCAACTCCACGCCGACACTGGCACTTGCCTCAATACGAGTAGCCATTGTCTTATTGCGGCGTGTGGTAATCTCTATCACACCGTTACTACCCTTTGCGCCGTAAAGTACGTTACCGTTGCTTATCACCTTTACATCTTCCACATCATTGGGATTGATGTTGGTAAGTACATCATTGTAGAATCCGTCGTGCAGATATGTACGTCCGTACTGCATATCAATAGGCACTCCATCCAGCACAATAAGAGGCTGGGTGTTGGATTTCAAAGAAGTCACACCGTTCATCTCGATGTAGCTGCCGATACCGGGATAACCGCTTCTGGTACGGCTGTTTAAGATACCCTGCAACTGGTTGCCGATTTCATCCATCGGATTGACTGCAGAAGTAAACTCCATGCTGGATGCAGATACGACGTTCTTAATGTTATCATCTGCTGTGTATAGTGATTTTGCTGCATCACTTTGCATAATGATATCACCAAGGTCACCGCTCTTGTTCAGACCCACACGGATAGTGTTGTAACCAGGGATGGTTACCGTCACCACCGTTCCATACACAGGTACCTTCATTGTAAACGTACCGTCTTCATCCGTCAATGTAGAGTAGCCTTTACCAGCCACACTCTGAATCATAGCACCGGCCAAAGGAGTACGTCCCTGGTATCCCAACACACGGCCCTTGATTTCACGGGTCGCTTCCTGCTTCCTACTCTTGCGCACACGCTTCACAACGGCAACGGTGTCCTGAGCCTCATCAGCATCCTCACTCTGTGCCACAATAGAGAGAGGAGCTGCGAGAAGCAGCGTCATAAGCAATATATTGATGTTTTTCATATTCTTAATAGCCATTATTTATATTGGAATGTTGTCGCGATGTGATATTCCTCCATCAAATCCTTGATAGAATATTGTTCAGCCTCTTGCTTGGTCTTGAATGGCTTCAGGATGACATGGCTGATACGCATAGAACCACTGACGGGGTTAAACAACTCCAGGTTAATCAATTTGATGCCAGACTCGTCATATGCGGCCATTTCAAGAGATGCCTTACAGTCAACCAACGCATTATAAACACGAAGCACCCACGTCGGAGAAGCATTTTCCTGATTTATGATAGCATAATCCGTGGACTTGGCTCTCATCACCTGTACTACTTCAACATCCTGTGTCTTGGGAATATACACCTTGTTGTTGAGCTTTGTACTTGGAAGATAGCACTCATCGCTTGCCTGACCATAGTCGTCTCTTCCGTCTTCATAAGGATAGAACTGCATCAGTGACGCTGTTGCATCTACCTTTATATGGCCATCATCAAGATCCTTCACGGTAGAACCTGTCCAGACGAAACCATCCTTCGGGAATTTGCACTTGAATTCTGCCGACTCCTGACCGTCACCGACATAAATCGTTTCAAACTCATCCAGGTTATCCGGATAATATGAGTCTTTGGCATCCCTGTTATAGGGTACATACTTACCATTCTCGCCACGCTCATCCGTCTCATAGTCTTCAATCACCCGGAAGGCGAGACCCTGTGCTCTTGTACCTGCATTGTTTTCAACATCTGAAGGCACCGTCACCACATAGGCATTGTAGTACACATTTGACATAATATTTTTACCCAAAGTATAGTCGTAGAATACGCGCGTGTCAAGATTGTCAACCGCACCGTTCTTCATGACCTTATCCGTCGGGTTCTTGGCCATAACACGCATATAGGTGTTGCCGTCTACATGATATATCTTCGTGCCGATTGTGTCGAGATAATAGTCACGGTCGTATATCTTATCCGGGCGGAATGCCTCCCCGTCCGCCCTCTTTCTGCAGACAATCCAAGGCACAGCAGACTTCACCGGACGTGTATTGTCATCGAATCTGTCATCACCCTCTATTACACTGTTACCACTCGCCTCAAAAGTCTTGGGAGAATATTCTGTAAGACGGGATGCATAAGCGGACTGAGATACAAACCACGTCTTGTACCACTTATCTTTCACCAGGTAATCCTCATCTCTATCGTCAATGTAGATACTTCCGTTTGAGCATGTCTGTGTCTCCAGACCATAAAGAATACCATTGGCGGGATCCATCGGCTTTCTCCAGACGTAGGTGCGATAATCCACATCTTTATCTATGAGTTCACCGTTATAGATCGCGCTGTAGTGACCATAAGGACGATCCTGATATTTCCTATATTGCGTAGAACAGATAGAGTCGGTTTCAAACTTCTCATTTAAAGCACTGTTCATATTAAACACACGGCCATACATAATGGCACGGTTGGTCCATGTTTCCTTCAGTGCATCTGCCTCCCTTTGAGACTCTTCATCGTCGCTTGTAGCCTTATAATTGAAATACTTGGAATACTCTGCATAGAGTTTGTCCCACAAATTATCATTTGGCAACAGGAACAGATAAGAAGAGTCCTCTCTGTGGAAGTATGCGTCGTAGAGACCGGACAACTCGTTGTTCTCATAGTTCAAAACACTATCGATATACACTTGGTTACCATCGATAATTTCACCGGGAACACTCTTTTCCTCATTCAGTTCATACTCATCATACTTAGACTTATATGCGACAAATTTCTTTATATTAGAGATTGTGTCTATCGCTTCTTTAAGATTCAGGTAGCAAGGAAGAGCACCACCGGTTATCTTATACAGATAGCCGTTGTTGCACAGCTGCTTTTCCGTAATGACACCATGGGCTGCATCATGACCGACTGCACCGTTCACTCCGACAGTCCATTCGGAAGAACTGGCATCGGAATGCACTCTCATATACTTGCCATTGAGCATGCTTACCGTATCAGTCTTTGCATCAGCACCGGTTTTCACGAAGTTGTGGCCGTAGAGGCTGATGTGGTTTTGCACAAACTGCATCACAGCCGTATTGTAAGCGTCCTGTACGGAATTTTTCTGCTGATTGTAAATCTCAATCCACTTGTCAGCATCCTTCTTATCCACATCCATAGGAGCAAATACCGTGAACAGATTCGGGCTGGCAAGCTGCTGGTCGAAACCAGTAGCCTCAAGCACACGTACAAACTGCTCAAAACGTCCCTGACGCACATCCGGATCATTCTTGTCCTTCAGACGCTCCAGCAGCGTAGGATAGGTGGAGAGGTCTTCTGCCCCTCCCTCGTAGTGTTCATTCCATTCGTCTGTACATGACGTCCACAACAGCATTCCCGTGCTGAAGAGCAAGCCACTCAGAAGAAGGAAATATTTATTCTTTTTCATATCGTTGATGAAATTTTGTTTTTCAATAGATATAGGTTAGAGATCATCCTCGCCGCCTTCTGCATCTTCGACGCCCCATACGGACTTGGGAACAAACTCAAGGTAATCAAGCATAATTACAGTACCCGTAGCAGCAAGCACACTCTTGATACGTATAGTATGGTGAGTATTGTTGTCAATCTGTACAGGCTGCTCACCAAGCACATAGCGACAAGTACGTGGAATTCTTGAGAAATAGTTCTTTGTAACCGTCGGATCACCGTCTTCATGACCCTCACCGGAAATACAGAATACACTTCTCGGACCATGATACCAGCCGAGATTATGCATAGCCTTCTTGGCTGCCAAAGCCTCCTCTGTCGTCGGTGTCACATAAGGACTATTACCCGTCCATATATCAACCCACTGTGTGCGGTCTTCAAAGTTATCAGAACGCATATCGAAAGGCAGACCTACGGGTTTGCCGTCGAAATAGAACTGACAGATACCACGAGTAGGCATGTTGGCAAAGCCCAGACGAATCTGATAGTTGCCGTCAGGCAATGGCGGAATTTCCATCGTCACGTCGTAGTTACCGGCACTCGATGTGATATTGAGCTCATCTCCCTCATAGCTCCAGTAAGTGTTCTGGGGACCCTGATACAGGAAGATTGCATCACTGTTTACTTCCAGTCCGTCAATATAACCGGCCGGGAACCAGTAGTTCTTACAAACTGCGTCCTTACTGTTGGACATAGCCATACCTTCGTTGGTTACATCACTGCGAATCTGATTGGTCAGGAACACAGGGAACATTGTGTACATATCCACACGCATACGTGTGTTAAATACGTACGATTGCTGCGTCTGCTCACCAAAGTCAACCAAATCAGACACACGGAATACGAAACAGTTCGTACCCTCATTGGTCTCAATGTAGTCATCTGCATCATCCGGACGATACACCTTCACACCCGGTATGCTGGCATGACCCTCAATGGTATCCGAGAAGTGATTCAGATAAAGATACTTCTGCTTCACGGCTGCAGTTGGAGTAATGTCCAGACCCAATTCGTTAATATCACGTTCGAGCGTGATATGCTCCACCTTCAGCAATGCATATTCATTTACCGTACGATACCACTCCGTGGGATTCACTAGAGAAGTCTCAATCGTTGTAATCGTGGTCAGTTTATTATAGTTGGCCTTGAACGGAAGGATATGGTAAGCCATCAACTTATAAAGAGGATTAGCCTTATCCTTCAGCTGATCTCCTGTGTTGTCATCATAGTTTGCGGGAAAATCACCACTTCCGTAAATACTGCAGGCATAAGTGTAAAGACTGTTAATGTTGGTGATTTGGTGTTTCTTTTGCAAATCCTCATCTGCCACCATAAACACAGTACAACCGTAAAGCTTTACGTCGGGCACCAGACAATAGTCCCACTGTCCGCCGGAATAAATACTTTTAGGTGCATAGGCTTCGCGAATATCATCCCACTCCCTGTCCTTATCTGCCTTCAGGGTGTCCAGAAGACCTGTTACATCGAGAGCCTGGTAGAAAAGCTTGAATTTCTCGTTGTTCACCATCTGCTCACCACTACTGCTGGGAGCTTCCAGAAGAGCATCGATTTCATGCACAACACCATTCTCCACTGTGTCGTTACAGTTCAAATAGTTGATAGTAGCGATACCGTTCAGTTTCAGAGTGTTGGTAATCACTTCTCCTGCAGTGTCATATACCTTAACTATTTCATATGAGATATACGACTTAAGAAGGTTACCGGTCTTAAGCTGATTTCCACTCATATTTTTGATATCGGAAGTGTAATACACACTTTCGCCTATCAGGTGGAAGCGAACAATCGTGTCGCATGCCTCCGGACTGAGGTCATTAACACTTGTGAGTCCCTTCTTGAGAAGATAACTCTGCACAGCAGCATTTGTAGGTGCAAAACAGGTATATCTTCCCCATGAGGAGAGCACCTCTTCGAATTTAGCACTTGATGAGGCGTCCGCAGACTTTGCCTTCTGGATAATAGAGTAGAAGTCAGAGAACTGACCGTTCTCACGCAAGAAGGTGGCCATCATAGTGCCCTTCTTAATGCCCAGAGCATCATCAGGAATGTCATCACTGCACGAATTCAACACGGCAGTGGAAAAGAGCATCGTTACAGGTAACGCTACTGCCCATATATATTTTAGGATTTTCATCTTATTATACTCTTTTAAGGTTAATAGGCACATTAATCATCATCTTCTTCACCCTGATAATACGGATTCTGCGCAATAACAATTCCATTGGCATTCACCTTCTTCAGTTCGTTCTTGTTATAAGGCAAGAACAGTGAGTTCTCATTGGGGAAGATGTCGCTGGAAGTGCCACCTGCAGAATACTTCTCAAGAGTGGCGTTGCGCAATGTCTCGTAATCACCGTCACGCACGGCGAAACGAATGAGGTCAAACCAACGCTTACCCTCAAAGAGGAACTCACGCTGACGCTCGCTTAGCAGCAACTTCTTCATATATTCAGCCTTCTCCGTCCAAACGTTCTTATCCAGACTGTGAGTACCGGCTTTCTTGGTTTCTGTAAGAGTCTTTGAATCAGTACCTATTTCACAACGACGGTTCACTACCCATATGAGGTAGAAAGCCTCCTCAAGTCTGTTCAACTTGATAAGAGCCTCTGCCTTCATCAGCATCACATCAGTCAAACGATAGAAAATCCAGTTTCCCTTACGTTCACCTGTTCCCCACGAGAAATCAGCAAAATAAGGTATAGCAGTATTGTTCCTGTTGTTTGAAAGAGTCACACTTGAAGCGTTGAACTTACGGATAGGCAACGCACCGCCGGCAGAACCGCCGCCGCTCCTGCTCTCCTCACGCTCAAACGTAGTGTAATAGCGAGTATCGTACTTTGTCAGGAAGAACTTGTTCTTAGGATTGCCAGTAGGAGTGGGCACCGTCTCATCGGCCTCGTTGCCCATAGTGCTTTCCGCAAACAGAAGGCCGTTACCGGAGTTGTTTATATTACCACCAGCAGTGTATCTGTTTCCGTAGAATCTGCCGACGGATTCATTAGCCCAACCTGTGCCGTTTTCATCCGAAGTCATGTAATAGTTGAGTTCCATCAGCCCCTCAAAACCATTACCGTATGATGCTCCGAAATTGTAACGGTAATCATTCATACCACCCAAAAGGCCTTCTGAGAAATAAGTATAGAGAGGATATCCTTCTATCTTCTTCTGGGTTGTCTTTGAAACCATGCTGGGAGCATTCTTGTCGTCAGGGTGCATAAAGAGCTTGGGCACACCGCTGTACGAACGGGACATCATCTCCGAACTGTATTCCAGTTCATCATACTCCTTCAACTTTGCTTGCAACACAATGTCGGCATAGCGCACCACATCGTCATAACGACCGCGCCACAGACACAAGTCACACAAGAGTGCGTAAATCGCATTCTGAGTGAAGCGGTTGGAGTTGTACCTTGAAGCGCCAGGCGTCTTATAACCGGGCAGAGCCTTGTAAGCTTTGTTCACGTTACTCTCCAAATCGGAAATCAAAGCATCGAGAATCTCATCACGCGGCGTGACAGGAAGATTCTTCACTTCATCCTCCGACTGTATTGCATCGAAATAGAAAGGCACGTTGTTGAAAGTGCGTACCAGATAGAAATAACACAATGCCCTGATACCGCTACACTCAGCCATGAAAGCAGCCGACTCCGTATCAGAGAAGTTCGGGTCTATCGCTGCCACCTCAGGAGATTTCTTTATAAGGATATTACAACGGTTTATCACATTGTAGAAATCCACCCATGTTGTATAGTAGTTATCCGAACGCGGGGTACGTGTCAGGTCGTAGAGAGCCTTGTCTGCCTTACCGTTTGAGTTATCGTTCGGTTCCCTCGAGCCGTTTATCACATTGTCGGAACGCACCTCGCCCCATACAATGCAGCGGGTCAGGAAGTTGTACTCCTGCATTTTGGCATAACATCCGAGCACCATCTGCTCCACGTCAGCCTTCTCATCCCAGAAGTTATCCTCCGTGATGATGTTTCTGGGTTCTATCTCCAAATAGTCTCCACAACTTGTCAGAGCCAAGGCGGAAACAATGGCGAGAACCATCACTTTATATGAATTGCTTAAGTATTTCATGTCTTGTTTCTCCTTTCAAGTTTAGAATCCTACTGTAACACCTATGGTGTAGCTCTTCGAGCGGGGTGTCTGACCCTCTGTTACTGCAATACCGGAACCTCTGGTACCGAACTCAGGATCAATACCGCTGTATTTGGTCAGGCAGAACAGGTTGTTGGCACTGACATAGAAACTCAAAGCATTCAAACCATATTTCTTTATCTTCTTGGCATCAAAGCTGTAAGCGAGCTGCAGATAGTTGAGACGCACGAAGCTGGCATCCTCAACGAAACGGTCGCTTATCATCGTATTGAAGTTGTTGCTGCCAATCATAGCACGAGGAATGCTCGTGAGGTCGCCGTTCTTTCTCCAGCGATAGTTCACAGCCTCACTCTGGTTGTTATTGCTCGTCATAGCCTCCATATCCAAACGGTCAAGGTTGATGACATCCACATCCACACGATAGTTGAAGTTAGCCATCAACTTCCAGCGGTCGTAGTGCAGTGTGAAACCGAAACCACCGGTGAGCAAAGGCAGAGAGCTGCCGAGATACTCGACATCAAGCTCATCGATGTTACCATCATGGTTCTTATCATCATAGATAGCATCACCGCCCTCGAACTTGTAGGCACCGGTATTATTGGTCGTCTTATTATAGAATGCACGCATGCGCTTGGGCGTTCTGCCATCGGCCTCATACATCACATCACCGTTGGCATTTGTCGCAATCGGGAATGTGTAGCCGCGACCTACAGCCTCTGCGAGAGATGTCACGCCAGCCTCGTAAAGCTTGGTGGGAAGAATGCTCTTCAGATATGCATCCTTGACAGCAGGATCTGCGTACTTTTCAGGATTCCTTGCCAATTCACGCTCCACAGTCTTGAGGTTCTGTGCAGCAGCGTAAGTGTACTGATATACACCTTTGTAGTTGAAACCGTAGATGGAACCGAACGGGTTGTCAATCTGTACACGCTCGATAATGCTTCGGTTCTGGTGTTTGAGGTCAACGTTTCTTGCTTCCAAAGTAGCAGCATCCAGATAAGTGATGGTGCTACGGTTGTTAGCAAAGTTAATATAGGCATCCATGTAGAACTTGCCCTTCTTGAAGAGGCGGTTTCCATTCACATAGAATTCCCAACCGGTATTCTGCATATCGCCGATATTATTGTAAGCCAAGGTGTTGTAACCATTAGAAGAAGCTATACCCTTGGAAAGAAGCATGCCGTTGGTCTTCTCCTTATAGATATTCAAATCGAAAGTAATCATATCATCGAAGAAGCCCAGGTTCATGCCGACATTCCACTTGATGCGCTCCTCCCACTTCAATGTGGTCAGCTTCACGCCGTCGGGTGAGAAAGTAGTGTTGCCCAAGTAGGACTTACCCTGAGAATAAGTATTCAGATAAAGGTAGTCTCTGCTGGGTGCATTACCGTTCAAGGCCCAACCGCCGCGGACGGCCAGCATGTTCATCTTCAGCTTCTCACGAACTTTCTTCATGAAAGGCTCGTCAATCACATTCCAACGACCGGAGATAGCAGGGAAATAGCCCCAACGGTTATTCTCGCCAAAACGTGTTGTACCGTCAATACGCAACGTAAAGTCAACCATATAACGGCTCTTCCACGAATAGTGGGCAGAGAACAGCCAGAAGATGTTTTTCCACTCACCGTATGTGCTGGACAGACTTGTCAGACGTGCACCGGCTGAAGGATTGGTGATACCTTCGGCAAGACGGTTGGCATGGGTAGCCTGAGTGCTCGTGTTACCTGTACCGAGCTCGAAACGGCCGAGAGCGGTCAGATAGTGATCCTCATTCTCAAAGTGAGGAGTGAAGGTCAGGGTGTGTTTCGTAGTAAATCCGAAACTCTTGGCACTTGTACTGTATGCAGAGTGAGTGTCCAGGAAGTTGGCCGTAGTGAGCTCACGGGGAATATCCTCATCAGCATAGTCGTTGCTGATATTCATATAGGCCTTACCTTCATAATTCAACTGATGCTTGTCAGCATTTGTTCCGAGGAGCTTATACTTCAGGATAAGTTCCGGAGTAATCTTATAGTTGCTGGTGTTGTATTCAGCAAGATGCTGCTTTGCAACAGGGTTGTCATAACCGCGCTGATCCTTGAGCTGCTCACTCATGGCCGTAGTGTTGTCGTAGCCGGCGATAGAAATACCCTGACCTGCCTGAATAGCGTAATAGTAGTCGTTTGTGGGCACTCCGTCTATCTCTTCACGGTAGATTGCCATGTTAGGCATCTTCTTCTGTGCCAGACCCAGCAGACCGTTGTAACGGTTATGCAGCTTGGTGTAGGTCATGTCGAAGTTACTGGTCAGAGTGATACGGTCATTCACATAGTAGTCAAGAGCCATACGGGTAGAGAAGCGCTGCATGCTCTGCTTGATGATTGTACCCGTTTCGTTCTCGAAACCGCCGGAGAGACGGAATGTGGTCTTCTCGTCACCACCGCTCACAGCAATGTAGTGCTGCTGACGGAAACCAACCTGCTTAACGGCATCCACCCAGTCGGTGTTGTTGTTGAACATGTAGCTCTCAGGGAACTCCGAATGGTCGACATAGTCGATTTCCTTGATGGCAGAAGCATTGTCAATCTGGTTGGGATTGAAGTAAGCCTCCTTCAACATCATGGTGTACTGGTCACCGTTCAAGAGCTTCCATCCGGCAGGCTGGCGTGTCACAACACCGGTGAACGAATAGCTCACCTTAGCGGGACCGCGACTACCGCGCTTCGTGGTAATCTCGATGACACCGTTACCACCCTGGCTACCCCAAACGGCTGCAGCAGCACCGTCCTTGAGCACCTTGATATCCTCAATATCCTGGGTGTTCACTTTCAGAAGGGCTGCATAGTCCTCATCGGTAGCGCTGTTGGGGTCGAAGTTGGAGAGGTCGGCATCTGTCAGCACGTTACCGTTCACAACAATCAGCGGCTGTGCACTGACGTTGCTGGAGATTGAACTGGCACCACGCAGACGCATCTGCGAACCGGAACCAAGGTCACCGCTCATGCTTACGATATCCAGACCTGCGATACGACCCTGCAGAGCCTCATCCACACTGGTGATACCCAGACCCTCGAACTCCTTGGAACTGATGCCCTGAGCAGCAAAGCTGACTTCTCGTTCGGGGATGGCGAGACCCGAGGTCTTCATCATCTTCTTGGCCTTTATCTCCACATCCTTCAGGGTGGTTGTGTTGTCAGCCATCATGATTTTGAAGACGGTCTTGTTAATAGGAAGTACTTGAGGTTTGAACCCCACATATGACACTTTCAGTTTGTTCTTCTGGCTCTTGATAGCCAGTACGAAGTTACCGTTCATGTCGGTCACTGTAGCGCTTACGGTACGACCGGAAGCATCCACTTCTTGCACATTCACGCCCGGAAGCACGTCGAAGTCATCGCTCACCGTACCGGAGATGCGCTTGATCTGCGCGCTGGCCATCATAGAGACCATTAGCAGACCTGTCAATAAGGTATATTTAAGTGTTTTCATAGTCTCTATTAGTTCTGAACGGGATCAGGCAATGTGACACCATAACGATCGAAAATAGCCTTCATTCGGTCATACATACTCTGGTCCCACGGGTTAACCTCTGCGGGCAGACTGAAGTCTTTGTTGTCCTTTATCTGATGCATAACCACATAGCTTGAAGAATAAATCTGACCCAGGGCGAGTTTTTCTGAACTGCTGTTACCAATGGATTCAATATAGAAGTTCTGTGTTGCCATGAGGTTGCACTTAGTGGGATCCACTTCTACCTTCTGGCTGGTGTCGCCCTTGGGATAAACCTCAAGAGTGCTGCTGGCGGGATCCTCCTCCACGTGCAAGCCGTAGAACTGGTTAGTCTCAAGGTTGACCAGGCTGGTCTCAAACACGCCCTCAACTCCCTTCTGACCTATGTATATACCATTATCCTGAACATGGTATGCGATAAAGCGCTCTATTGTCAACTTAACAGAATCCCTCAGATTCTTGATTTCTTTCAGGTCATCCTCGCTGATACCGGAGAAAGTTGACTTAATCTTTTCGTCTGTCGCACCGATGGCATCGTACCACGAACGGCGAGTCATCTCGTACTTGTTAACCTTTGAATCCATAGCCGCCTTAGTGGGGACATAGATGGTGTAGTTATAAGGTCTGAGCAAACTCAGGGCATAGTCTGTAGCATCAATTATCTTATGGCTGGTATTACCGTCATTCTGGACGAGATACTGCGACTGGGAGTTACCGGAAGTCAATACATTATAGAAATCAGGGAACTCTGCCTGAATCAACTTAAACGGAGAAAGCGTCGAAGGCAGGAGCACTTCAGAGACGGGAAGCGAGGCTCCGTTTGCCTTCACTGCAGCCGAAGGACTCTTGACAAAACGGTCGTATCGTGCCTGATGGCCGCCAGCATATCCGGCAGAGGCAATATTATTGCCACCACCCCAATCCACCTTTATGGCAGAACCGGACTTAGTTTTATAATAAGTGTACGCGGGTACGAGCGGACTCTCATTGGGAGCAACATCATCAACCGGGCAGATGCTGTTCTCGATGATGTACTTCAGAAGCTTGTAAGAGTTGCTTTTGTACCAGCCACTGTAGTCCGTCATTTTTGCAAAGGCATCGTAGTTGGACATTCTGGCAAATACTTCGCCTGTAGGCGTAGCTATACCCGTGGTCTCATCATAGACATATCTTTCGGGAATTGCGTAAGGCAAATATCTGTCGCCATCAAACTGGAAGTCATAGAGCACAGGACCAGTCTCCGAACCGATACCGCCCACACGGGTCATACTCGAAGGATCAATAACCTTTCTCATAGCCTTGTCGTAGGGGCAGAAGAGCACATAACTGGTACCGTCAAAACTGCTCAGATATGAAGCATAACCTGCGGAAGCACCGGGAATATCCTTATCCTTCTGGATGAAGTTGTAGAACACTGAGAAGCCCTCATCTCTTGACACGTCGAGGTCTTTCTCCTTGTTGAGCAGCATCGTAGAGGTCACATCCTTGTAACTGGGAGGCACAATGTTCATCGTCAAACCGTAGATGACACCGTTACCACACACAAAGCAGTCGCCGATCTTAGAGGCGTCAAGACCTTTAATCTGAGACTGGGATGTATCCTTAATCTTGTCCACATTAGAAGGCAGATAGCTCAAGAAGTTAGGTATCATACAGTTCTGCATCAACTCGGCCACAATAGCGTCAGGGTAAAGATCCCAGCTGGGAGTCTGACCGGCAGCATATTTATTTGTCAGGTCAATACCCTCGTTGGTAAGGAAGCTCGTCATCATCTGGTCGTTGGGCACAAGCATCAAAGCTCCATCCATCGCATACTGATAAGATTCCGAACTGAGGTAATACTGGTTCCAGGCCGGATCATAAGGCAGGTACGACGTTGCTGTCTTATCATTGTCATAATTGGCGGTGAGAGCGCAGTGCCTGGCATTGTCACCGGAATTCATATAGCGAATGGTATAAACAGAGTCTTCAGAACCTATATTCTTCATCTGCACAGCATTGCGATAAGGATAGCTGAAACGCTGCAACTGCTTATAGAAAATGGAATAATTAGGCTCATAGCTCAACTTCTCTATCATATTGGAAACGGGGTAAGGCACCTCCACCAATTTATGGATGTAACCATTCTGACAAGTAATATTTGAATTGTCGGGATCAACGGCCACACCGTTCACCACCGTCTGTGATGTACTGGTGGCATTTCCACCGGACAAGATGCTGACATCCTCGTTTGTAAAGCCCTTACTTATTGCAAAAGAAGGAGAGAAATGCACCATCGTGGCGAGGTCTGCATTACCGTTGGATGTGTACAGATAAGAGGCAGAATTCGGCTTTACGTTATCCTTACCGTTGAGCACCGCAGGCATAGTTGTAATCGCATCCTTGTCGCGAACCTCAATCCACCAGTCGATATCCTTCACACCGGAGGCATTGTCGAGCTTTTCAGGAGGGAAATCCGCATTGAGTATCTCACCTCTCATATCAAGGTTGCTGATAGAAGTGGTGCGACGCATACATGCATCTGCCGAAGCGTCATTATTGACAGCCGAAGGATCGGTTGACAAGTTACCAAGAAGATCAAGGACGTAGGCATTGTTGAGCATCATGCCCTTGAAAAGACGTCTCACCTTCAACTCATTGCCGGGAGCGTTAAATGACTCAGCACTCGTGATTGTGTGCCAAGGGTTTGCTTCTGGAAGATTCTTGTTTTTCTCGAAAAAGCGCTGCCATGCGGCATCGTCAGCCACGAAGAGTGTCTTAGAACCCGTCAGCGAAAGAATCTGGCGATAGTTATCGCTGGCGACGGGAGAACTGTTGATAAGTGCCAACGTGGTTGTGTACTCACCACGCGACTCCAGCTCCTCGTAAATGCTCGTTCCCAGCCACTCAGGTGTGCCGACCAGAAGGTCATCGGAACAGCCCGACAAACCAACCATCATGACAGCACCGCATAAACCACCCAAGAGGCGGGACAGTCGATGTTTAACGTTACTGTTTTTCATGTTGTTTTTTTGAGTATTTTAAGTATTTTTCGTTTGTTTTCACACACAATTCTGCCCTATTATAGGCGTAAATCGGGATAAAAGTAACACTTTTTTAGATTTTAGAGCTTACCCTATAAGGGTTTTTTAGTTAAAAAATGCCGAAAAGCATAAAAATATATCAAAAATAGCAAAAACTTGGTGAAAAAGTGTAAAAAATATGGCCACAACCCGCAAATACAACCCCAGAGTATTCTCAGAGGGTTCTCAAAGTGTTCTCAGAGTATTCACAGAGGGTTAGAAAAGTACTTTTCAGACAAGCCTCCCAAAGACCGAGCAGAGACCGAGCAGAGACCGAGCAGAGACCGAGCAGAGTCCGAGCAGAGTCCAAGCAGAGTCCAAGCAGAGTCCACACTTCCCCTGCGATTCCCTTGCAGTTCGCCTGCGAAAGAGCGGAAGAAGATAGATAGAAGACAGACGGGATCAGTAACTTTCCTCAGGAGAAGGGAAATCACAGCTCTTCACATCGGTGATATAGCGACCGATGGCATCCGTCATGATAGTGTTGAGATCTGCATAGCGGCGCAGGAATTTGGGCGAAAAGCCCTTGTTCATCCCAAGCATGTCGTGAATCACCAGCACCTGGCCGTCCGCAGCACCTCCGCCAATGCCGATTACAGGAATTCTCAACTCCTCGCATACCTTATGGGTCAATGCGGCTGGAATCTTCTCCAGAACGATACCGAAACATCCGGCTTCCTCAAGAGCATGGGCATCGGAAACAAGCTTCTCCGCCTCAGCCTCTTCGCGAGCTCTCACGGCATAGGTGCCGAACTTATTGATGCTTTGCGGAGTCAGACCCAGATGACCCATCACGGGAATACCTGCGTCAAGAATACGCTTCACGGTGTCAAGAATCTCCACACCGCCCTCAAGCTTAAGAGCATCGCAATGAGTCTCCTTCATAATACGGATGGCATTGGTGACACCTTCCGTCGCATTCACCTGATAGGAACCGAAGGGCATATCACATACCACAAGTGCACGCTTGGTGCCGCGAACCACACTCTTGGCGTGATAAATCATCTGCTCGAGAGAAACAGGCAAAGTGGTAAACGAACCGGCCATCACATTAGAGGCGGAGTCACCCACAAGAATAATATCCATACCTGCCTCGTCAACAATGCGGGCCATAGAATAGTCATAAGCTGTCAGCATGGCAATCTTCTTGCCCTGCTGCTTCATTTCAATAAGGCGATGAGTGGTTACTTTGCGCGCATCGTCGACCAAATATCCTGCCATAGCAATAATTTTTCAGCAAAGGTACGGGATTTTGGCAAACCTACAAAAAAAATCTCCCACATTTTTGCAATACAATCATTTTTTTGCTACCTTTGCAACAAAATAAGCAATGAGCCGCTCAACACTCAACATCTACAGGGCATCCGCAGGCAGCGGCAAGACATTTACGCTGACAGCGGAATACATCCGTCTGATGGTGCAGCCGATGGGCGAGCAGGAGTATCAGGCTACTCTTGCCGTCACCTTCACCAACAAGGCCACAGGAGAGATGAAGGACCGCATCCTCACCTCTCTTTATGGTATTGCCCACGGGACGGAGGACGCAGAAGGAATGCTGCATGCCGTGATGAAGCGGCTTGAAGAAACCGGCACGCCAATGGGAGAAAATGCCATCAGGGAAGGATGCCGCAAGGCTTTATCCGACATTCTGCACGACTATTCCCATTTCCGGGTGGAGACAATCGACAGCTTCTTCCAAAGCGTCCTCAAGAATATGGCCAGGGAACTTGGACTGAGCGCCAACCTGCAAGTGGAATTAAGCGACAACGAAGTGACCAGCCGGGCTGTGGACCGCATCATCGAAAATCTCGACAAGGAGAAAAACACGAGGGAAAACCTGATGGGATTTCTTCACGACAGGCTCGATAGCGGTGAAGCGTGGAGAATCGCTGATGATGTCAAGAATTTTTCACGTCATATCTACGACAGGGAATTTCAGGAAAAGACAGCAGAAGAGAAAGAAGCTCTAGCCGACAGTAAAAGCATTTCGCTTTTCAGAAAAGAACTTCGGGAGCGCAGGGAAGAACTCGATGAAATCATACAAAAGCACATCCATTCACTGGAAAATGCACTCAACACCTACGACCTGGAGGAAGCTTGCGGCAGGAACCTGTCCACGCTGCGCACAGGAGTAAAGAAGCTGAGCGAAGGCGAACGACCCGACAGCAAAGCATGGGTGCAATTTCTCGATGAAAGCAGCACCTTGGCAAAAAAAGACTTCAAAGACAAAAGTGACGTACTCGAAGAACTTTCAAACCTTCAGGAACATTTCAAAAAAGTGCTTCCAGAAATTTACGCCGCACAACGGGAGTTGCATACCATACGCCTGATACAAAAGAACATCAGCCCGCTGAGCCTATTGGACCGCGTGGACAGAGAAGTGAAGGAAATCAACGGTGAAAGCGACCGTTTTGACCTGGCCCGAACTCCTCTGCTTCTTGCATCACTTCTGGAAGGAACCGATGCCCCCTTCTATTTCGAAAAGATCGGCGCACGCCTGCACAACGTGATGATAGACGAATTCCAGGACACAAGCACTCTGCAGTGGAAGATATTCAAAACCCTGCTTTTTGAAAACCAGGCCACAGGAGGAAGCAACCTCATCGTAGGAGACATCAAACAGAGTATTTACCGCTGGAGAGGAGGCATGTGGAGCCTGCTTCACGGACTCAGCCGCGAATTAGCTTTGTGGAAGCCCAACGAAGTAACGCTCGAAAACAACTGGAGAAGCGGTGAAACCATAGTAAATTTCAACAACGGGTTCTTCCCAAAGGCCGCCACACGAATGGATCAGCTCGACCCCGACGCGAATTTCAAACTGTCAGATATCTACGGAGATGTTTGTCAAAAAATATCACCAAAGCACGAAGGACTTGGATACGTATCTGTAAAGCTGTCTAATGAGGGCGATGCCGAAGACAACGCGCTCCAGGAAATGATGTCGCAGATGCTTGACATGCATGCCGCAGGTCTGCCATACGAAAAGATGGCAATACTTTGCCGCACAAAGACAGACATTGCACGGACCGTAGACTATTTCGAGACAAATGCTCCCGCGGAACTCCAAATTGTAAGCGACGAGGCATTCCTGCTCAAAAGCAGCACAACCATAAGACTCATCATCGACGCCCTGCGCATTCTACTAACTCCGGAATGCAAGAATCCGGTTCCGTACCGCAGTTTTATCAGATTATATAAGGAGTCGCTCGAAGCGGGAACCCTCAGCCCGAGTGAAATGTTCCTCTTACCCACCGACCAACTGCTACCCCGCCCCCTCACTGAAGAGAAAGAGACGCTGGCAGCAATGCCGCTCTACGAACTCATCGAGACGCTCTACCGGAAACTGCAGTTAAACAGAATTCCTCACGAGGAGGCCTATTGGTACGCCTTTCTGGACACCGTCAGAACGCACCTGCAGAACGAGAGCGGAAACTTGTCAGGCTTCCTTGACCTTTGGGAAAGTAATTATCAAGATTTACCGATTCCATCGGGAAAAATCAATGGAGTACGCATACTTACAATACACAAATCAAAGGGACTGGAATATCATAGCGTATTCATTCCATTCTGCCAATGGGACATCGAAAAAGACAAAGGTGACAATCTGTGGTGCACCACCAGCGAAGAGGAATCACTTTACAACCGTCTTGGCGCAATGCCCGTGAACCTGGAGAAGAAAATGTCTCTAAGTCTCTACAACAACCAATATAGCGAAGAGCATCTGCAAAAGAGAGTAGACGCCCTGAACGAAATATACGTAGCTTTCACACGCGCATCGATGAATCTGTTCATCTGGAGCAAAACCGGCAAGAAAGCCCCTCTGACATACAATGTTTCAGAACTCCTTGTAGATGTTGTCGCAGAAGGCGAACGCAATTTTGAGGCGGAATACGGAACCCGCGTGACGAATATTGCCAGCGAAGGCACTGCAAGAAACAACAACAGAATGAATCCCGCACAAAAGGGATATCCCGTCAGCGGGAAGAATTACGAAGCACGGCTGAATTTCATACAATCCAATGAAAGTGAGCAGTTCACTGAAGAAGCCAGCAATAAAATAGAAATCGGCAAGCTGTACCATTATATATTCTCACAGATCAGAGACTCAAACGACATCAAGCGAGTGCTCTCGGATGTGAAGCAACGGGGTCTGGTAAAAAACGAGGAAGAATATGGCAAACTGCAAAAATACCTCAACGAAATAATGCAGGACAAACTGTGCAAGCAATGGTTTGACCCCCAGAACGAAGTATGGAACGAATGTGCTATACTGCTCCCGGGAAAAGACGGCGGTAAAAGCTACAGACCCGACAGGGTAATCAGGAGAGGACAGCACATCGTCGTAATAGATTACAAATTCGGCCATTACCACCCTTCCTACCCGGGACAGGTGAAACGATATAAAGAATATATCTCGAAGATGTATCCCGACTGTACCGTAGACGGATATCTGTGGTTTGTCGACAGCAATAAAATAGAAAAGGAATAATGAAGAGTTTTCTCGGACTTGTAGCAGAAAAACTGACGGAAAGATGGGGCGAAAACCTGTCACGGGTCACTATAGTGTTCCCCGGCAAGAGAGCGGGCCTTTTCCTTTCACAGGAACTGTCCGCCATCGCTTCGCAGCCTATATGGGCTCCGCACTATGTCAGTATCGACGAACTCTTCATGCGTCTCTCCCACAACTCTGTAGCAGACCCCATCACAAGCATCACCACATTATATAATATCTATCAGGATCTTCTGCCTGAAGAAAAAAGAGGCGAAGAAACCATCGACCGGTTCTGGGGATGGGGAGAAGTTCTGCTTTCCGACTTCGACGACATTGACAAACATCTGGTTGATGCCGACAAACTGTTTCTCAACGCAAAAGAACTCAACGAACTCAACGACGAAACCTTTCTCAGCAAAGAACAATTCGATGCGTTGAAAAAATTCTTTGCCGATTTCGACGAAAATCATCTCAGCAAGATAAAAATTGCGTTCAGAATGCTATGGGACAGAATGCCCGCCCTGTATCGGCGGCTCAAGGAAGAAATGCCTGAGAACGTAATGCCTTACAAGGGAGCCTTGATGCGTCAAGTGGTGGAAGATTCGGAAACCATGAGTCAGATTCCGCAGGAAATGACGTACGCCTTCGTAGGATTCAACATGATAAGCGAGTCGGAAGAGCGATTGATGAACACGCTGCAAAAAAGAGGACAGGCAATCTTCTTCTGGGACTACGACCTGCTCTACATGAATCATTGTTTCGAAGCCGGAGAATTCATTCGGAAGAATCTGGAAAAATTCCCGAACCAGTTGGACAAGAGCGAGTTCGACAACCTGAGAACACATTCCGGATTCACCTTCGTAAGTGCACCGACGGACAGTATACAAAGCAGATACATTCCAGAATGGCTGTCCGCTCACCTTGACAGGCGGGAAGAGAACCGCACCGCTATAGTGCTTTGTGATGAAAGCCTTCTGGAGACGGCACTTCACAGCATTCCGGATGAGCAAGGTCCCAATGAGGTGAATATCACGATGGGATATAATATGACGGGAACACCCACATACAGCCTCATCGTGGCACTGCTCGATCTCCAGACAGAAGGAGCAGACCGAAGGCACAGACGTTTCCGCCACAGAATGCTGAAAGCTGTTGCATCACATCCGTACATTCAGAAAATAGACGAGAGCGTATGGAATGAAATGCTGCCGGAAAACGACCAGTTGGCACTGTTACAATATATCGACCGCATCCTCACCGAAGAAAAACTTCTGGAAGCACTCAAGCAACAACCGCTTTCCGCATTACACAGAGAGACATTATTTCAGGCACACGTAGTGATGCAGAAATTCATCCTGCTGCTCAGTGACGAGGAGCGACCCCTCATTCTTAAAGAGCTCACACTGAGGCGATTGCTGCGTCGGGCACTTGGACGTATCAGCGTACCATTCCACGGGGAACCGGCTACAGGCCTGCAGGTGATGGGCGTTTTGGAAACACGCTGCCTGGACTTCAAAAACATCCTGCTGCTCAGCGTCGGAGAAGGATTCCTCCCGAAGAACGGAGTTGACACAAGCATCATTCCCTACAGCCTGCGTACAGGCTTTGGAATGACGACGATAGGACACCGGATGGCTACGTATGCCTATTATTTCTATCGCCTCGTCCAAAGAGCACAACATGTCACGTGCATATACAACGATTCCACAGCAGGAGTGAGGCGCAATGAGATGAGCCGTTTCCTGCGACAGCTGCAAGCCGAGACAGACATACCCATAGAGGCTCTGCGACTGGAATCCGGACAGGAAACTGCCACACACACACCGCCAACGATAGAAAAGAGAGCAGATGTAATGGAAAAACTCTGCGCACGCTATCTCACTCCGAACGAAAACGGTCTGACTCCACTGCTCTCCCCCTCTGCCCTGAACGAGTATCTGCGGTGCCCTTTAAGTTTCTTTTTCAGTCATGTAGCAGAAATCCGGGAACAGGACGACACAGATGACGGTATCGATGCAAGGGTGATGGGAAACATTTTCCACTACGCGGCCCAAAGAATGTACACCGAACTCATTGATAGAAGCGGGAAGAACAGCACCATCTCATCCGATCAGATTTCACTTCTGCTTGCAGATCACGGGAGACGGATTCAACCATATATCGACGAAGCGTTCAGAAAGGAGGGCGGCATAAGCGACTTCCAGGGAGAGAACATCATACTGAGAGCCGTTGTAGAACGCTTCCTGCTCAATCTCCTGAGACATGACAGGACCCTTGCACCATTTACCATTCTGGCAATGGAACGTCCTTTCTCTTTCAGTTTGACAATCAACAAAAAGGGAGAAAACCTCACACTCCGCACAGGTGGCATAATCGACCGTTTGGACATGCTGAAAGACGGCACAATCAGAGTTGTGGACTACAAAACAGGAGGTCATCAGGATACGGATGTGACGCTGGAAAAAATATTCCAGAACGGCGAACATGCCGGCTACTATCTTCAGACACTGCTTTATTCTTTGGCATACATAAAAAAAGCGAAGGAAGAGCATAAAAACGAGTTACCCGTGAAACCCGTGCTGTTCTACCCTGCGAAGGCCGCGACAGACGATTACGACCCTACGCTGGTGCTGAATAACGTACCGCTCACAAACCTGCGGGAAGGCTCATTGATGAACGATTACGAGGAATGCCTGAAAAAGCTCGTCGAAGAGGTGTTTGATGACAACATTCCATTCCAGAAAACGGACAAATCACCATGTAAAATGTGTCCCTACAGAACAATTTGTCTGTCATAAGACAGAAAAATACGCTTTTTGGCAGTCCTTTTCGATATTTTGTTGTAACTTTGCACGCGTTTTAGGTCAATATGGTTTCTACCCATATACCAAAATCCAACAAAAATCAAAAAAGACTACAAATAGATGCTTACACTCAAACTGATTAACGAACAGACGGAACGCGTCATTCGTGGACTCGAAAAGAAACACTTCGCAGAAGCCAGACAGGCCATCGAAGAGGTGATGGCAATCGATAAAAAAAGACGTGAGGCGCAGACTGCACTCGACCAAAATCTCTCCCAGGCCAAGAAACTGGCTGCTGAAATCGGCGGACTGATGAAACAGGGCAAGAAGGACGAGGCAGAAAGCATCAAACAGCAAGTGAGCGAGCTCAAGGTTGCCGGCGAGGCTCTCAAGGGCCAAATGGAAGAGGCTGAAAAGCTCCTCAACCAGAAACTTTGCCAAATACCTAACATCCCCTACGACGAAGTGCCGGAAGGAGCCGGTGCAGAAGACAACTGGGTGGTAAAGTCCAATTTGAAGGAGTGTGTCATCGGAAAGGACACCGTGGGCAACTGGACAGCAAATCCCGTTGTGGAAAGCGCACGTCTGCCTCACTGGGAACTCGCCAAGAAATACAATCTTATCGACTTCGACCTCGGCGTGAAGATCAGCGGTGCCGGTTTCCCCGTGTATCGTGGCAAGGGAGCACAATTGCAGCGCGCACTCATCAACTTCTTCCTTGACGAGGCACGCAAGGCCGGTTATGAGGAAATAATGCCTCCTACTGTGGTAAATGCAGCCTCCGGATACGGCACAGGACAATTACCCGACAAGGAAGGACAGATGTATCACTGCGAAGTGGACGACCTCTATCTCATTCCCACGGCAGAAGTGCCCGTAACGAATATCTATCGTGATGTCATCCTCGACGAAAAGGACCTGCCAATCAAAAACTGCGCATACACTCAATGTTTCCGTCGCGAAGCCGGTTCATATGGCAAGGATGTGCGCGGTCTGAACCGTCTGCACGAATTCTCGAAGATAGAGATTGTTCGCATCGACACACCGGAGCACTCGGCTGAAAGTCACAAAGAGATGCTGGCACACGTAGAGGGACTGCTGCAGAAGTTGGAGCTCCCATATCGCATTCTTCGTCTCTGCGGCGGCGACCAGAGTTTCACCAGTGCCATCTGCTACGATTTCGAAGTGTACAGCGAGGCACAGAAGCGCTGGCTCGAAGTAAGTTCTGTATCCAACTTCGACACCTACCAGGCCAACCGTCTGAAGTGCCGTTTCCGCAATGCCGAGAAAAAGACAGAACTCTGCCACACTCTCAACGGGTCGGCACTGGCTCTGCCCCGCATCGTTGCTTCAATTCTTGAGAACAACCAGACGGAGGACGGCATCCGTGTTCCGAAAGCACTTGTACCCTATATGGGCTGTGAGATAATCAACTGATGACAACAAACATAAGGTAAAAAGCATATTTCACTCATGAACAAAATTGTCAAGAAAATCCAATTCAGTGAGAAAGTCTTCCGTCTCGACGTGGAGGCTCCTCTTATCGCCAAGGCACGTAAAGCAGGTCACTTTGTGATTGTACGTGTAGATGAAAAAGGCGAACGTGTGCCCTTGACCATTGCTGGCAGCGACACAGAGAAAGGCACTATCACACTGGTTATCCAGACGGTAGGTGCTTCCACCACCAAACTCTGTTCTCTCAATGAAGGTGACTACATTGCCGATGTTGTAGGTCCTTTGGGACGCGCTACACACATTGAGAACTACGGCACGGTGCTCTGCGCCGGAGGTGGTGTCGGTACAGCTCCTATGCTGCCTATCATTCAGGCTCTCAAGGCTGCCGGAAACAAGGTAATATCCGTTATTGCCGGACGTTCCAAGGAACTCATCATTTTGGAGGACGAGGTACGTGCTTCTTCTGACGAGGTTATTATAATGACCGATGACGGCAGCTACGGTAACAAGGGTGTTGTCACCGTCGGCATGGAAGAGGTTATACAGCGCGAAAAGGTAGACAAGTGCTTCGCCATCGGTCCCGCTATCATGATGAAGTTCTGTTGTCTTTTGACACAAAAATACAACATCCCCACAGACGTGTCACTCAACACCATCATGGTGGATGGTACCGGTATGTGCGGTGCCTGCCGTATCTCCGTGGGTGGTAAGACAAAGTTCGTCTGCGTGGACGGTCCCGAGTTTGACGGCCATCAGGTGGACTTCAACGAGATGTTGCAGCGCGGCGGTGCTTTCAAGGCTGAAGAGGCTGAGGCTATGGCGCAGTACGAGGCTTCACTGAACGGTTCAAAGAGTTGCTCATGTTCAACAAGCAAAAAAGAGCAGAAAACAACCTGCTCTGCTGAGAATATGGACACCACGACACCCGTTGCCGAACTCATCGACCGCAACGCGCCCTATCGTGAAGAGCTCCGCAAATCCATGAAGGCAAAGGAGCGCACGGCTATCGAACGCTGCAAGATGCCCGAACTGGATCCCGTCTATCGCGCCACGACACGCGTCGAGGAAGTGAACACCGGTCTCTCCGTGGAGCAGGCTATGACAGAAGCCAAGCGCTGTCTCGACTGTGCGAATCCCACTTGTATGCAGGGGTGTCCCGTGAGCATCAACATCCCCTCGTTCATCAAGAATATCGAAAGAGGTGAGTTCCTCAACGCCGCCCGCATCCTTAAGTCCACATCTGCACTTCCCGCTGTCTGCGGTCGCGTCTGCCCTCAGGAAAAACAGTGCGAAAGCATGTGCATCCACCTCAAGATGAAGGAGCCTGCCGTGGCTATTGGCAATCTGGAACGCTTTGCTGCCGACTTCGAACGCGAGAGCGGTAAGATGGCTCTGCCCGAGGTTGCAGCCAAGAACGGCAAGAAGATTGCCGTCATCGGCTCCGGTCCTTCCGGCCTTTCTTTCGCCGGCGATATGGCAAAGGCCGGATACGACGTCACTGTATTCGAGGCTCTGCACGAGATTGGCGGTGTACTTAAATACGGTATTCCCGAATTCCGTCTGCCCAATGCCATCGTTGATGTGGAGATTGAGAATTTGAGACAAATCGGAGTTAACTTCGTGAAGGACTGCGTAGTAGGCAAGACCATCACAGTCAAGGACCTGGAGGAGGAAGGCTATCAGGGCATATTCGTAGGTTCCGGTGCAGGTCTGCCCAATTTCATGAGCATTCCCGGCGAGAACTCCAACGGCATTATGTCGTCCAATGAATACCTCACACGTGTCAACCTCATGGATGCGTCCAACCCCGAATACGCAACACCCGTCAAGAAGGCCAAGAGTGTGATGGTGGTAGGAGGCGGCAACACCGCTATGGACTCCTGCCGCACGGCAAAGCGTCTGGGTGCAGAGCGCGTATTCATTGCATACCGTCGTTCCGAAGAGGAGATGCCAGCCCGTTTGGAGGAGGTGAAGCACGCCAAGGAGGAAGGCATCGAATTCCTCACGCTTCATAACCCCATTGAATATCATGCAGACGACAAGGGCAATGTAACAGAGGTTGTGCTGCAGAAGATGGAACTGGGCGAACCCGATGCTTCCGGTCGCCGTTCTCCCGTTGCCATTCCCGGAGCCACAGAGACAATTGCCATCGATCAGGCTATCGTGGCTGTCGGTGTGAGTCCCAACCCCATTGTCCCCACATCTATTGCCGGTTTGGAACTCGGACGCAAGAACACCATCGTAGTCAACGAAGGCATGCAGACCAACATTCCCACCATCTTTGCCGGCGGTGACATCGTACGTGGCGGTGCAACGGTAATTCTGGCTATGGGCGACGGACGTCGTGCTGCAAAGGCCATGGATGAGTATCTTAGCAACAAGTAAGAATACAGCACATGAAAAAGATTGTCTGTCTGACACTTATCGCTTTTCTCTCGCTGAGCATGAACGCTCAGCGGAGAAAGGTGAAAAAGAAGAAACCCACACCAGAGGAACTTGCCGAGCAGGCTCGTGAAGAGAAACTCCAACTGGCACGCCTTTCCACAGCACAAATCACCTTTGTTGATTCTGTGGTAGTGTCTGCTGACGAACTCTTCCAGCATCTCAATCAGGCTGCCCAGGAGACTGGCACCGTCTCTGCTGATGGTTTCGTGTCGCAGATAGGTAACAGGCACATACTTTCCCAAAGAGCTGCTGACGGCCGCATGCGACTCTTCGAGCAGGACCTCATTGGCAGCGAATGGACAACGGAGACGCAACTCAAGGGTTTACCCGACAGCGATCTTCAACAGCGTTTCCCATTTATGCTCTCCGATGGCATCACACTCTACTATGCCGCAGAAAATGAGGACGGACTGGGCGGGCTGGACATATACATGACACGCTACGATGCCGACGACAGCCGCTATCTCACTCCGGAAAATATCGGCATGCCGTTTAATTCGGAAGCAAACGACTACCTTTACATCGTAGACGATTTCAACCAGTTGGGCACTTTCGTCACCGATCGCGGACAGGACTCCGGCATGGTATGTATCTACACATTCATACCGCCTGTCTCACGCACTGTATACAATGTGGACGAAATAGGTGAAGAGCGTCTCCGGAATCTCTCTTGCATCAACAGCATACGCGACACATGGACCGACCGCAATGCCGTTACAGAAGCGCTGAAGCGCATCCAGAATCTTCAGGAAGGCGAGAAACAAGCCTACAAGAAAGACTTCGAGTTCATTGTAAACGACAGACTCACCTATACCACTCTCGCCCATTTCAAAGACCCTAATGCCCGCAGGATGGCAGAGCAGTGGCTCAAGAACAAGGCAGCGCTGGAGAACGATTCAAAGATACTCGCATCGATGCGCGAACAGTATGCCAAAGCCACAGCCTCGGAGAAGAACACTCTCGCCACACGCATCCTGGCCTTGGAGGCTGATGTAGAGCAGGCCACCAACGACTTGCACACGCTGGAAAAGGAAATCCGCGCTGCACTGCTGGACAGGTAAACACGTCCTTACCATGAAATACACATCTTCCGAATTGATAATCAACGAAGATGGAAGTATCTTCCATCTCCATTTGCGCCCCGGGCAACTGGCCGATAAGGTCATCCTCGTTGGCGACCCCGGTCGCGTTGCAACTGTGGCTGGCCATTTCGACAGTATCGAGTGCGATGTCTCTTCACGCGAATTCCACACCGTCACCGGCAGCTATAAAGGCAAGCGTATCACAGCACTTTCCACCGGCATCGGTTGCGACAATATAGACATCGTGGTTAACGAACTGGATGCCCTCGCCAATATCGACTTCAATACGCGGGAGGACAAGCCCTCGTTCCGCCAGCTCACCATCGTACGTATCGGCACGTGCGGCGGTCTGCAACCCGAAACTCCGCTCGGCACGTTCATTGCTTCTGTAAAAAGTATCGGTTTTGACGGACTTCTCAACTACTACGCCGACCGCGACAGAGTCTGCGACCTCGCTCTGGAGCAGGCCTTCCGGACCCACATGGACTGGAACGCCCAAAAGGGAGCCCCATACGTTGCTGTGGCAGACAGCGAACTGATACACCGCATTGCGGCTGATGATATGGTACGCGGCATCACATGCGCCTGCGGCGGTTTCTACGGTCCGCAGGGACGTCAGATACGTATGCGCATCCAAGACCCCGGGCAGAATGCTAAGATAGAGTCTTTCCGCTATGAAGGCATGAAGATATGCAATTTTGAGATGGAAAGTTCTGCGCTTGCCGGTCTTTCCTCCATACTCGGCCACAAAGCAATGACATGCTGCATGGTGGTGGCCAACCGCTACGCAAAGGAAGCCAACACCGGTTACAAGACGCAAATCGACGATCTCATCACACTTGTTCTCGAGCGTATATGACACCCGTACCGGAAACCATCTGCGCCATTGCCACCGCCCCGGGTGGCGCATTAGGAATAATAAGAATCTCGGGAGAGAAGTCTCTTGAAATTCTTTCACGCATATTCTCAAAAGACCTCACAAAAGTAAAGCCCAACACCATCCACTACGGGCACATCATTGACAAAACCTCAAACCTCAAACCTCAAACCTCAAACCTCATCGACGAGGTGATGGTAAGCATCTTCCGGGCCCCTCATTCTTACACAGGCGAAGACAGCGCAGAGATATCCTGCCACGGCTCCCGCTACATACTGCAGCGCGTTGTGGACACTCTATGTCAGCAGGGATGCCGCATGGCTGAACCGGGAGAATTCACACAAAGGGCTTTTCTTAACGGCAAGATGGATCTCTCGCAAGCTGAGGCCGTTGCCGACCTCATCGCCTCGGAGAACAGTTCGCAACACCGCCTTGCACTCTCCCAACTGCGCGGCGGCATCACCACACGCCTGCAGGAACTCCGTGACCAACTGCTCCACCTCACCTCTCTCCTGGAGTTGGAACTTGATTTTTCCGACCAGGACGTTGAATTCGCTGACCGTACAGAACTTTTCAGCCTCATCCAGTCCCTTGACGATCATATCTCCACGTTAGTCCGCTCTTTCAGCGAAGGAAATGCCATCAGGGAAGGCATTCCTGTGGCCATTCTCGGTGCGCCCAATGTTGGCAAGAGCACACTGCTCAATGCACTGCTGGGCGATGACCGCGCCATTGTCTCTGACATACAAGGCACCACACGCGACACAGTGGAGGACACCATCACCATCGGAGGCCGCCTCTTCCGTTTCATTGACACGGCCGGCTTGCGCCAAACTGATGATACGGTGGAGCAGATGGGCATTGAGCGCTCTCTGCGCGCAGCGGAGCGTGCCCGCATTGTGCTGCTCGTTGCCGAACCAGGGGTACCCTATCCCGACTTCTCTCCACGCGACGACCAGCAAGTCATCCGCATTCTCAACAAGAGCGAACATTTTCAGGCCATCAACGGCCTCGGACTGGACGAACTTCGTGCGCAGTTGCTGCATGCCGTGAGCGACAGTCATTCATCCACCGTCATCTCCAATGCACGTCACAAGGCGGCACTTTCCCTTGCGCTCGACGACCTGCGCCGCGCCTCAGAGGCCCTGCATCAGGGTGTCCCCACCGATCTCGCCAGCGAAGATTTGCGCCTTTGTCTGCAACACCTGGGCGAAATCACCGGCGGCACCATCACCTCCGAAGAAACACTCCACAACATTTTCAAGCATTTCTGCGTCGGAAAGTAGATTTTGCGTGGGAAAGTGATTTTTTGCAAAGAAAAGCATACTATATGCAAATATGGCTTATAAATCGCATGATTTCAAGCATTTAAAATTTCGTCTATTTTTGCAGATTTTTGATTTTTAACTTCGATATTTGCAGATTATCACCCATTTTGTCCCCCATCTGTCCCCCGAAGTAACACTTTTTCTTCGAGGGACAAAAAATTTCATCATAGTTGATTCGCACTATTTTATGAACCATAAAAAACTTCTTAACGTTGCTTTAAGAGTTGGCAAGGGAAGTATGGGAATGCAAGGAATTACCGAATTATTTCACCCCTGGGCCTGAAAAGTTTTTATTGGATGCCCTGCAGACGGCAAAAAGTTTTTGAAAAAATCCGAGGAATAAGGCACCTGGTACTTGCAGAATACGGCTTGCACTAACTTTGCGACGGAAAAAGTAAGTGTGACTCGCTTCGCCCGGAAAAGGCATAAATGAAGAAGTCGGAATAA
>CADCNQ010000002.1 GCA_902802815.1 uncultured Bacteroidales bacterium | reverse complement strand
ACGACTGTCAACTGAGAACAGTTCTTAATTATTAACCCGTCAACTGCTTCTAGTCGTAAGAAAGAAAACTGACAACCTAAATCAGCGAACCACATATCTTAGACCTACCTACTACCTATCTACTACCTATCTACTACCTATGTACTACCTATGTACCAGGTAAACCTTAGGCAAGGTGTTCGCAAACTCAGGCAAGCTATTTGAGCTTGCCAACTCCTTGCCAACAGTATGCGAAGGACGAGAGAAGGAGCTGCCTGGCGGCTACGCCCAGCGGCTTCGCCTAAATGAGAAATGAGAAATGATAAAATCCACAGGATGAAATAATATTAGGAACAAGATAAGCCTTTAAAACAAAGATGAAGATGCAATATGGGGAAAATAAACGATGCGAACTTTTGCTTAGTATAATTGTCTAAAGAAAAATGATTATCTTTGCTGCGGAAAATGTAAACGAAATCATTGTTCCGTTATTTAATAGCAGATTCCATTTGCGTATGACAAACAGGAGTTCAAACACACCTAAGAACGAGGGCTTCACATGGCTGCAACCCGGCACATGGCGAAAGCCCTGCATCGTACATGTCACGATGGTGGCCAACGCACGACAGGGTTTGTTTGGCAAACTCACACATAACGGTGCTGAGGCTGTTGTCGAAAAGACTCCCATCGGTTGGGCCCTCATCAATCAGCAACGCAGGTTGTTGGAGTTGTGCCCAGAGATAAAAATTCTTGCAGACAAGGTGATGCCTGAGCATCATCATATTGTGCTCCAAGTGCAGCGGACGATGCAACGCAGCATCAAGGAAGTGGTGCGTGGATATATGCAAGGCTGCAAGGATGAAGCACGCAGATTGGGATTTGCGGAGAACCTATACGACGGGCCGCCGTTCTATCGTGTACTGACACACAAAGGACAACTGCATGCGATGATAGAATACGTGAAGGCCAATGCCGAACGTGCTTGGATGCGGAAAGAGAATCCCGACCTTTTCCGCATGCGTCGCAGGATGGATGTTTGTGGGATGCAATTCACTTCCATGGGCAATCATTTCCTGCTAGATTGGCCAGACAGACAATTAGTGGAAATGAGCCGGAGTGCTGGTGAAGAGCAAATAAAAGATAGATTGCAAACTGTGCTTGCGGCAGCTCATAATGGCGCCGTAACTTATACGGCAGCAATTAGTAAGGGTGAGCAGATGATAGCCAGAGCTGTACGTGAGGAAGGGTTCCCGTTGGTGGTGATGCTGAACGAGGGCTTCCCTCCAGAAGGATCACCTCAAGAGCGATTTTACAAACCGGGCGGAGCTTATTTTGATGCTTGCTCAAGGGGCCAGTTGTTGCTATTGGAGCCGGACGAGGATGCTTTCTTGAATCCAATCGTTAGAGCCGCTACAGAGACAATATTGCGAAAGAAGGCAGAGGAGAAGCACTATAGCTACACCGATGTTCCCATGCATTCGCAGCGGTACAGGTTTGTGGCATTGAATGAGATAGGACGAATGATTGTCTCGCGGATATAATCCGCTAAAAGAAACGGGACACGGGGCGGGCTGCGCATTCGCTAAATGAAAAATGAAAAATAAGTATTGAACACAGATCTCACGGATTCACACGGATATTTCTTTAATTAAACATCGAAATACACTAAATGCTCGAAAATGTCACACCGAAATCACGGAAATCACAGAAATGTCGTCTCAATGGGCTGAACTATCGTTCATGTTTGGAGCCATGTGAGCGAGCCCTCACAAACAAGCTTGCAGGCTCTCGCCTCACAACGCTCCAAGTCGCTCTGCGACCAGCCCATTGGTCTCCTGTCACATGTCAGCTGTCACCTAACGACTTGTCAACTAACAAAAGAAATGTCGCCCAAGCGGACGGCATTTTTTTGTTTCGTGACAAATGTGACACGAATATTTTGTGCATACAAAAATTTTTCCTTAACTTTGCCCTTGAAATATTCTGTAAACGAAAATCAGACTATGGCAAACGAGATACAGCAATTCGAGGAGAAACTGCGGGAAGATCTTCATCAGTA
Source organism: uncultured Bacteroidales bacterium (assembly GCA_902802815.1). Classification (GTDB taxonomy): domain Bacteria; phylum Bacteroidota; class Bacteroidia; order Bacteroidales; family Bacteroidaceae; genus Physcousia. The sequence goes on along the minus strand of CADCNQ010000002.1, from coordinate 127,808 downwards.
CCTGCTCGCAATGAAGGAGGCGGACGAACGGCAACCCGATTGCCCGGATGTGGAAGGCAAATGGGAAAAAATAGCACAGAGCTATCTGCCCGACGGAATAAGGGAATTCAAAGACTATCCGACATCATCGCTGGGATGGATGATGTATATCGGCATGGCCGTGACTGCATACTGGGACACGGAATGGAACGTGTATGCCGATATGACGGACATATACACCTTCATCCGCGACAAGAGGGGATATGATGCTCTGGACGAATACGTGCGTGAAGAAGTGCTGCAGCTGAAGGGTGCAGAATACGATGCACTGGAACGGTTGGTGGGAGAATGTGCTTCGCGCATCTGCAACGCCCTGCGCAGGCAGAACTTCGAACCGGGAACGAAAACAGCCTTCGATGCCTATGTCGCCTGTCTGCATCAGATGTATCTGGCAGGCATTGCCATACAGCTGAAACGTATGGGGTATCGGATGGTTGAGGTTAGAGGTTAGAGGTCTCTTACGGCATGGTGATCCTGAAGCGGCGGTTGCCGGTGGCGGTGAACTTGCGCTTGGCGTCGTGCCAGCGCAGGACAGTGCGAGAGAACTTGCCGTGCTCGTAGGCCGTGGTGGTGCCGTCGTCCTCGTATAACGTAAACAGACCGTCGGCACCGGGATACACCAGCAACTCATCACCGCTCACGGGAATGATGCTGCCGGCACGCACAAAGACAGGAATGCGCGACTTGTCGATAACCGTGGTGACCGTCTGCCCGCCGTAGTAGTGACGGCCCGTGTGATAGTCGTACCATCCGCCCTGAGTGCGGGGCAGGTAGGTCTGCCACACCCTGGCGCCGGGCTCTGTCACGGGGCTGACAAGCAGCGAGGGCCCGAACATATACTCATACTTCTGATCCAGGGCGCGGGGATCGTCGGCGAAGTCGAACACCAGCGGACGCATCAGCGTATAGCCCTCGAAGGACACCGCCGCAGCCACGCTGTAGATGTAGGGCAGCAGACGGTAGCGCTCCTGCAGGCACGATGCGATGACAGCCTGTGCCTCCGCACCGTAGCGCCATGGCTCCGTGTCGCTCATGTAGCCGTGAACGCGCATAAGAGGCAGATAGACGCTGGTCTCAATCCAGCGCAGCATACGCTCGATATAGTCCGCGTCGGTGTATTGGTTTGAGGGACGGAAGAAGCCGCCGGCATCGTAGGTCCACCAGGGCATGCCCGCAGCCTGCATGCCGAGGCCGGCCGTGAGCTGACGGCGGAAAGTCTCCCAGTCGTTGCCCACATCACCGCTCCACATGGCGCAGCCGTAGCGCTGTATGCCGGGGAAACCGCAGCGGGTGAGAATCATGGGACGGCGGTCGGACTCGCGGTGCAGACCCTCATAGACGGTGCGGTTGACCAGCAGAGGATAGACATTGCGCACCTCCTCGCCGCTCCACTTGCCGCCGTTGACGCGACGCCCCAGGAGGTCGTCGTTCTCGGGTTCCGTGGCGTCCTGCCACCACGCGTCGATGCCCAGCGGCACAAGACGGCTGCTGAAGTGGTTCCAATAGGCCGCAGCGGCATCAGGGTTGAAGAAGTCGATCCAGTCGGTGCCGGGGATATAGTAGCCCGAGCGCTCCATCTCCCTGCCGACCTCGGACGTGCGGTCTATCTTGGACCACACGCTGACCATGAAACGTATGTCCATGGCATGAAGGCTGTCGGTGAGGGCCTTGGGATCGGGATAGCGGTCCTCGTCGAATCGCATGGCATTCCAGCCGTACTTGCCCCAATACTGCCAGTCCTGCACCAGAACGCTGACAGGCAGATGTTCGCGGCGGAAGCGGTCGGCCGTCTGCAGTATCTCATCGGAGGAATGGAAACGCTCGCGGCAATGGATGTAGCCCAGTGCCCAGCGCGGCATCAGCGGACACGGGCCCGTCAGCGCGCGATAGGAGGCAACAACCTCGTCGGCGCTGCCCACGAACACCGTATAGTCCACAGCCCCGGCCAGAGGTGAGCGGAACGTGGTGAGGTCATGCACCTTGCCGTAGTGCACGACGGGTTTGTCGCCGCGGGAGAGCTCCGCCCTGAGAAGATGATGCCCGGCCTTCAGCGGCACAACAGCCGAGGCGGTGGGTGGCAGCCAGAGATTCTGCATCCCGATGACGGGCTGTCCGTCGATGGAGAGATCGTGGCGGCGGGCCATCTGCTGACCGACATCCAACAGGAAGGAATAGTCGCCGTCTTCCGCAATGTCGATTGCGGCCTCGTAGATATTGCTCTGGCGCACCTCCTGCCTGCCGCCGTCGGTGGAAGTGACATTCACCACCTCCGTGCGGCCGTCGGCACCGGCCTGGTGCATTGCAACGCTGTGCTCGCAGGGATTGAAGTCCACGAGACCGTAGTTGTTCCACAGGATGCCGTAGCCCTTGCTCGAGAGAAGCATGGGTATGCTGATCTGTGTGTTCACCTGTGTGAGGCGGCGCGGGAGGCCGCGCACGTTGCTGTACCCGTCCTGAAACTGTCCGAGGCCGTAGAGGCGCTCGTCCTGCGGGGAGAGGAAGGAGAGGGTGGCCTGCGAACCCTGCATACTGTGGAGCGTGGCCGTGAAGACGGGAATGCCCCGGCGGTTGCTGAGGGTTACGGTCTGACGCGCGGCGTCCACGGCAACCTTCACATCGCAATGCTTCACCTCGCGGCTGCTGACATAGAGCCAGTCGGGCAGGGCGGAGGAGGGCTCCTGTTCGTAATACTGTATCCTCACGGCATTACGTGCCACGCGGCGCACGCTGAGCGTGCCTTTGCCGAACGGTATCTTCTCCGCCATCACCGGGAGGGCGACGAGGAGAACAAGACATAGTTTCAATGCACGGGTCATAGTGGTAAAAAGGCAGATGATTCCCTTACGACAAAAGACTGATGAACTCCTTCATTCCCTCGGAGGCTCCCTTGCGGATGTGGGTGACGGACATCGGGCAATGCACATCGGCGGGGTCGATGAGATAGATGGGACAGCCCATGGGAGCATATCTCAGCAGACCGGCGGCGGGATAGACATTGAGACTCGTGCCGATGACAAGGAAGATGTCGGCGTCGCCGCAGAGTTCTATAGCCGGTTCGATATTTGGCACCGGTTCGCCGAACCACACAATGAAGGGGCGCAGCTGACTGCCGTCGGCAGCCTTGTCGCCGATCTTCACGTCGGGGGCATCATACGGGAGAGTGCGTATCTGGGAGGGGTCGTTGGGGTTGCGCGAAGAGGTCACTTTGAAGAGTTCGCCGTGAAGATGCAGCACACTCGTGGAACCGGCCCGCTCGTGCAGGTCGTCCACATTCTGTGTGATGATACGCACGTTGTAGTCCTGCTCAAGGGTAGCCAGCAGACGATGGCCCTCACAGGGCTCCTTGGTGACGAGCTGACGGCGCAGGCCGTTGTAAAAATTTGTGACAAGAAGTGGGTCGCGATACCAGCCCTCGGGCGTGGCGACATCCTCCACACGATACTGCTCCCAGAGACCTCCGCTGTCCCTGAAAGTGCTCACGCCGCTCTCAGCACTCATGCCGGCACCGGTAAGCACTACGATAGTCTTCTTTTTCATGATATCAGTCGTTTATGTATCACAGCCTTGGTGGCGAAGAATTCTTCCGAGAACCACTGTGATAAAGGTTTTATATCCACGCTTTTAGACGGCTTTGCCTCGTCGATGCCTTTAAGACAAACGAGATGCCCGGAAAGGGGACGCGACCAGCGGACGAGAGTGTCGAGCGGAGCCACGGCGCGCGACACTATGCAGTCGAAGCTCTCGTGCAGTTGCTCCACACGTGTCCACTGTGTGGTGACATTGGTGAGGCCGAGTGCCCTGACGACCTCGTCGCACACCCTGATTTTTTTTGCTATCGAGTCCACCAGATGGAATTGCACATCGGGATACATTATGGCGAGCGGAATGCCCGGAAAACCGCCACCCGTGCCAAGGTCCATCACACGCATGCCGGCACTGAGGGGCCAGGCCTTGGCGATGCCCAGGGAGTGGAGCACATGGTGCTCGTAGAGGGCGTCGATGTCCTTGCGGGAGATAACATTGATGCGTGCGTTCCACTCGCGGTAGAGACCGTCGAGGGCGGCGAAGCGCTCTTGCTGCTCAGCCGTGAGGTCGGGAAAATAGCGCAGAATCACTTGCATGGAATTACAACTTCTATGGCGCCGGCGGAATAAGGTGCTATTTCGTAGGGATTGAAATGGAAGAGCAGGCTGTCGCCCTCGATGAGGAAATTGTCGGTGGCATAGAGCTGTCCCAGCGTCAGTATCTGCGTCTTGTCCATGAGTTCCTCGTCGGTGCGGCATTCGTTGTCGCGGAGCAGCTTCTCACGCATGGCGGGGCAGGGGTCGCCGTCGTACACCTCGCCCAGAGTGATGAGATGCCCGTCGTTGAGAGAGAAATTGAGATAGTAGCACTCGTAGCCTCCGTGTGCTCCGCCCTGATAGACCTCGAAGGTGCAGAGGAAGGAGATGACTCCGGAGGCGGTGTCTATGGGTTCCACGGGGGAACAGTTGACGTGGTATTCGTATTCCATCTCCTCATCGTCGTCGCAAAGCGAGGAGAATTCGTCCAGCTCCTGGCTGAACTGGCTTTCCAGCGAATCCGTGAAGAGTGCCATTGCCTGGCGGGGCGCCATGCCTTTGAGGGCGAAAAGGCGCTCGGTGAGCACGCGGCTGGCTGTCTCATTGTCGGGGAGAATGGCATTGACGGAAATGCTGTAGCAGGGATATTCCTTGCCCTCGACGACACTCTTGCGGATGCTGACGCTGAGCGTGTCGAACCGGGGAGCCGGCGCTGCCGTCTGAGTGCTGTCGGAGGCGCTTCCGCCGGAGTTTCGGAACTGTTCGCAGGATGCCAGTAATGCAAGCATCAGGAACGAGGAAATGTAGATAAGATGTTTCATTTTCGTGAATTTTTATCGCAAAGATACAATTTTTTTGCATTTTGGTGGCCGGTGAGGTGATTTTTTTGTACCTTTGTCACTGAAATACTCTAATAAAAACAGAATTGTATGGCTAAGATTGTAACCATGGGCGAGCTGATGCTTCGTCTTTCTCCCGAGGGGAACTACCGTTTCATACAGGCTGACAGCTTCCAGATAATCCCCGGAGGCGGTGAGGCCAATGTGGCTATCTCGTGCGCCAACTACGGTCACGACTGCTACTTTGTGTCCAAGTTGCCGAAACATGAAATAGGACAGATAGCGCTCAACGGAATGCGCCGCTACGGTGTGAACTGCGACTTCGTGGCCCGCGGCGGAGACCGCGTGGGTCTCTACTATGCAGAGACGGGTGCATCGATGCGTCCCTCAAAGGTGATATACGACAGGGCACACAGTGCCATCGCTGAGGCAAAGCCCGAGGATTTCGATTTCGACAAGATATTCGAGGGTGCCGACTGGTTCCACTGGAGCGGTATCACCCCCGCCATCTCCGATGCCTCTGCAGAGTGTCTGCGCCAGGCCTGCATCGCTGCCAAGAAGCACGGTGTGACGGTGAGCGTGGATCTGAACTTCCGCAAGAAACTGTGGACGAGCGAGAAGGCTATCTCTGTGATGCGCCCGCTGATGCAGTACGTCGACGTATGTATCGGCAACGAGGAGGATGCCGAGCTCTGTCTGGGCTTTAAACCCGATGCCGACGTAGAGGGCGGACAGACGGACGCTGCCGGATATGAAGGCATCTTCAGGCAGATGAAGGAGGAATTCGGATTCAAGTATGTGGTGAGCACGCTGCGTGAGAGTTTCTCCGCAACGCACAACGGATGGAAGGCTCTCATATACGACGGCAAGGAGTTCTACGAGAGCAAGCGCTACGACATCAATCCAATCATCGACCGCGTGGGAGGCGGCGACAGCTTCTCCGGCGGTCTGATTCACGGCCTGCTGACGAAGAAGACTCAGGGCGAGGCTCTCGAGTTTGCCGTGGCAGCCAGTGCGCTGAAACACACAATACCCGGCGACTTCAACCTCGTCAGCGTGGAGGAAGTGGAGGCTCTGGCCGGAGGTAATGCGAACGGAAGAGTGCAGAGATAGTTGACAAGTAGACGAGTTGACAAGTAGACGAGTAGACAAGTTGACGAGTAGACAAGTTGACGAGTAGACAAGTTGATAGTAAATAGTTGATAGTTATGGCAAAATTTGATAAGATACAGGTTCTCTCCAAGATAGCAGCAGCACCGATGGTGCCCGTATTCTACAACAAAGATGTAGAGGTGTGCAAGAATGTGGTGAAGGCATGCTACGAAGGAGGAGTGAGAGCGTTTGAGTTCACCAATCGCGGTGACTTTGCTCAGGAAGTGTTTGCAGAACTGGTGAAATGGGCGGACAGGGAATGTCCGGAACTGGCGCTGGGAATCGGTTCAGTGGTGGATGCACCTACCGCTGCGCTCTACCTGCAGCTGGGCGCCTGCTTCGTTGTGGGCCCGCTGTTCAATCCCGACATAGCACCCGTGTGCAACCGCCGTTTGGTGCCTTACTGCCCGGGCTGCGGCACGGTGAGCGAGATAGGCAAGGCACAGGAGCTCGGTTGCGACCTCACAAAACTCTTCCCGGGTGATGTCTACGGACCTAACATGGTGAAGGGACTGAAGGCTCCCATGCCATGGTCGAAGATAATGGTGACCGGCGGTGTGTCGCCCGACAAAGACAACCTCACAGCGTGGTTCAAGGCAGGTGTGTTCTGCGTGGGAATGGGTTCGAAACTGTTCCCGTCCGACAAGGTGAAGGCCGGCGACTGGAACTATGTAGTGGAGAAGTGTAAGGAAGCACTGTTGTATATCGCTGAGGCACGCTCATAAGAAGCATATAGATGGGTAAAAGGATAAAGGCAAACTGGAAACTCATTCCGGGACAGCCTCTGACGGAGATGGACAAACGTATCCTCTCCTTTCAGGAGCGTGGCAAACTGTGTCCTTCGCGAGAGTTGATAAAGACTCCCGAGCAGATAGAGGGCATCCGTAAAGCGGGTGTGCTGAACACCGCTGTGCTCGATACCGTGGCGGAGAAGATACGCGAGGGGATGACCACCGAAGAGATAGACCGCATAGTTTACGAGACGACGACAAAGGGCGGAGGCATCCCGGCACCGCTCAACTACGAAGGATTTCCCAAGAGCTGCTGCACGAGTATCAACGAGGTGGTGTGCCACGGTGTGCCGTCTGAGGACGTGGTGCTGGAGGAAGGGGATATCATCAATGTGGACTGCACCACGATACTCGACGGATACTACGCCGACGCCAGCCGTATGTTCGTGATAGGAAAAACCACTCCGCAGAAGCAGAAACTGGTGGACGTGGCGTGGGAATGCCTCAAGATAGGCGAGCAGGTGTGTAGCCGGCCGTACGTCTTTGTGGGCGATCTGGGAAACGCTATCGAGAAGCATGCGCACAAGAACGGGTTCTCCGTGGTGAGAGACCTGTGCGGGCACGGTGTGGGACTTGAGTTTCATGAAGACCCCGAGGTGGAGCACCGGGGCGCGAAAGGTACGGGTATGCTGCTCGTGCCGGGTATGACGTTCACTATCGAGCCGATGATAAACATGGGCACGTGGCGGGTGTTCATAGATGAGGACGATCCCTACGGATGGGAAGTGATTTCGGAGGATGAACTGCCCTCCGCCCAGTGGGAACACACATTCGTGATGACAGAAAACGGAGTGGAAAAACTGACATGGTGACAATATTGGCAATAGAGAGTTCGTGCGACGATACGTCGGCGGCTGTGATGCGCGACGGCGTGTTGCTGTCCAACGTGACTGCGTCGCAGGTGGTACACGAGGCATACGGTGGTGTGGTGCCGGAACTTGCTTCCAGAGCTCATCAAAAGAATATAGTACCCGTGGTGGACCAGGCCTTGAAGAAGGCGGGTGTGGACAAGAGCGAGGTGTCGGCTGTGGCCTTCACAAGAGGACCGGGACTGATGGGCTCGCTGCTTGTGGGAGTGAGTTTTGCAAAGGGACTGGCGGCATCACTTGGTGTACCGATGATAGAGGTGAACCATCTGCAGGGACACATTATGGCACATTTCATACGCGAGGAGCACGAGGAGCACGAGTCGCCCTCGTACCCGTTCCTCTGCCTGCTTGTGAGCGGCGGCAATTCGCAGATAGTGCTTGTGAAATCGTACAAGGAGATGGAAATCATAGGACAGACCATAGACGATGCGGCAGGAGAGGCGATAGACAAATGCTCCAAGGTGATGGGGCTGGGATATCCCGGAGGACCCATTATAGACCGTCTGGCCCGGCAGGGTAATGCTGAGGCATACGAGTTCTCGAAACCGCAGATAGACGGATACGACTACTCTTTCTCAGGACTGAAGACATCGTTCCTCTACCATCTGAGAGACTGGGTGAAGGAAGATCCCGACTTCGTGGAGCACCATAAGGAAGATCTTGCCGCTTCGTTGGAGAAGACCATCGTGGATATACTGATGAAGAAACTGCGCAAGGCGGCCAAAGACCTGAAGATAAAGGAGGTGGCCGTGGCTGGCGGAGTGAGTGCGAATACGGGACTGAGAGAGGCTTTCAAGGATCACGCAAGGAGATACGGATGGAAGGTCTTCATCCCCAAATTCGGCTACACCACCGACAATGCGGCGATGATAGCAATGGTGGGTACCTATAAGTTCCAGGATAAGGATTTCTGTCCGATGGAGGCACCTGCTTACGCACGCACGACCATCTGAAACCTTTCAGGAAGGCCGGTAAGCTCTTGCGAAAACACGCAAATAGGCCAGTACCTCGGGAGAGGGGGTCGGAGCTGTCACAAGAGAGGATTCGGGGTGTAGTGGTTGTGGCATAGGCTATTTGATGTTTATGTGATGTGTGAATCTTTGCACATATAACGACAGGAGTGTGCAATTTATTGCATCCCCGTCTTAATATTTTATAATATAAAGTAAAAAAAAGCGATACAGAATCCGTTGTCTCACTATTTTTCACTATCTTTGCGCGCAACAAAATAAAAATTAAGAAAAAATATGCTCAGAATAGCTGTACAAAGCAAAGGACGACTCTTTGAAGATACGATGGCTCTGCTCTCGGAAGCGGGTATCAAAGTACCTTCATCGAAGCGTACGCTTTTGGTAGAAAGTCCCAATTTTCCCATAGAGGTGCTCTACCTCAGGGACGACGATATCCCACAGTGTGTCGCTACAGGCGTGGCAGACCTAGGTATTGTGGGTCAGAACGAGTTTGAGGAGCGTGGTGAGGAAGCCGATGTAGTGCGTCCTCTGGGTTTCTCCAAGTGTCGTCTCTCGCTTGCCATACCCAAGGTGGTGGCATATCCTGGTGTGAGATGGTTTGAGGGCAAGAAGATTGCTACGTCGTATCCCAACATCCTGCGCCGTTTCCTCAAAGCCAACAAGGTAAACGCCGACGTGCATGTCATCACCGGCAGCGTAGAGATAAGCCCGGGTATAGGACTTGCCGACTGTATCTTTGATATCGTGTCGAGCGGTAGTACATTGGTGTCTAACAATCTCTCCGAGGTGGAAGTGGTGATGAAGAGCGAGGCTCTGCTTATTGCCACAAAGGGTCTCCCGAAGGAGAAAAAGGCCATCCTTGATGAACTGCTGTTCCGTATCGAAGCCGTGAAGCAGGCCGAGGACAAGAAATACGTGATGATGAATGTGCCCACGGAGGCTTTGGATGATATCTGCCGCGTGTTGCCCGGAACGAAGGCTCCCACGGTGATGCCTCTTGCCACAGAGGGATGGAGTAGTGTGCACACCGTGATAGACGAGAAGACATTCTGGGACCGTATAGCAAAGCTCAAGGAACTGGGTGCTCAGGGAATACTTGTGATGCCCATCGAAAAGATGATTCTATGAGAATAGTTACCGACAGGAGAATTCCGCCAAGGCCGCGCAAGAGTGTGGCCGAACTGGAGGATGTCGTTCGCGCTGTGCTCGCCGATGTGAAGGCACGGGGCGATGAAGCTCTCAGGGAGTACGAGGAGAAGTTCGATAAGGTGAGTCTCCCGGTTCTGGCTGTGAGCCAGGAGGAGATGGACGAGGCCGGTGCTATGGTAAGCGCAGAACTGAAAGCTGCGATAGAGAAGGCCCACGCAAATATAGAGAAATTCCATTCGGAGCAGAAATTCGAGGGTAGGAAGGTGGAAGTCACCGCCGGTGTGCAATGCTGGCAGAAAGCAGTCGCCATCGAAAAGGTGGGACTGTATATTCCAGGCGGTACGGCACCGCTGTTCTCCACCGTGCTGATGCTGGCCACTCCGGCCAAGATAGCCGGTTGCAGGGATATAGTGCTGTGCACTCCTCCGCAGAAGGACGGTAAGGTGAATCCTGCCGTACTTGTTGCAGCTAAGGTGGCCGGTGTGAATGCCATCTATAAGCTTGGTGGTGTGCAGGCTATCGGAGCTATGGCTTACGGTACGGAGAGTGTTCCGCAGGTGAGCAAGATATTCGGTCCCGGCAATCAGTTTGTGATGACAGCCAAGATGATGGTGAGTCAGGAAGGATGCGCTATAGATATGCCGGCCGGTCCGTCGGAGGTGGCTATCGTTGCAGACAAAACATGCCACGTGGATTTCGTGGCTGCCGACCTGCTCTCTCAGGCAGAGCACGGCACCGACTCGCAGAGCGTTCTGTTTACCGATTCGATGGATGTGGCACAGAAGGTGAGCGATGAGGTGGAGCGCCAGTTGGAGGTGCTTCCCAGACAGGAAATAGCGAGAAAAGCTGTGGAGAACAGTGCCATTATCGTTGTGGATAATATAGATGAAGCCATGCAACTGTGCAATGAGTATGCTCCGGAGCACTTGATTCTTGCTATGGATGATGCCGAGATGTGGGCGGCAAAGGTTGTCAACGCGGGTAGCGTGTTCATCGGACACTGGGCATCGGAGAGTGCCGGCGACTATGCAAGCGGTACGAACCATACACTTCCCACCAGCGGCTATGCCAAGGCCTATAGTGGTGTAAACCTTGATTCGTATATGAGAAAAATAACCTTCCAGAAACTTTCCCCAGAGGGTATCCGCTCCATCGGCAGCGCTGTGGAACTGATGGCGGAGGCAGAAGGCTTGGAGGCACATAAAAATGCAATGACACTAAGATGCAAAAGCTTGTAAGAAAAAATATCTGGGAACTGAAACCGTACAGCTGTGCACGTGACGAGTTCCGGGGCAGGGAAGCACACGTATTCCTGGATGCCAACGAAAGTCCGTACAACAGCGGTTACAACAGATATCCCGATCCTCTGCAGGAGACGCTGAAGAAGATGATTGCGCCTTTGAAGAATGTCTCGGTGGACGATATATTTTTGGGCAACGGTTCGGATGAGGCTATCGACTTGGTCTATCGTGTATTCTGCGAGCCCCGCGTGGACAACGTGGTGGCAATGGCGCCCAGCTACGGAATGTATGAGGTATGTGCCAATGTCAATGATGTGGAGTACAGAAAGGTGCTGCTCGACGAGCACTATCAGATACATGCCGACGATATGCTGAAGGCTGTGGACGAACACACGAAAGTGATGTGGCTCTGTTCTCCCAATAATCCTACCGGCAACGACATAGACCGCCGCGAGGTGAAACGTATCCTGGATGAGTTTCAGGGTATCGTTGTGGTGGACGAAGCATACGGAGACTTCTCCGAATTGAGGTCTCTGCGCGAACTCGTCCGCATGTATCCCCGTCTCATTGTGCTCAACACGTTCTCGAAGGCGTGGGCGAGTGCTTCCGTGCGCTTGGGAATGGCGTTTGCGCAACCGGAGATAATAGCTCTCTTCAACAAAGTGAAATATCCGTACAATGTCAACAGTCTCACGCAGAAATATGCTATCGAACTGTTGAGCGACATTGAGAAACTGGAGAGATGGATACGCGATATCAAGCGCGAGCGTGATAATCTGCTACCGTCGCTCAAGGAAGTGAAATGTGTGAAGCAGGTGTATCCTACGAATGCTAACTTCGTGCTTGTAAAGGTGACGGATGCAAACCGGATTTACAATTTCCTTGTGGATCGCGGCATCGTGGTGCGCAACAGAAACAACGTGCAGCTTTGCGGAGACTGCCTGCGTATCACTATAGGAACCAAACAGGAAAACAACGAAATGTTAGCAGCATTGCGTTCTGTATGATATGAGAAGAATACTGTTTATAGATCGTGACGGCACGATCCTCAAAGAACCGGAGGATGAGCAGATAGATTCCTACGAGAAGTTCCATTTCGTGGAGGGTGCAATTGGAGCCCTGTCGTTCCTGCGCAAGCATACCGACTATGAGATGGTGATGGTGTCTAACCAGGACGGGCTTGGCACAGAGTCGTATCCGGAGAAGGATTTCTGGCCCACCCAGAATCTGATGTTGGAGATTCTCAAGGGAGAAGGTTTCGAGTTTGATGCCATAAAGATAGACCGCTCGTTTCCGCAAGACGGTCTGCCGACACGCAAGCCCGGCACGGCAATGCTGACGGAGTATATGAACAATCCGGAAGTGGACATGCAGCACAGCTATGTCATAGGCGACAGGGACAATGACAGGAAACTGGCGGAGAATCTCGGCTGTCTGTATCTGTTCCCCGACTGGCAGAAGGTGACGGAGATAGTATTCGCTTCTGACAGGAAAGCCGTGGTGAGCCGAAAGACGAAGGAGACGGACATCCTTGTGGAAGTGGGGCTCGACGGCGAGGGAAAAGCCGACATAGACACAGGACTCGGATTCTTCGACCACATGTTGGAGCAGATAGCAAAGCACGGGAACATTAATCTCAAGATACGTTGCAAGGGAGACCTACACGTGGACGAGCACCATACTATCGAGGATACGGGACTTGCTCTTGGTGAGTGTCTCCTCAAGGCTCTGGGCGACAAACGCGGTATAGAGCGTTACGGCTACTGTTTGCCTATGGACGACTGTCTCTGTCAGGTGGCGCTCGACTTCGGGGGCAGACCCTGGCTTGTGTGGAATGCAGAATTCAAGAGAGAGAAGGTGGGAGAGATGCCCACGGAGATGTTCTTCCATTTCTTCAAGAGTCTCTCCGATGCCGCTCGCATGAATTTAAACATAAAAGCTGAGGGCGAAAACGAACACCACAAGATAGAAGGTATCTTCAAGGCGCTTGCGCGTGCTCTCAAGATGGCTGTGAAGCGCGATATCGAACATTTTAATCTGCCTTCTTCCAAAGGAACATTGTAGAGAGAATGAACAACAGGAATCTTACACCGATATTTCTGGCCGTATCGGTTGTGGTCGGTATATTGATAGGCACGTTCTATGCATCCCATTTCATGGGCAACCGCCTCAATATCATCAATACGGGTACCAATAAACTGAATTATCTGCTGCAGTTGGTGGATAACAACTACGTTGATACCGTTGATATGAGCCAGATGGTGGAAGATGCAATGCCCCTGATACTCTCCGAGCTGGATCCTCATTCGGCTTATATCCCTGCAAAGGATGCCGAAGCCGAGACGCAGGATCTGAAAGGTTCGTTCTCCGGAGTCGGTATAACATTCTCTATGGTGAACGACACCGTCAACGTGATGAGTATCATCAAGGGAGGTCCTGCCGAGAAGGTGGGACTGATGAGCGGCGACCGCATCCTCACGGCAAACGGAGTGTCGCTCATCAAGATGGATCAGATAGAGGTGACGCGTCACTTGAAGGGCGAGAAGGGTTCTGTGGTGCGTATCCAGGTGCGCCGTCCAGGTCAGAAGGCGTTACGCACGTTCTCTGTGGTGCGCGGGGATATTCCCGTGGTGAGTGTTGATGTGGCCTACATGATGGACGAGACGGTGGGATATATCCATGTGAAGAATTTCGGTGAGCAGACTTACGGCGAGTTCCTCACGGCGATGGCCTCTCTCTCTATGATGGGTATGAAAGGTCTTGTGCTCGACTTGCGTGGCAATCGCGGGGGATATATGCACGTTGCTATACAGATGGCCAACGAATTCCTCCAGGAGGACTGCCTTGTGGTATATACGGAAGGAAGAAAGTCTCCGCGTGAGAATTTCCGCAGCGACGGACGCGGTTCTTTCCAGAAGCTGCCGCTTGTCATTCTGGTGGATGAGATGAGCGCCTCCGCTTCGGAGATACTGTCCGGAGCCATACAGGATAACGACAGAGGCACTATCGTCGGTCGTCGTACTTTCGGAAAGGGTCTTGTGCAGCAGCCGATGGAATTCCGCGATGGCAGTATCGTGCGTCTGACAGTTGCCCGCTATTATACTCCCTCCGGACGCTGCATACAAAAACCTTACGAGAAGGGCGGCGGCGAAGAGTATGAAAACGATTTGATTGCCCGTTACGAGCGCGGTGAGTTCTTCTCCGAGGACAGCATCCATCAGGAAGGCGAGAAGTATAAAACTTCACTTGGCCGCACGGTGTATGGCGGAGGAGGTATCATGCCGGATATCTTTGTAGGCGAGGACACCACAGACGTTACGTCATACTACAAGAAAGCCCTCTACCTCGGCCTCATACGTCAGTTCACCTACGACTTCACGGATCAGAACCGTCAGATTCTGCGCAAGTATAAGACGTCTGCCGAATTGGCTGCTTATCTGAAGAAACAGAATCTTTTGGAGCGCTTTGCCGCCTATGCTGCGTCACACGATTTGCCCCGTCGCAATCTGATGCTGTGGACCAGTAGTCGCCTTTTTGAGAGGAACATACTCTCTGGCATCATCTACAACATGCTGGACACGGAGGCCTATCAGGAGTATGTGAATCTCACGGATTCTACTGTTCAGAAGGCTCTTGAGGTGCTTCATTCCGGGACTTCTTTCCCAAGCGCCCCCACGGAAAGCGATACAGAAAGCCCACAGTAAGAATCCCTATGAAGAAGAGCAGGGTGGTGTCGCCTGTGAGATACCACCACACGACGTGCAGCACACACACCACGGGCACAATCCACAGAGCACCTTTGTTTCTTGATATGTTCCAATAGAGTACAGCGAAGGACAATACGCAGAGTACCGTCTGTCCGTGATACAATGATTCGGGTGTCATAGTCTTTGCTTTCTTTTATTTCATTTCTGTTCGGCCGGCAAGTGCGCGTCCCAGCGTCACCTCGTCGGCGTAGTGCAGTTCGTCGTTCTGTGCGATGCCGCGGGCCAGTACCGTCACTTTCGGCATCTCCCTCTCTTTTGCACCTCCGGAGAAGAGGTTCTGCATCTGCCGGAAGATGTAGAATCCGGTGGTGTCTCCTTCCATCGTCGGGGAGAGTGCGAGAATCACCTCTTTGATATCTTCTTGTGCGATGCGCTCGAGCAATGAATTTATCTCTAGGTCGCGAGGTCCTATTCCGTCCATCGGGGATATCACTCCGCCAAGTACGTGATAGACACCCCTGTACATCTGGGTGGCCTCGATTGCCATCACGTCCTCTATCGTCTGCACCACGCACACCATCGCATGGTCGCGACGGGGATTGGCACATACCTCGCAGAGGTCCGTGTCGGATATGTTGTGGCATTCCCGGCAATAGTGCACTTCCGTGCGCAGCGTCTTCAGCGCGTCGGCCAGAGCCAGCGTCTGCGACTCCTCCTGACGCAGCAGATGCAGTACGAGGCGCATAGCGCTCCGTCGTCCCACTCCCGGGAGGCGCGACACCTCATCGACAGCCTTTTCTAGCAGTTTAGATGGATAGTTCGTCAAGGTGAATAACTTCTATACCTGCTCTTCTCAGCAGATCGACGCCGTCGGTGAGACGGTATTCGCGGTCGTAAACCACGCGTCGTATTCCGGATTGTATGATAAGTTTGGCACACTCGATACAGGGCGAATCCGTCACATAGAGTGTGGCACCGTCGCTGTTGTTTCCCGAGCGTGCTATCTTGGTGATGGCGTTGGCCTCAGCGTGCAACACATACGGCAGCGACACGTTGTTGTCGTCCTCACACACGTTGGGGAAGCCTGTCGGCGTGCCGTTGTATCCGTCCGAGATAATCATCTTGTCCTTCACGATGAGTGCTCCTACCTTGCGACGGACACAGTATGAATTCTCGCTCCAGATGTGTGCCATCTTGAGGTAGCGGTAATCCAACTCCGATTGTTTTCTTTCCATATATAATATATCTTACTGTTTCTTTATTCCGTTGCGTCGCAGCAGGGCATCTATGGTGGGTTCGCCTCCACGGAAACGTTTGTAGAGTGTCATCGGGTGCTCCGTGCCGCCGCGAGAGAGTATGCAGTCGCGGAATCGCTTTGCAGTGTCGGGATTGAAGATACCTTCCTTCTGGAATATGCTGAAGGCGTCGGCATCCAGCACTTCTGCCCATTTGTATGAGTAGTATCCGGCGGCATAACCTCCTGACATTATGTGTCCAAAGCGTGTTGACATACAATTTCCCTCTAACTGCGGGAATAGTTGTGCCCGGCTCCAGGCTTTCTGCTCGAAGTCGATTACGTCTTCTGTGAAAGGTTCGCTCAGAGTATAGTATGCCATATCCAGAAGTATGAACGACACCTGTCTGATGCACGCATATGCCACCATGTAGTTTTTGGCTTTGAGGATGCGGTCGATGAGTTCCTGAGGCAGTTCCTCGCCTGTCTGGTAGTGGCGGGCGAAAGTCCGGAGGAATTCCGGTTCCATGGCAAAGTTCTCCATAAACTGCGAGGGCAGTTCCACGAAGTCCCAATATACGTTTGTGCACGAGAGTCCTTCGAAGCGAACCTTAGACAGTATGCCGTGCAGAGCGTGGCCGAATTCGTGCAGGAATGTCTCCACTTCTCCCAGCGTGAGCAGCGCAGGTTTTGTGTCGGTGGGTTTGGTGACGTTCAGCACTATCGACACCAGCGGCCGTATGTCCTTGCCGCTGTCGATATCTATCCACTGTTCGCGGTAGGATGTCATCCATGCGCCCGACTGCTTGTTATCCCTCGGGAAGAAGTCGGCGTAGAGCACAGCGAGAAACTCTCCGTCGGCATCTCTCACCTCGTATGCCTTCACGTCGGGATGATACACATCTATGTCGGGGTTCTCGTGGAATGTGATTCCGTAGAGCTTTGTGGCAAGACCGAAGATGCCGTCCTTCACCTGTTCGAGCGGGAAGTATGGGCGCAGCATTTCGGAGTCGAGGTCGTAGCGTGCTTTCTGCAGTTTGTAGCTGTAGTAGGAGAGGTCCCACGGGGCCAGTTCGAAGGGTGTCTCGCCGTTCTTTTCCATCTCTTCCTTCGCGAAGGCCTTGATTTCCTCCATTTCCTCCCGTGCTTTCGGCAGGTAGGCTTCCAGCAGCTGCTCCACGAGATTGTCCACGTGTGCCACGTCTTCCGCCATCCTGTGTTTCAGTGCGAAGTCGGCAAACGTGTTGAATCCCAGCATCTGCGCTATTTCGCGTCGCAGGTTCACTATTTCCTTCACGATGTCCAGGTTGTTCCACTCTCCGCTGGTGCAGAGCGTAGCCATTGCCCTGTATACCTTCTCTCTCAGGTCGCGCCGGTCGGCGTATTTTAGGAATGCTGTGTAGGAAGGTCCCTTGAGCGTCACCACCCATCCTTCCAGTCCTCTGCTTTGCGCTTCCATCCTGGCTGCGTCCAGAGCGCTTTCGGGCAATCCGCTTACCTCGTCTTCCCGGGTGAGATGCAGCGTGAAAGCGTTTGTGGCATGCAGTTCGTTCTGTGAGAACTGCAGCGTGAGCATCCCCAGCTTCTGTTTCTTTTCGGCCAGCACTTTCTTCTCGTCCTCCGGCAGCAGGGCTCCGCTGCGTGTGAATCCCTCGTAGACGTCGTCCAGCAGCCGCTGTTCCTCGCCTGTGAGCTGTCGCCCCGGATTGTCGTGCACAGCCTTTATTCTCTCAAAGAATCTGCGGTTCATCGCTATGCGCGAGGAGTGCTCCGAGAGCAGGGGCTGCATCTTCTCCGACAGTTTTTCCATCTCCTCAGTGCGGCAGGCTGAGAGCAGGTTGAAGAATACCGATGTGGTGCGCGAGAGCAGTCGTTCGCTCCGCGTTATTATGGTGTTGTCGAAGGTGGGTGTCTCCGGGTTGGAGAGCACTTTCTCTATCTCCTCATCCTCCTGCTTCATACCCTCCGTCATCGCCTCTTCGTATTCCTCGAAGCGTATGCGTGAGAAGGGTACGCTGTCGTGCGGAGTGTTGTAGTTGTTTTCTATGAATATGTTAGCCATGTATTGTTATTTGTTCGCGTTTCAGTTCTATCTCTCCGTTCTCAGCCAGCCGGTTGAGCATCTTCGAGAGGTTGAGGCGTGAGACGTCGAGTCTCTCCGCCAGTTCTGTCATCTTGATGTGCAGGGTGAGTTCCTTGCTGTTCTGGTGTCTCATGCTCCTGACGAGCATGCGGAATTTCTCTTCCGGACTTCTCGGCACGCTCTCCGATTCGTCCTTGCGCTGCAGCAGGGAGGACAGCAGGGTGAGGTAGTTGATGCGCACTATACTGTTGCGCAGCAGGTGTTTCATCACGTGTTCCTTCGATATGTATATCACTTCCAGCGTCGTCACTGCATCCCATGTCATGCCTACTGTGTTGTTCAGGCCGAACAGGCGTTCCGGTTCCACAAGTATCGGTCCCTCGACGGTCTCTTCCATCCATTCGTTGCAGCGTCTCACGGTGCCGCTCACTATCCACAGCAGCCCTTCCGAGCGTCCGCCCTGTGTCAGCAGTCGCGTACCGGCGTTGATGGGTTCTATGCTGAGCATGAAACGGTCCTGAAACTCCAGCAGGTCGGTGCTGGAGATACCTGTGAAGAGAGGCAGTCCGACTACTCTTCCGTACATATCAGTTCGGCTTTTAGTTCGGGATGCTTCTTCAGCACCTCTTCGGCCCGTTCGCTTCCCATCACCATGAACGATGTGGCGAATGCGTCGGCCATTGCGCATGTCGGGGCTATCACTGTGGCCGAGAGCACGTTGTGCTGCACGGGGTATCCTGTCTTGGGATCTATCGTGTGCATGATACGCTTTCCCTCGGGTGTGATGTAGTAGTTGCGGTAGTTGCCGCTGGTGGCCATAGCTCCGTCCTCCAGTTCCATCACTTTTTCTATCTCTGTATTCGTCGAAGTGGGGTCGTCGTCGGGTTTGTTGATGCCGATGCGCCAGGCTTTTCCCTTTGCGTTCTTTCCGTGACAGGCCACTTCTCCGCCTATCTCCACCATGTAGTCGGTCACCCCGTTGGCTTTCAGGTATTCAGCCACTTTGTCCACTCCGTAGCCTTTCGCTATTGCTGAGAGGTCCATCACGATGCCGGGTTTTTCCTTCTTCACGCGTCCGTCCTCTGTGAGTGTCACGCCTCTGTAGCCCACCAGCGTCATCAGCGAGTCCACCTGTACGGAGTCGGGCAGCTGCCCGTTCTTGAATCCGAATCCCCACGCATTTACCAGCGGTGCCACCGTCACGTCGAAAGCTCCGTCCGTAGCCTCGCTCACGGCCATAGCCATTTTCAGCACTTCGCACAGCATGGCATCGGCGGTGTCCGTCTCGTTGCGATTGATGCGCGAGAGGGTGCTCATGGGGTTGAACATCGACAGGCTCATGTCCACCTGCCTCAACTCTTCGCTGTATCCTTCCTTGAGCGACTCCGTCGTCTTGTATGTGACGTGCATCACGGTGCCGAACACCCGCATTTCCTCATTGATGTAGCGGGCGGAAGGGTGCTGCTGCAGATATGCCAGATATGTGCCCACGATGAGCAGCACGAGAAAGGGTAGATGCCACTTCTTCATAATTCCTTGTTATCTGTAGAGGTTTCTCGGTGGTTGTTTTTTCATTGTCTTGCCGAAGTCGAACGCCAGGTTCATCGTGGCTCCGTAGGCTGATGCTCCGTTGATGCCGAAGCCGGGCACATACCACGGCTCGCCCATGAATTCGTAGTCGCCCACAGTCCTGAACTTGAATCGGAAGTTGGCTCCCAGTCTTATGAAGCTCCACAGTTTTGTCTCGAAGCCCAGCACCAGTTCCAACCATTGCGTGTGTCCGTCCAGTCCTTCCAGATAGAGCGGCAGCTGCTTGTTGTAGAGCGGGTCGATGAACTCCGGGTTGCTGAAGTCGTAGCTGAACGATGTGAAGCCGTATCTCACTCCGGCGAAGAATCTGTTGCCGTTCTGTTTCTTGTTGATGTTGTAGTCCATTCCTATGCGGAAATACGGTGCTGTGATGGAGAGGTTGTTCCTGTTGGTCTTTCCGTCTCTGTCGCACGTGCCGATGCCCACTTCCGCTATGGGGAAGTATTTCTCCTTGAAGTTGATTCTGCCGGCCACCTCCATGTTTGCCCACGAGCCGGCCATCTTCATCACGTACCCTACGAGGTCTGTCATCACGGCGAAGCCTCCGAACACGGGTCTCGGTTCCTTCTCCACAGCGATGTTCTTTCCGTGCTTGTCCTTCTTCACCTTCTGGTTCTCATCCAGCACGTAGATGCGTCCGTCGGCTCCCCGGTAGGTTTTCTTGTTGTATCCTTCCGGGAGTTTCACGTCTCCGTTTGTCTGTGCCCATGTGCAGTTTGCGGCCATTGCCAGCAGGAGACAGGTGAATATGATGAGTCTTCTCATTTGCTATATGAAGATGCGTATGTTGTCCTGGCTGTTGTAGTACACCTGAGAATGGTTCACATATACGGCCTTGATGAGCGGTGTCTCGGGAAATCTGCTGTCGTTTTCCCACCACACTTTCTTTATGTCGTGAAACATTGCCACGCCGCAGTCGGGGCTCTCGAAGTGGGGCATGTCGGTCTTGCGTATGAAGAGTGTGTCCACCTGGTGGGGTGCCGGTTCTTCTGGTGTCCCCATCCAGTGCTCGTAGAGCAGGGTGTCCACATCCTTGTAGTACGACAGCTGCAGCTTCAGCATGTTGAGGTTCGTACCCATGTTATACACGGGAGTTTCCGCACCTACGGCATACACCGTCAGTGTGTCTTCCAGCACGGCGGGCAGTTCCAGGTCGCTGTAGAACGATATCTGGCACAGCGTGGAGTTGTATAGCGTGCATCCTGTGTCGTCGCAGCTGTGCAGCGCGCACACCATTCCTGCCAGCGCCACCATGATGAGACGGTTCACCCTTTTCATCATATCGTCTTGTTGATTTGGTATTTATTGCGCTCCTGCGACGTGCGCGAGATGAGTTCGCCCAGAAATCCTGCCACGAAGAGCTGCGTGCCCAGTATCATCATTGTCAGCGAGATGTAAAACCACGGTGTGTCGGTCACCAGCGGAGCCTTGATGCCTGCGCTCAGGCAGTAGAGCTTCACGCCTCCCACGGCACATGCTGCCAGAAATCCCACGAAGAACATCAGGCTGCCTATGAAGCCGAACACGTGCATGGGTTTCATGCCGAATGTGGACAGGAACCACAGCGACATCAGGTCCAGGTATCCGTTCACGAATCTGTTCCATCCCATGAATTTCGACACGCCGTGCTGGCGCTTCTGATGGTGCACGGGTTTTTCGCCAATCTTGCTGTATCCGGCGTTCTTCACCAGGTAGGGGATATATCTGTGCATCTCGCCATACACCTCGATGTGCTTCACCACGTCCAGGCGGTAGGCCTTCAGTCCGCAGTTGAAGTCGTGCAGGTTGTGTATGCCGCTCACTCTGCGTGCCGTGGCGTTGAACAGTTTCGTGGGTATGGTCTTCGAGAGGGGGTCTCCCTTGCTGCGGTTCTGCTTGTAGCCCGACACCATGTCGTATCCGTCTTCCTTTATCATGCGGTAGAGTCCGGGTATCTCGTCGGGTGAGTCCTGCAGGTCGGCGTCCATGGTAATCACCACGTCGCCCTTTGCCATCTCAAATCCGCAGAAGAGGGCAGGGCTCTTGCCGTAGTTGCGCCTGAATTCCACGCCGCGCACCGTGTCGGGATGCTCTCTGTGGAGCTCTTCTATCACCTTCTGACTGTTGTCCGTGCTGCCGTCGTTGGCGAATATCACCTCGTAGGTGAATCCGTTTTCCTTCATCACACGTTCTATCCAGTCGTAGAGCTCGCGCAGGCTCTCATCTTCGTTCCAAAGAGGTATTACTACACTTATGTCCATATTATATATAGTACATTTTGAGTGCAAAGATACTAATTTTTTACGAATTTTCTCAAAAAAATGCTCACGAGTGTGCTTAATTATCTTTTTTTTTCGTACCTTTGCACCCGCAAACACGGGAAAGTCCTGTACGGCATGCTCCCTCGGAACTCCCCCAGGGCTTGACCGCAGCAAGGGTACTTGGTTGTAGCGGCGCGATGCAGCTAGCTTTCCCACCCGCCTCTTTAGCTCAGTTGGCCAGAGCACGTGATTTGTAATCTCGGGGTCGTTGGTTCGAATCCGACAAGAGGCTCAAGAAAAAGGAGAAGTGAGGTAGAAAGAGCCTCGCTTCTTTTCTTTTTTATATGTTCACTACGATGAAGAAGACCGAGCACGAACTTCTGGTGCGGCGCCTGCAGGGCATGAGCGACGCGGAGTATTGGGATGCCTTTGCGCACTACTACGGGGAGTCGCCTCGCGAGTTCCTTGTCACGCTGCTGCGTGGGATGGGGGACAGGGACCCTCTTCTCAGCGATGTCTTCCTCGGTCTCATTCCCTCGTTTTCCGAGATAGACAGGCAGAAGACGGCTGAGCGTCTCATCGACGGCTACAGCGACCCTTCCCGGCTGCTCTCGCTGCTGCATCATCTGGGGTATGCCGAACCGGAGAGCCTTATACCTCTTCTTATTAAGCATCAGGGCATGCCTTCCGCTTTCCTGCTGCTCCGTTCGCTGCGCTATGTTGAGGAGGATCGCGAACTGCTCATGCGTGTTGCCCGTTTCCTTTTGCATCGCGGTGATGCTGTGGCCTTCAATCTGGCGAGTCAATCTTGACTCGCTGCGCGGCACGTTCTCCCTTCGCCTCGACCCTTGGCAGCTTCACAAGATGGAGCAGGACTGGAATTTCTTCTCCCAGCAGATGAGGATGTAGTTGTTCACCCCCCTGAAATAGTGAAAATTTGCAAACTGTAAGTCTGTGCCGCAAAATATTCGTGTCACATTTGTCACATTTGTCACGAAATTAAAGTTTCAGGATTCAGGTTTCAAGTTTCAAATTTCGCGGCTGTTCGCCGCAGACATCCTTCTCGGCTCGGCATAGATAAGTGCGGGCTTCTCGTTTTCGTTTTCGTCTTCGTTATCGTTTTTCGTTTTCGTTTTTGTCTTCGTTTTTCGTTATCGTCTTCGTTATCGTTTTCATCCAACTTGTCAACTAACGACTTGTCAACTAACGACTTGTCAACTAACGACTTGTCAACTAACTTTAGCGAATGCGTAGAGTTCTGTCAGTTTTCTTTCACCCAGATTTTTCGCTTCATTAAGGGATTTGTAGACGAACCCTGGATGCTGCCTTATATCTGCTTTGACGCTGCAAAGGTACGACAGCAAAAAAACGAAATGGACAATTATTCTCATAACTCACTGATGTTCTAAGAGAAAAAGATTTTTTTAAGTGTTTCAGGAAAGCCTCATCGCACGAAAAATGCACCTATATGTGTGCGTGCGCATGTAAAAAAATTTTTTTTTCGTGACAAATGTGACAAATGTGACACGAATATTTTGCGCATGCAAAAATTTTCATTACCTTTGTCCTTGAAAAAATCTGTAAATGAAAATCAGACTATGGCAAACGAAATACAGCAATTCGAGGAGAAACTGCGGGAATGATGAGATACAACACGATAATATGGGATATGGACGGCACGCTGCTCGACACGCTCAACGACCTGGCAGCTGCCGTGAATCACACCCTGCGCACGTACGGGTTGCCCCTGCGCGAAAAAGAAGATGTGAGAAGACTGCTGGGCAACGGAGTGCGCAACCTGATGAGGGGCGCAGTGCCCGAAGGAGAGAAGAATTCGCGCTTTGAAGACATCTTTGCCGATTTCAAGGCCTACTACGTGGACCACTGCCGCGACACAACAGGTCCCTACGAGGGTATAGGAGAGACGTTGCAGAGACTTAGGGAGAAGGGAGTGAGGATGGCCGTGGTGAGCAACAAACTGCAGGCCGGAGTGGACGAACTGTGGGAAGCCCACTTCCGCGACACAATAGACGTGGCGATAGGAGAGCGCGAGGGCGTGGCACGCAAACCGGCACCAGACATGGTGCAGTTGGCGCTACGCGAACTGGGAGCTGAGGGAGAGGGCGTGAGAGCCGTCTATATAGGCGACTCGGAGGTGGACATAGCCACAGCGAGAAATTCCGGGCTGGAATGCATCTCGGTGACGTGGGGGTTCAGGGACAGAGAATGGCTGGAGGAGCAAGGAGCAGTGACAATGGCGGACAGACCCTCCGACATCGTGGACATCGTCAGCGGAGGTCGATAACCTCGGCGGTGGGGTAGTCCTCCTGACGGAAACGGAATTCGTTTTCGGAGAACTGCTGCTTCACAGCGTATTCGAAGATGGCGAAGCGTGTCCAGTTGCCATCGTTGCGGGCACGCAGGCACATAGGCACGTAGTCGTCTTGGGCAATGTCGATGACAACTCGCTCGGGACGCGACACGCTGGAGATGGCCGTCATGGTGATTTCCCACACGCGGCGGCCGCGCAGCTTACTTTTCTTCATGGAGAGATTGTAGCCCTTCTTGTAGGCGCCCAGCAGAGCGGCGGGAGACGACTTGCGCAGCTCCGTCTGCGTGGGAGTGGTGACATTCACCTCGTTGCTGCTCTTGAGCCAGGTCCACTGTGTCTTGCCGTCGTACCACGTGATGTGCTCGGGAGTGGTGAGCGTATAGCGCTCGCCCTGCATGGCGATGTGACCCTGGGTGGAACCGGCCTCCTTGGTGCCGTCGAACTGAGTGATGGTGAACTGGCCGCGCACACCGCCTGAGTTTTCCAACCGGGACACGGCGGCATCAAGTATCTGACGGGGATCGTCCTTGGCGAACGATGCAGTGCAAAGGGAGAGAAACAGGAAAAGGAGTCTGGTCTTCATGATGAAATCATTTATCATTTCTCAATTATCAATTATCATTTCTCAATTATCAATTGTCAATTGTCAATTGTCAATTGTCAATTAGGGCTTCGCACGCCTTAATCAGCCTTTGAGATTGTCGAGGCGGAACTGGAGGTCTTCCTCCGACATGCAGAGCACTTCACGCGGCTTGCTGCCGTGAGCCGGACCTACGATGCCCGCAGCCTCGAGCTGGTCCATGAGACGGCCGGCGCGGTTGTAGCCGATGGCGAACTTGCGCTGTATCATACTGGTGGAACCCTGCTGGGTGCTCACCACAAGGCGGGCCACCTCCTCGAACATGCTGTCGAGATGGTTGAAATCGACATCTGCGGAATCGCCCTCTTCGCCCTCCATCGGTACGTCGGGCAGAGGATAGGGACGGGGGTAGCCCTGCTGGCCGGAGATGAAGCTGACGATGCGCTCCACCTCGGGAGTGTCGACAAAGGCACACTGCACACGCACGGGGTCGTTGCCAGTGAGATAGAGCATGTCGCCCTTGCCCA
The DNA here is from genome assembly GCA_902802815.1 of uncultured Bacteroidales bacterium. Taxonomy (GTDB): domain Bacteria; phylum Bacteroidota; class Bacteroidia; order Bacteroidales; family Bacteroidaceae; genus Physcousia. The sequence goes on along the minus strand of CADCNQ010000002.1, from coordinate 102,403 downwards.
CAAGCTGGTTGGCACCCGGACGGTCGAGAATGGTGCGCGAGTCGATCATCTGCGACACCTTGAACGCCATGCGTGCGGGGAAGTTGGCCTTGATGGTACCCGTGATGATATTGGTGGTGGGGCGCTGTGTGGCGATAATCATGTGGATGCCGACAGCACGTGCCAACTGGGCAATGCGGCAGATGGGGAGCTCAATCTCCTTGCCGGCCGTCATGATGAGGTCGCCGAACTCGTCGATGACCACAACGATGTAGGGCAGGAAACGGTGACCCTCGGTGGGAAGCAGTTTGCGCGACTTGAACTTCTCGTTGTATTCCTTGATGTTGCGCGTGCCGGCACTCTTGAGCAGCAGGTAGCGGTTGTCCATCTCCACACAGAGGCTCTTGAGCGTGCGCACCACCTTCTGGGTGTCGGTGATGATGGGTTCGTCCTCGTCCTCAGTGCCCTCCACCTGTGCCAGGAAGTGGTTGACGATGGGAGAATAGACGGAGAACTCCACCTTCTTGGGGTCCACCATCACAAGTTTCAGTTCGGCGGGATGTTTCTTGTAGAGCAGCGAGGTGAGAATGGCGTTCAGACCTACGGACTTACCCTGACCTGTGGCACCGGCCACGAGGAGGTGGGGCATCTTGGCCAGGTCGGCCATGTATATCTCGTTGGTGATGGTCTTGCCGATAGCCATGGGAAGTTCGTACTCGCACTCCTGGAACTTGCGCGAATTGAGCACACTCTCCATGGAGACAATCTGCGGCTTGGCGTTCGGCACCTCGATACCGATGGTGCCCTTGCCGGGAATGGGCGCAATGATGCGGATGCCGAGAGCCGAGAGGCTCAGGGCGATGTCGTCCTCCAGATTACGTATCTTGGAGATGCGCACACCGGCTGCGGGAGTAATCTCGTAGAGCGTGATGGTGGGACCTACGGTGGCCTTGATGTCCTTGAGGGCTATATTGAAGTCCTGAAGCACGCTGATGATGCGGTTCTTGTTCTGCACCTGCTCCTCCATGTCGATGCCGACACCGTCGTTGCTGTATTTCTTGAGGAGGTCGATGGTGGGGTAGCGGTAGCGTGAGAGATCGAGCTTGGGATCGTAGGGCTCGAGGGCGCGGTACTTGTCGAGCTCCGCCTTTTCCTCCTCGGTGCCCTCCTGGACGGTGAACCCGGCATTCTCACCGGCGTCCTCTCCGGCAGGAACCTCCTCGGGCTTCTCCTGGACAACATTGAAATGAGCCTCCTCGAGAGTGTCGTAGTTAATCTGGAGGGGAATGTCGGCAGGCTTCTTCCCGCTCTCCGTCCCGTCGCCGTCCACCTTGAAGTCGATGACTGTGGCGTGGGTGCCGGTGCTCTCCTCAGTGTCTTCTGTCTCCTGCGTATTCTCAGCCTCGTCGTCCTCAGCCCCGTCGCCATGATGGAGACGGTCTTTGATGAACTGCTTGGGATGCATGAGAGTGCGGATATAACTGATGGTCTCGTCGGATAGGTAGATGAGATAAGCCAGGAGGGTGAATATCAGCAGGGCGGGCGTGCCGATGCTGCCGAGATACTTGTCGAGGAGTTCGATCTCCTCGTGACCGATGTTGCCGCCGATGTTGATGTGGCTGTGCACCATGTTGAAGAAACCGCGCAGGAAATAGTCCCCGGCCGCGGAAATCCACAGCATGAGTATGGAACAGTTGATGAACCACTTCCAGAGACGGAGCGTGTAGATGCGCATGATACGCAGGGATGCGGCAAGCAGGAAGACGGGAAAGAAGATGCTGGCAAAGCCGAAGCACTCCTCCACGAAGAATCTTGCCGTGTGGAGACCGAGAACACCCATCCAGTTGGAGGGATGACCCTCGCCCGACCAACTCTGGTCTGCCTCGCCCGTGAAGAAATGGGAGGCGATGGAGAGCAGAAGGAACATGGAAACAATGAAGAGTATGCCGCCGAGGGAGAAGCGTATCATTTCCTCGCGCTTTAGATCCTCCTCGTCCTTCATATCCTTGCGGCCGGTGATTTCTGCGAAGAATGTGCGCCAACTTTTTCTCGGAGCCTTTTCTTCGACTTTTTTCTTGCTATTTCGTTCGTTTTTGGAAGTTGCCATATAGGGATAAACAGTTATTCTGGCGCAAATATACGAAAAAATATTTGAAATGAATAAATTCCCGATGGTGTCTCCCCGCTTCTTTCAACATTTTTCACTATTTTTGCGACGTGAAAAGCCTATATTCACACTATGATAAGACAAAAATAAACACATTGCCCCGCGTGAGTTTTCCCGGGCGCATTGTTGTTATCAACGGAGAGGAGCAGGCCAACAGGGCTGTGGAGTATCTCTTCCGGCAGAGTATTATAGGACTTGACACAGAGACGAGACCCAATTTCAAGAAAGGCGGCATGAATCAGGTGGCGCTGCTGCAGGTGGCGACGCACGAGGTGTGTTTCCTCTTCCGCCTGTGTCAGATGGGGATGCCCGACTGCCTCGTGAAACTGCTGGAAGACACTACGCTGCTCAAGGTGGGCCTTTCGTGGAAGGACGACATACACCAGTTATACAGAATGAGGCAGTTCACACCGGGACGCTTCTTCGAACTGCAGCGCTACGTGCAAGCCATCGGGATAGAAGACCTCTCGCTGCAGAAACTCTATGCCAATGTCTTCGGAGAGAAGATAAGCAAGTCTCAGCAGTTGTCCAACTGGGAAGCCTCGTCGCTGTCGGAGGCACAGAAAGCATATGCAGCCACTGATGCGTGGGCGTGCGTGAAACTATATGAGAAACTCAAACAACTTCAGCATGAAGGATTTGAAATTATATCTGAAGAGGGGTAAGGAGGAAAGTCTCGGACGCTTCCATCCTTGGATATTCTCAGGTGCAGTGCACCACATAGAGGGAGACCCCGAAGAGGGCGACCTGCTGTCGGTGTACGGTGCGGACGGAGGCTTTCTCGCCAAGGGACACTGGCAGGTGGGGAGCATCGCGCTGAGAGTGCTGTCGTTTGAGGATATAAAGATAGATGCAGCCTTTTGGAGACAGCGTCTGGCCGCCGCTCTTGACGTGAGAAAATCCATCGGCGTGGCGCGCGAGGATAATACGATATACCGTTTGGTGCACGGCGAGGGAGACTTCCTGCCGGGACTGGTGATAGATATGTACGGAGGATTGGCGGTGATGCAGGCTCACAGCGTGGGTATGCACAGGGACAGGACGGCGATAGCAGAGGCGCTCAAGGAAGTGATGGGCGGGAGTCTGCAGGCAATATACTACAAGAGCGAGACGACACTGCCGTTCAAGGCCGACCTGCACCAGGAGAACGGATTCCTTTACGAGTGCAAGGACGGCCCGGCAATAGACAGGAAGGGATATGCGGCTGTGGAGAACGGTCTGAAATTCAATATCGACTGGTATCACGGGCAGAAGACGGGATTCTTCGTGGATCAGAGGGACAATCGCTCTCTGGTGGAGCACTACGCCAAGGGACGTAGGGTGCTCAATATGTTCTGCTACACGGGCGGATTCTCCGTATATGCCATGAGAGGCGGGGCGGAAATGGTGCACAGCGTGGACTCCTCGGCAAAAGCCATCGAACTGGCGGCTGCCAACGTGGAGATGAATTTTCCCGACGACCCGCGCCACGAGGCCTATGTGTCCGATGCCTTCGAGTTTCTGGACAGGACGGACGGCAAGTACGACCTTGTGATTCTCGACCCTCCAGCATTCGCAAAGCATAAGGATGCGCTGGTGAGAGCTCTCAAGGGATACACCAAACTGAATGCACGCGCAATGGCAAAGATGCCGAAGGGAAGCGTGCTGTTCACTTTCTCATGCTCGCAGGCCGTGAGCAAGGAACATTTCCGCACGGCGGTATTCACAGCGGCAGCAATAGCACGCAGAAAGGTGCGCATACTTCATCAGCTCCACCAGCCGGCCGACCATCCTATAAACATATACCATCCCGAGGGAGAATACCTGAAGGGATTGGTGCTCTACGTGGAATAGAAGGATGAAGGAGCAGCGTTTCTTTTACGATGAGGCACTGACGGGAGAACTTCCGGAGGAGGAGGCCCGCCATGCAGTCAGGGTGCTGCGGCTGAGAGAGGGCGACGGGATATGGCTGATGGACGGCAGGGGAAGTTTCTACGAAGCTGTTATCACCACAGCGTCCAATCATCATTGCCTGTATGACATCGTGAAGGAACTGCCGCAGAAGCGACAGTGGGACGGACATCTGCACCTGGTGATAGCACCGACGAAGATGACGGACCGTATGGAGTGGATGGTGGAAAAGGCCGTTGAGATAGGAGTGGACGAAATAAGTTTCGTGCGTTGCGAGAACTCCGAGAGGACGGAACTCAAAACGGAGCGTCTCCGCCGCATTGCACTGTCTGCCGTGAAGCAGTCGCGCAAGGCATGGATGCCGAAGATAAACGAGATGAGGGACTTCGTGAAAGTGGTCTCGGAGATGGGAGACAGGGATGCTGTTTACATCTGCCACTGCCATGAAGGAAAGAAAGAGCATCTTAATATTTTATTGCAGAGAAACAAGGAGTTATTAAAAGAAAAAACTGAACAGAATATATGCGTCTTCGTCGGTCCGGAAGGTGATTTTTCGGAGAGGGAAGTGAAGGAGGTGATGAGTCGTGGAGCAGTTGCCGCATCGCTCGGAGAGAGTCGTCTGCGCACAGAAACGGCAGGCCTCGTAGCTGTACATTTGATGCATCTGAATTATGAAAAACAAGCGTAAGGGAATGAAGTTCTATGTGCTGCTGGCATGTGTGTTGCTGGTGGCTTTGGGGGTGGCATTATATCTCAGTATCCGTCCTGACAACGGATACAGAAGTGCGATTCCCCGAGATGCAAAAGCGGTGATGGTGCTTGATTTGTCGGATGTGGCTGAGAACCTGGGATTCACGGTGAAGGATATTTTGCTCCACTACGATAAGGTGTCTATGATGGGTGTGGACTTCACACATCCGATATATGGTTTCATCTCCAAAGACGGTTTTACTGGACTGCTGGCGCCCCTGAGTGATGCAGACAAGGTGGACAAACTGCTGCAGGATATGGGTTTCGATACAGAACCGAGAAGGGGAATGACGTGGTGTAATGTGGGTAATTTCCTTCTGGTGCACGACGACAAGAAACTGCTGGTGATGGGTCCTACGTCGTTCACGCAGGCGGAGATGCTTTACGACCAGATGGTGGACCTGATGATTCAGGGCAGCAGCGAAAGTGCCATTCTCGTGTCGCTGGACGAACAACCAGGTGACATCAAATACTTCTCCCATGCGGACGTACTGCCGGAAGGATATATGCGACGCATCGCAGAACAGTTGCCGGAAGGTGCCGACCTCTCCAGTGTGGAGGTGATAGCCTCTGTCGTTGTGGAGAACAGGAAAATTACGTTTGAGACGAATCTCAAGTTTGAAGACAGCCGTCTGGAGGAATACTTCAAAGAGTACAACAGAAGTTTCCGTCCCATCACCGGAAAACTGATGAATCTGGCTCCTGCCGACCCTGTGGTGTGGATGTGTGCCAATGTGGACGGAGACCGTCATCTCGACCTTCTGAAACACTACAAGCGCATGCGCTCGACACTCGCAGCCCTGAACACACAGATAGATGCCGACCAGATAATAAATGCTGTGGACGGAGATGTGTCAATAAGTATTCCGATGCTGGCAATCAACGGGTTTAAGGGAATTACGCTGGCAGAACTGAAGGATACGACATTCACCGAAGACGCCACCCTGGAACTGAACAGGGAAGGATGGCATGCCGGTCTGTGTGTAAATCAGGATAACAGGAAAAAGAACCTGTTCTTCATCTCCAACGATGCAGATATGGCTTCAAAGGCCGGTAGTATAGGAAGCAGCGCAACCTATCGGGCTCTGGAACCGGAGATTGTGGGTTGTATCTTCTTTGCGTCGGTAAATCTCTCGAAGATACTGTATGCGGTGTCTCCCTACGCAATGATGTTCGGGGCAACTCCGAAACTGTATGAAACACTCGAGGCGCTGGACCGTCTCAATGTGAAGATGACGGACCTGACGCATTTCTTCATAGAACTAAACTTGAAGAAAGACATCAAGGACCTGCTGCTGTAGGGGATTTATCCCACCAACTGCAAATCGTGCTCTGCCACGATTTTGCGCAGATTGATCAAGGCGTAGCGTATGCGTCCGAGAGCCGTGTTGATGCTGATGTCGAGACGCTCGGCGATTTCCTTGAAGGAAAGATCCTCAATGAAACGCAGACGTACGATTTCCTGCTGGTTCTCGGGAAGAAGGGCTACAAGGCGGTGTAGCGTACTGCTGAGAGCGCCTCTGTAGAAAGCCTCTTCTACAACGTTCTCGGACAAGGAAATGTTGTTGAAAAGGTACTCAGCCTTATCGTCGTTAACGGGCGTCACGTCATGATCGCGGCGCACTCCGTCTACCACAATGTTGTGGGCAACACGCATGAGCCATGCGGAGAACTTACCTGTCTGCTGGTACTGATGATTACGGATACAAATGATTGCTTTGGTGAAAGTCTCCTGAAAGACATCGTTTGCCGTATCCTGATTGCCGTTGGTGAGACGGAGGATATATCCGAAAAGAACTTGCTGATTGCGTTCCAGAAGAACGTCAAAAGCTTCATCGATTCCTTGCTCGTACAGAGTGATCAACTGATGATCCGTCTGCTCCTTAAAATTACTCATTGCCTTATTACAGAGTATTGATTTGGAGTAAGGCTTTTATCGATAGGCTATGTGTGTTTTTAATGTTTGCGAGTGCAAAAGTATAAAAAAAGTTAGATGTAAGCGTTTTGAAACAGATAATTTTTGAAAAATGGCGTTTTTTTTGTACTTTTGTGCGCGAAAATGGACAAAATCCTTACTTTAGATGCAAAAAAGAGCCTTCTGAATCTCATTAAAAGGGCTCATAATGTGTTGTGCGTAGGACATGTGAACCCGGACGGGGACTCAATGGGCAGTACATTGATGGTGATGAAGTGGATGAGACGACTTGGAAAAGAAGCCCATGTCGTGATGCCGAATCGCTATCCTGATTTCCTTGATGTCATACCCGGAGCAGAGGAAGTGGTGTGCTTCGACACGAAGCCGCAGCTTGCTAAAAAGATTGTGGCGGAGGCTGACCTGATATTCGTGTGCGACCACAACCACAAAGACCGTACGAGGGAACTTGCTCCCGTGTTGGAAGAGAATACGTGTCCGCGTATCATGATAGACCATCACCTGGAGCCGGACGACTTCTGTGAGGTGACAATATCCCGGCCGGAGATGTGTGCCACGTGTGAGCTGCTGTGTCATATGCTGACAGAACTGGGCGAGATGGACAACCTTCCTCTGGACGAGGTGGAATGTCTGTATTCGGGTATGATGACGGATACAGGAGCCTTCACGTACAATTCCGGAAGGGCGGAGGTGTATGAATGTGTGAGCCGGCTGATAACGCGCGGTCTTGACAAGGATAAACTCTACAGGAGACTCTTCTGGACAATGACACCGGCGCGACTGCGTCTGCAGGGATATCTTCTCTATAGTAAGATGAAGGTGATACCCGGGATGAATGCCGCATACATGACACTAACAAACGCAGAGCGTCGTCTCCTTGATACAAAAAACGGAGATACGGAGGGTATAGTGAACATGCCTTTGCAGATAAAGGGAATGAAACTTACGTGTCTTATGGCTCAGGATACGGAACATCCGGAACAATACCGGATATCGCTGCGCAGCGTGGATGATTTCCCCTGTAATGAACTCTCGGCTGATTTCTTCGGTGGTGGTGGACACAAGAATGCCGCAGGAGGAAAATATGTGGGAAGTGAGGAGGAAGCCATAATGCAATTCAAAAAGGCTGTCAAAGCCTACGAACATTTATTGAAATGAAAAAGATTATATTTGCTGCTGTGACCGTGATGGCTGTATTGATGTGCACATCATGTAATAGTGAGGAGACATACGCGGAGCAGAAAAAACATGAGAGAGAAACGGTGGACGCGTTTCTGAAAAGGTATTTTGTTATCCGTGCAGCAGACGGTACAGTGTTGCTGGATGTGGGAAAGATAAATCCCATCACAGAAGTCCAGTTCGCATCTCAGGGAGAGACTACGGATTTGCTTACCAATCAGTATGTGTATTTCTCATCATCGGGTGTATATATGCAGATTCTCAGCAAGGGCAGCGGAGAAAAACTGGAGAGCGGGGAAAGCACCCGCCTGTGTTGCCGTTTTCTGGAGTATAACATAATGGCCGACAGTGTGCAGACGAGCAATTGGGGAAACACCTATGTCACCAATCCTGAGATGATAGATGTAAGCAACAGTTACGGGACGTTCACAGCCACATTTGCTACGGATGTATACTGGGGCAGCATATTCAACGACGTCTACGGTAGCACCAGCGTGCCGGAAGGATGGATACTTGCCATGAGATATCTCTGTCTGGACAATGCCCAGCGCGAGGGTGGAGAGAAAGCTCACGTAAGGCTGATTGTTCCACACAGTATGGGGCAGGCGAATGCAATGCAGAATGTATATCCCTGCTTCTATGATTTAACGTTTGAAGAGCAGTATCATTGATATACATACACGTTCCCTTTTGTAAGTCGCGGTGCATTTACTGCGACTTTTTTTCTACCACACGAGATGCCGCGTGGCAGCAGAAATATGTGGATGCGCTGGTGAGTGAGATAAAAGGGAGACGCGAGGAAATCGTCAGGGCACAGGCTAATACTATATATATAGGAGGTGGAACGCCAAGCCTTCTGCCTGCAGACTATCTTCTGCGGATATTTGACGTTCTGGGAGAAGTGTGCGGAGGTTTCACGTCGCTCGTGGAGTGCACGGTAGAGGCAAATCCCGACGATGTCACGGAGGAGTGGACGGATGCGCTCGTGGAGACACCTGTGAACAGGGTGAGCATGGGAGTGCAGAGCCTTAACGACGATATGCTGAAACTGCTGAGGAGACGACACACCGCAGCACAGGCTCTTGAGGCCATAGCCCTTCTGAGAAATAAAGGTTTTGGTAATCTGAGTCTCGATTTGATGTACGGACTTCCTGGACAGTCGTTGGAGGAGTGGGAGAGAGACGTCAGGGGTATTATTGCTGTAGGTGCCCCGCATCTCAGCGCATACGCACTTCAGGTGGAAGAAGGCACTCTTCTTTACAGGAATCTTGAGGAGGGAATCAATATCCTGCCTGACGAGGAGGAGACTGTGGCTATGTACGAATCCCTGATGAGGCTCACGGCCGCTGCCGGTTTGGAGCATTACGAAATAAGTAATTTCGCCCGGCCCGGATTCAGGGCGCGGCACAACAGCGGTTACTGGAACGGAAAGCCTTATGTCGGTTTGGGGCCGGGAGCGCACTCTTACGACGGAGAGAAAGTGAGACGCTGCAACACACCTGATCTGGAACTCTATTGTGAGGCAGGCGGGACTTACTTTGAACAGGAGATTCTGAACGATGAGGAACGTTATAATGAGATGGTTTTGACACGACTGAGAACGTCTGACGGGTTGGAAATCGCTTTGCTGAAAGAAAATGAGAGAAAACACACCTTAAATGTGGCAAAAAGACACATCGAAAGCGGTGTGATGAGCCTGAAAAACGGCATTTTGAGGCTTGAGTCAAAGGGAATTTTTGTTTCAAACGATATAATTAGCGATTTCATGCTCTAAAACATAACAAAAATTAGGACTTCTTTCATAAAAAAGATGTATCTTTCGGCCGAATTTGGCAAAAAATTTAACCATGAGAACCTATCAAACACACGAAATTAAGAACATTGCCCTACTTGGCAATGACGGTAGCGGTAAGACAACTCTTACCGAAAGTTTGCTTTATGAAGCAGGTATTATCAAGCGTCGCGGACGTATAACGCAGCATAATACTGTATCCGATTATTTCCCTGTGGAGCAGGAATACGGCTACAGCGTGTTCTCAACGGTCTTCCATGTGGAGTGGAACGGCAAGAAACTGAACATTATCGACTGCCCGGGAAGTGATGACTTTGTAGGAAGTGCACTGACAGCATTGAACGTCACCGATACGTGCGTACTTCTTCTTAAAGGTTCTAGCGGTGTGGAAGTAGGTACACAGAACCATTTCAGATATGCAGAGAAACTGGCAAAGCCCGTTATCTTTCTGGTGAACCAGTTGGACGACGAGAATCTCGACTACGATCATCTGGTGGCCCAGCTGCGTGAGATATACGGCAGCAAAGTGGTGCCTGTGCAGTATCCCGTGAAGACCGGCCCTGATTTCAACTGCCTCATTGATGTTCTTCTCATGAAGAAGTATTCCTGGGGTCCTGAAGGCGGAGCTCCCACTATTGAGGAGATTCCTGAAGAGGAGAAGGAAAAGGCTATGGAGATGCACAAAGCTCTTGTTGAGGCCGCTGCTGAGAATGACGAGTCCCTCATGGAGAAATTCTTCGAAAGCGAGAGTCTCACCGAGGACGAAATGAGAGAAGGTATCCGCAAGGGTCTTGCAAGCAGGGGAATGTTCCCAGTGTTCTGCGTATGCGCTGTCAAGGATATGGGCGTAAGACGTCTGATGGAGTTCCTCGGCAATGTGGTTCCTTTTGTTGACGAGATGCCGAAGGTGCATAACACTCGCGGTGAGGAAGTGGTTCCGAGTTCTGACGGTCCTACAAGCCTGTATTTCTTCAAGACTGCTGTTGAACCGCATATCGGCGAGGTGCAGTACTTCAAGGTGATGTCCGGTAAGGTGAAAGAGGGAGATGACCTGCAGAATGCCGACCGTGGTAGTAGGGAACGTATCGGCGGTTTGTTCTGTTGTGCAGGTGCAACACGTATCAAGGTTGAAGAACTTGTTGCCGGTGACATAGGTTGTACTGTGAAACTGAAGGACGTTAAAACCGGTAATACTCTCAATGATAAGAATTCAGACAACAGATTCAACTTTATCAAGTTCCCCAATGCGAAGTACAGTCGTGCTATCCGTGCTGTCAACGAGAGTGAGACGGAGAAGATGATGAATGCCCTTCAGAAGATGCGTGAGGAGGATCCTACGTGGCAGGTGGAGCAGTCGAAAGAGCTCCGTCAGATTATCGTGCACGGTCAGGGTGAGTTCCATCTGCGCACGCTCAAATGGCGTATGGAGAACAACGAGAAGATACAGATTGTCTTCGACGAACCTAAGATTCCTTACAGAGAGACTATCACAAAGGCTGCCCGTGCTGATTATCGCCACAAGAAGCAGTCGGGTGGTGCAGGTCAGTTTGGTGAGGTACACCTGATAGTGGAGCCCTACTACGAAGGTATGCCTGCTCCGGAGGTGTATAAGTTCGGAGGACAGGAATTCCGTATTAACGCCAAGAGTACCGAGGTGGTTGATTTGGAATGGGGCGGTAAGCTCGTCTTTGTCAACAGCGTTGTGGGCGGTGCTATTGACGCACGTTTCATGCCAGCCATTCTCAAGGGTGTGATGCAGCGTATGGAGCAAGGACCTCTGACGGGTTCCTATGCGCGCGACGTACGCGTAATAGTATATGATGGTAAGATGCATCCTGTTGACTCAAACGAACTGAGTTTCATGCTGGCAGGCAGAAATGCCTTCTCGCAGGCTTTCCGCGAGGCCGGTCCGAAGATTCTCGAACCTATCTATGATGTTGAGGTCTTTGTGCCCAGCGACAAGATGGGTGACGTGATGAGCGATTTGCAGGGCCGTCGTGCAATGATTACCGGTATGCAGAGCGAGAACGGATACGAGAAACTCATCTGTAAGGCTCCTCTTTCAGAGATGTCGTCATATTCTACGGCATTGTCCAGCCTCACTGGTGGTCGCGCCAGCTTTATCACGAAGTTTGCTTCCTACGAACTTGTGCCTGGTGATGTGCAGCAGAAACTTATAGCTGCATACCAGAGTAATGATGAAGATTGACGTTTCGTCAATTACAGTTAGCAAATAGTGTAATAAAAAGTTAAAGGCAGGTCTCTTCGGGGCCTGCTTTTAACGTTGTTAGGGTTGGAGTTATTATCTTTGCAGTATGAAACGCTGGTTGATTTGGACGATAAGCATCCTCATGGTATCATGTTTTATGGTACTGCTTTATTTGCAGTTCCGCTATGCGGAAGCAATGGTTCGTATGCGTGTGGAGCAGTTCGACGAGAATGTGTTCCGCTCGTTGGATCAGGCCAGTCGTGATTTGGAACGTGCGGAGACGATAGATTATCTTCAGGAGATAGATGATGAGAAATCGTCAGTGGAGGATATCTTCCACATCGGTCCGATGCCGATGAACTCCAATTTCCAGAAAAAAGTCAGAAACGCTTATCTCTATGAGCAGGAGGTGCTGGGTGATGTTATACTTCGGGTGTTGTATCAGGCAAGTGCCCTGCCTTTCAGGGAGCGCATCAATGTCGGTCGTATGGAGCAGTTCATACGTACGTCTCTTGAAGGTAACGGTATCACGATGCCCTTCCATTTCATAGTGTACGACACAGAGGGCAAGGAGGTGTATCGCTGTGAGGATTACGACAGCAAGGGAGAGCACTACGGCTACACGCAGACGCTGTTCCGTAACGACCCTTCCGGTAAGATGGGTGTTGTGAGAATACATTTCCCCGGGATGCAGAAGTATGTGCTCAAGACAGCAAGTATGGTGTCTCCGGCCATTCTGTTTACTATCATTCTGCTAATCACATTCCTCTTCACCGTTTATCTTGTGGTTCGTCAGAAGCATATTACCGAGATGAAGAACGACTTCATACACAATCTGACGCATGAGTTCAAGACTCCGATATCCACAATCAGTATCGCAGCTCAGATGCTGTCGGACAAGAGCCTGAAGAAGACGGAGGAGATGTACACCCGTTTCTCGGACATCATAGTGTCGGAGACAAAGCGTCTTCGTTTCCAGGTGGAAAAGGTCCTTCAGATGTCTCTTTACGATTCCGGTAATATTGCCTTCAAGTGGCAGGACCTGAATGCCAATTCTCTCATCGACGGTGTTGTGGAGACATTCTCTCTGAAGGTGCGCCAGAACGGCGGTGAGATAGAGTCTCATTTGGACGCTATGGATGCGGAGGTGAATGTGGATGAGATGCATTTCACCAACATCATATACAATCTGATGGACAATGCTGTGAAATACAGCAGGGAAGGAGTGCCCCTTCATCTTGTGGTCAGAACATGGAACAAGGAGCGTAATCTAATGATTTCCATTGAGGACAACGGACTGGGTATTGCCAAAGGCGACCTGAAACGCATCTTCGACAAATTCTACAGAGTGCACACCGGTGACCGTCACAACGTGAAGGGATTCGGTCTGGGTCTTGCCTACGTCCACAAGATGGTGCTGCTGCATCAGGGCACTATTCACGCGACGAGTGAATTGGGCAAAGGAACAACGTTTACAATTTCAATACCACTAATACCTAATTAAAAAATAATCTTATGGAACAGAAACATCGTATTATGCTTTGCGAGGACGAGGAGAGTCTCGGCGTATTGGTTCGTGAATATCTTCAGGCAAAAGGTTATGATGCCGAACTGTTTTTGGACGGTGAAGCCGGTTACCGTGCTTTCACCAGCAGCACCTACGACCTGTGCCTTCTGGATGTGATGATGCCCCGTATGGACGGATTCACTCTGGCCAAGGAGATAAGGATGGTCAACCCTGATGTGCCCATCATCTTCCTCACCGCAAAGAATCTTAAGGAAGATATCCTGGAGGGATTCAAATTGGGAGCAGATGACTATTTGACCAAACCGTTTTCAATGGACGAGCTCGTGTATCGTATTGAGGCCATTCTGCGTCGTGCCGGCGGTAAGACCAACAAGCCTCAGAAGTCTTACGAACTTGGTTCCTACGTTTTCGATACTCAGCGTCAGACCCTCACTCGCGGTGAGACCCAGGTGCGCCTGACGACAAAGGAATGCGAGCTCCTCACGATGCTTTGCATGCACGCAGGAGATATTCTTCAGCGTGAAGTGGCACTGAAGTCAATCTGGGTAGAGGATAATTATTTCAACGCACGTTCGATGGATGTCTATATCACCAAGCTTCGCAAACTTCTGAAGGATGATGACCGCATCCAGATCAACAACGTGCACGGAAAGGGTTATCGCCTTATTCTGCCGCCTTCCGACTCAGAATAATGTGGGCGACCAGGCCGCAGATGATGAATAAGAGGGCGATGCCCTGCACCCAATTGTAGTCAACCCAGTCAAACAGGTAACTCAAAACCAAAATCAAGGTGCCCAAAACGATGGCCCATATACCGCCGTATCTTGTCATAATAGATTAGATTTATTGTAGTATGTTATCAATTTTGGACACAAAATAAAGGAAAAAGTATGAGTTGTGCAACTTTTGGGCCTATAATTTAGCTCTTTTGGCAATTTATTCGCGTAAATGCACGTCTGGTTGGAGTTTTTTTCGTACCTTTGCACCGCATTTTTGCAAAATCAAACATTATTAACCCATTTTTAGACGTATTATGAACCAATACGAAACCGTTTTCATTTTAACTCCCGTTTTGTCTGATGATCAGATGAAGGAAGCGGTAGAAAAGTTCAAGGGCGTTCTCGCTAAGCTCGGTGCAGAAATCATCGGCGAGGAGAACTGGGGCCTGAAGAAGCTTGCCTATCCCATCCAGAAGAAGAGTACTGGATTCTACCAGTTTATTGAGTTTAAGGCAGAGCCAGAGGCTATCAAGACTTTGGAGGTTGCTTACCGTCGTGATGAAAGAATTTTGCGCTATCTCACCGTTAAGATGGAGAAGTACGCCATCGAGTATGCACAAAAGAGAAGAAACAACAAGAAGGAGGCTTAAGACATGACACAGCAAACATCTGAAATCCGTTATTTGAACGCTCCCGCTATTGACGTCAAGAAGAAGAAGTATTGCCGTTTCAAGAAGAGTGGTATTAAGTACATTGACTATAAGGATCCTGAATTCTTGAAGAAGTTCCTGAATGAGCAGGGCAAGATTCTGCCCCGTCGCATCACTGGCACCTCTTTGAAGTTCCAGCGTCGTGTGGCTCAGGCCGTAAAGCGTGCTCGTCACTTGGCTCTATTGCCCTTCGTAACTGATTTGATGAAGTAATTATAAGGAGGACGTATAATGGAAATCATTCTGAAAGAAGATATCATCGGTCTTGGTTTCAAGAACGATATCGTTAATGTAAAGTCTGGCTACGGCCGCAACTACCTGATTCCTTTCGGTAAGGGCGTTATTGCCAGTGAGAGTGCTAAGAAGCAGCTTGCTGAGGATTTGAAGCAGAAGGCTGTTAAGTTGGCAAAGATTAAGGCTGATGCTGAAGCTCTCTGTGAGAAGCTCAACGCTGTTGCTCTGACCATTTCCACAAAGGTGAGCGCTACGGGTGTTATCTACGGTAGTGTGAACAGCCTACAGATTGCAGACGAGCTGCAGAAGCTCGGTTTCAACATCGATCGCAAGATTATCATTGTGAAGGATGTTAAGACTGTCGGCGAGTATGTTGCTCAGGTGAAGCTCCACAAGGAGGTTACCGCTCAGGTTCCCTTCACAGTAATCGCTGAGGGTGGTGTTGCTCCCAAGGTTGCAGAGGCTCCCAAGGCTGAAGCACCTGCTGCAGAAGAGGCTCCCGCTGCTGAGAGCGCAGAGTAGAGTCCGCTTACTTTATAACATAAGAATCTCGTAGGATTTTTCCTGCGAGATTTTTTTGTGCCCGTTTGTCCGGATCTGTTTGTTTTCGGGTGGGGGTGGGAGTCTGGACAAAAAAGAAGGGGACTGCCTGTCGGCAATCCCCTGGATAGTGTCGTTGTAAATCTAATTACTGAGCTACTACGCTATCGCAAGCAACGCTGTCGCAAGCGCTGTCGCAAGCAACGGTGTCAACGCTTACGCTGTCGCTGTCAACGGCCTCAGCCTGAGCGGTCTTGTTACCACAAGAAGCGAAAGAAACAGCAACAACAGCTGCGAAAACAAAAGCTAACTTTTTCATTTTTTTCTTACTTTTTAATACTGTAAAACAATCAATTGTTCTTAAAACCGGTGCAAAGGTACGTCGTTTTTACGAAACAGCAAAGAAAAACGCATGTTTTTTTTTAATTTTTTTTAAAAATGCCCATAATAAGTCCTCTTTTTTGTACTTTTGCACCATGAAACGACTTCAAGGACGCAAATTTTCGGTATTTACATTAGGTTGTAAATTGAATTATGCAGAAACATCTGCAATCACCGACCGTCTCCGTGAGGAGGGTGCCGAGCCTGTCTCCGACAATGAGGTGGCCGACATATGTGTTGTCAATACCTGCAGCGTAACTGAAGTTGCCGACCATAAATGTCGTCAGCAGATATCCAAGATGGCCCGCCGTCATCCCGGAGCCCTGATGGTTGTGACCGGATGCTACGCACAGCTGAAACCCCGGCTGGTGGCAGCTCTCGACGGAGTGGATCTGGTGCTTGGCAGCGAGGAGAAGTCGCAACTGGTGCCTGAGATTGTCCGGCGTGTAGAGCTGATGCCGGAGGAGCGTGCTCTTGTGAAGCACGAATACCTTACGTCGCGCACAGCAGACATACGCCAGTTCTTTCCCTCGTGCGCGTCGGGCGAGCGCACGCGTTATTTTTTGAAGGTGCAGGACGGCTGTGACTACTATTGCACCTATTGCACTATTCCCTTTGCCCGCGGCCGCAGCCGCAACGGTTCGATAGAGAGCCTCGTTGCCCAGGCAAGAGGTGTAGCTGAGCAGGGGGGCCGGGAGATTGTCATCACGGGTGTCAACATCGGAGATTTCGGCCGCACCACAGGTGAGTCGTTTCTTGACCTTATAAAGGCTCTCGACGAGGTTGAGGGTATTGAGCGCTACCGCATCTCCAGCATCGAACCCAACCTGCTCACCGATGACATCATACGCTACTGTGCGTCCTCCCGTGCTTTCATGCCCCATTTCCACATTCCCCTTCAGAGCGGCAGCGACGAGGTGTTGCGTCTGATGAAGAGACGCTACGATACGGCTCTCTTCCGCAGCAAGGTGGAGCGTGTGCTCGAACTGATGCCGGACGCCTATATCGGTGTGGATGTCATTGTCGGCACGAGGGGAGAAACGGATGCTCTCTTTGAGGATGCCTGCCGTTTCATGGAGGCGTTGCCTGTGAGCGAATATCATGTGTTCAGCTACAGCGAACGTCCCGGCACTAAGGCTCTGGAGATTCCCCACGTTGTATCTCCCGAGGTGAAGCATCAGCGCAGCCAGCGTATCATTGCTCTTTCCGACGAAAAGATGCGTGCGTTCTACGGACGCTACGAGGGTTGTGTGCGTCCCGTTCTTCTGGAGCACAGCCGCAAGGAAGGTGTGATGTACGGTTTCACGGACAACTACATCCGCGTGGAGTACAGATATGAAAAACCCTCCAAACCCGAGGGCCTGGAGGGCAATATCGTCGATATGCGTCTGTCAGGAGTTCATACTGAGCAGGAACTCCTCGTTGTTGCGCGTATGCTCGATTCTTGATTTCATTTCGCTCATTGCCTCGATAGGATTCATGTCGGCGAGGAACTTGCGCAGTATCCACATTCTGTCCAGAGTGGTCTTGTCCTGCAGCAGGTCGTCGCGTCGTGTGCTCGACTGAACGATGTTCACTGCGGGGAAGATACGTTTGTTGGCCAGTGTGCGGTCCAGCTGCAGCTCCATGTTGCCCGTACCCTTGAATTCCTCGAATATCACTTCGTCCATCTTGCTGCCAGTGTCGGTCAGCGCTGTGGCGATGATGGTGAGGCTGCCTCCGTTTTCGATGTTACGTGCTGCGCCGAAGAATCGTTTCGGTTTGTGCATTGCGTTGGCATCCACGCCGCCGGTGAGTATCTTTCCGGAAGCAGGTTGCACGGTGTTGTAGGCGCGTGCCAGTCGTGTGATGGAGTCGAGGAAAATCACCACATCGTGTCCGCACTCCACCATTCTCTTTGCTTTTTCCAGCACGAGGTTGGCGATGCGCACGTGATGGTCGGCGGGTTCGTCGAATGTGGATGCAATCACTTCGGCGTTCACCGTGCGTGCCATATCCGTCACTTCCTCAGGGCGTTCGTCCACGAGCAGCATCATGAGATATGCCTCCGGATGGTTCTTTGCGATAGCGTTGGCGATATCCTTCATCAGTATTGTCTTACCGGTCTTGGGTTGTGCCACGATGAGTGCTCGCTGTCCCTTGCCGATGGGTGAGAAGAGATCCACCACGCGCACGGAGAGGTTGTCGCCGCGTCCTGTGCACAGATTGAATTTCTCATCGGGGAAGAGCGGGGTGAGGTGCTCGAAGGGGCTGCGTTCCCTGATACTTCGCGGGTCGCATCCGTTCACGCTGTCCACTGTGGTGAGCACGAAGTAGCGCGTGCCGTTCTGCGGAGGCTGCACGCTGCCCCTCACGGTGTCGCCTGTCTTGAGCGAGTAGAGGCGTATGAGCTGGTTGGACACGGCTACGTCGTCGGGCGACGGCATGTAGTTGTAGTCGCTCGAGCGCAGAAATGCCGTACCGTCGTTCTGTATGTCCAGCACGCCTTCTCCCTTGATATTGTCTCCGAAGTCGTATTCGGGGACGTTGCTCTTCACGGGTGCGGCGGGTTTCACCATCTTCACTATTTCCTCCGTGGTGTCCTCCAGCTGCTGCTTGGGCATGTTCATCTCGGCGAGTATCTCGTCAGTGGTCTTCACGTCGCGTGTCACGATGAATGTCTCCTTGGCGCTGTCTGCTGCCTTTGCGGCCCGTCCGCCACGTTTCTTGGGAGCCTCTTCCTTGGCCTTCTCCTTTGCGGGAGCTGCCTTTGCAGGGGCGGGCTTTTCGGATGCGGGTTTCTCCGCAGCCTGCTCTTCGGGAGCGGGCTCGGCCTTCTTGGCGCGTGTCTTTCTGGCGGGCTTCTCCTCCTTGGGCTCTTCCTTCTTGTCGTTTCCGGCGGCAGCCTCGCGTGCAGCTATTTCAGCCTTCGAAGGGCGTCCGCGTTTTTTCTTGGGAGCCTCCACCTCGGGCACAGTGGCGGGCAGTTCGCTTTCCTTGTCTATAATATTATATACGAGTGTGGTCTTGTCGCCCGACAGTTCGGCACCGATTTGTCTGGCTAAAGCCTGCAGTTCGTCCATAGTCATGGACTCCAATTGACTTTTTGTATGCATAAAGATAGTTGGAATTTACTTCTGCAAAGGTATGAAAAAAAATCCTTATACGTGTATTATTCCTTAAGAATTATTCTTGAACGGCTGTTTTTTTTGTTTTTTTAAGTGCGTCAAGGCCTTCTAATAAGGAAAAAAGATGTACTTTTGCACCTTGAACTATTGTGCGCATATATGCATACGCGACTGTAAGCGCCCGTGAAGAAGGGTAGTATAATTATATTTTTCCTCATGTCTGTCTTCATTGCTGTGATGGCGGGCGGTTCGCCTGTACGCAGTTCTGCAGGCAGGCAGACGGACTCTGTTCCGTCCCCTTCTTCTGCCGACACCGTTGCTGCGGACACCGTTGCTGCGGACACCGTTGCAGCCGTTTCTTCCCCTTCTTCCCCTTCTTCTCTCGACTCTCTCGACTCTCTCGACGATGAGCGCATGAAGCCCATGTTCCCCGAGATGTGGAATGCCCTCGACTCCGTTCTGGAGGAGCGCGAGGACAGTCTTTTCCCTGCCGACAGTCTGCCTGCCGACACTCTCTCCGCCGACACCCTGAAGAAGAAGCGTTCGAGCAAGAATTCCATCGAGGACCCTGTGGAATATTCGGCCAGCGACTCCATCATGTTCGACTACAGGAACTCGCGTGCCTGGCTCTTCGGCGACAGCAAGGTGAACTATCAGAATCTGGAGCTCACGGCCGCTGAGATAAACATGTCGCTCGACTCCAGCATCGTGCACGCCAACGGACGTCCCGACTCCGTGGGCGAGATGCAGGGCAAACCCGTCTTCAAGCAGGGCGAGGAGGAGTACGATCCCGACAAAATATCCTACAACTTCAAGACGCGCCGCGGTTTCATCTCCAATGTCTACACCCAGCAGGGCGAGGGCTATATGATGAGCGAGGAGAGCAAGCGCGACTCCACGGGTGTGATGTATGTGCGCAAGGGTCGCTACACCACCTGCGATGCGGAGCATCCCCACTTCTATCTGCGCCTCACCAAGGCCAAGGTGCGCCCGGGTCAGACTGTGGTCTTCGGACCTGCCTATCTTGTCGTCGAGGATGTGCCCCTGCCGCTTGCCATACCTTACGGTTTCTTCCCGTTCTCCTCGTCCTACCACAGCGGTTTCATCATGCCCACCTACGGTGACGAGAGTTCGCGAGGCTTCTATCTGCGCGAGGGCGGCTACTATTTCGCCATCAACGACAATATAGATCTGAAACTTCTGGGCGAGATCTACACAAAGGGTTCGTGGGGCGTCTCGGCATACTCCACCTACAACCTGCGCTACAGGTTCTCGGGCAATCTGATGTTCTCTTTCCAGAACACGATACTGGGCGAGAAGAACATGCCCGACTACTCCGTGACGCGTTCCCTCAAGTTCACGTGGAGCCATCGTCAGGACCCCAAGGCCAATCCCACGCAGTCGTTCTCAGCCAGCGTCAACTTCGCCTCTGTGGGCTACGAGCGCAACAATCTCGTGTCGATGTACAATCCCGAGTCTTACACCCAGTCGACGCGTACCTCCTCTGTATCCTATTCCAAGACGTTTAACGACATAGGTCTCACGCTCTCCGCTTCGTTCAACCTCTCACAGAACATGCGCGACTCCAGCATCGCCGTCACTCTGCCCACGCTCAACATCTCTCTGGCGCGCATCAATCCCTTCAAGCGCAAGAAACAGGCGGGCAAGGAGAGGTGGTACGAGAAGATAGCCCTGTCCTACACCGGTACGCTCTCCAACAGCATCACCACCAAGGAAAACAAGCTCTTCAAGAGCAATCTCATCAAGGACTGGCGCAACGGTATGATGCACACGATTCCCATCTCCGCCACGTTCCAGCTCTTCAAGTATATCAATGTCACTCCGCAGTTCAACTTCGTCGACCGCATGTACACCCACAAGGTGATGCAGTCGTGGGACACCGAGAAACAGGCTGTGAAGCGCGATACGGTCTACGGTTTCTACAATGCCTACAACTTCTCGCTCAACCTCTCGATGAACACCAAGCTCTACGGTTTCTACCGTCCCACGATAGGTTTCCTGCGCAAGAAGATAGAGGCTGTGCGCCATGTGTTCACTCCCACGGTGTCGTTCTCCTATGCCCCCGACTTCACCAAGCCTTTCTGGGGACTCTACGAGACCTATGTGCGTACCGATGCCGACGGTGAGGTGCGCACCGTCACCTACAGTCCCTATGCCGACGGTATCTACGGTACGGCGCCCTCCACCAAGACGGGCATGGTGACGATGGATATCTCCAACAATATTGAGATGAAGATACATTCCGACCGCGACTCGACGGGTTTCCGCAAGATATCGCTCATCGACGAACTGGGTGCCTCGCTCTCCTACAACATGGCAGCCGTCTCGCGCCCGTGGAGCGACCTCACCACGCGCCTCCGCTTAAAGATTACCAAGAGTTATACGCTCTCAATGACTGCAGTATTTGCCACTTATGCCTACGACCTCGATAAGTACGGCAACCCCTACGTGGGTGAGCACACGGAGTGGAGCCGGGGACGCTTCGGACGTTTCCAGGGCATGAGTCAGAACTTCAGCTACACCTTCAACAACCAGACCCTGAAGAAGTTCATCAACTTCCTCACGGGCAAGAAAAACGAGGATACCGACAAGAAGAGCGACGACGATGACGACCTCACTCCCGATCCCAACAATCCCAATGTGGACCCCGAGCGCGAGCGTGCCAAGCACGGTGCCAAGAAGAAGGAAGGGGAGGACGAGGTGGACAAGGACGGCTACCTCAAGTTCAACATCCCCTGGAGCCTTTCCGTCAGCTACGGTCTTACGGTGCGTGAGAACACTTCCGGCACGTTCAACAAGGAGACCATGCGCTATCCCTACGCTCTGAGCCACACGCTCAACTTCTCGGGCAACGTCCGCATCGCCACGGGTTGGAACATCACGTTCTCCTCCGGCTACGACTTCAACCGCTCGCGCCTCTCCATGACCACCGCTTCGCTGGCGCGCGACCTCCATTGCTTCAATATGAGTTGCTCTGTGGTGCTCTATCCCTACACCTCCTACAATTTCACCTTCCAGGCCAACAGCAGCATGCTTGCCGACGCCCTCAAGTGGAAGAAGCAGAGCAGCTATTCCGACAACCTCAGCTGGTACTAAGTCATGACGGACAATCCCTATATCAAGCAGTTTCCCGAACTGATGCGCGGCAAGACGGTGCTCTACGTTCACGGTTTCGGTTCCAGCGGCCGCAGCGGCACGGTGGGCCGTCTCCGTCAGGTGCTTCCCGAGGCCCGTGTGGTGGCTCCCGACCTTCCCCTGCATCCCGGGGAGGCTCTCCAGCTTCTGCTCGACACGTGCAGCAGCGAGCAGCCTTCTCTCATCCTCGGCACCTCGATGGGAGGCATGTATGCCGAGATGCTCTGCGGCTACGACCGCATCCTCACCAATCCCGCTTTCTCCATCGGCGACACGATGCAGAGTCACGGACAGATGGGCAAGCAGACGTTCTATTCGCCCAGGGAAGACGGTGTGCAGGAGTTTTATGTGGACAAACCGCTTGTCAAGGAATACCGCCAGATCACGGAGCGCAATTTCCTGCATGCCTCCGACGAGGGCGAGTCCCGTCGTGTCTTCGGTCTCTTCGGCGACGCAGATCCTCTTGTCCACACCTGGGACACTTTCCGCGCCCACTATCCTCAGGCCATATCCTTCCACGGGGAGCATCGCATGGACGACCGCTCCTTCATGCATTCCGTGCTGCCCGTCATCCGCTGGATCGACGACCGTCAGGAGCATCGCGAGCGCCCCATCGTGTATATCGGCATGGAGACCATGACGGATGCTTCCGGCAAACCTGCTCCCAGTGCCCAGAAGGCCGTGCGCCAGCTCATTGAGGCCTATCAGGTGTATTTCGTGTCACCCTGCGTGTCGTCCGAGCCTTCTGCTATGTGCGGCGTTGCCGAGTGGCTCACGGAGTATGTCGGTGTGCCTGCGTGGAGCCATACTGTGTTCACCTCCCAGCGTCATCTTCTCTACGGCGACTATCTCATCAGTCGCGGTGAGGAGCAGGAGTCTATGGCGGCTTTCCTGGAGTTCGGCAGCGACACGTTCAAGACCTGGGACGACGTCCTTGAGTATTTCTCCCGCCTGGGAGGTCAGTAAGGGCAGGGGAGAGAGGGCCCTACAGGCGGCGCATGATAAACTGGTCCGCTCTGTACATTACGCAGCTCAGCACTATTGTGGCCGCTGTGTATATTGAGATGCTCAGTGTCTCCGTCTCCACGCAGTCGAGCAGCGCCATGTGCACCAGATACACTTCCAGCGAACCGATTCCCAGCCAGTACAGCACCCTTGAGCGCAGCATCACGGGAAACAGCATGGGCAGTGTCATCACGGAGAGCGACATGGGCAGTTTTATCATCAGCAGTATGTAGTTGTATATCAGGGTACCTTTGTAGCTGTGCACGCATGGTATTTCCTTCAGCAGCACGAAGAAGGTGCCTATGAGGAAGCCGGCTGCTGCATAGCTTATTATCTTCTTCCGTCCCATCGCCCTTATTGTGCCGATATGCTGTGATACGGCCACTCCTGCGGCGAATGAGCAGCATTGCTCCGCCTCCACCTGCATCAGGGTGTTGAGTCCCGCAAATCCCGCCAGCAGCATCACCCACATCATCTTTCCGGGGAAGAATCGCTGTGCCACCCAGTACACCAGGTAGTTCCACATGATGAACTCGATGAACCAGTACGACGAGTGTATATATGTGATGTCCAGCAGGTAGTCTTTCCAGCTGAAGTTGTCTGTGAATGGGATGAGTACGGTTATCAGCAGTGTGTACGGCAGTATGATGCGTTTGAGGCGCTTGTACCAGTAGTTTTTCAGTCCGTTTTTCTTGTACGACTCGTGTATGCCGTATCCTGACAGGAATATGAATGCTGCTACGAACACAGATGCCGGCAGGTTCAGGAATCGCGGCATTCCGTCCCATTTGAACACTACGTGCAGCACGGCTATTGCCAGTATTGATATGCCTCGCAGACAGTTTGTATAGTCGCGCTGGAGTATTGCCGGTTTGTTGTCCTGGTTTGCAGAGTTTGTCATATGGATGTTCCTTGCGGGCTGCAAAGGTAAGGAATTTAGTTGACAAGTTGACGAGTTGACGAGTTGACGAGTTGTTACTTTTAGTATTTTGCTTATTTTTTTAGATTGCCGCAAAATATTCGTGACAAATGTGACAAATGTGACATCGAAATTTTGTGCCCTCAAAGCCTTTTTTGCGGCCTAACCAGGGAAAACGAATCTACGGAACTGCGGATTTACGGTAATACGGGCTGCGGCTACGCCTAAATGACAAATGATAAATGAGGGTTTAGTAGCTTAATAGCTTAGTAGTTTAGTAGTTTATAGGTAGGTAATATAGAGCATTTATCGACTATTTGCTGCGTTTTTAATAGAAAATCAAAAAATAAAGGCTCAAAAATACAGTTGTATTCGAAATTTACTGTAAATTTGCAGCGGATTTCGAAAGTATAGCAACTATGGAAGAATATGTTAAAAGGGACGTCTATCTTAACCGACTGATTGTCAGAAGAGACAACAATCTGATAAAGGTTGTCACCGGACCGCGTCGTGCAGGTAAATCATTCCTGTTGGATCCTATTTTTAAGGATTATCTTTTAGAACAAGGGGTTCCGGAAGACCACATCATATGTATTTCATTTGATGTTGAGGATGAAGAAACTCCGCAGGAACTGCTTGACAGAGAAAAGCTGAAGGAATATCTGTACTCCCGAATTATCTCGAAGACAGAGCCTTATTACGTATTCCTCGATGAAATACAAGAAATAGAAGGCTTTGAACGTATTGTCAACGGCCTGAACAAGCGCTCCAATGTGGATGTGTATGTTACGGGCAGCAATTCCAAGTTCCTCTCCAACGAGATAAACACTATCTTCCGTGGGCGCAGCGATGAAGTGAACATCATGCCCTTTACGTTCAAGGAGTTTTGTCAAGACCGTTCCGAAGCTGTCAACGAACTGTGGAAAGAGTATTATACTTACGGAGGTCTTCCTGCACTCCGCAGAATGCCAACTCCAGAACAGAAGACCACTTATTTGCAACGGCTCTGGAAGAAAACCTATCTAGACGATGTGGTGGAAAGGCATCATGTGGAGAACCGGGATGCGTTGGAGGCCATTGCCGATGCTTTGTGCTCTTCTGTCGGATCACTCACAAACACCACACGCATTACCAATACTCTTGCAAGTGTCAGGAAAATAAAGATAACTGACGATACTGTTGCCAAATATATCGGTTATCTTGAAGAAGCATTTCTTTTTAACGAAGCCAGGCGCTTCAATATAAAGGGGAACAAATATTACGAAAATATCAAGAAATACTATGCTGTAGACGTTGGATTGAGAAACGCACGCCTTAATTACAGGCAGCAAGAGCAGACCCATCTGATGGAAAACGTAATCTTTAATGAATTGCTATATCGGGGATACGCTGTTGATGTGGGTGTGGTTGAGAAACGGGAGATGAAAAACGGGAAATCTGAGTACAAGCAGTATGAAGTGGATTTTATTGCTACCAATGGAAAAGATAAGTTTTATATCCAGTCGGCCTTTGCCATTGATGATGATGAGAAACGCCAGCAGGAGTTGAACTCACTACTGAAGATTGATGACAGTTTTCGTAAGATTGTGATTGTTGGGCAGGACATTGTTGAATATACCGACGAAAAAGGTATCCGTTTTATGGGGCTGTTCCAATTCCTGCAATCGGGTGTGTGACATGAGGGCGGCGGGCTGAGGGCTGAAGTAGGACTAACAACTTGTCTACTTGTCAACTAACAAAAAATTGTCGCCCTCTAAGCGGGCTTCGCCCTAATTGACAATTGATAATTGATAATTGACAATTGAAAATTAACTCTTGAATCCTGAAACCTGAATCCTGAAACTTTAATTTCGTGACAAATGTGACAAATGTGACATCGAAATTTTGTGCCCTCAAAGCATTTTTTTCGGCATTTGAAGATGAAAAAGTAGGGGAAAGGTTGTTAGTTTTGAGAAAATAATGTATATTTGCTTTAAATTTAATTTCGTACATTTGCAAACAGAATACGTCAATGTCAATGAAGAAAGTACGAATCACGGCAGTGCGGCAGACCGTATATCACGACCTGATGGCACGATACGAAAACCCCATCGAGCACACCTGTGACGTGGTGGAAGGACAGCAATGGATATCCGTAGACGGCCGTCGACCGGAAGGACTGTGTCCGTCGGCATGGGAGGCCATGCGAGAATTCGTGATGTCGCTGGTCAGGGGAGAGGGGAACTTCTACGACGGATGGATGAAGAATCCGATGAGCGCTATGATCAGCTGCAACGACGGATTCCGTCCCTTCAGTTTCTACATCGAAGCCATCGGCGCTGACAATTGACAGCAAACGCTTTTTTCAGGGTCAGCACATGACAAAAACGATGACGAAAACGAAAGACGAAAAACGATAATTCAGTTGACGAGTAAACGAGTAGACGAGTTCGCTTCGGCTTCGCTCGCGCTCATTCGGCAAGCCGAAAGTAGACAAGTTGGATGAACTTGAAACCTGAAACCTGAAACCAGTCAACTTTCAGATGTCCACGAAATGCTTCTCCGGCTCTCTGAGCTACCCTCATTCCTTACAGGCGGCGCATTCGCCTAACCTTAACGAAAACGATAACTTGAAACCTGAAACCTGAAACTTGAAACTTGAAACTAACAACTTGTCTACTTGTCCACTTGTCTACTTAAAAAGAAGGTTTGATTCTGTTCTCGCCCTTCTTCAGGGTGACCTGTTTCGTGAGACCGTTGAAACTGAGCGAGACACTGCAGGGCTGCTGGGCAGTGAGGGCGATATAGGTGACCTTGCCGTCCTTCCACTTCATACTCACCGTGATGCCTCCGCGCGCACGGATGCCGCTGACGGAACCGTCCTTCCAGTTGGCGGGAAGAGCGGGGAGGAGATCAATGGAGAGTTGAGAGTTGAGAGTTGAGAGTTGAGAGGTAGGGGTGTAGTTGCTCTGCATGAGCATCTCTATCACACCGGCGCAGCCGCCGAAGTTGCCGTCAATCTGGAAAGGCGAATGGGCATCCAGGAGGTTGGGGTAGGTGCCGCCGCCACGACGGGCGTCAGGACCGCGATAACCGTCGGGACTCACATAGGAGAGCAGTTTGCGATACATGTGATAGGCACTGCCGGCATCGCGGAGACGGGCAAAGAGATTTACACGCCAACCCGTGCTCCAGCCCGTGGTGCGGTCGCCGCGAAGCTCGAGAGACCTGTGTGCGGCCTTGTGGATGTCGTCCACGCTGTGCACGCCGTCGGTCAGACTGTGACCGGGATAGACACCGAAGAGATGGCTCTGATGGCGGTGGTGAGGGTCTTCGTCGTCCCAGTCGTAGAACCACTCCTGAAGATTGCCCTGCCGGCCTATCTTGTAAGGCTGCAGACGGGAGAGAGCCCTGTCAGCCTGAGCAACGAAATCCCCGTCCACACCCAGCACAAGAGCTGCATTGCGGGCATCGGTGAGACACTCGCGTATCATGGACAGGTCGGCCGAACCGCCGTAGAACGTGCGGCCATGGTAGCCATTGGGAGTCACGTAGTCGTTCTCGGGGGAGGTGCAGGGAGCCGTGATGAGATATTCCGGGCCCTCGATGTCCATATCACCGGTGGGGATGAGCCAGCCCAGGCAGAACTCGGCTGCGCCCTTGAGCACGGGATAGTACTCGCGGAGGAAATCACGGTCGAGCGAGAAGGTGTAGTGCTCCCAGATGTGGGTGCTGACCCACGCGCCGCCCATGTTCCAGTTGGCCCACTGGGGGTCGCCGCTGTGCAGGCCCACGGGGCAGGTCATCGCCCAGATGTCGGTGTTGTGAGCCAGGCACCAGCCCTTGTCCACACCGTAGTAGGCCCTGGCGGTGAGTTCGCCCGAGTGCTGCAGTTCCTTCATGAAGGTGAGCAGTGAGAGGTGCATCTCGGGCATAGCGGCCGTCTCGGCAGGCCAGTAGTTCTCCTCGAGGTTGATGTTGGAGGTGTAGTTGCACGACCATGGCGGCAGTATCTTCTCGTTCCACAGGCCCTGCAGATTGGCAGGCACATTGGGAGTGCGGGAGCAGGAGATGAGCAGATAGCGGCCGTACTGGAAATAGAGCGCCTCGAGGTCGGGATTGAAGATGCCCTCGTCGAGATATTCGCGGAGCACGGCGTCGGTGGGACGCGTATCGTTGCGCGATGTGCCCAGGGAAAGTTTCACGCGGTCGTAGATGCTCCTGTAGTCGGCAATGTGGCGTGCCCGCAGGTCGTTGTAGGAAAAGGCCCTGAGATGAGCCATGCGGGCATCGGCCAGCTGACGGTAGGGACGGCCCTCCTTCACGGGGTCTTTGTCGTAACCGTTGAAGGAAGTGGCGCTGACGATGCGTATGATGACCTCGCGGGCACCGTCCACAGCAATGCTGCCGTCATCAGCGCGGACACCCGAACCCTCCACCAGCACCTTCGTGCAGAAGCGCATGCCCCGATCGGGATCATAGGCGAAGCGGTCCATACCGCCGACGTAGCTGGGCATGGAAGAGTAGGCCACGTAGCCCTCTCTCACCAGTGTGTTGCCGTCTTCGGTGCGCACCTCGCTGCGGAGCTGGCTCGTGAGACCCACGCGGGCGCAGATGCCGCGCGGACTGTCGGTGGTGATGCGGATGACGAGACCGGAATCGGGATGCGTGGCGAAATATTCGGCGGTGTATCTGTAACCGCCTCTCTGCCATGCGGTGTGTGCCGTGGCTTCACCGATGTCAAGCCAGCGGCGGTAGTCGGTGACAGCCGCAGCGGTGTCGGTATAGTCTATGGTGAGAAGACCCAGGGGCTGATAATTCTGCGTGTAGTGTCCCTGCACGTCGCGCTGCAGACGGTCGGCCTCGGGATAGTTACCCCTGCGCAGAGCCTCGCGGATGGCCGGAATGCTGTTGTGGGCGTCGGGGGAAAAGACTTTCATGTTGCAGGGTTCGCCCGTCCAAAGCGTGATGTCGTTGAGGGATATCCTGTCGTGCTCCGTACCGCCGTAGACGGTGCCGCCGACGGTGCCGTTGCCGATGACGAGTGCCTCCTCGAAATAGACGGCGGGTTTGTCGTAGTGCAGCGTCTGGGCTGCGGAAGTGAGTGACAGGGCGAGGCACAGGGCCGCAAGGGAAGTGTTGAAAAGTGTTTTCACGGTGGGGATATGTTTTACTGGATATTACGCTCGTTAAGGGCGCGCTGATAGAGGCGGGCATTCTTCAGATGCTCCGCATAGCTGACAGCGAAGACATGGGTGCCCGAGAAGTCGGAATTGGCACACATATAGAGATAGGGATGCTCCACAGCGTGCAGCACAGCATCGATGGACGCCACGGAGGCGATGCGGATGGGGCCCGGGGGAAGTCCCTTGTTGACATATGTATTATAAGGTGACTCCACAGCGAGGTGGGCATGACGGATGCGTCGCAGAGCGAAATCCTGCAGGGCGAACTTCACCGTGGGGTCGGCCTGCAGCAGCATATCGGTGCGCAGACGGTTGAGATACATGCCGGCCACCATGGGTTTCTCCCCGTTGTTGGCGGTCTCCTCGTCGATGATGCTGGCAAGCGTGGCTACCTCGACGGGAGTGAGTCCCTGTCGGCGGGCAAGGGACTGGCGTTCGTCGCTCCAGAAAGCATCGTGCTCGCGCTGCATACGCTGCATGAAGAGAGGTACCGAGGTGTCCCACCACACCTCGTAGGTGTCGGGGACAAAGAGTGATGGAAGCGTCTGCTCGGTATATCCCATCGAGTCGAGCCCGGCAGTGGAATGGAAGACGGCGGCGAAGTCGGCACTGTCGGCCATGAGACGGCTGCCGAGGAAGGAAGCCAGCTGGTCGAGGGTGCGCACGGAGGGCAGCGTGAGACGTATGGGCTGCTGCGAGTGGTTGTGCAGCATACGCACGACATCGAGCCATGTGGCGCCGGGGGGAATGACGTAGTGTCCCGTGCGGGGCGCGGAGTATCTGAAGAGACGGCAGGCGAGGTCGAAACCGATGCCGCCGCCCAGCTGCTGCCGCACCTCGGACAGCGTGGTGGAGGGATAGATGTTCAGCACGAGAGGCTCGTCGTCGCCGTGACAATGTGCAAAAACGGAACAGACGGCTCCTGCCGCCGCGATGCAGGCAACGGACACGAGGAGTAGAAAAATACGCAGCTTAGTTCCCATCGGGCTTCAGAGTGTCAATGTGGTCGCTTTCCGTCCAGTGAAAACTCTCCACGGGGTCGGGATGCGAGGGGTCGAAGTCGGTGAAGTCGCGGAAAAAGCCGGTCAGGACTCCCTGCTCCCTGAAACCATGAAGCACACACTTTGCAATCTCGTAGGCTCCATAGGGATTGAAGTGTGTGTTGTCGGCAAGCGGTTTGTCCTGACCGGGATATGTGTTTGCAGGATAGTGCACGAAACCTTTCTTGGAAGCCTCCTCACCCCAGGTCTCGAAGAGCGTGCGGGTGTAGGAATGGAGGTCGATGAAGGTGACTTTTTCGCGGCGTGCCAGCATCTCCATAGCCTCGGGATAGTCGGCGTGCGTCTCCTGTATCCTGCCGTCCCTGAAGGAGCGGCGCTGGGTGGGGGAGATGAGTATGGGCGTGGCACCTTTGAGGCGCACCTCGTCAATCATGGTCTTGAGGGTGTGGGTGAAGTTGTAGTATGCTCCGGCACCCGGGAAGCGCTGTTTCTGGTCGTTGTGGCCGAACTCCATCACCACGTAGTCGCCGGCCTTGAGATCCTTGAGGATGCGCTTGAAACGGAGGGCGGAGCAGAAGGTGGAGGCCGTCTCGCCGCTCTCGGCATAGTTGGCAACGGCAATCTTTTCGTTGAGGAAGCGGGGCAGCATCTGTCCCCACGAAGCCCAGGGTTCCTCATCCTGATCCACAACGGTGGAATTGCCGCAGAGATAGATGGTGGGACTGATGGTGTCGGGAGTGATGCGTATGTCGATGACAGCCGGATTGTCGCCGGTGATCTCGACGGAGAGCACATTGTCCCAGTTGAGTTTGCTCTCTTCGCGCTTCTTTATCTTCACGCGCTCGGTGGCGGAGATGACGGGGGAGTGCTTGTTGACGAGAAAGGAAAGAGCGGTGATCTCGCCCTTGCGTGTGGCAACGTTCTCGCAGAGGAGACGGCGGCTCTCACAACGTATTGTTGTGGAGGCTGCACGCTTCTTGCTGCCGATGGTGACGGTGAGGAGATAATTGCCGTCGGGAAGGGGATAGGAGAGCACACGTTTGCTCATCACGGGAAAGTCTCCGGCGCTGCATATGAGCGGCAACAGGAGAAAAAGAATGGTGTACAGATGTCTCATAACGGTGCAAATATACGAAAAAATAAGAAAAGTAAGGTCTGTGGTTAAACTTTTTTCACATTATTTTGTGTAATCAAAAAAAATAACGTACCTTTGCGCCCGGTTAAGTGAATGCCGATATGGCTCAGTTGGTAGAGCAACGCATTCGTAATGCGTGGGTCGGGGGTTCGAGTCCCCCTATCGGCTCAAAAGAGTTGGTGCGAGATCGATGTCTGAAGAAAAAATGAAGGCAGGTCTCGCTTTTCCTTTTAGAAGATGCCGACAGAGTCCGTCATAACACTCCTGCTGCTCATCTTCATGGTGTGGGCACTGATCCGAGACAAGATGCGTCCTGGATTGGTTTTGTTCACGGTTGTGGTGCTGATGCTCTGTTTCGGCATCCTGTCTCCGAAAGAATGTCTTGAGGGCTTCTCCAACAAGGGTATGATAACGGTGGCCCTGCTTTTTCTCATATCGGAAGGTGTGAGACAGAGCGGTATGCTGGAACGTATTGTCCACCGTATAATGCCCAAAGAAGGGTGCAGCCTCACGATGGCTTCGCTGAGAATATTCCCGGCGGTGAGTTTCATATCCGCATTTCTCAACAACACACCTGTGGTGGTGATTTTCGCACCTATGGTGCGCACGTGGGCAAACAAAGTGGGACTCTCTGCGAGCAAACTGCTGATACCTCTGTCGTATGCCACAATACTGGGTGGCGTGTGCACGCTGATAGGTACGTCGACCAACCTCGTGGTGCACGGTTTGCTGGAGGATGCCGGTATGGAGGGCATGTCGATGTTTGAGATGACAAAGGTGGGTGTCTTCGTGTGTCTGGGAGGTCTGGCGTACATCGTATGTGTGTCGCGCTATCTGCTGCCCGACAAACCGACAAAGGAAACGGACGAGGAGAATATCCGGGATGCATCGGACGACACGAACCTGTCGAAGAGGAAGAGATGGATGGCGCTGGTGTTGCTGGTGATGATGGTGGTGGGAGCCACTGTAGGCGAACTGCCGTTCATGAGGGAGGCGCTGCCGACGTTCCGTATGGATATGTTCTTCTTCGCTGCTGTCACAGCAGTGGTGATGGCGTGGACCGGAATGTTCAGTACACGGCGCTACAGCAGGTATATATCGTGGGATGTGCTGATAACCATAGCGTGCGCCTTTGCAATATCGAAGGGTATGACCAATTCGGGTTTTGCCGATTTCCTGGCCGGATACGTCATCGGTATGTCCCAGAAGGTGGCGCTGAATCACGGCGGTATATATATGATGCTGGTGGTGCTCTACGCCATCACAAACGTGTTCACCGAACTCATCACCAACAATGCTGCAGCGGCTCTGGGATTCTCTCTGGCAATGGCTGTGGCAAAGCAGTTGGGCGCGGACCCGTTGCCTTTCTGCGTGTGCATCGCAGTGGCAGCATCGGCGGCGTTCTCCACACCGATAGGATACCAGACAAACCTTATCGTGCACAACGAAGGCGGATACCGTTTCACGGATTTTCTCCGAGCAGGTCTGCCGCTGAACATAATAGTATTCGTACTCACAGTATTGCTTATCCCTCTCATCTATGACATCTGAGATATATCCCATCACCGACAGAATGCTTACGCGGGAAGACCACGAAAGACTGCTGCAGCAGAAAGGCTGCGTGCTGTGGTTTACGGGTCTCTCCGGCAGCGGGAAGAGTACGCTGGCGCTGGCTCTGGAGCGTGAACTATACAGGAAAGGCAGAGTGTGCAGGCTGCTGGACGGCGACAACGTGAGAGGAGGCATCTGCGCAGGTCTGGGTTTCTCGCAGGAGGACAGGAAGGAGAATATAAGACGGGTGGCCGAAGTGGCCCGGCTCTTTAAGGACACAGGTATCATTACGCTGTGTTCTTTTGTTTCTCCTACGCACGACCTGCGTGATATGGCACGCGGGATAATAGGTGAGGAAGACTTCATCGAGGTGTATGTCTCCACGCCGATAGAGGTGTGTGAAGAGCGCGATGTGAAGGGGCTCTACGCCAAGGCGCGCCAGGGAGCGATAAAAGATTTTACGGGGGTGTCGGCACCGTATGAAGCCCCCCGGAATCCTCAGGTGAGCATCGATACGTCGGGTGAGAGTCTTGAGGCGTCAATAAAAAGATTACTGTCCTATGTCGTATAAACTAAGCCATCTGAAGGAACTGGAAGCAGAGTCCATCCACATAATTAGGGAGGTGGCTGCTGAATTTGAGAATCCTGTGATGCTCTACAGCATCGGTAAGGACTCCAGTGTGATGGTGAGACTGGCAGAGAAGGCTTTTGCCCCCGGAAAGGTGCCGTTCCCTCTGATGCATATCGACTCGAAATGGAAATTCCGCGAGATGATAGAATTCCGCGATGTGTACGCAAAGGAGCACGGGTGGAATCTCATCGTGGAATCCAATATGGAAGCCTTCAATGCAGGTGTGGGCCCGTTCACTCACGGCAGTAAGGTGCATACCGACCTGATGAAGACGAAGGCACTGCTCGACGCGCTGGCAAAACATAAATTCGATGCAGCTTTCGGAGGTGCACGCCGCGACGAGGAGAAGAGCAGGGCGAAGGAGAGGATATTCTCGTTTCGCGACAGGGCAAACCAATGGGACCCGAAGAGACAGCGGCCGGAACTGTGGGACATATACAATACGCATATCCATCGTGGGGAGAGCATCCGCGTGTTTCCGCTATCCAATTGGACAGAACTGGATATATGGCAGTATATACGTCTGGAGAAGATACCCATCGTGCCTCTCTACTATGCCAAGGAGCGTCCCTGCGTGGAGATAGACGGCAACCTGATAATGGCCGACGACGACCGTCTGCCGAAAGAGTATCTGCCGCTGGTGAAGCCCCGTATGGTGAGGTTTCGCACGCTGGGATGCTGGCCGCTGACGGGAGCTGTGGAGAGCGAGGCGGACACAATAGAGAAAATAGTGGAGGAAATGATGACCACGACGAAGAGCGAGCGCACCACACGTGTTATCGACTTCGACCAGGAGGCATCGATGGAACAGAAGAAACGCGAAGGATATTTCTGACGGAGAAGGAGGAGAAATGAAAGAGATAGAGGCATATCTGGACCAGGACGAGCAGAAATCACTGCTGCGACTGCTGACGGCGGGCAGCGTGGACGACGGCAAGTCGACACTCATAGGACGACTGCTCTTCGACTCAAAGAAGCTGTACGAGGACCAGCTCTCGGCACTGGAGCGCGATTCGCGACGTGTGGGGAATGCGGGAGCCGGCCAAATCGACTACGCATTGCTGCTGGACGGACTGAAGGCGGAGCGCGAGGAGGGAATCACCATCGATGTGGCATATCGCTACTTCTCCACCAACAAGCGTAAGTTTATAATCGCCGACACCCCGGGACACGAACAGTATACGAGAAACATGATAACGGGCGGCTCCACAGCCAATCTGGCAATAATCCTTGTGGATGCACGTGCAGGTGTGGTGACGCAGACGCGCCGTCATACGTATCTGGTGTCGTTGCTGGGTATCAGGCATATCGTACTTGCTGTGAATAAGATGGACCTCGTTGACTACAGCGAGGAGGTCTTCAGGAGAATCAGGGATGAATACAAGGCTCTCACGGATGCTGTGGGAGTGGAGGATG
Organism: uncultured Bacteroidales bacterium; assembly: GCA_902802815.1. GTDB lineage: Bacteria > Bacteroidota > Bacteroidia > Bacteroidales > Bacteroidaceae > Physcousia. The sequence goes on along the minus strand of CADCNQ010000002.1, from coordinate 67,306 downwards.
TGACATGCATACCTCTCTCGGCACTCTGCGGAGACAACGTGGTGGAGCACTCAGGGAAGATGCCCTGGTATGAGGGACAGTCGCTCCTGAACTTCATAGAAGATGTGCCCATAGATCTGGACAGAAATATGAAGGACTTCCGCTTCCCTGTGCAGTATGTGTTGCGTCCGGACCTTGATTTCAGAGGGTTCAGCGGCAAGGTGGCAAGCGGTGTGATAAAAACGGGTGAGGAGGTGACGGCTCTGCCTTCGATGAAGAAGAGCAGGGTGAGCCGCATCGTGACTTACGACGGCGAGCTGGAGGAGGCTTTCTGTCCGCAGTCGGTGACGATATGTCTGGAAGATGAGATAGACATTTCGAGAGGCGAGATGATAGTGAAGACGGCAGCAGCGAAACCGATAATATCACGTGCCTTCAAATCCATGCTGGTGTGGATGGATGAAGAGATGATGGACGACAGGAAACAGTTCTTCCTGAAACAGACAACCCGCACCACAAGGGCACAGATAACCGCAGTAGACTATATCGTCAACGTCAATACGATGGAGCATGAAAGCGCGCGTCCCTTCACGCTCAATACAATAGGGGAAGTGAAGATAGAGACGGCACAGCCTCTCTTCTTCGATGCCTATAAGGAGAACAGGTCAACAGGCAGCTTCATTCTCATTGATCCCATCACGAACAATACGTCGGCTGTGGGTATGATAATCGAAGCGACATCGCAGAGCGATGCAACAATGTTTGACAGACCTGTTGTCGACATGAAGGTCCTCGGAATAGGCGAGGAGCATCGTGAGGCACTGGAAAAAGCAATAGAATCACTACGTAAACAGAATATAGACATTGAACTACGATAAACTGCCTGTAAACACTCTCGTCGGTGCTGACAAAGAAACGTTACGTCGCATCACAGAAGGAAGGGAGATAGACGAGGATAGAAAATTCTGCTACCGTCTCACCTTGTTGCTGCAGAAAATACTGTGGCAGTTCGGACGCGGGCAGGAAAGTGAATACCGGCGGTTGCTGGCAGATAAACCGCTTGGATACGATCCGTTCTTCATTCTGGGTCACTGGCGCTCCGGCACGACCTTTGTGCACAATATTTTCGCACAGGATCCGCATTTCGCTCACACAACGACGTATCAGACCTGCTTCCCGCACCTGATGATGAGGTGGCAGTGGCTTTTCAAGTTCTTCATGAATCTGGCTATACCGGAGCGGAGACCGACAGATGCCATGCCCCTCTCTGTGGATCAGCCGCAGGAGGAGGAATTTGCTCTGCAGAACGCATGCCCGGTGACCTATTACAATTTCTGGGTGTTTCCCAAATACATGCGTGAATATTGCGACCGCTTCCTCACGATGAAGAAGGCGACAAAGGAGGAAGTGGATGAATTCAAAAAGCAGTTTCTGAAGCTGGTTAAGATTTCCACTTGGAACACGGAAAGGCTTTATCCTGAAGGATATAGATATGCGGAGTTGCAGTATTTGTCGAAGAATCCTCCACATACGGGAAAGGTTAAGGTGCTGACAGAAATGTTTCCGCAGGCACGCTTTCTTCATCTGCGTCGCAATCCCTATACGGTGTTTGAATCCAGCAGGGCTTTCATCTCGGAGACGATGCAGCCTCTCCAGTGGAACAGTATCACGATGGAGGAGTTGGAGCAGAACATACTCTATGCATACCGTGAGTTGTATCTGGCTTTTGAAGAGCAGAAGAAATACATCCCTGAGGGACAGTTGATGGAGGTTAAGTTTGAGGATATTGAGAATAATGCCTACGAGACGATAAAGTCTGTTTACGAGAAACTCTCATTGCCCAACTGGGAGGAAGCAGAACCCAGGATAAGAGAATATATCGAATCGCAGAGGAGATATAAGAAGAACAAATACTCCTACGAACCTCGTACGGTAAAACTTGTGAATGATGCCATCGGAGATCTGATTCCCCGGATGGGTTACGAATTGATAACGGATTAAAATTAAAAAAAAGAATATCATATGTGTGGAATAGTTGGATATATAGGAAAGAGAGAGGCTTATCCTGTTCTGATAAAAGGATTGCACCGTTTGGAATACAGAGGCTATGACTCTGCGGGTTGTGCCCTCATGGATGAAAATGGATTGCATGTCTATAAGGCCAAGGGAAAAGTGTCGGATCTGGAGGATGTTGTGGCAAAAACTTCATCCGCAAACGTGGATCCCACAAAGAGCAGCACTCTGGGTATCGCTCACACCAGATGGGCTACTCACGGCATACCCTCTGAAGCTAACGCTCATCCGCACGTGTCGGAATCAGGACGTCTCACCTTGGTGCACAACGGTATCATAGAGAACTATGCCACGCTGCGGGAGCAGTTGAAGAAAAGAGGTTTCCATTTCAAGAGCGAAACGGATACAGAGGTGCTCGTGCAGCTCATAGAGTACACCCAGAATCTGAAGAAGTGTACGCTGAGTGAAGCGGTGCGCAATGCTCTCAAACTTGTGTTCGGTGCATATGCGATTGCTGTGATAGACGCAAATCATCCGGACGAGTTGGTGTGCGCCCGCAAGAGTTCTCCGTTGGCCATAGGTGTAGTGGATGATTATTCGGAGTATTTTCTGGCATCTGATGCCTCTCCTATAGCAGAATACACCAACCAGATTATATATCTCAAGGACGAGGAAGTGGCTGTGGTGTCGCGAGGCAAGGAGATAAAGATATACAAACTCAACGGTGAAGAGACAAAGGGCGAGGTGAAGGAGGTAAGCCTGGATCTTTCGATGCTCGATCATGACGGCTACGACCATTTTATGCTCAAGGAGATTTTCGACCAGCCGAACGTGCTCAAGGACTGTATGAGCGGTCGTATAGTGGAGTCTCCGTATTCGTCGGCTTACAGAGGTCATGAGGGACCGGAGAGCGGTTTGCAGGTGGTGCTTTCTGCTGTGACGCAACACAGACGGGAACTGCTCCGTGCCCGTCGTATCATCATTGTGTCCTGCGGCACATCCTGGCATGCCGGTCTGATAGGTAAGCAGTATATAGAACATTTCTGCCGTATTCCGGTGGAAGTGGCCTATGCTTCAGAGTTCAGATACAGTGACCCTGTGATAGAACATGACGATGTCGTCATGGCAATATCGCAGAGCGGTGAGACAGCCGACACACTGGCTGCGATAGAGCAGGCAAAGGCAAACGGAGCTCTGGTGTTTGGAATAGTAAATGCGGTGGGCAGCAGCATAGCACGGGAAAGCCATACCGGTATTTATATACATGTAGGTCCGGAAATAGGTGTGGCTTCCACAAAAGCTTTCACCGGTCAGGTTACCGTACTTGCCATGCTGGCTTTGGCTTTAGGAATGGCAAAGGGCACCGTGACACAGAAGGAATATGATGATATGATAAACGAACTGCTCCTGATACCTGACAAGATGAAGAAAGTGTTGGAGCAGAATGATAAGATAAAGGCTATTGCCCAGCGTTTTGCCAAAGCATCTAACTGCCTGTATCTCGGACGCGGATGGAATTTTCCCGTAGCTCTTGAGGGAGCTCTGAAACTGAAGGAGATATCATACATTCATGCAGAAGGATATCCCGCAGCAGAAATGAAACACGGACCTATTGCACTTGTTGATGAGCAGATGCCTGTTGTCTTTATTGCAACTCACCACGCTCTCTACGAGAAGATTGTTTCAAATATGCAGGAGATATATTCCCGTGGCGGACATATATATGCTGTGGTGACGGAAGGAGACGAACAGGTGAAGAATATGGTAGAGGATATAATAGAAGTACCACAGACAATAGGATGGCTGGTGCCTCTATTATCTGTGATACCTCTTCAATTGCTGTCGTATCATGTCGCTGTGGCCAAAGGGCTGAATGTGGATCAGCCCCGTAACCTTGCGAAGAGCGTTACTGTCGAGTAGGAGTCAGCAGGCTGACAATCCATACAACGGGGAAGCCGCCCAGCATTGCGACAGCTCCGCAGTCGATGGGATTCATTAGAGCATTTCCCGTCATCATGTTTATCACGGTGATACCGACACCCCATATGAAGCAGGCCCATACAGCCTGTCGTGTGACACCTTTCCAATACAGTCCGAGCATGAAGGGAGCCAGAAATGCTCCGGCCAGTGCTCCCCATGAGATGCCCATAAGCTGGGCAATGAATTGTGGCGGGTTCATGGCGATCATCACGGAGATGACGATGAAGAAGATGATGAGTACACGCATCACCACAACCTTGCGCTTTTCGATGTTTCCGTGTACCGTGTCATCGATTTCTCCCTCACGTACTTCCTTGTCGTTGGCTTTCTTGTCGCGATAGATAAGGTCGAGTGTCATGGTGGATGAAGATGTCAGTACCAGACCTGCCAATGTTGACATAGAGGCAGAGAGTACGAGCAGGACTACAAGTGCGATAAGAATGTCGGGAAGCGTTTCAAGCATTGTGGGTACGATATTGTCGTAAGCAAACTTGCCTGTCTCCGCATTGAATGCTGTCTTCATGAATAGGCGTCCGAAACCGCCGAGAAAATAGCATCCGCCTGCCACTACGAGAGCGAAGACTGTGGAGATGATAGTACCTCTGCGTATTGCGCTCTCATCTGTGATGGAATAGAATTTACCCACCATCTGCGGCAACCCCCACGTGCCCAGCGAAGTGAGAATGACCACACCGAGAAGACTCATGGGATTAGGACCGAACCACGAAGCAAAGTCGCCGGGCTTGAAGTTCTTGTATAAATCCGCACCGCGCTGAGTGAGGTCGTCGGTATTAGGCACCTGTGCAAGCATACTTTCATAGGCTGCATGCAGACCTCCCTGGCTGTTGAGCACTACGGCTATAACAGTTACAATACCGAAGAGCATGATGAGGCCCTGAATGAAATCGTTGATGGCAGTAGCCTTATATCCACCGAGTATGACATATATGGCAGTAAGAACGGCCATTGTGACGGCACAGTAGGAATATGGAATATTGAAACCCATCTCAAAGAGTTTTGAAATACCCATATACACACCTGCCGTGTATGGAATCAGGAAGACAAAAGCAATGATAGATGCTACCACCCGCAATCCTTCGTCGTTGTAGCGTGAACCGAAGAAATCGGGCATCGTGCGCGACTGCAACTGTTGCGTCATCTTTCTTGTGTGTTTACCCAGCACGAGCCACGCAAGCAACGAACCGATAATGGCATTTCCGATTCCAATCCACGACGCACTCATGCCGTACTTCCATCCGAATTGTCCTGCATAGCCGACGAATACGACTGCGGAGAAATAACTGGTGCCGTATGCAAAGGCTGTAAGCCAACCGCCGACATTGCGACCGCCAAGTACGAAACCGTCTACACTGCTTGCTTGTTTACGTGAGTATAAACCCACTCCAATCATTACCATCAGAAATATGATGGTGAGGCTTATTTTTATTAGCATAATTTATAGAGATTGTTTTAGTTGAAGCGAACCTGCAACTGTACCTGTACGCCATGATTGTTTCCATGCACGTATTCGCATCCGGTTAAGCCACCGTTGACAACGGCCGACTTGTAAATATACTGCGCCTGCACACGGCACTTTTTGAAGAACCAATACTGCAATCCGACAACGGCTTTGTGCTGATCGTAGCCCCTTGAAACGTTGTAGTTGAAGTAGTCGTAAGAGAAGACGCTCTCAAAACCCTTCAGACCCAGGGGGACACTGCCTGTGAGATAGCCGCCGCGAGAGATAGTAGGGCCGTCCTTACCCTCCAGATATTCGCCGTGAAGGCGAATCCATTTGCAATCGTAAGCACCGCCGAAAGAATAGCGGTTGCGCACATAGCGCTCGCCAGCACCGATACCGGTTATAGGTGATTCAAAGTTGAGCATATTCTGACCGCGTCCAACACGACCGGTGGCCACAATATTGAGACCCTTCACCGGGCGGTATTCCAGTCGCAGGACCATATCCTTTTGGTTGTTGTTGTCGAATTTGTTGATGATGCATCCGTTGAGCACCTGGAAGTTGTATGCAAACTTGCCCTTAGCTGCTTCGCCGTAGAGTGCCAGGCCCATCTCACGGCCGTAGGATGTGCCGAACATGCGGTCGCTGCCGCATCCTGCCAGATAGACAACGCCTTCGGAGTAGACGTCAATGGTTTCCAGCCCGGTGGGAGAAAGGGGGTTCTCGTAGGTGCTGGCGTGCTTGAACTGTCCGAAGCGCACCGTCAGATATTTCTTGTTTTTGAAGAAGCTGAAATCGGTGTAGTATTCCTGCACTACGGACATGAAGTCGTGCATGAAGGAAAACGACCAGCGCTGTGTGATGCGGGCATCCACCCAAAAGATGACGCGCTTCATGTTGAAGCTGTTGCTGTTTTCGCCATTGGCGTTGTTGTAGATGTAAGCCCCTTGCGCGTAGCCGTGCAACTTGATACGGTCGGCCACATCTTTGGTCCAGTCGGGCGCTTTTTCCATTACGGGGTTGAGCACTTCCTTCATACTTTTCGACTGCGGATCCTGATGATAGGACGTTTCTTCAGCGGGTGTGAAGGTGTTTTCGTCTGTAGCACTCCCGTTGTTGAGAGCAAACAGATTCTGCATCGTGAATGCACACAATGCCAAAAGAGTGATTTTTTTGTTCAACATACTTAAATTATCTTTTTAACTCTAAACTCTAAACTACAATCGCCTCCTTCTTTTGTCCGTCAATCTTGATGGTGAGCGGTTGCTGAAGGTGTATCAGGCGCACGTGTTCAGTTTCCATCTCTGCCGGCATGTCGTCCAACAGTTCCTCACGCCAGAGACCGTCTCCGGAGAAGGCGTTTATGGTGAGATACCCGACACCCAGTGATGTGAGATTCTGGAAGAAGTGTGTGCCTTGTGAGGGATCCACATGGAAACTGTCCATGCCGGCTTCTACGATTACCTGTGCAGAAGAAATATGCGGCCATTTCACAGGGATACCCAACCATGGATCAGAAGTGCCCCAGCGTCCAGGACCTATAAGCAGGCATTTTCTGCCTTCCTCCAGCAGTTTGCGGTTTATTTTGTCCACTTCTTCGGCAATCTGCGTATTCTTGGCAGGAGAGAAGTTTTTTGTGGGAACGTAGACAACATCCTGTATGTCATTCCACACACCGTATCCGATTGCGTTGTGTGAGCGCAGGAGACATACGTCGTCAGGCACCTCGCACAGATTTTCGTCCAACTGGAAACGGTTGTCCACCATCGGACGTATCTGCAGGAGGTAGAATTCGCCCGTTTTGTCTTCGTGCAAATTCACAGCAAACTCAATCTCGACAGGACGGCGCATGGCATTCTGTCCCATGTCGAGCACTTCGCGCAGAAGTTCGGGTAGGGGGAACACATTGTTCTGCAAGACACCTGCAAAAGATATTATTTTGCGGTTGCGTCCTTCGTAATAGCTGTCGTATATACGCTGATCCATCGGATCGAATGTGGAGCAGATCCATTGCAGCGTTCCGTCGCCCTCTGCTTCTCTCACGGGTACTCGTATGAGGTTGAATCCGTCGTCCACACTCATATTTGCCTCCGTTTTTTTTGTGCTCAGCGCGAGGAATGATGTCTGTGTGTCGCGCAACGCAATCTCCATCTCCGACATCTGCAGCACCTGGTCGGGATGTGCCGGGCAAACGCGTAGCGTTGTGCCTCCGTCCACAATATGCTTGCCCAATCCCATTGCCAGAGAGACGATGCCTTCTTCGGCACGCTCGTCACCGATGGGATAGTAGTTGATACTGCGTGCCACACCCGATATCGTGGGATAGAAGCGGTCGCCGTGCTCTTCACCTACAACTTCCTGCAGTATTACAGCCATCTTTTCCTGGTCGATGACGTTTGACGTAGCTGTCATATAGTCTTTGCTTCCTCTGTAGTAGACGGACGCATATACGCCTTTTATAGCTTGTGCCAGACGTCGCAGGTTGGAGGTGGAACTTTCAGGGTTGTTCTCCTTGTCGTAACTTACCATGTATGTGGAATAGATTCCGGCAAAGGGTTGGTAGTGGGCATCTTCCAGAAGTGATGACGAACGCACGGCGAGCGGGCCGCCAACAACGTCCTGAAAGGCTTCGAGGTCGCCCAGCAGGTGCTCGGGTAGTTTTGCTTCCAGGAAGGCCTGAAGTATTTCCTCGTCGCTGCGATCAGAGAGAGCGATACCGTAAAGGTCGTTGTTCTCCATGAATTCGTCGAAGATGTCCGTGCAGAGTACGAGCGTCTTGGGTATCATGAGGAAATCAGAGCGTTTGTCCTTCAGCAGACGGTCGAGAAAAGCGAGACCACGTCCCTTGCCGCCAAGACTTCCTTCACCGATACGTGCGAAGTTGGAGTATTGGTCGAAACGGTCTCTCTGATATACTGCTACCACACCGCGATTTTTCATGCGCCTGTAGGCCACAATTGCATCGAAGATAATCTGTCGGTGTGCATCCACATCCTGCAGCCTTTCCCACGTGATTCCCTTAAGAAATTCTGCTACGGGGAAGATGGCTCTTGAGGCCAGCCACCTTGACACATTGTTGTGCGAGATGTGATAAAGTAAAGAATCAGCAGGAAGCGTCATGATGCTGTCTTGCAGTTCTTTAAGGTTGTGTATTCGAGCCACCTCCTGCATCGTCTGCGGGTCTTTGAACACGAAATCGCCGAAACCGAAGAAGCGCCTCATATGTTTGCGCAACTCGTGTTCCATCGCCTTGGAGTTCTTATCAATGAAGTGCGCTCCGATGTTGTGTGCCGCCTCCATTTTGTCGGTATCGGCGGAATCCATGATGAGCGGCGTGTAGGGGCTTGTCTCGTGTATGGCCTGCAGCAGCTGAAGTCCAGCTTCCGGATTGAGTGTTTCAGCTCTTGTGTCCATTGCCGATGGATACCATCTTTCCATGGGGAAGCGGCAGTCGGATATCACTCCGAGCAGGTTGTCGCCGTATTTTGTATAGAGCTCCCACGCCTCCTTGTATGTTCGCGCCAGCACAATCTTCGGACGTCCTCTCATGCGAAGTGTTTCAAGGCTTGTGTTGAGTGCTTCTGTGGCGAATGCCAGCGACTGCTGGAGCACAAACTTATAGAGCATCGGCAACAGGCTGGAGTAGAAGCGGATGGAATCCTCCACAAGGAGTATCATCTGCACTCCGGCTCTCGTGTCGTTTTCGAGATTCATGCGGTCCTCTATCAGCTTGATGATGGATAGCAGCAGTTCTGTGTTTCCCAACCAGCAGAATACGTATTCGAAGGGCGTGAGGTCCTCGTTCTGCATTCGGCTTGTGATACCGTGCGAGAATGGTGTCAGCACCACAATCGGTATAGTGGGGTGGTCGGTCTTGATATTTCGGGCAATGTCGAATATGCTGCTTCCGTCTGTGCCTGGCATACATATTATAAGATTCACACCGACGCGTGCAATGGTCTGTTCTGCCTCTTCCCGTGATGCCACCTGCAGGAATCGTGGCGGGAAGCGCAGCCCCAGTTTTGTGTATTCCGAGAATATCTTTTCGTCCACGCGTCCGTCATCTTCTAGCATAAATGCGTCATAGGGATTTGCCACTATGAGCACGTTGAAAATGCGTTTCTGCATTAAGTCAACGAATGCGGTGTCGCGTAGTGTTAGCTTGCCCGTGTGTGTCATTTTTTCTCAAAATCCAGCGCAAAGTTAACAAAAAAATGTGAAATAACGCTCCTTTAGAGCGATTTTGTTCCATTTTTTTTGATTGTGTGTGCTTTAGAGCTTTTCTTCTTCCTCTCAGAGTGCTCTCTCCGTTGCTAAAAAAATCTTACAAAAAAGAGCGTTTCTCGCCCTCTGCGTGGACTCTGCGTGGAGTCTGCGTGGAGTCTGAAAACACGCAGAGAGCGGTCTGTAGATTTGTAATTTGCTGAAAATGAGGACAAGAGGAATCGGGTAAAAGAAGTTGTTGTCCACAATTCGCGATAAAAAAATCTGACAATTACAAATCTGCAAGATGGAAGGGATTGTAGCTCTTGAGATCCTTGTCGAACACATCTGTGCCTTCGAATCGCTTCACGGCAATCACAATACGATAAGTGACGGGCAGCATGACGATTTCGTAGGCCGTCTTGAGAAGCACCTGCATCACCATGAGTTTCAGCAGTTCGTCTGGCGGCATGAGTCCCCAGAAAGCGAACGGGAAGAATATGCAGCTGTCTGCGCTTTCGCCCCAAAGTGTGCTGACGACGGCTCTCACGGAGAAATGACGTCCTTCGCTCGACAGTTTCATGCGCGACATGACATAGGCATTCAGGAAACTGCCCACGAGGAATGCTGCCAGCGATGCTGTTGCCACGCGCGGAGCCAGCGTGAACATGAAGTCGAAGTGAGCCTCATTTGCTTTCCAGAAGTCGGCGGCGGGAAGAGCGACAGCTATCATTCCCACGGCTGCGCAGAAGAAATTCATGAGAAATCCCATCCATATAATAAGGCGCGCCTTGCGATAGCCCCACACCTCTGCGATACAGTCGTTGAGGATGTATGTCACAGGGAAAATAATGATGGCTGCCGAGATGGAAAGAGAGTCTGTTATTCGGAGCAGCTTAACACTAAGAAGGTTGCTGATGATTAAACAGGAGCAAAAAAGTATCCCCATCAGCATGAAGGATACGCTCACTGAACGGTTTTTTAACATAAATCTTGTTTTTAAAGAGGTTTTCAAGTACTCCGGGGCGCAAAGTTACGAAAATTTTTAGTATCTTTGCCGCGATTTTACGCAAAAAAAATCGTTTAGATATGAAAAAACTTCTTTTAGGTGATGAAGCGATAGCCTTGGGAGCGATTAACGCCGGCTTAAGTGGCGTTTATGCATATCCGGGGACGCCCAGCACCGAAATTACAGAATTTATCCAAAACAATCCTCTGGCCAAGGAGCGCGGAGTGCATTCACGCTGGTGCACCAACGAGAAGACCGCGATGGAGGCTGCTTTAGGTATGTCGTATGCCGGCAAGAGAGCTCTCGTGTGTATGAAGCACGTGGGTATGAATGTCTGTGCCGACGCTTTTGTAAACAGTGCCATCACAGGTGTGAAGGGCGGTCTGGTGGTGCTTGCTGCCGACGACCCCTCGATGCACTCTTCGCAGAACGAGCAGGACTCGCGCTTCTATGCCAAGTTTGCTCTTGTGCCTTGTTTCGAGCCCTCCAATCAGCAGGAGGCTTACGACATGATGGCCTCTGCCTTCGACTTTTCCGAGCGCATCGGCGAACCCGTTGTGCTGCGTGTTGTGACCCGTCTGGCTCACTCCCGTGCCGCTGTGGAAATCACAGAACCCGTTGCCGAGAAGCCGCTGTCTCCTTCTACTGATGCCTGGGTGCTTCTGCCCGGCATAGCCCGCAGAAAGTATGTCGCTCTGCTGGAGAAGCAGGATGCCATGAAGGCTGCCTCGGAGGAGAGTGTATACAACAAGGTGGAGACTTCGTCCTCGAAGATGGGTGTTCTTGCCTGCGGTATCGCTTACAACTATGTGAAGGAGGCTGTCGGCAATGAGGCCAACCTGGTGAAGATTTCACAGTATCCTCTGCCCGAGGAGAAAATCAAGGCTCTGGCAGCAAAATGCGATTGTCTGATGGTGATTGAAGACGGACAGCCCGTTGTGGAGGAGATGGTGAAAGGTCTGCTGGGTGCCGGTTATCCCGTCAAGGGACGCCTGACCGGTGATCTTCCCAGAACCGGCGAACTCACTCCCGACAGCGTGGCAAAGGCTCTGGGTAAGGAGACCGGTGCTGTGTTTGCACCTGCGCAGAATATGGCTGCGCGTCCCCCTCAGCTCTGTCAGGGCTGCGGTCACAGAGATGTTTACACAGCGCTCAACGAAGTGTTGGCATCTTATCCCGACCACAGGGTGTTTGGCGACATCGGTTGTTATACTCTGGGTGCTCTGCCTCCTTTCAAGAGTCTTTCTTCCTGTGTGGATATGGGCGCCAGCATCACTATGGCCAAAGGTGCTGCCGATGCAGGCCTGTTCCCTGCTGTTGCTGTGATTGGCGACTCCACATTTACCCACAGCGGTATGACCGGGCTGCTGGATGCCGTGAACGACAAGTCGAATATCACGGTGGTTATTTCCGACAACCTGACAACGGGTATGACCGGCGGACAGGATTCTGCCGGAACCAATAAGTTCGAGGCAATCTGCCTGGGACTTGGCGTAGAGCCGGAGCACGTGCGCGTTGTTGTGCCTCTGCCCAAGAATATGCCTGAAATCACGAAAGTGATAAAGGAAGAAATCGAATATAAGGGTGTTTCCGTCATCATACCTCGCAGAGAGTGTATCCAGACTTTCGCCCGTCACGCAAGAGCCAAGAAGCAATGAAAAAGGATATCATACTATGCGGTGTGGGAGGACAAGGCATTCTCTCCATCGCAACCATCATAGGCGAGGCTGCCACAAGGGCCGGTCTCTATCTCAAGCAGGCAGAGGTGCACGGCATGAGTCAGCGCGGTGGAGATGTGCAGTCGAATCTGCGTCTGTCCACGGAGCCCATCTGGAGCGACCTCATTGCAGAGGCCGGTGCCGATCTCATCATCTCTATGGAACCGATGGAGTCGATGCGCTATCTGGCATACTTGAGCAAAGAGGGCAGGATAGTGACAAGTTCGAAGCCTTTCGTAAATATCCCCAACTACCCCGACGAGGCTGCCATGCAGAAGGAACTGGACACTCTGCCCAGTGTGAAACTCGACATTGAGACTGTGGCAAAGGACTGCGGCAATCCCCGCGGTGCCAATATGGTGTTGCTGGGTATGGCAGCTCCTGCTATCGGTATTCTTTCTGTGGAGAGTTTGCGCGAAGCCATCGCTACGGTGTTCGCCCGCAAGGGAGAGCAGGTGGTGGAAGCCAACTTGAAAGCTTTCGACGCAGGCGTGAAAGCATGCGGAATGTAAATTAAACCATACTTACAGATATGATTTTCAATCCTAAAATGGAGTGCATGTCCCGCGAGGATATGAGAAAGTTGCAGAGCGAGAGGCTGGCTGCCACCGTGAAAAGATGCTACGAGAACGTTCCCTTCTATAAAAGGAAGATGGACGAGCTGGGTGTGAAGCCGGAAGACATTAAGTCTGTTGACGATGTCACCAAGCTGCCTTTTACTACAAAGCACGACCTGCGTGATGAATACCCCTATGGCTTGCAGGCTGTTCCCATGAGTGAGATAAAGCGAATCCATGCTTCCAGCGGTACCACGGGAAAACCTGTTGTCGGCACTTACACACAAGCCGACCTGGATATGTGGAGCGAGTGTGTTGCCCGCGTTTTGGCTGTGGGTGATATTGGTCCCGGCGATGTGGTGCAGGTGGCCTACGGCTACGGCCTCTTCACAGGCGGACTGGGCGCCCACGACGGAGCTGCCAAACTGGGTGCTGTGCAGTTGCCTACCTCTGCCGGTAATTCGCAGAAGCAGATTATGCTGATGCAGGACATGGGCACAGCTGCCATCTGCTGCACTCCATCGTATGCCTTGCATCTTGCCGAGGTGATGGAAAAGAACAAGGTGGATGTCTCCAAGCTGAAGTTGCGTGTCGGTTTCTTCGGCGCAGAGCCTTGGACATGGGGCATCCGTCGCGAACTGGAAGCCAAGTTTCACATCAAAGCTATCGATATCTACGGCCTCACAGAGATGTGCGGCCCCGGTGTGGGCGGTGAGTGTGAATATCAGGACGGTACACACGTGTGGGAGGATATGTTCTTGCCCGAGATACTTAATCCCGAGACCCTGAAACCCGTTGCTCCGGGTGAGGTGGGCGAACTGGTAATCACTTCGCTCTGCAAGGAGGCTATGCCCATCCTTCGCTATCGCACACGCGACCTCACCAGTCTTATCTACGAACCCTGTAAGTGCGGACGTACGGCCGTGAGAATGGGTAAGGTGCTGGGACGCAGCGATGATATGCTCATCATTCGCGGTGTCAACGTATTCCCCAGTCAGATAGAGACGGTGCTCACAGAATTCCCGGCATTCACTCCGCAGTATTTCATTACGGTGGATCGCAAGGGCAACGAGGACACATTCGATCTCGACGTAGAGCTGCGCGAAGAATTCTTCTCGCCCAATCCCGGCAAACAGATGCCGTTCATCAAGCCGCTCTACGACCGTCTGGTTTCGCTCACCGGTATTAAGCCCAACATTCACATTCTGCCGCCGGGCACCATAGAGCGCTCCACAGGTAAGGCTAAGCATGTGAACGATAAGCGCGATTTTTCGAATTGGCACTAATATTTTAAGTTCATAATTAAATATTCACAGTTTATCGTGTTTGACAAAGAACAAGTAAACAGGATTATAGACGGAATGGGGCTTGGGGATTTTTCTCAGGCCACCATTCGTGATATACAGGCGCTCTCCAAGCAGATTGAGGAAAAGACGGGCGAGGAGGTAATCCATCTGGAGATGGGTGTGCCGGGTTTGAAGCCTTCCGAGATTGCTTTGAAGGCAGAGGAGGAAGCTCTTCGCTCCGGATGCGCCACAATATATCCTCCCAACGGCGGTATCCCCCGCATAAAGAAGGCCGCTTCCGCTTTCGTGAAGGCTTTCATCGGTGTGGATATCGACGCAGAGGGATGTGTGCCCACTACGGGTAGCATGCAAGGCACCTTCGCCACGTTTATGGCTATTCACCATGCTTTCGCAGGTACGAAACAGGATACCGTGCTGCTCATCCAGCCGGGTTTCCCTGTGCAGACGACACAGTGTGATGTGATAGGTCTTAAACACGAGGCTCTCGACATCTACAACTATCGCGGTGCGGAGCTTACAAAGAAACTGGAGGAGATTATCTCCAAGGGTAATATCTGTGCCATCGTGTACTCCAATCCCAACAACCCCTCCTGGGTGTGCTTCACAGAGGAAGAACTCAAGGGTATCGGCCAGCTTGCCACAAAGTATAATGTCATTGTGCTGGAGGATCTGGCCTATTTCGCAATGGATTTCCGTCGCGACCTCTCTCATCCCTATGAGGCACCTTTTCAGGCAACGGTGGCCCGCTACACAGACAACTACGTGCTGTGGGTTTCTGCCTCGAAGGCTTTCTCCTATGCAGGTCAGCGTATCGGTGTGACGTGTATCTCCAACGAACTCTTCCATCGTGTATTCGCTCCATTGCAGGATAAATTCGGAGTGGGGACCTTCGGTGACTTCTTTGTGGGACGTCTGATGTATACGCTTTCCAGCGGTACGACACATTCCGTGCAGCACGCAATGTCAGCACTTATGGAAGCTGCAGTCAGCGGTGAGTACAATTTCCTCGACGATGTGAAGGAATACGGACGCAGGGCAAAGTTCATGAAAGACGTGCTGCTTGCCAACGGTTTCTATCTGGTGTACGACAATGATATGGGCGCACCTCTCGCAGATGGATTCTATTTCACCGTGCAGTATCCCGGTATGACGGATTTGGAGCTCACCCGCGAACTGATGACATATGGCATAGCCGTATTCCCGTTGGACACGATGGGGTCCACACAGCAGGGTGTCCGCATCTGCACATCATTCTTCCGCAAGGAGCAAGAGACACTTTTCACACAACGCATCAAACAATTTCACATAGACCATGGATGTTAAATCACCATATCTCCATCCCGAATACGAGACCCTCTCGCGAGAGGAGATAAGTAAGTTGCAGACGGAGCGTCTGCGTGAGACTTTCGAACATTGTAAGAATGTCCCGTTCTACGCACAGAAGTTCAAGGAGATGAATCTTAGCGTGGAGGATATCAATTCTCCGGAGGATGTGCGTAAACTTCCTTTCACCACTAAGCAGGACCTTAGAGACACTTATCCCTTCGGACTGGCTGCTGTGCCTTTGGAGAAATGTGTGCGCCTGCACTCCAGTAGCGGTACGACGGGAAATCCCACTGTAATTCTTCACACACAGCGCGATCTTGACGAATGGGCCAATCAGGTGGCACGTAATCTTTGGATGGTTGGTTTGCGTCCCAGTGACGTATTCCAGAATTCATCCGGCTACGGTATGTTCACGGGTGGCCTCGGTTTCCAGTATGGCGCTGAGCGTCTTGGTATGCTCACCGTTCCTGCAGCTGCCGGCAACTCGCTGCGTCAAATTAAGTTCATGAAGGACTTCGGAACGACTGCCGTACACGCTGTGCCTTCTTATCTCACCCGCCTATATGAGGTGATGCAGGAGCAGGGTGTGGATCCTCGCAAGGATACCAAACTCAGGGTATTTGCCATCGGTGCGGAGCCTCATTCTGAGGAGCAGCGCAAGCGTATCGAGGATATGTTCGGTGTGAAGGCCTACAACTCTTTCGGAATGTCGGAAATGTGCGGTCCCGGTGTGGGCTTTGAGTGTCAGGAGCAGAATGGTCTCCATTTCTGGGAAGACTATTACATCGTGGAGATTGTAGATCCCGACACCTTGGAGCCCGTACCCGACGGAGAGATTGGAGAACTCGTGCTGACAAGCCTCCGTCGCGAGGCGATGCCCCTTATCAGATATCGTACGCGCGACCTAACACGTGTGCTCGGACGCACATGCCCATGCGGACGCAATCATGTGCGCCTTGATAGAATGAAGGGCAGAAGTGACGATATGATGGTGCTGCGCGGTGTGAACATCTTCCCCATACAGATTGAGAAGATTCTCATGCAGTTCTCCGAACTCGCCAGCAACTATCTCATCACGCTCACCACAGACAACGACAACGACAATATGACTGTCGAGGTGGAACTTGCAGAGATGATGGACGATTATGCCCGTCTACAGAGTCTCACAAAGGCCGTTACCCGTGCTTTGAAGGATGAGATACTTCTCACACCTATTGTTAAACTGGTGTCCAAGGGCAGTCTCCCTGTGAGTGAAGGCAAGGCCGTCCGTGTTGTTGACAAACGTAAAGTATATCAGTAAATGAAACAGTTATCTATCTTTATTGAGAACAAGAGTGGTACTCTGCTCAATATCCTGAATGTCATGAAGAATGCAGAGATTCAGATCATTGCATCTATGGTAGCAGACACTCAGGACTTCGGTATCTATCGTGTTGTGTGCGACAATCCGGACAAAGCATATTCCGTGCTCAAGAATGAGGGTATGGTTGTCACGATGTCGGAGGTGTTTGCCATCGTGCTGGAAGACAAACCCGGTGAGGCAGCCAATGTGATATCTGTCCTCACGGAGGGTGGTATCAGCATCTCCTACATCTATTCCTTCCTCGTTTCCGGCAAGGGCATACTCGTGTTCCGCACCTCTGATACGGAGCTCACGAAAAAGATTATAAAAGAAAAGGGCCTGCATGAGTTTGCTTGAACGCCTCTCAAAGGGCGATGTCTTTGCTTCGGAGATAGGTTGCCGCATTGTTGAGATACGCAAGGGCTACGCCCGCACGGAACTCACGGTGGAAGAGCGGCATCTCAACGGCGCCGGTGTGTGTCAGGGAGGTGTGCTCTTCACTCTCGGCGACTTGGCTTTCGCTGCTGTCGCCAATTCCAGTGGCATCCTCTCCGTCGGCATCAACAACAGCATCTCATTCATCAAGAGTGCCCAGCTGGGTGAGACCGTTACGGCAGAATGCACAGAAGTGGCGGAGCACCACAAACTGCCCAACACGGAGATAAAGATTAAGAACAGTAAAGGTGAAGTGCTGGCTGTGATGACCGGTATGGCCTATCGCACATCAAAGCCTTTTGAGTTCGACAGCCTAATGTAGCAGGTCGAGAATCTGTGCCTTGATGTTCTCGTAGTCGGCATCTTCCATCGCTTCGTTATGCCTCCCACCACTTGGGGGGCATAATTGTTTTGCCTCTTTCGCAAGATCCAGCGCCAGCAGAGCCTCGTTCCTATGTCCGAGTTTTGCTTCGATATATGCCTGCTGAAGATATATCTGCGTCTGCTCTGTGGAGCGTCCTTTGGATGCCAGCGTTGCGAGGTCGAGCATTTCGGATGCTTCCTCATAGCGCTCCAGACATGTGAGGGCGATAGCACGGTTGTACAGAGCGTGGTCGTCGTCGGGATGCTTCTCAAGATATTCCGACAGTATGACGCTGGCTTCCTCGAAGCGTTCCAGCTGTATGAGCGCCACACCCTTTGCGTGCCACAGGTCGTGGTCGTCGGGATTCACCGATATGCCGTATTCTATGCTTTCAAGTGCATCGTCGAAATGCCCCAGTGCCGACTGTGCATCGGCCAGCATATGCCACACTTCAGCGTTGTACGCGTCGTGGTTGAGCAGTTCGTTTGCAACATGAACGGCCTCGTTGCAGTATTGCAGGTCAAGGAGAATTTCCAGATACAGTTCCTTCGTCGTCGTGTGGTCGGGGTGGTTGAGCAATATCTGTCGAGTGGCATCAAGTGCTTCTTCCACCTTGCCTCCGTCGAACATCATCTCAGCCCTGAGAAACATTATCTCAGGATTTCCGGGATGCAGCAGCATTGCGTCTGCGAGCACTCTGCGTGCTTCCTTTTCCCGTTTGTTGTTGATATAGTATTCGGCAATATCGGCCAAATCGTCGGCATCCATATAGATGCGACGACCAGCCTGACGTTCCCTTTCGTATTGCTTCAGTAGGTCACGAAAGTCCTGTGTTTCAAAATATTCGTCCTGTTTCAATGCAGTCTTCCCTTTCTGTGTTTACTTGCTGTCCCTGAGTCCTACGGTCTTGTTGAATACGGGATGCTCCGGAGTGGAGTCTGGGTCCACGTTGTAGTATCCGATGCGCTGGAACTGCAGATACGTGAGTTCGGGCAACGACGCAGCATATTCCTCAATGAACGCATTCTTGTTGATGCGCAGTGAGTCCGGATTGAGGAAGGGGCGCATAGCCTCGATACCTCTCACTCCGTGTTCGTCCTCATACTGCTTGATGGCATCCCTCGGATTCTCGCAGGTCCACAGCTGGTCGTATTCCCTCACTTCGCAGGGTACAGCGTGCGGAGCGGAGAGCCAGTGGAGCGTCTTGCCCTTTATCTTGCGGTCGGCACCCGGCATTCCGCTCTTCGATTCGGGGTCGTATTCTGCGTATATCTCCACGATGCGTCCGTCGGCATCTTTCTTGATGCACTTCTCGGGGTCTTCGTCACACTTGATGATATAGGCGTTCTTCAGTCGCACCTCCTTGCCGGGACCCAGTCGCATGAATTTCTTGCCGCCGTCCTCCATGAAGTCTTCGCGCTCGATGTAGAGTTCGCGTGAGAAATGTATCGTGTGGGTGTTGCCCTCCGTCACAGTATTTCCCTCTGCGTCGCGCAGTTCCGGATTGTTCACGGCGGTGAGTTCCTCCACCTTGCCTTCCGGATAGTTGGTGATGACGAGGCGCACGGGGTCTACTACGGCACTCACGCGCGTTGCTCTCGTATTGAGGTCTTCGCGCACGGCAGCCTCCAGAAGTTTGATATCGTTCAGGGCATCGTATGTGGTGTAGCCTATCTTGTCGATGAAGTTTAGAATACCCTCTGGAGAATATCCTCTGCGACGTATTCCGCAGATGGTCGGCATGCGCGGGTCGTCCCATCCGCTCACCACGCCCTCATTAGTGAGTATCAGCAGATTGCGCTTCGACATCAGCGTGTAGTTGAGGTTCAGTTTGTTGAACTCAAACTGGCGGGGACGATTGTCCTCGATGTCTCCCTCGTCGCTTCTCCATTCCTTTATCCATGTCACGAAGAGGTCGTAGAGCTCGTGGTGAGGCACGAATTCCAGTGTGCAGATGGAGTGGGTGACACCTTCCAGATAGTCGCTCTGCCCGTGTGTGAAATCATACATGGGATATGCGTTCCACTTGTTTCCTGTGCGCCAGTGCGGCATATTCAGCACACGATACATGATAGGGTCGCGGAAATGCATATTGGGCGATGCCATATCAATCTTTGCGCGCAGTATCATCTTGCCCGGCTCCACGTTGCCGGAATTCATCTCCCTGAACAGGCGCAGACTCTCCTCCGCAGGTCTGTTGCGATAGGGTGAGTTCTGTCCGGGTTCCGTCGGTGTGCCTTTCTGTGCAGCTATCTCCTCCGAGGTCTGCTCGTCCACGTATGCCCTGTCGTTGAGGATGCACCATTCGGCAAAGTCCCACAAATCCTGGAAGTAGTCGGAGGCGTAGACCTCCTTGCCCCATTCGAAGCCCAACCATTTGATGTCCTTCTCGATGGCTCTCACGTATTCCATATCCTCCTTCTGGGGATTGGTGTCGTCCATGCGCAGATAGCACGTGCCACCGAATTTGCGAGCGGCTCCGAAGTCCATTGCGATGGCCTTTGCGTGACCTATATGCAGATATCCGTTCGGCTCGGGCGGGAAGCGAGTTTGCAGTCGTCCACCGTTGCGTCCGTTGGCCAGATCTTCCTTGATTCTTTTTTCTATAAAATTGAGACTTTCTTTGACGTCCTCCATATCTGTTGTTTTGTTGTCTTGTATTTCGGCTGCAAAATTACGAAAAAAAACTGAATGCAATTCTCTCATTTCATATTTTTTTTGTACTTTTGTCCGCAGAATGCAACCGCTTGCAGAAAGAATGCGCCCACGCACCCTCGATGCGTATATCGGACAGAGCCATTTGGTCGGTCCGGGAGCAGTGTTGCGCACCATGATTGAGAGCGGTCGCATCTCCTCTTTCATCCTCTGGGGACCTCCCGGAGTGGGCAAGACGACGCTCGCCACCATCATCGCCTCACAGCTCAAAGTGCCCTTCTACACGCTGTCTGCCGTCACCTCCGGAGTGAAGGATGTGCGCGACGTGATAGAGAAGGCCCGCAGCAACACATTCTTCGACACTCACACTCCCATACTCTTCATCGACGAGATACACCGCTTCTCCAAGTCACAGCAGGATTCCCTTCTGGGTGCTGTGGAGCAGGGTGTTGTCACTCTGATAGGAGCCACCACGGAGAATCCCTCTTTCGAGGTGATACGTCCTCTTCTCTCGCGCTGCCAGCTCTACGTGCTGAAGCCTCTTTCCGATGACGACCTGCTGTCTCTTGCCCGTCGTGTCATTAGGGAGGATATCTATCTGCGCGAGAAGAATATAGAAATAAAGGAGACGGCTGCTCTGCTGCGCTATAGCGGCGGCGATGCCCGCAAGCTGCTCAACATCTTGGATATCGTCTACAACAGCGGTAGTACGGAGGTGACGGATGCCGTCGTTTCCCAGCTGCTGCAGCAGAATCCGCTTGCTTTCGACAAGGACGGAGAGATGCACTACGACATCATCTCGGCCTTCATCAAGAGCATACGCGGCAGCGACCCCGATGCTGCGCTCTATTGGCTTGCACGCATGATAGAGGGCGGGGAAGACCCCAGCTTCATTGCGCGCCGCCTTGTGATATCCGCTTCCGAGGACATTGGTCTTGCCAATCCCAACGCGCTGTTGCTGGCAAATGCCGCCTTCGACGCCTGCCAGAAGATAGGTTGGCCGGAAGGCCGCATACCCCTTGCGGAGGCTACCGTGTATCTTGCCACGTCGCCCAAGTCCAATTCCGCCTATATGGCTATAAATGCGGCGATAGAGCGCGTTAAGGAGACGGGCAATCTTCCCGTGCCGCTGCATCTGCGCAACGCTCCCACAGCCATAATGAAGGACCTCGGCTACAGCGACGGCTACAAATATCCTCACGACTTCCCCGGCCATTGGGTGCAGCAGCAGTATATGCCCGACGCCCTGCAGGGGACGCATTTCTTTGAGGCTCAGGAAAACGACATTATCAAGAAGAAATAATATTAATACTATGAAAAAGATTTTGCTTTTAGGTTCCGGAGAACTGGGTAAGGAATTCACCATTGCTTGCAAGCGCAAAGGTCAGTATGTTGTGGCTTGCGACCGCTATGCCGGTGCTCCTGCCATGCAGGTGGCCGACGAGTGCCGTGTGTTCAGCATGCTCGACGGCGATGCGCTGATGAAAGTCGTCAACGAAGTGAAGCCCGACATCATCGTGCCCGAAGTGGAGGCCATCCGCACGGAGCGTCTCTACGACTGCGAGAAGCAGGGCATACAGGTGGTACCCTCCGCACGTGCCGTCAACTACACGATGAACCGCAAATCCATCCGTGAACTGGCTGCCAAAGAACTCGGTCTCAAGACGGCTGGCTATCGATATGCCAAGAGTTTCGACGAACTGCAGGCTGCCACCAAGGAAATCGGTTTCCCCTGCATCATCAAGCCTTTGATGTCATCTTCCGGTCACGGACAGAGCAAGGTGGACAGTCCCGACGAACTGCAGACTGCCTGGGATGCAGCCTGTGCCGGTGCTCGCGGAGACATCATGGAGGTCATTGTGGAGGAATTCATTCCCTTCGACTACGAGATAACGCTGCTCACCGTGACGCAGAAAAGCGGCAAGACCCTCTTCTGTGCTCCCGTAGGTCATGTGCAGAAAGGCGGCGACTATCGTGAGAGCTTCCAGCCCCGTGCCATGAAACCCGAGCATCTGAAGGCTGCACAGGAGATGGCCGACAAGGTGACACGCGCCCTCACAGGTGCCGGCATCTGGGGTGTCGAGTTCTTCATCAGCGAGAAGTTGGGTGTGCTCTTCAGCGAACTGAGCCCCCGTCCTCACGACACAGGTATGGTGACGCTGGCCGGCACGCAGAACCTCTCCGAGTTCGAGCTCCATTGCCGTGCCGTGCTCGGTCTGCCCATTCCAGAAATCACTCAGGAGCGTCAGGGAGCCTCTGCCGTCATCCTCTCGGGTGTGGAGAGCAAGTGTCCCGACTACACGGGTATGGAGGATGTCTGCGCCGCTTCCAACACCTATCTGCGCATCTTCGGCAAACCCGAGGCCCACGTGGGTCGTCGCATGGGTGTGGTTGTCTGCTGGGACACTCTCGATGCCTCTCAGGACGCTCTGCGCGACAAGTGCAAATCCCTCGCTGCAAAAGTTACTGTGAAATGAAAAAGAAGCTCCACAAGGTATTTCTCATTGCCGGAAGTGAACCTTTAGGCAGTGCCGGTATGCAGGCTGATATTAAGGCTATTACTGCGTGCGGAGGTTATGCTGCATGTGCTCTCACGGGTATTGTCGACGAGGACACCACGAGAGTGAAGAGCATCACTCCTTTGCCTGCCGACCTTGTGGTGAGTCAGACGGAATCATTTCTTTCGGACATAGGGGCGGAGTGCATCAAGACGGGTGTGCTCCCCTCCATTGATATCATTCGCGGTGTGGCTGCCAAGCTGCGCGATTATCCTGATATTCCCAAGGTTATTGACCCCGTACTGGTGGATTCCAACGGTGTGCCTCTCTGTCCTCAGGAGAATATCGAGGCTTATAAAGAACTACTTTTTCCGCAGGCCACTCTTATCACACCCAACCGCTTCGAGGCACAGGTGCTACTGGGCGTCTCAGAAGTGGGTAGGGAAGAAGCGAGGGCGTTGGGTGGCTATGGTTGTTCGGTGATTGTCAAAAGTCTTCCGGATGGCGACAGTTTGATGGATATCTTCTACGACCGCTCCTCCGACACTGTGCATTGCTACCGCAAGGAGCGCATAGACACCCACAATGTCAATGGCACCGGTGACAGTTTCTCGTCAGCCATTGCTACGTATGTTTCCAAGGGCTTGCCCCTGAAGGATGCGGTGGCCAAGGGTGAGGAGTTTATCGACCGTGCTATCCGTCTTGGTGCCGAGTATGAGTTCGGTCATGGCTATGGTCCCGTGCACCCTTGTTATATGGATGATCATGATTTGTATGAAAGAATTTATTACTGATAGTTTAGGTTGAAGGATTAATGGTTAGGATTTGTTCCGGACATATTCTGGTGTTCTTTTTTCTGCTTGTGATGCAGCAGGAAATCCGTGCACAGCAGAGTGGAGGAGCTGTCCCCTCCGAGACGCTGACTCAGATTGCGAGTGCTGACAACAGCACAGTTTATTCGTTCAACTATCCCTCGGTGAATGCCCATGGAGAACCGGTAGTACTCTCCTCGGCACTCTTTGCGTGGACGCCAGCCGACAGGCAGGAGACTGACAGCATTGAGAGCCTGCACATTTATTGTTTTTCTCTAACTGGTGCGTAAAAAATCCTTAGATGAGATGCATCAGATTCCTATTTTATATCGGTCATCGGTCGAGGTTTTCCGATAGATTTCCGATAGATGCTCGATAGATGCCCGATAGATGCTCGATAGATGAGTTGTAGAAATATAAGAAAAAACCGATAAACTGGAGTCGCAAATCGCAACTTCAGGTCAGAAGTTTGTCTTCAACTCTAAACTTTAAAAGAGCAAGACGTCAACTTTACGGAACATAATTGAACTTCACGGAGCGTATTCTGCCGTCAACAGCCCAGTTGACAATGTATATGCCGGCCGGCCGGCCTGACATCGGGAACTCCTCACCGGCCGTGAAAGTGCCTACACGTATGCCGTTTAGGGCAATGACGTTCACCTTGAAGCTAAGTTTCTCCGGCGATTCCGAACCGAAGTGCAGCGTCTTCGTTACAGGGTTGTAAGCCAGCGCGTATTCCTCGGGCTCCACTCTGTCCACACCTGTGTCGTCGGGCAGCTGTCCGTTGGGCATCAGCAGCCACATACGGTTCTTGCTCTCGCTGTTGCGCGAGTCGTTCGTGTAGCTCAGTATGTCGGTATAGTCGTCTGCGCTGCCGCCTCTCAGGTTGGCGATATGTTGCGTGTAGGTGTTCAGCAGGTTGTAGTATCCGTCGGTGCCCTGCGGTATCAGCTGCCATTGCTGTCTGGGGTCTTCCTCATCGGGCAGAGCCGTGTTGAGCGGAGTGCCGACGTTCACGGTGGGGCCGACGTCTCCCTGAGTGGGGTCGTTGAGCGCCATCATGCTGCTGCGGTTCACTATGAGGAACAGTCCGTCGCCAAGACTTCTCATCTCCCAGTCTTCGCTCTCGCGGCTGCTGTCGTCGGTGTATTGCACGGCATTCCCGCCCGACACATCGACGGCTTTCAGCGTTCTGGAATTCACGATGTGGTAGTAGTAACGCTGCGGCACGAAGGGCGGGGTGGGGTCGAACGGCTTGCGCGCGGCAAATTCCTGTTCGAGATATGCGCAATGGTTACTGACGAATGTCTTGAGGTCGCTCACGTACCGGTCGTAGCTGGAGTAGAGCACCATTTCGTGATACACCCTCGTGCTGATGCCCCATTTTTCATAGTTCTTCTGCTGAGAGAGACGCAGCAGCTGTTGCAGGCTGTCTGCTTTATGGTGTATGTATGCCACGAGTCCGGCCTCCAAAAGTTTCTTGTAGCGTGCATACACGCAGCGTTGGAACCACGGATCCTGCCACATCCTGTTCACCCACACTTTTGACCCGTTGTAGGCGATGTCTGCCATCATGGAGTTCTCCGTGGTGCTGAGTCCCTGTTCGTCCTTCACGCGGTAGTCGTTGTTGTAGGCTATGTCGTAGTCCCATAGCGGTCCCCAGTAGAGGTGGTCGTCGCCCTGCTCCTTGTAGAAATATGTGCTGAAGAATCCGTCGATGTTGGCGCTCACCTCCGTGCAGATATACCAGTCGATGAGTGATGCCGAATCCACATAGGCGCGATAACCGGTCTCGGGGTCGGTAAAATCGGCTGACGAGAGTGCGTTCTCGAAGCGGCTCACGTGACCTTTGATATATGTTGTCTGCCTGGCTGCGATGTCGTCCTCGTCGGGATAGTGTATGCGTACCGGTACGTTGTAGGTGCTTGTGGTAAAACTGTTGCCGTCCCTGAATCCGTCCACCTCCAGCAGGTATCCTCCCGTGATGTCGGAGGTGGCTACCGACGGAATGTCCTGCTCCGTGATATTCACCCGATGAGGCCTCACGTCCACATGGTCGCTTATCTGATAGGTGCCCAGATACGTGCCGTTCAGCACCAGGTCGGTGAATTTTGCTGCGGGATTGAAGGGCAACGACTTTTTTCCGTCCTCCGTATGGAGTGCGGCACAGAATTCTCCCATAGCCGACGTTATGGCGTTGCGCATCATTGTCTTGTCGCCGGCATTGGCCATCAGTGTCCAGCTCTTGCACTTCGCATAGCCCTTGCCCAGGAATTTCTCCTTGTCATGGAACTTGATCCGGTAGGGCTTCTTCGAAAGACCCCACGTGGAGTTGCCGCGTCCGCGAATGGATACGGAGTCGTAGCTGGTTACGGCACCCGCCTCGTCCACGTAGTGCAGCCGGCAGTATTTATACGTTTCCTTGCTGTATATTCCGCCCCCGTCGAATGTTTCGATGTATATCGCGGGCAGGTCGGTACGGTTGGTGTACTGAGCAGTCAGGTTTGCCGCCGCAGCCCATAGGGCAAGTGTTATGGTTAGCAGTTTCTTCATGCTCCGGGTATCAGTTTCCCTCTACCACTTCCTTGCCGAATGGAGTGATAATGAGGAATGCCAGTTTGAAATGCTGCATACCAAATGGTATGCCTATGATGGTGATGCACAGCAGGAGACCCAGAAGGGCATGACCGACTGCCAGCCAGAATCCACCCATCACGATCCATAGTACATTCATCAGTAAGGGAAGGCAACCACTGGCACTCTCCTTATCCCTTACATTTTTGCCGAAAGGCCATAGCGCCAGTCCCGCAAGGCTGATAATCTGCCAGCCGAAGGGTATGCCGATGATTGTGATGCACAGCAGGAGTCCGAAAAACAGATAACCTATTGCCATTTCCAAGCCGCCGAAAATGAGCCAAATGATATTGCCGAGGATTTTCATTGTGTGATGTTTTGGTTTTTCGCGACAAAGATACGATTTTTTTTCGGAAAACTCCAAACTCTAAACTTTAAACACCAAACTCTAAACTTTTTTTTGTACCTTTGCAGCCGAAATGAGTAAATCTGACGAGAAAACGATGAAAAAATCGACTGCCATACTGCTGTTGCACTGCCCCGACAGAGTGGGTATCATCATGGAGATGACCAAGTTCATCACTGACAATCAGGGCAATATCCTCTATCTCGACCAAAGTGTGGATCAGATAGACCACCGCTTCTTTATGAGAGTGGAATGGGACTTGGAGAACTTCCTCATACCGAAAGAGAAAATAGCAGAATATATTGAGACACTCTACGCACGGCGCTACGAAATGAAATTCATGCTGAAATTCTCTGCAGAGCGTCCACGTATGGCTATCTTCGTGAGCAAGATGTCGCATTGCCTCTATGACCTGCTGGCACGATGGAAGGCCGGAGAGCTCGATGTGGAAATTCCGTGCATCGTCTCCAACCACGAGGACCTCAGATATGTAGCGGAGCAGTTTGGATTGCCTTACTACGTGTTCTCTATCAACAAGGACTGGTCCAACAAGCGCGAAGTGGAGGAGGCCGAGATGAAACTGCTCAAGGAGCACGGAGTGACATTCATCGTATTGGCCCGATATATGCAAATCATCAGCGACGAAATGATTGCAGCATATCCCAACCATATCATCAATATACACCACTCGTTCCTGCCGGCTTTCGTTGGTGCGAAACCCTATCATCAGGCCTACGAGAGAGGTGTGAAGATCATCGGTGCCACGAGCCACTATGTGACAGCCGAACTCGATGCTGGACCTATCATTGAACAGGACGTG
The DNA here is from genome assembly GCA_902802815.1 of uncultured Bacteroidales bacterium. GTDB lineage: Bacteria > Bacteroidota > Bacteroidia > Bacteroidales > Bacteroidaceae > Physcousia. The sequence continues at coordinate 39,846 of CADCNQ010000002.1, read as the reverse complement.
ATACGCATTACACACAAGGATACTCCCGAGACACTCGTGCTCAAGGGTAAGGACCTGGAGAAGATAGTGCTCTCGCGCGCTGTGAAGGCACATATCGACCGTAAGGTGCTGGCATACAAGAATCGTACCATTATCTTCTCATAAAATAAGGGACGTGCGATGAAGAGTGTTGCCGATTTGAGGGTGAATGCCGTGGAGCGCAAGGGAGACAAGGCCGTGCTGCTGCGTCTGGCTGCGTCTGCGGAACTGCGGAGCGAATGCCGCCCGGGACAGTTTGTGCAGGTGCGTGTGGACGGAGCGAAGGACACCTTCCTGCGTCGTCCCATATCCATCCACCACGTGGACGAGGAGAGGGGAGAAATATGGCTTTTGGTGCAGATGGTGGGCGAAGGCACCAGACAACTCGGATGTCTTAAGGAGGGTGATACGCTCAATCTGGTGATGCCTCTCGGCAACGGTTTCAGCGATGTTGAGACGTTGCGGCAAAAGGCCGGAGGCAAGGAGCCAAGACCTCTGCTTGTGGGCGGCGGTGTGGGAGTGGCTCCGCTCTATTACTACGGCGCATGGCTCAAGAGACGTGGCATAGAACCCACATTCCTGTTGGGAGCCCGTTCGAAAACTCTGTTGTTGCAATTGGAGGAGTTTGAGGCGCTTGGGCGAGTCTGTGTCACCACAGAGGACGGCAGCTATGGAGAGCGCGGTTTTGTGACACAGCACAGCGTGCTGGCCGGAGAGCGTTTCACCAGCATACACGTGTGCGGTCCGGGCCCCATGATGAAGGCAGTCGCTCGTTATGCAAAGACGGAAGGCATTGCCTGCGAGGTGAGCCTGGAGAATATGATGGCCTGCGGACTGGGAGCCTGTCTCTGCTGTGTGGAGAAGACTGTGAAAGGCAATGTGTGCGTATGCACGGAAGGGCCGGTGTTCGACATCAATGAACTGACATGGCAGATCTGACAACAAACATAGGAGCCCTGAGACTCAAGAATCCCGTGATGACGGCCAGCGGTACGTTCGGGTACGGTATCGAATTCAGCGATTTCGTACGTTTGGAGGACATCGGCGGTATCATAGTGAAAGGCACCACGTTGCATCCCAGGCAGGGTAACGACTATCCGCGTATGGCAGAGACGGCCGGCGGTATGCTCAATTGTGTCGGCTTGCAGAACAAGGGTGTCGACTACTTCTGTGAGAAGATATATCCGGAGGTGTGCGGTATAGGCACCAACGTGATTGTGAATGTGTCTGGGTCGTCGCCAGAGGACTATGCCGAATGTGCGGCACGCATCGGAGCGCTGGAACGCATTCCTGCCATCGAACTCAATATCTCGTGCCCCAATGTGAAAGACGGAGGTATGGCGTTCGGTGTAACATGCGAGGGTGCGGCATCTGTGGTGAAGGCTGTGAGGAAGGCCTACAACAAGACGCTCATCGTAAAACTGTCGCCCAATGTCACCGACATCGTTTCCATAGCAAAAGCCGTGGAGGCAGAAGGTGCCGATGCTGTGTCGCTGATAAACACACTGATGGGCACAGCCATCGATATAGAGAAACGCCGCAGGATGTTGTCAATAGGTACGGGAGGTCTCTCGGGACCTTGCGTGAAACCCGTTGCTTTACGTATGGTGTGGCAGGTGGCTCACGCTGTGGATATACCGGTGGTGGGACTCGGAGGTATTTCCACGACAGAGGATGCTGTCGAATTCCTGATGGCCGGAGCCTGTGCTGTGGAAATCGGTACGGCCAACTTCATTGATCCGGCTGTGACGGTGAAGGTGGCAAAAGGTCTTGATGCCTGGCTTGACGCTCACTCCTGCAAGAGTGTAGGTGAGATTATAGGAGTTGCAGAGTAATATCTCTCAAGGTAAACTGTCAACTCTCTCTCTCAGATGTCCCTCGCCGGGAGTTTCTGCACTCTTCCGTTTTTGCACACCACAAGGGAAATCCCTTCGTGGCGGGCGCGCTCCACAAGCCGTCTCTGCGCCAGGAGGATGCCATCGTCGATGCGCTGTTGCATTTCTCTGATATCCTGTTCGCTCATAGTGCAGAGTCTTTATCGGTTACAGCCTCATCGCTATTGGTCGTAGCGGTCGTGGGAGGCACATTGTATTTCTTTTGCATCTCCATGTAGTATTGCGCATCGTCCACCTGCAGACGTTCCTTGCCTTTTATCCCGCAGGCAATGCGGCGTGTGGGGCAGGTGGAATTGTCGTAGAGAGCCCAATAGTCAACGATGGGGGTGTAGAGGTTGAACAGGTTGTAGAGGCCGGCACCGAAGCGTCGTATGATGACGTCGGTGGGTATGTTGTGACCGCCCTGTGCCACGCGGCTTGCCACGCGCATAATAGCCTGTTCGGGTGTGGGCAGCGAGAAAAACAGCAGTGTGACGAAATATCCGCGACGCTGTGCGCGTTCTATGAGACGCACGTAGGAACGTGTGGAGAGCGTTGTCTCAAAGGCAAAGTCGATGCCCTCCTTCAGGAGGTGCAGCACGCGGTCTATCATCAGGCGTCCTGCCTGAATGGCAACACCCTCCGGGTTGAAGGGTGAGAGACCTCTGGCTATCTCGTCGGCATTGACAAACTCCTTGCACCCCAGCATCTCGGGCAGGACGGTATAGGAGGCTGTTGTCTTGCCTGCACCGTTGCATCCCGCGATGATGTAGAGTTTTGGCTTCTGTTTCGACATGGTATGCTATTTTTTTAGTAAGTCGGGACGAAGGCGTTTGGTGCGTTCGAGGGCCTGCTCGAGTTCCCACGCCTTGATGTTTGCTTCGTGACCGGAGAGCAGCACGTCGGGCACGCCGCCCCAGTCTTTGTAGACAGCGGGACGTGTGTAGACAGGTGCGGAGAGAAGTCCGTCCTGGAAGGAGTCGGAGAGAGCACTCTGCTCGTCGCCGATAGCTCCCGGGATGATACGTACCACGGCATCGGTGATGATGGCTGCTGCCAGTTCACCGCCGGTGAGCACGTAGTCGCCTACGGATATCTCCTTGGTGATGAGGTGTTCGCGGATGCGCTGGTCGATACCCTTGTAGTGGCCGCAGAGGATAATGATGTTTTCCAGCAGTGAGAGTTGGTTGGCCATCGGTTGGTCAAACTGCTCACCGTCGGGGGTGGTGAATATCACCTCGTCGTAGTGGCGCTGCTCCTTAAGTGCTGAAATGCAGCGGTCTATAGGTTCGCATTGCATCACCATACCTGCAAAGCCTCCGAAGGGATAGTCGTCCACACGACGCCATCTGTTGGTGGAGTAGTCGCGCAGGTTGTGCAGATGTATGTCTGCAAGACCGGCTTTCTGGGCACGTCCCACAATGCTCTCCTGAAGAAAGCCCTCGAGCATCTGCGGCAGTACAGATATGATGTCTATGCGCATCTTTTTTTTGCTTTATTATGCAAAAGTATAAAAAAAAACGTACATTTGCAGCATGAGAAACCTTTTTTGCACCGTATTTTTGGCTTTTTGCCTCTCGAATTTTGTCTTTTCGCAGGATTATAAGAACTGGGTGCGTTTCGCACCGCGTCTTAGCGATACATATTTCACAAGCGACAGCGCACGTCTGGTGGCTGCCAATGTAATGGCCCATCAGATTGAGAACGGAGCCTGGCCGAAGAATATTAATTTCTTTCATGTAGATATTCAAAACGACATCCCCACGGCAATGGACAGTCTCTCCCGTTTGCCCCGTCAGCATGATCTGCAGGAGGCCACCATCGACAATGGTGCCACGATGACCGAGATACGCTTTCTGATGCGTATGTACGAAGCCGTGAAGGACAGCGCCTACCTTGAGAGTGCTGTGCGCGGAGTGAATTATCTGCTTTCCATGCAGTATGCTAACGGAGGTTTCCCGCAGTATTTCCCCCGCCACGACCACTATCACGGACGTATCACCTTCAATGACAACGCGATGACCAACGCTCTGCGTCTTCTGTTGCAGGTGAGCAGGAGAGAGGTGCCCTACACACATCTTCCGCTGACTCTCTCCGTGGAGGCCTCGGCGGCTGTGGACAAGGGCGTCGAGTGCATACTCGCGTGCCAGTATGTGCAGCACGGAAAGCGCACCATCTGGGCGCAGCAGTACGACGAGAAGACGCTGCAGCCTGTCGGAGCACGCGCTTTTGAACTGGCGGGCCTCGCCACCTCTGAGAGCGTTGCCGTTGTGGAATTCCTGCAACTCGTCGAGAACGGGTATCCCGAGGTGAAGGAGGCTATTGCGGCAGCTGTGAGGTGGTTTGGGGAAAACAGACTTGAGGACGGACGCTGGGCACGCTTCTACACCCTTGATGACAACCGTCCGTTCTTCTGTGGAAGAGACGGTGTGATGCGTTTCAGTCTGGATGAAATAGAGGAGGAGAGACGAAACGGATACTCGTGGTATAATACGCAAGCATCCAAACTTTTAGAAAGAAAGTTCTCAGGTAACACTCAAATACAGTAAGGGGCAGTTTTTATTAGTGGACGAAGTGTAGCGCTTCACCTTTCACGTCGGTATTGACACTCTTTCCGTCCCACACTTTCCGTCCGTTGACCCACGTGGCTGCCACCTCGTATTCCACCATGTCGCCCTCCCTCGGGCTCCAGCCGCAGAGCGAGAGTATTTCCTCTTTCGTTATGGTGTGCCGGCGGTGACGCACGAGTGTGAGATCCGCCTTGTAGCCTTCGCGCAGGAAACCTCGTTCGGCGATGCCGAACAGCGTAGCCGGATTGTGGCACATCAGACGCACGAGACATTCTTTCGTGAGCACGCCTTCATCGGCCAGCGTGAGCATCGACACGAGGGAGAACTGCACCATCGGCATCCCGCTCACGGCTTTCAGTGCTCCTCCTTCTTTTTCGACAAGGAGATGGGGTGCGTGGTCGGTTCCTATTGTGGTGACGGCTCCGGAGGAGAGTGCTTCGCGCAGCGCCTCGCGATGGCGGGGAGCTTTCACGGAGGGGTTGCATTTGATACGTGTGCCGAGACGGGCATAGTCGTCTGTGGAGTAGAGCAGATGCGGCACGCACACTTCCAGAGTGATACCCGATTCGGGCGACGCAAGCGTGAGTTCCTCCATTGTGGAGACGTGTGCGATATGCAGGCGGGCACCGCTTTCCGTTGCAAGTGCGGCTGCCAGACGGCTGCTCTCCCAGCATGCTTCCTCGTCGCGTATCTCGCTGTGGTACTTCACGTCGGGGTCTTCTCCGCAGAGTGCCCGGTATTCTTCCGTGCGACGGGTGATACGTGCGCTGTCCTCGCAATGAGCCATGATTATTGAGGGGCATTCGGAGAACAGTTTGCGCAGCGTCTCCTCTCTGTCCACGAGCATATTACCCGTGCTGCTGCCCATGAAAAGCTTCACTCCCGGGCACGTTGCTGTGTCCAGTCGTTTCACCTGTTCAAGATTGTTGTTGGTGGCTCCCAGAAAGAAGGCGTGATTCACGTGCATCGACTCCAGTCCCAGTCGCTGACGCTCTTTGAGAAGGTCTATGGTAGTGGTTTGCGGCACCACATTCGGCATATCCAGCACGCTTGTCACACCGCCGGCCGCCGCAGCCATACTCTCCGTGTGCATTGTGGCTTTGCGGGTGAGTCCCGGTTCGCGGAAATGCACGTGGTCGTCGATTACTCCGGGCAGCAGCAGGCAGCCCTCCGCGTCTATCACTTCGGCGCCTGCCGATGATATGTTCTCCCCACGGGATATATGGCTGATACGGTCGTCCTCTATCAGGAGCGAACCCGTGAAGGACTCTTCTTCATTGACGATGGTGGCGTTGTGTATGAGAGTCTTCATCTGGCGCGGTACTTCATGAATCTCAGACGCATCACACCGAAGAATGCCTCTCCGAATATGCCGCCCGACATTTTGCTGGTGCCGAGTTCCCTGTTGACGAAGATGACGGGTACTTCCTTCACCTTGAAACCGAGTCGCAGTGCCGTGTATTTCATCTCTATTTGGAAGGCGTAGCCCTTGAAATGTATGTTGTCAAGGTCGATGGTCTCGAGCACTTCCCTGCGGTAGCACACGAAACCGGCCGTTGTGTCGCGCAGCGAGATACCCAGCACGGTACGCACGTAGGCCGAGGCGTAGTAGGACATCAGTACGCGTCCCATGGGCCAGTTCACCACATTGACCCCCGTGATGTAGCGACTGCCCACAGCCACGTCGTTGCCATCCGAGGCGACGGCTTCCAGCAGACGGGGCACGTCGTTGGGGTTGTGTGAGAAGTCGGCATCCATCTCGAAGATGTAGTCATACCTGTGCTCGATGGCCCACTTGAAGCCTGTTATGTAGGCTGTGCCCAGCCCCAGTTTGCCCGAGCGCTCTATGATGTGAAGGCGTCCGTCGAACTCACCCTGCATCAGATGCTTCACGATGCCGGCGGTGCCGTCCGGACTTCCGTCGTCGATGATGAGCACCTCGAAGGTGGCTTTCCTGCCGTCCTTCAGTTCTGCATTCAGTCCTGTCACGGCACGTATGATTGCCTCTACGTTTTCTTTCTCGTTATATGTGGGTATAATTACCAGATTTTTCATTTCAAATGACTGTTCCATCGGCTTTCTGCTCTGCAAATGTACGAAAAAATAACGTAAATAGAGAAAAAACTAGCTCTTCAAGTGTATTGTCTTTAGCCTTTTTTGTACTTTTGCACGCGGTTTTTATGGATATTAACGAACTCCAAAAACTTTACGCACGTCATCCGAAGCTGAAAGTTCTCGGAAAAATGCTTGTGTCCTCCCAGCGGGAAATCTCTCTCGCCGGTCTTCAGGCGTCGGCTGCTCCGCTGCTTTTCGCATCGCTTCCGCTGGCCTGTCCGGAGGCTGTGGCCCATCCTTTTCTCTTTATTCTCAACGACGAGGAGGAGGCGGGTTATTTCTATCACGACCTGACTCAGCTCCTTGGCAACAGCGACGTGCTCATCTTCCCTTCCGGCAAGCGACGCACCGTGAGTTCCGAGCGCCGCGACTCAGCCGGTGAGATATTGCGCACGGAGGTGCTTTCCAGGCTGGTTGCCGGGCGGAGTGCCTCGCTCTACGTGGTGACGCATCCGGAGGCTCTCGACGAGACGGTGCCGCCGCCCACAGAGCTCAAGCGCGACACGCTGGCCGTATCCGTGGGGATGAAGGTGGACGAGAAATTCGTCAGGGAGACGCTGCAGGAATACGGTTTCCATCGTGTGGATTATGTTTACGAACCCGGTCAGTACGCCATTCGCGGTTCGCTGATTGACGTTTACAGTTACACCTCCGAATATCCCTACCGCATCGACTTCTTCGGCGATGAGGTGGACAGCATCCGCACGTTCGATATACAGCAGCAGACCTCCGTCGAGAAGAAGAAGGAAATCACCATCGTACCCGAATTTGCAGGCGACGGGGAGTCCGCATCCACGCTTCTCGACTATTTCTCCGACGATGTGACGCTTGTCCACAAGGAGTCTGTCGGGCGCGACTACGGCGGTTTCCGCCGCGTGGTGATGAGCGCCTCCGCAGCAAAGGACGCATCCCTTTCCTTCGACATCTCGCCGCAGCCCGTCTTCCACAAGAATTTCGACCTGCTTGTCTCCACTCTCCAGCGCCTCGACGGCGAGGGCTACGACCTTTACATCCTGGCTGATTCCGAGAAGCAGACCGACCGCCTGGAGAGCATCTTCCACGACAAGGAGACGGGCATCCGCTTCACTCCCGTGGGCCGCACCCTTCACGCCGGTTTCTGCGACAACGAGCGCAAGTTGTGCTTCTTCACCGACCATCAGATATTCGACCGCTTCCACAAGTACACGCTGCGCAACGAACAGGTGCGTCGCGGTAAGGTGGCTATGACGCTCAAGGAGATACAGCAGCTGCATCCGGGCGACTATGTCGTGCATGTGGACCACGGCGTGGGTATCTTCGGCGGTCTGGTGCGCATGAACAACGGCGGTACGATGCAGGAGGTCATCCGTATCAACTATCGCGATCAGGGCACCGTCTTCGTCTCCATACATGCACTTTACAAGATATCGAAATACAAGGGCAGGGAAGGCGAGGCTCCCAAACTTTCGGCTCTGGGCAGCGGTGCGTGGCTCAAACTAAAGGAGCGCACCAAGAACAAGATAAAGGATATCGCCCGCGACCTCATCAAACTCTATTCGCGCCGCCGTCAGGAGAAGGGTTTTGCCTATTCTCCCGACTCATATCTGCAGCACCAGTTGGAGGCGTCGTTCCTCTACGAGGACACCCCCGATCAGTTCAAGGCCACGGCCGACGTCAAGGCCGATATGGAGCGCTCCCGTCCCATGGATCGCCTTGTGTGCGGCGATGTGGGTTTCGGCAAGACGGAGGTGGCCATACGTGCCGCCTTCAAGGCAGCTTCCGACAGCAAGCAGGTGGCCGTGCTCGTGCCCACTACGGTGCTGGCCTATCAGCACTACCGCACCTTCGCCAAGCGTCTTGAGGGCATGCCTGTCCGCGTGGACTATCTCTCGCGTGCCCGCACTCCCAAGCAGACAGCCGCGATACTCGACGATCTTAAGGCCGGCCGCATAGATATACTTATAGGTACGCATCGGCTCATTTCCAAGACGGTCAGGTTCAAGGACCTCGGCCTGCTTATCATTGACGAGGAGCAGAAGTTCGGCGTCTCCACTAAGGAGAAGCTGCGTCAGATGAAGACCAACGTGGACACTCTCACGCTCACCGCCACGCCCATACCGCGCACTTTGCAGTTCTCGCTCATGGGTGCCCGCGACCTCTCTATCATACAGACCCCGCCGCCCAACCGCTATCCCATACAGACCGAACTCTGTGTCTTCTCTCCCGACATCATACGTGAGGCCATATCGCTGGAGATGGAGCGTAGCGGCCAGGTCTTCTTCGTGTGCAACAGGATCAGTTCCCTTCCTCATCTCGAGGAGATAATCCACAGCGTGGTGCCGGAAGCCCGCGTTGCTGTAGGTCACGGACAGATGCCGCCCGAGAAACTGGAGGAGGTGGTGCTCGGCTTCGTCAACTACGACTACGACGTGCTCCTCTCCACCACCATCATCGAGAGCGGTGTGGATATCCCTAATGCCAACACCATAATCATCGCCGACGCCCACCATTTCGGTCTCTCCGACCTTCATCAGATGCGCGGCCGTGTGGGCCGTTCCAACCGCAAGGCCTTCTGCTATCTGCTGGCCCCGCCGTTCAAGGATCTCGGTTCGGAGGCCAAGCGCCGTCTGGAGGCTATCGAGAATTTCTCCGACCTGGGCAGCGGCATCAACATAGCCATGCAGGATCTCGACATACGCGGTGCGGGCAATCTTCTGGGAGCGGAGCAGAGCGGTTTCATTGCCGACCTCGGCTACGAGACCTATCAGAAGATACTCACCGAGGCTGTAAAGGAACTGCGCCATGAGGAGTTTCGCGACCTCCTGGAGGAGGACCTTCGCACGGGAGTCATCAAGGGCGGGGAGGATTTCGTGGACGACTGCCAGCTCGACAGCGACCTGCCGCTCTATTTCCCCGAGTCCTATGTGCCCACCTCTGCGGAGCGTATGCAGCTCTACCGTGAACTCGACAGTCTTGAGCGCGATGCGGATACAGAGGCTTTCCGCCGGAGGATGATGGACCGCTTCGGTGCCATTCCCGAGGAGGGTGAGAATCTCATCCGTGTGGTGCGTCTGCGCATGCTGGGCAAGTCGCTTGGCGTGGAGAAGATTACGCTGCGCCAGCGTCGCATGCGTCTGCAGTTTGTCTCGCAGGAGGATTCGCCCTTCTACACCAGTTCGCTTTTCGGCCGCATCATAGAGTTCTGCGCCCTCAATGTGATGCGCTGCCAGCTTAAGGAGACGGGCGGCGTGCGTTCCCTCACCATTCAGGAGGTGATGAGCGTGGAGGCCGCTATAGAACTTCTTGAGACACTCAAAGGAGATCGTTAGCAATGAATTTCAAACACATTTTTATATGCGTCCTGTGGCTTCTGTCGCTCGTTCTTGTGGGGCGTCTCACGTGGGAATACACGTCTTCGCAGTCCTCTCCGGAGAAGCAGGGGGAATACGTTACCCGTCCGTTTCTCACAGGGCGTGCCGGCGATGCTGCTCCCCGCAGGAAGGCTTCGTCCTATGATGTCTCCCGTCCGCGTGTGGAGAGTTTCGTCTTCGACCCCAACGAGGCCGACACTTCCCAGCTGCTGCGTCTTGGTCTCACTCCGGCTCAGGTGCGCAGCATCTGCCGTCATAGGGCGAGGGGATATGTCTACAGCAGCAAGGAGGATTTCTCCCGCGTTCCTTTTCTCACGAAGGGCCAGTGGGCCCACCTCGCTCCTCTCATCAGGATAGGGGAGCAGTATCAGCTTCTTCAGCCCCGTGAGAGCCGTGCGGAGGCTGCTGTATATAGCGACACGTTGCTGCGGACGCAGAGCGTGAAGGAGGAGCGGCCTTCGGGCAGGGACACTTCCTCTGTCATCCCGAGGGTGAACCTCAACAGGGATTCCTTCAAACGCCTGGTGGGCCATCCTTTCCTGAGTTTTGTGCAGGTGAAGGCCCTGAAGGCTTTCCAGCGCAGATACGGTGCTGTCCATAATATGTCCGAACTGCTTGCTCTGTCCGAATTCTCCGCTGCAGACACCGCCCGTCTGTCTCCGTATGTGGATTTTTGAGGCGAAGAGGGGAGTAAACGAAACTTTTTTACATCAAAACTCCTTTTATGTGAAGATTTTGTTGTATCTTTGCAGCCGAATCACGCGGAAAGCGATGATTCGCCCGCGGGGTGTAGCGCAGTTGGTAGCGCACCTGGTTTGGGACCAGGTGGTCGCCCGTTCGAGTCGGGTCACCCCGACCTGAGGGTTGAAGGACAGAAATGCGTCTTCAACCCTTTTTTGTGTTGTAAAAACAAAGTTTTTTGTGTTTTTTTTAAACTTTTCTTAACTTTTTCTTTGTTATGTGCGTGAAAATGGCTATCTTTGCTTGTCATTTAATGTAAAAATACATAAAAAACATACACTCTATCTATGAAAAACAAACTAATAATGGCCTTGATGGTGCTTTCTGGTGCCTTCATGGCTTCGTGTTCTGACGACGACGGTTCCATCCGTTTCTCAAGTGGTGACAATTATGCGGTGTACACCATTGCATGCGACAAGGCAAACGCTTGGCAGCACTTTATTGTAAGTTCCACTGAGGATTGGACTGTTGAGACCAGCGAGCCCTGGATACATCTTGCCAGGACATCCTACAAAGCTACGGAGACCGTCGGTATGTTCAAGGTGTCTGAGTTCTTCGGCTACAACTCCCGCACTGGTGTCATTCGCATCAAGTGCGGTGATCAGGTAATCTCCATCACCGTGATTCAGATGGGTTCTCCCAATGTGAAGTTCGCCAGCAATTCCTATCAGATTACCAACAAGAACACCAGTTTCCTGAGCGATATATCCACCAACGCCAATCTGGTTGCCAACATTGAGTATGTTGACCGCAACGGCGATGATGAGACTTTGATTGCCACTCCCGGGGAGCCCTGGCTCTCCTGCGTCGTTGTGGACGGTTCGGGTGTGAACAAGAAGCAGCTGGCCGTTACGGCTGCTGCCAATCCCAACGAGACTCCCCGCTATGCACGCATCGTTGTGAAGGATGTGCAGTCGACAACCTCCGACACCATCCATCTCGAGCAGCTTGAGAAGGATGTCTTCCGCATTGCCACCGACGGCGACCAGAGCGCCGACACCTACGTGCTGAGCAGCTACGAGCAGGCTGTCGCTTCTTTCGTCATCGACAAGAACCTCGACTACAAGGAAGAGATTTCCGTCGACTGGATACACAACAACTCCACGAAGTATTCCCGCGAGACTCTGTCCTACACCATTGACGAGAGTTCCGAATACCTCACCCGCACGGGCACCATCACTCTCAAGGCTGAGGGCCAGGAAGACATCGTGTTCACCGTATCACAGCCCGGTCATCCCCTGTTCACCTTCTACGTATCCACTGCGAAGAACGAGATTTTCGACGTAGCCGGTGTCGACTGCGACGGTAATGCCAAGCAGAAGGTTAAGTACTGGACTAACTTCGCCGACTTCAAGGTGACGTCCAACAACGAATGGCTGCATATCATCAACGATCCCGACAGCCCCACCGATCCCATCATAGACGGTAAGGGTTACGACGGTCAGACCACGGCTATATGCTTCAGCATCGACCAGAACAAGCTCGACGCTCGCAGCGGTTCCGTCACTGTTGTCAGCACCACCAATCCTGAGCTCAACAAGACGCTCAACGTCCTCCAGAAGGAGTTCACGGCCAAGGCTGCCATCAGTTCCGAGACCCGCACCATGTTCCTCGGCTACGACGACAACTGGGATCCTCTCTATATTGTCGACGACGAGACCGCTCATCCCAACTTCGAGTACGAGAGCATCGAGTGGACTTCTTCTGACGATGAGGTTGCCACCATCGACGCCGACGGTAAGATTGCTTTGCTCGACACCAACAAGGTGGACGACCAGAAGAAGATGATTCCTGTCACATTGACGGCTACCATCACTTTGAAGCCTGGCTACAAGGTGACCACACTTGAGAAGACCTGTAAACTGACTGTTGCCGCAGTTGCTCTTGTCAGCAAGGATAATCAGGAGATTAAGTCCTACGAGCTCGATACCAACGACGAGCAGTTGATAGACACCATGCTGACCATCCGTGCCACCAACTTCGAGGTTCAGGGTGCCACATGGAGTGTCAAGAGCATTCCCGATCCCAAGGAGCCTGGCAAGTTCGTCAACATCATCAAGACTAACACCGTCGAGCTCGACACCAAGAAGCGCTGTATCATCGAGGCTGTCTATGGCGACGGCATTGAGACTCCTCTGAATCCCGGCGGCACCACTACGGCAAGTGTTGAGATTCAGACTGGCAACGACAAGCTCGAGAAGATTACTTTGACCACAGTAGCTACGGTAGTGCCGCAGAATCCGTTATAAGCATTAACCTTATTTATATAACTGCGGTAATCCCCTGCTTCCCTCCGAGGCAGGGGATTTCTTTTTGTGTGTGCTGCAAGATATTCGTGTCACATTTGTCACGAATGTCACGAAACAAAGAAATGCCGTCCGCTTGGGCGACATTTCTTTTTTAGTTGACAAGTTAACAAGTTCGCTTCGGCTTCGCTCGCGCTCATTCGGCAAGCCGAAAGTGGACGAGTAGACAAGTTGTTAGTTTTCGTTTTCGTTAACATCCAACTCGTTAACTTGTCTACTAACGACTTGTCAACTGAAAAATCATTTCTCATTTTTCATTTATCATTTAGGGCAAAGCCCGCCAGTCTTCTGTCAGTTTTCTTTCACCCAGATTTTTCGCTTCATTAAGGGATTTGTAGACGAACCCTGGAGGCTGCCTTATATCTGCCTTGATTCAACAAAGGTAAGACAGCGGAAAAACGAAATGGACAATTATTCTCATAACTCACTGATGTTCTATGAGAAAATTTTTTTTAAGTGTTTCAGGAAAGCCTCATCGCACGAAAAAAATGCGCCTACATGTGTGCGTGAGCATGTAAAAAATTTTTTTTTCGTGACAAATGTGACACGAATATTTTGTGCCCACTTTTCTTATTAGCCCTTCCAATTTTTCTGCATAGTTATAAAAAACTTTTCGTCTTTAATGAAAAAAGTTGAGGAACATCGTGATCATACCCGTGTTGATCAGGTCGGTGAACATGCCGCCGATGATTGGCACGATGAGGAAGGACTTCACCGAGTAGTGATATTTGTAGCACATAGCACTCATGTTGGCCATCGCGTTGGGCGTGGCTCCCAGGCCGAAGCCGCAGATGCCCGCACACAGCACAGCAGCATCGTAGTCGCGCCCCAGCAGGGGAAAGGCCACCATGTAAGCAAACAGCATCATAAGCACGACCTGCGCCATGAGGATAGCAATGAGCGGGTCAATCCGCTGCAAAGGTACGGAAAAAAGTTGATAATCTCCCACAGGAACAACAGAAAATAATTCCGACCACAGTTGTTGCCGGCCAGTTGGTGACGGGCCGCCGACAGATGTAACAAATTGTATTTCAGGAAGAGCGATAGACGGGACTCGAACCCGCGACCCTCGGCTTGGGAAGCCAATGCTCTACCAACTGAGCCACTATCGCGTGATAACAAGTGCAAAAGTACATAATTTTAATGATATTTGGCATTTTTTTCGGTCTTTTCTTTGGCAAACACAATTTTTTTTGTACATTTGTCTCGCAAAATACTTAAAACTGATTAGAAAAACCAAATCATTTTACTAACTAATAAAGGAAAATACCAATGAAAAGGAAATTTGTTTGCGCAGTGTGCGGTTATGTGTATGAAGGTGCAGAGGCTCCCGAGCAGTGCCCCCAGTGTAAAGCCCCCAAAAGCAAGTTTACTGAGGTGAAGGACGGTGAGAAGGAGTATGTGACCGAACATGTGATTGGAGTGGCAAAGGGTTGCCCCGCCGACATCATGGAGGGGTTGAAGGCTCACTTCGAGGGTGAGTGCTGCGAGGTGGGTATGTATCTCGCTATGGCACGCCAGGCCGACCGTGAGGGTTATCCCGAAATCTCAGAGGCATTCCGCCGCTATGCATTCGAGGAGGCCGACCACGCAAGCCGTTTCGCTGAACTCATCGGCGACGTGGTGTGGGACACCAAGACCAACCTGGAGAAGCGTGCAGAGGCTGAGTGCGGTGCATGCGCCGGCAAGATGGCTATCGCAAAGCGCGCCAAGGAGGAGAACCTGGATGCCATCCACGACACCGTGCATGAAATGGCAAAGGACGAGGCACGTCACGGCAGAGGTTTCGATGGTCTGCTGAAGCGCTATTTCGGTAAGTAAATCCAAAAGAAAAAACAAGAAAAAAGAAGGCGGGCAGCTCAATCGGGCTGCCCGCTTTTATATTAAATGTAAACTTTATGCAAAGGATTACAATACCTTGGTATAAAGTGCTTTAATATCATCTAATGTTACATCGCGGGGATTGCCAGGAGTGCAGACGTCGGCAAGAGCCTGGTCGGCCAGAGCGGGGATGTCAGCAGCCGTGATACCGAGGTCGCTGAGGTGCTGGGGAATGCCCACGCGGATGGACAATGCCTTCACAGCATCGACGGCAGCCTGAGCAGCCTGCTGGGGAGTCATACCCGTGGTGTCGACACCCATGTGCTGGGCAATGATGCCGAATTTCTCAATGCGCTCCGGCATGTTGAACTCCATGATGGTGGGCAGCAGCAGAGCGTTGGCAACGCCGTGGGGCACATCGTGGAGAGAACCCATCGGATGAGCCATACCGTGAACGAGGCCGAGACCCACATTGGAGAACGCCTGTGCAGCGATATACTGTGCAAGGGCCATTGCTTCGCGACCTTTGGGATTGGTGGGCTCATCGACAGCGAGAGGCAGATTCTCGGCAATCATCTTGATGGCCTGCAGTTCGTACATGTCGGACATCACCCAGGCACCCTTGGTGATATAGCCCTCGATGGCGTGGGTGAGGGCATCCATACCGGTAGCAGCGGTGAGACCCTTGGGGAGCGAATACATCAGTTCGGGGTCGACAATGGCAACGGCGGGTATGTCGTTGGGGTCGACACACACCATCTTGGCCTGGCGCTCCTCGTCGATGATGACGTAGTTGATGGTGACCTCTGCACCCGTACCAGCCGTAGTGGGAAGGGCGATGATGGGCACACTCTTGTGCTTGGTGGGAGCACAGCCCTCAAGAGACACAACATCAGAGAATTCCGGGTTGTTGGCCACAATGCCGATACCCTTGGCGGTATCCATCGAACTGCCGCCTCCGATGGCTATGATGCAGTCGGCACCGGATGCCTTGAAGGCCTCGACACCCTGCTTCACATTGGTGACGGTGGGGTTGGGCTTGATTTCGGAATAGATGTCGTAGGGGAATCCTGCGGCATCGAGGACGTCGGTGACCATCTTGGTGGTACCCACCTTGATGAGGCCCTTGTCGGAGCAGACGAGAGCCTTGTGGAGATTCATACGGGAAATGACTTCCGGCAACTCCTTGCGGGCGCCGGCACCAAAGTAACTGACTTCGTTGAGAATGAAACGCTGGGACATGTTTTGGTTAATGGTTATGGGTTGCTTTCGCTACGCTCAGCCTCATTGCTGGCGCAAAGAAAATGTTTAATGTTGATTTTCGAGGACAAATATACGAAAAATATCGGAAGATAGGAGCGGATAGGTGACAAATTACGGTCTTTAATCCATAATCTTTGCATATTATCCTCTTTAATTAAACAAATTTTCGTACCTTTGCGCCCGATATTTATGTAATAAACACAAAAAAGACGCTCTGAATATATGAAAAAACAGCTTAGAAGTGCAGTCTGTACGGAAGGACGACGCATGGCAGGAGCCCGCGCCCTGTGGGTGGCAAACGGAATGAAGAGGGAGCAGTTCGGCAAACCCATCATCGCCATTGTCAACTCGTTCACACAGTTCGTGCCCGGACACACTCATCTGCATGAGATAGGTCAGATAGTGAAAGCCGAGATAGAGGCCTTGGGATGCTATGCAGCCGAATTCAACACCATCGCCGTGGACGACGGTATCGCCATGGGGCACGACGGTATGCTCTATTCGCTGCCTTCGCGCGACGTGATAGCCGACTCGGTGGAATACATGGTGAATGCACACAAGGCAGATGCCATGATATGCATCTCGAACTGCGACAAGGTGACGCCCGGTATGCTGATGGCTGCCATGAGGCTCAACATCCCCGCAGTGTTCGTGAGCGGCGGTCCGATGGAAGCCGGTAAGTACAAAGGCGAGAACGCCGACCTCATCACAGCGATGATCAAGGGCGGAGACCCCACCGTGAGCGACGAGGAACTGGCTGAGGTGGAGCAGTGTGCCTGCCCCGGATGCGGTGCGTGTTCGGGTATGTTCACAGCCAACTCGATGAACTCGCTGACGGAGGCTATCGGCCTCTCACTGCCCGGCAACGGCAGCATACTGGCCACACACGTGAACCGCGTGCAGCTCTTCCGCGACGCAGCCAAGCTGATAGTGAAGAACGCTCTGAAATACTACGAAGAGGGCGACGAGAGTGTGCTGCCCCGTTCGATAGCTACACGCGAGGCCTTCCTCAACGCAATGACGCTCGACATCGCCATGGGAGCAAGCACCAACACCGTGCTGCACCTGCTGGCTGTGGCACAGGAGGGCGAGGTGGAATTCAAGATGCAGGACATCGACCGCCTCTCGCGCAAGGTGCCATTCCTCTGCAAGCTGGCACCCAACTGGCAGAAATACTCCATCCAGGAGGAGAACCGCGCAGGCGGTATCCTCGGCATCCTGGGTGAACTGGCCAAGGGAGGTCTGCTCAATCTCGACTGCAAGAGAGTGAACGGTGCCACACTGGGTGAGGACATCAAGAAATACAGCATCACGGGCGAGAGCATCGATCCCGAGGCAGAGCGCATCTACAGAAGTGCGCCTGGCGGTAAGTTCTCCACGAAGATGGGTTCGCAGAACGCACAGTGGGAGACACTTGACACAGACCGCAGCGAGGGCTGCATCCGTGACATCGAGCATGCCTACACGAAAGACGGCGGTATGGCCGTGCTCTTCGGCAACATAGCACAGGACGGCTGCGTGGTGAAGACCGCAGGTGTGGCTCCTGAGCTATGGCATTTCGAGGGACCGGCTGTGGTGTTCGACTCACAGGAGGATGCCTGCGAGGGAATACTCGGCGGCAAGGTGAAGAAGGGCGACTGCGTGGTGATCACACACGAGGGCCCCAAGGGAGGACCCGGTATGCAGGAGATGCTGTATCCCACGAGCTACATCAAATCGATGCACATGGGTAAGGAATGCGCCCTCATCACAGACGGACGCTTCTCCGGCGGCACGTCGGGACTTTCCATCGGACATATCTCACCGGAGGCTGCCAGCGGAGGCAATATCGGCAAGATAAAAGACGGCGACATCATCGTCATCGATATCCCAAGCCGCTCAATCAACGTGAAGCTCTCCGACGAGGAACTCGCTGCACGTCCGCAGCAGCCCCTGAAGAGAAACCGCGTGGTGTCGAAGGCGCTCCGTGCTTATGCTCAGAGTGTTGCATCGGCAGACAAGGGCGGTGTGAGGATAATAGAATAGTTGAGATTTGAGATTTGAGAGTTTAGAGTTTTAGGCTTAAAAATATAATGGCAGAAAAGGTAACAGGTGCAGAGGCATTGATGCTTTCGCTGAAGAATGAAGGCGTAACCACCATATTCGGTTATCCGGGCGGAGCTATCATGCCCACCTACGATGCTCTCTACGACTACACAAGAGGAGAGAAGAAATGTTTTGAACACGTGCTGGTGCGCCACGAACAGGCCGCCACACACGCAGCAGAAGGTTTTGCCCGAGTGAGCGGCAAGGTGGGTGTGACGCTGGTGACATCGGGTCCCGGTGTGACAAACACGCTGACAGGTGTGGCAGACGCTATGATGGACTCGACGCCCATCGTGGTGATAGCCGGACAGGTGGGAACCCCGATGCTGGGAAGCGATGCCTTCCAGGAGGTGGACCTCGTGAGCGTGGCACAGCCCATCACGAAATGGACATACCAGATACGACGTGCGGAAGATGTGGCATGGGCTGTGAGCCGTGCATTCTTTATCGCAAGTTCGGGCAGACCAGGTCCTGTGGTGCTCGACTTCACGAAGAACGCACAGACGGACCTCGTGGAATACAAGCCCGCCAACGTGCACTTCATACGTTCCTACGTGCCTTCTCCCGAACCGAAGGAAGAAGCCATCAAGGCAGCTGCCGAACTCATCAACAGCGCAAAGAAACCTCTGGCGCTGGTGGGACAGGGTGTGGAACTGGGTAATGCCCAGGAAGAACTCAAGGCATTCCTCGAGAAAGCCGACATACCGGCCGGACGTACGATGCTGGGACTTTCCGCTCTGCCTTCCAACCACAAGCTCAATATGGGTATGCTCGGTATGCACGGCAGCTACAGCGTGAATATCAAGGAGCAGGAGGCCGATGTGATTATCGCAGTCGGCATGCGCTTCTCCGACCGCGTGACGGGCAATCTGAGCAAGTATGCCAAGCAGGCTAAGATAATACATCTGGACATCGATGCCTCCGAGATAGACAAGAACGTGAAGACGACGGTGGCCGTTGTGGGTGACTGCAAGAAGACGCTGCCCGCCATCACGGCATTGCTGAAGGAAGCTGATCACACGGATTGGAAGGAATCGTTCCAGCCGCTGCGTCAGCAGGAAATAGAGCGCGTGATAACACCCGCAACGAAGCCGACGAGCGGTCCGCTGCTCATGGGTGAGGTGGCACACGCTGTGGCAAAGGCCACCAATTCTGAATCAATACTGGTGACCGACGTGGGTCAGAACCAGCTGATGTCGGTGCGCTACTACAAGTTCCACAAGCCCCGTTCGATTGCCACTTCCGGCGGTATGGGTACGATGGGCTACGGACTGCCCGCAGCAATGGGTGCCACATACGGTGCTCCCGACCGCACGGTATGCTGCTTCATGGGCGACGGAGGTCTGCAGATGATGATACAGGAGTTCGGCACCATCATGGAATACCAGATTCCCGTGAAGATGATACTCCTCAACAACAGCTATCTGGGCAATGTGCGTCAGTGGCAGGATATGTTCTTCAACCACAAGCGCTCGTTCACTCCCATGGTGAATCCCGACTTCGGCAAGGTGGCTGAGGCCTACAACATTCCTCACCGCATTGTGAAGGACAGGGCAGAGCTGCAGGACGCCATTCAGGAGATGCTCAACACGAAGGGAGCCTTCTTCCTGGAGGCTGTGATAAAGCCCGACGCCAACGTGGAACCCATGACGGCACCCGGACGGGCTGTGGATGAAATGCAACTTAACGTAGAATGCTGATGGAAACGAAACTATATACCCTCATCATATACTCAGAGAACTTTGCTGGTATATTGAACCAAATCACAGCTGTGTTTACACGCCGCCAGGTGAACATCGAGAGCCTCAATGTGTGCGCCTCGTCAACTCCCGGTGTGCACAAATACACCATCACGTGTTTCTGCACGGAGGAGATGGTGATGACGCTGTGCAAGCAGATGGAGAAGAAAATCGATGTGTTGCAGGCTAACTATTTCACCGACGACGAGATATTCATCATGGAGGCCTGCCTGCTGAAGATAAGTACGGAGGGTCTGCTGCAGAACCCCGCCGCCAGCAAGGCTGTGCGTCATCACGGAGCACGCATTGTGGAGGTGAACCCCACATTCAGCATCGTGGAGAAGAAGGGACTCACGGAGGATATCCTATCTCTCTTCGAAGCACTCAACGAGATGGGTATCGTGAGACAGTTCGTACGCTCGGGACGCATCGCTGTGACACGCGACTGCATCGAACACCTCGACCAGTATCTGGAGCAGCGTGAGCTGAACAAATAAGGAAGCATGGAGAAGATAGATTCTCATAAGGTGTATGTCGAACCCTTCCACGTGGACTTCACGGGGAGGATATTCATGGGTGTGCTGGGTAATCACCTTCTCAACGCAGCCGGCAACCACTCCACACGAAGGGGGTGGGGCATCGGAGCGCTGAATGAGACACAGCACACGTGGGTGCTCTCGCGTCTGTCGATAGAGATGACGGAGATGCCGCGCAACTATGAGAACATAGAGATACGCACGTGGGTGGAGAGCGTGATGAAGCTGTTCACCAACCGTAACTTCTCCATCCTGCGCGAAGACGGCACACCGATGGGATATGCACGCAGCGTGTGGGCGATGATAGATATCGATACGCGCAAACCGTGCGACCTGATGACGCTCTACGACGGAGATATCCTGCGTTATGTGGTGAGCGAGGAGGAAAACGTATGCCCTATAGAGGGGCACGGACGCTACCGCTTCGACAACGCCGCTCTCGTGCGCACTCTCCAACCTCAATACAGCGACATTGATATCAACGGTCACGTCAACTCCATAAAATATGTGGAACACATTCTGAATCTCTTCCCTCTGGAACAGTTTGAGAAGGGTATCAGGCGCTTCGAGATTGCCTACAAGACGGAAGCCAGAATGGGCGACGAACTCTCGTTCTACGTTCAGGAAGGAGAGCACGGCGAAAAGGATGTGGAGGTGAAGAAAGCTGACGGCAGTGTGGTGTGCCAGTCGAGGATAATATTCTTTGAATGAGAAATATAAAAAGAGAAAACATATAGTAAACAATAACCAAACCATTAAAAAAGAAAGACAATGGCAAAAATGAATTTTGGCGGCGTTATCGAGGAAGTGATGACCCGCGAGGAGTTTCCTCTCGAGAAGGCTCGTGAGGTGTTGAAGGACGAGACAATTGCCGTAATCGGTTACGGCGTGCAGGGTCCCGGTCAGGCTTGCAACCTGCGCGACAACGGTTTCAATGTAATCGTCGGTCAGCGTCAGGGTAAGACCTACGACAAGGCTGTTGCTGACGGCTGGAAGCCGGGTGAGACACTCTTCTCTATCGAGGAGGCTGCCACAAAGGGTACCATCGTTATGTGTCTGCTCTCTGACGCAGCTGTGATGAGTGTATGGCCCACACTGCAGAAGTGCCTGCAGCCCGGTAACGCTCTGTATTTCTCTCACGGTTTCGCTATCACTTGGAACGACCGCACAGGTTGTGTTCCCCAGAAGGACATCGATGTTATCATGGTTGCTCCCAAGGGTTCTGGTACATCACTGCGTACCATGTTCCTTGAGGGTCGCGGTCTGAACAGCTCTTACGCTGTATATCAGGACTACACGGGTAAGGCTCTCGAGCGCACTCTTGCTCTGGGTATTGGTATCGGTAGCGGTTACCTCTTCGAGACAACATTCCAGCGCGAGGCTACTTCCGACCTCACCGGCGAGCGCGGTTCGCTGATGGGTGCTATTCAGGGTCTGCTCCTGGCTCAGTACGAGGTGCTGCGCGAGAACGGTCACACTCCCTCTGAGGCTTTCAACGAGACCGTTGAGGAGTTGACACAGTCGCTGATGCCTCTCTTCGCTGCTAAGGGTATGGACTGGATGTATGCCAACTGTTCTACAACTGCACAGCGCGGCGCTCTCGACTGGATGGGCCCCTTCCACGATGCTATCAAGCCCGTGGTGGAGAAACTCTATGCCAGCGTGAAGAGCGGCAACGAGGCTCAGATCTCTATCGACGCCAACTCCAAGCCCGACTATCGTGTAGGTCTTGAGAAGGAGCTCAAGGCTCTCCACGAGAGCGAGATGTGGCGTACCGCTGAGGTGGTTCGCAAACTCCGTCCTGAGAACAACTAATTGACAATAAGCGGAGAGCGCCGGCATCGCAGAGGTGTGGCGCTCTCCACATTTTTTAATCATTTCCACCATGAAAGTAGCACTTCTTCAATCGGATATATTGTGGGCGAAGCCCGAGAACAACAGACAGCACTTCGGAGAGATGATGCGTCGTACCGATGCAGATTTGTATGTGATGCCTGAGATGTTTGACACAGGTTTTGTTGTAGAACCGGAAGATTGTATCTCGCCGCGTTGGAGCGCAGAGACACTCGAATGGATGAAAAGCATGGCCGAGGAGCGCAAGGCTGCCGTGTGCGGCAGTGTGGCAACAAGAGTGGTGGAAGACGGTGTGTCGCAATGGCGCAATCGTATGTACTTCGTCCGTCCGGAGGGAGAAGGAGGTGTGGTGTACTACGATAAGCACCATCTTTTTGAATACGGCGGCGAGACGATGTCGTATACACCCGGAAAAGAGCGGGTCATAGTGGAGTGGAGAGGTGTTCGTTTCCTGTTGCAAGTGTGTTTCGATTTGCGCTTCCCGATGTGGGGACGCTGTATGGATGACTACGACTGTATCGTTTATGCTGCCTCGTGGCCTAACAAGCGTCAGCACGCCTGGGATATCCTGTTGCAGGCGCGGGCTATGGAAAACCAGAGTTATGTGCTCGGTGTGAACAGAATAGGCAACGATCCCGTGTGTGAATACGACGGAGGTACGGTGGTGGTATATCCCTACGGTAATGTGATAGCAGCGGCGCCTACGGGCAGCGAATCTGTTGTGACAGCCGAGTTTGATATGGAGAAACTCCGTACGTTCAGAGAGAAATTCCCCGTGCTGAAGGACAGGGATTTCTAAAGATTCTTTTTCAGAAACTTTTCGTGTGTGATGCAGGGTGGAAGTTCCTCTGCGTAGTGTGACACCATAATAAGTGTCTTGTTGCAGTCCTGCATGTAGTCGTCGATGATTTGCTGCACCATCAGGCAGCGTCCCAGATCGAGTCCGTGAAGCGGTTCGTCGAGAATAAGTAAATCCGGCTGTTTCACGAATGCTCTGGCAAGGAGGCAGAGACGCTGTTCTCCGCTTGAAAGTTTCAGGAATGTGCGCGAAGCAATGGCTTCAATGCCGAAACGTTGCATCCACGCAAGACATTTTTCGCGTTCTGAGGCTGTGGGACGGTGGTAGAGACCCACGGAGTCGGAGAGTCCTGAGGCTACGATGTCAATAGCGGGAATATCTTTCTGATAAGCCCGATGAAGCTCCGGGGACACGTAGCCGATATGTTTCTTGATGTCCCAGATGCTTTCTCCCGTGCCGCGTTTGCGTCCGAAGAGTGATATGTCGCAGGCATATCCCTGCGGGTTGTCGGCAGTGACGAGAGACAGAAGTGTGCTCTTTCCCGCACCGTTCTCTCCGCGAAGAGCCCAGCGCTCTCCCTGTCGTACTACCCAGTTGAGATTCCTGAGGATAGTACGTTCTCCGTAGCGTATGGTGACATCCGTAAAGCGCAGTATCTCGGGACGCTGCACCTGTGTTTCGGATGATGTCACACCTGTTGTGAATTCGTGCGACGAAGTCTCGCGCCAGTGTTTGCGTGGAATGTATTCCTCGCGACGTATCATCTGTTTTACACGCAAACCCTCTACGGGTACGATATGTGTGACAAAATCAGGTATCATATCGTCCCGCGAGAGAATAAGTACACACACCAGACTGCATTCTCGTATCATTGTCTCGAAGAGTCCGGTGAGCTGGTCTCTTGTCTCAGCGTCAAGTCCGATATACGGATTGTCCATCACAAGAACGTGAGGGGCGGTGAGGAGCACTCGTGTCAGCTGGAACTTACGCAGTTCGCCGCTTGAGATGCTGATGATGTATTCGTTCAGCAGCGACTCCATGTGGAACATGCTGTAGAGACGTTCCCTCAATCCGGCTGCGGCTTCCGGCACTTTGGAGAGCAGTTGTCCCACGGTGGGAGTGTTCTCGTCTATATCGTGCTGGTTCCAGCGTTGCTGCAGATAATATGTGGTGTCGCTTTCCCCGTAGCTGTCGCGGAATGTGATATATTTCAGGTTGTCGGATATGAGGGGGCGCGGTGTCTTTGAAAAATCATAGTGCACCTCGTTTTGCAGGAGAGGGTAGTGGCCCGTCAGGATTTCCACCAGACGGGTCTTTCCTGCAGCGTTGTCGCCAACAACGGCAATCTGCATTCCATCGTCAATGGTGAGATTTACAGGCGCATCCATACGCCATTCGGGGTTCCTCACCACGCCCTCGTCAATCCGGATTATGCTCATTTTATTCCCAGTAAAGTATCTGACGGTTTATCTTCCACTTGTGATCCTTGGGGAAGTCGTCGCCCTCCCATGCTTTCTTGCTTGTCCATTTTTCTGCTGGAGCTGTCCAGAAGTCGTCTGTTTCGGGCAGACCGAGTGGCATGAACGACAACGAGGTCATGTATAGGCTGCCGTTGTTGGTGTACCAGTCAGCCACATTGGGATGACTGCCCACGAATCCTATAGTGAGATATCCGTCCTTTGTGAAGTTGCTTTCGCCCTTTCCGTCAAACATGCGGTGCATTACGGCTGTGAGAGCGGCTCTCACCTGTCCGTTGTGCAGTTCTTCGGGCAGTTGCTTGCGCCATGCGAGCTGTGCGAGAGGTTGCATTGTGGCCATGCGGTAGGGGATACTGCGTCCGAATACGGGGAATGTGCCCTCAGGAGAGATAAGACGTTCGAGTATGACACCGAACTTCTGCATTCTCTTCAGCGCTGCTGCGTAGCGATAGTTGGCACCTTCGTTTCTGTCCGTTGTGGGGACGTATGTTCTTACGGTCCAGCTGTCGTTGCCTCTCACCTGACGTATCATCTCCAGACACTCCACATACATGGGCTGGATGACGTATGAGTTGTAGTAGTCGAAAGCGAACGAGGGACCGTCGGAATACCATCCGTCGCCTACGTACCATTCCTCTATCTTCTCCATTGCGCGATGTATTCTGAACCAGTCGGCATCTCCTCCTGCTTTCGCGATGAAGCATTCTTCCATAGCTGAGAAGAGCAGCCAGTTGGTATAGCAGGGGTCATAGCGCCGCAGTCCCTGGAATTCCTTTATGTAGCGTGCTTTTGTCAGAGAGTCCAGACGCAGCCAGATTCCGTCCCATCCTCTGTAGAGCGACTCTGCCACATATGCGCCGTCCACCAATGTCTGTCCTCCGCTCTTCCATCCGAGATAGTCTGGGCTTTCGGGATCTACGGCATTGGCGTAAGCCTTGAGTGCCCATTCGCGCAACTGGGCTCTCATCTTACCTTCTGCTGTGTCGTCGTCCGGCAGATTGAGCCAGGGAGCTATGCCGGCCATCAGACGGCCGAAGCACTCCATGTAGGCCACTTTCTTGTCGCGATTGTCCCATGTCGGAGACAGTTCCAGCTGCATGTTCTTCTGCAGTTCTCCCTTTGCCATATTCTCAAGCACAGGAGCAGCCATACGATAGGCGAGAGCCGCCCAGTATTCGCGATCGGTCTGCTGGCGCTCGTTCTTCTTGGGTTTTGCGCTGACAGCAAAGACGGCCATCCAGAGACTGAGGATGACGATAAGTGTTTTCTTCATAATATATTCAGGTTATAGGTTACTTCTGACAGCGTTGCGTTATTTTGTCATTTCTCCTTCGATGACCAGACGCACCACTTCCGTTTTTGCGTTGCAGCGCACCGTGATGGTTTTGGTGAAGTGACCGAAGGGGCGTCCCTCTCCGTTGTACGTCACAGTGATGTTTCCGCCCTCGCCGGGTTTGATGGGTGTCTTGGGAAATTCGGGTGTGGTGCATCCGCAGGATGCAAACGCCTGGTTGATGATGAGAGGCGCTGTGCCCACATTCTTGAATGCGAATGCGCAGGTGCGTACGGCTTCCTTTTCGCTGAATGTCCCGAGATTCATCTTTACTGTCTCAAACTGGATTTCCGAAAACTTCTCTTCTTCGCCTTTCATATTTGTCACGAAGAGTACCATTCCTAATAAAAACAGAGCAATTTTTTTCATAGTTTTCCTAATATTTTGTCTAATACCCAGTTGACCGAAGTGGCCATCTGTAAATCTTCTTTACATGTTGCTGTTCCCCTCAATGCTCCCACCACCTTTTCTATCAGAGGCAGCTGTACATGAGGAGGGTTTGCTATTGTTATTTCTTCCTTTCCTCTTTCTGTGTAGAGTGATATGGGTTTGTATGTGAATACAGAGAAACTTATTCTTCCTTTGTCTCCGCTGAGTGCTATTCTGTCCACTTTTGCCGATTCGTCCGCCACGAAGCACCAACTGCCGCTTCCCACCAGTCCGTGCTGGAATTGGAACGTTGCAGCCACAGTATCCTCCGTAGCATACAGTCCGCCCCGGTTTGCCGTCACTCCCTGTGCTCTCACTATCGGTCCGAAACACATCTGCAGGAGGTCTATCTGGTGTGGTGCCAGATCGTAGAAATATCCTCCTCCGGCAATGTCTCGCTGCACTCTCCAGGGGAGATTCGTGCGGTCGTAGTCGAGATCTCTCGGCGGGCATGCGAAACGTATCTGGCAGGTGAGTATCTTACCGATTTCCCCGCTGTCCACAAGTTCCTTCACTTTCTGGAAATAGGGGAGTTCGCGCCGGTAGTATGCCACATAGCACGGGATGCCTGTATCCTTGCTCACGCGACTCACACGCTGGCAGTCGATATACGATGCCGCCAGCGGTTTCTCCACATATACGGGTTTTCCGGCTTTCATTGCCATGATGGCATAGGTGGCATGCGAGGAGGGCGGTGTGGCGATATATACGGCATTCACATCGGGGTCGCAGATGAGTTCCTGAGCGTTGTCGTACCATTTCTCCACATTGTGCCGGGAGGCATAGTCGCGCGCTTTTTCAGGATTTCTCGACATCACGGCCACCACCTGCGAATGGTCCACCAGCGAGAAGGCCGGTCCGCTCTTTCGCTCCGTCACCTCTCCGCATCCTACGAATCCCCAGCGTATGTCTCTTATTTTGTCCATGTTGTCAGTCAAAGAAGTTCCACGACAGACCGAAGTTGATAGTCATGGGGTTTATGGGATAGTGAGGTGCCAGATACATTCTTCCGTGTCCTGCGTTCACGTGGGCTGCAGCCACATAGATGCGGCATCTCTTGAGATGCAGGTTCACGTATGCGTTCACGATGGGGTAAGCTCCAATCTTTACCGGTCCGTTGTTGTAGTCCTGCACAGCAAACTGTCCTATTGCCGTTGCGTAGTCGGGCGCATAGTATTTCGTGAAGAAACGGATGTCGCCGCCCAGCTGCACTCTCAGCACTTTGGCAATCCTGAAGAGCAGATAGAGATTGGAGTAGCAGTTGAGCTGGGGCAGGGGCAGCACTTCCGAATCGGTGCTCTTCTGCCACGTTATTTCGTTCTCCCAGTGCAACGGGCCAGCCACGAGGTCCTGACACAGCTGCAGCATGAACACCTGCACGCTGCCGCTGTTCTGCTTCACCACCACGTCGTGCTTGTAGTCGCCGGGAATAGTGCTGCCTTGCTGCTTTCCCGACTCAAGCGTATTCTGCATGGCGTAGTAGGTGTAATTGGTGAGGTTGCTCCATCCGAATCTTATCTTCGTGCGGGTGCGCTTGTTCGAGAGTTCTGCCATCAGCTGTGTGTGGAACTCCTTCGAGAGGTCGTTGTCCCACCATGCAAACTGCGTGTGTGTCTCCTCCATCCACAGACTCGGGGCCCGGTTCTCCACCAGAGCCGTCGCCTTGAACGCCATTGTGTCGCGTCGTCCCATTGGAATGTTGAAGTCCAGATCCGCTGCGGCCCTGAAGTCTCCCACAGCGTGTCCTGCAAGCCACACTTCACCTTCCGCACCGTAGTGGTAGACGTCTCCCTGCCGTTTGCTTATCTGTCCGCCCACTGAGAATTTGTTGCGTGTCTTGCCCGTATATGACGTATCAAGCGGGGCGACGACGTATTTCTGCTTCTGTATGAGCAGTTCGTGTGTTGCAAAGAGTGTGATGCCGAATTTCGCCCATTTGTTGAATCCTTCCCGCATACTCACTCCCAGTGTGTTGCGGAACGAGCGCATCGCCTGTCTGTCGTCGTGCTCATCGGGCTCTCCGTAGTAGTTGTGGGTGTAGTATTCCTGTGTGGAGAGCGAGTTGGAGTAGTAGTCGTGCGTCATGTTCTGAATATCCAGCGTGTGGATGAAACTCATCACGGGTACGAACTTCTGCTCGTATTCTATACCTGCCTCCCAGGCGTTTTTCAAGCTGTCGAGAGTGACTGACAGTCTCAGCGTGTCAGCCATCACCACGTTGCGCACCGAGTCTCCCAGCTGCAGCAGCAGCAGAGAGTCGGCCGGCATCTTGGGTTTCACGGAGTCGGGCATTTCTATCCGCTGGTAGAATCCCGTGTTGTAGCGATGCGAGAGATAGTAGCGCTGGTCGTAGTTGGAGTAGAAGTTCGACGCCAGGTTCACTGGTATGTCGTCGCTGCTGTACGACTGCGGGAACGACTGCGGATTCTCGATATAGTCGTCGTTCTCTATGCCGCCGTTCACCGCCTGTTTGATGCGGTCAGCCTGGAAGTAGGCGTGTGCGGAGTATTTGTCTCCCCGGTAATATCCGTAGATGCATCCTCCGAAGGAACTCAACTGCGACTGTACGTAGTATCCTCTGCCGTAGTCGTAGTCTATCTTGAAACCGATGCCTGCATTCTTGTTTATATTACTTGCGAAGTAGGCTCTCACGCGGTCTTCTCCCGTCTGCTTGTTGCCGCAGGAGTGATAGGCCAGATTGGTCATAGGCGACTTGGTGTTCGTGAAGCGGAAGTCGAAGAGTCCTCCCAGGAAGAAGTCGTAGGGAGAGAGCTGTTCGAAGTCCCTCAGTTTTCTTCTGTCGAAGAAGATGCGGTTGAGACGCGGGCTTCCCGTGTTTCCCAGGAATGAGTAGTCGCCCGTCATTCCGTCGGTGAATTTCCAGTTCTGGAAGTTGTTCACCACAGTGTCCTTGTTCTCAGCCGGTATCACGTCGCCGAGTCTCTCATCGATGGTCCACATGAACTGTCCCCAGGGCACCACTCTGTTTTTCGTGTGTCCGGTGGAGTCGCGTCCCCACATTCCGTTTGCCTTTTCCGCCTGCAGGGCGGAGGCCAGTTTCTGCTGCTGGAACGAGTCGTACATCTGCGCTGCCGCAGTCACGGGCAGCAACGCCAGCAACAACGCTGCCAACCTTATGTATATAATATGTATGATATTTTCTGTCACCTTACTCTTCTGTGATGAACTTTCTCTTCTTCACCTCGACGGGTTTTTCCAGTTTCTTGGCTTCTTCTTCCTTGGCTTCGTCCTCGAAGAAGTCCATCATCTTGTCGAAGATTTTCTCCACGCGCTCGCAGGTTCTGTAGCGGAACTTACCGCTGCCCTTTGCCAGACGGTTCTTTTTCTTGTTGAGTCCGTGTGCGTCGTCAATCCATTCCTCAGCCACATAGACGGTACCGTCCTCGCCCGTAGGTTTGTTCTCATCGTCTATCCTCTCGTCGTAGAGGTAGCTGATTTGGTTGATTTTCATCGTCACCCTGTTGCCTTCCACCTTTGCTGTTACTGTGTAGCGGAAACGTGTGGCATCCAGATATGCGAATCCTCTCTTGAACACCATCCATTCCTCCACGCGGGCCACCATTGTGCCGTCGTCCTTGCCGTCGTCCACGAGGCGTGTCCTGTTGCCCTCGATACCGCTTCCCACGAGTGTGGTCTTGATATATCCCAGCACGAGAGAGCGTATCTGTGCCTCTTCCATTCCCTTGATGGAGAATGTCTTGGTGAATGTCACGATACCGTTTTCCTCCACTACGGCTCCTGCCAGATATTTGGTGTAGTCGATTTTGTCAACCTTTTCCCTTGCCGTCACCATCATAACGGAGCATACTGCGCATAGCAGAATAATAGTCAGTCTTTTCATATCAGTTGTTATTTTTTTTGTTATTCATATCTTATAGCCTCGATGGGATCCATCAGCGCCGCCTTCCTTGCGGGCACGTAGCCGAAGATGAGACCGATGCAGGCACACACGCCGAACGACAGCAGCACACTCCACAGGGGTACGCTTGCGGGCAGCGACATCAGCGTTGCCATCCAGCTGCCCAGATATCCCACGCCTATGCCTATCAGTCCTCCCGTCAGGGATATTATTATACTCTCGAAGAGGAACTGCCGCGAGATATCCCTTCCTCTGGCTCCCACGCTCATTCTCAGGCCTATCTCCTTTGTTCTCTCTGTCACGCTCACCAGCATGATGTTCATGATGCCGATACCTGCCACCAGCAGCGAGAATGCTGCGGCCACCACGAGTATCAGCGTCACTGTGTCCATCGTTGTGGTCATCGTCTCCATGATTTCCTGCTGCGAACGGATGGTGAAGTCGTCGTCCGCTCCGTCCTTTATCTTGTGGTTGGCACGCAGCAGCTGTGTGAGTTCGTTGATGGCCTTCTCGCTCATCTCCTCCGAGAGTGCGCTCACGTTGATGGTGGAGAAGTAGTTCTGCGCAGCCAGTCGCTTCATCACGGTGGTGTAGGGGGCTATCATCAGGTTGTCCTGGTCCATACCCCAGTTGTTGTATCCTTTGCTCTTGAGCACTCCAACCACTCTGAAGGGTATGTTCTTGAAGCGTATCGTGCGTCCTATGGGATTTTGTCCGTCGGGGAAGAGTTCGTCCGCTACGGTCTTGCCAATGATGCACACCTTCGTGTTCTTCCTCACGTCTTCGTCCGTGAAGCTGTCGCCTTCCTGCACCTTCCACAGTCTGATGCTCATGTATTCGGGCGACACGCCGTAGACGGTTGTCACCGTGTTGTTGTTGCCGTTCACCACCTGTCCGCTCTGCGACACTTCCGGAGATACGTGCTGCACGTATTTCAGTCCCGAGAGCATACTCTCGTAGTCGGATATCTTCAGCGTCTGCATAGCGCTGGGGTCCTGTCTCACGCCGCCTCTCACGTCGGCTCCCGGACGTATCATGATGACGTTGGTGCCCATCTTGGATATCTCTTTGCGTATGCTTTCCTTGGAGCCCTGTCCGATGGCCATCATGATGATTACGGCTGCCACACCGATGATGATGCCCAGTGTGGAAAGCAGCGTCCTGCTCTTGTTGCTCAGTATGGCTGTTATCGCCACTCGTATGAGATTTGTAAAACTCATGTTGTCTCTTTTCCCGTTTTATTTGTCAGTCGTCCTGCGGCTTGGGGAGTGCGGCCAGCGCCTCTGCGGCGTCCAGTATGTTGGTGTTCTCCACATCGTCCCTTATCTTGCCGTCGCGCAGTATGATGTTTCTTGATGAGTACTGTGCTATCTCGGGGTTGTGCGTCACGAAGATTATCGTGCGTCCTTCCCTGTGCAGTTTCTGGAAGAGCACCAGCATCTCGAAACTTGTCCTCGTGTCCAGATTACCCGTAGCCTCGTCGGCGAGTATCACGGCGGGGTTGTTCACCAGCGCCCTCGCTATTGCCACGCGCTGCATCTGTCCGCCCGACATCTGGTTGCTCTTGTGTTCCAGACGGTCGCCCAGTCCCACTGCCTGCAGGGCTTTCACAGCTGCTTCGCGGCGCTGCTTGGCCGAGTAGGTGGTGTTGTACATCAGGGGCAGTTCCACGTTCTCCACAGCCGTCGTCTTGGCCAACAGGTTGTAGTTCTGGAATACGAAACCGATTTTTCTGTTTCTCAGCACGGCCCTCTGCGAGCGTTTCATGTTCTTCACGGGTGTGCCGTCCAGATAGTATTCTCCCGAGGTGGGTGTGTCGAGGCATCCCAACTGGTTGAGCAGCGTGCTCTTTCCCGAGCCCGATGTGCCCATGATGGTGACGAATTCGCCCTCGTATATCTTGAAGCTGACACCTCGCAGAGCGTGCACGGTCTCGCTTCCCACCTGGAAGTTACGCCTTACGTCCCGCAGTTCGATGACTACTTTTCTTTCCATCCCTTTACTTCTTGGTATTCTTTTTGTTATCTCTGTTTCTCGGGCGCGGCATGAAGGGGTTTGTCACTTCTTCCTCCTCTTCCTCTTCCACCTCTCCGGCCGACACGTCGACGATGACTGTCATACCTTCGTTCACTCCCGACTTCACCTCAGTGAGCATACCGTTGGTGGTGCCTGTCTCCACGATGTATGACTTCAGTTCCGGACCTTCCTTCACCCACACTTTGGCTCCCTGTGCGGGATTGTCCACTATTGTCTCACCCTCGTTGAGCATAGCCTCCGAGGGGTGGAATCTCAGCGCCTTGCTGGGTACGGTGATGGCATCCTTCAGTTCCAGCGTGTATATTGTCACGTTGGCTGTGAGTCCGGGTTTCAGTTTGAGGTCATCGTTGGAAGCCGTTATCACCACTTCGTATGTCACCACGTTGCTTGTTGTGGTGGGTTCCAGTCTCACCTGTGCCACTTTGCCCTCGAACACGTCGTTGGGGAATGCATCCACCATGAATGTCACTCTCTGTCCTTCCTTCACTTCGCCTATGTCGGCTTCGTCCACGTTGGCTATCACGCGCATCTGTGTGAGGTCCTGTGCTATGGTGAACAGGGTGG
This sequence comes from uncultured Bacteroidales bacterium, assembly GCA_902802815.1. GTDB lineage: Bacteria > Bacteroidota > Bacteroidia > Bacteroidales > Bacteroidaceae > Physcousia. The sequence continues at coordinate 7,054 of CADCNQ010000002.1, read as the reverse complement.
GGGTGTTGAAGCTGGATGCTACGGTCTGTCCCTGTTCCACTTCCTTCTTGATGACGATGCCGTCGATGGGGCTTGTGATGGTGGCGTAGCCGAGGTTCGTCTCTGCTTTCTTCACGTTCTCCACGCGCTGCACCATAGCCTCCTTGGCCTGTTCGTAGGAGAGCTTTGCCTTGTCATAGTCGTTGGTGCTCACGAGTCCTTTCTCGTAGAGTGTCTTGATGCGCTCGTAGTTCAGCTGCTGGTATGCCAGATCGCTCTGTGCGCTCTTCAGCATGGCCCGTGCGCTGGCCAGTTCCGACAGCAGGTTGGTGCGGTCCAGTTCGGCTATCACCTGTCCGGCCTTCACTGTGCTGTTGTAGTCCACATACAGGCGGCTCACTATGCCGCTCACCTGCGTACCCACGTCCACTTTTGTCACGGGTTCGATGGTACCGGTTGCCGTCACACTTGTGGTGATGTCCATCCGTTTCACCTCTTCTGTGGTGTAGATGAACTCGGGCCCTTTGTTGCAGCTGCTCGCGAGCATTGCTCCGGCTGCCGCTATGAGAAATATCTTTTTCATTTTATATCTTTTATCTCTAAACTCTCAAATTTTCAGGTTTCAAGTTTCAGGTTTCAAGTTTCAGGTTTCAGGTTTCAGGTTTCAGGTTTTCGTTATCGTTTTTCGTTTTTCGTTCTTCACTCTAACCTTTAACCTTTAACCTTTCAACTTTCACCTTTAACCTTTCAACTTTCACCTTTCACCTCACAAATCAATCACCTCTCCCTGGTAGAAGTTCAGCAGTACGTTGTTGAGTATGGTGTTGTATTTGCTTTCCAGTTTGTCGCGCTCTGCCGACAGCATATTGTCTCTGGCTTCCAGCACGTCCACCACGTTCTTCAGTCCGTGTCTGAACTGCTCGTCCACCAGTCTGTAGCTCTCTGCCTGGCTTTTCACCTTTGTCTGTGCGCTTACGAATTTCTTCTGGTTGCTCGTTGCGTTCAGCCAGAACTGTTCTATGCTGCTCGAGAGTGTTTTCTTCTTGTCCTCCAGGTCGAGTTTGGCCACAGTTATCTGGTTGCGTGCTTTTTCCTTTGATGTGATGGTGCGTCTCTGGTCCCAGATGGGCACGCTGATGTTGAGTCCTGCGCTCATGGAGAAGTTGGCTCTCAGCTGTTCGCCCACGCTCTGTGTCGATGCTGTGTTGTGCGAGCCTCCCATGCTGGCTCCCAGCGAGATGGTGGGGAAGTGTCCCCTGCGTGCTATGTCGTACTGCACGTGTGCCTGTTCCAGCGTGAGTTCTGCGCCCTTGATTTCCGGGCGTGTGCCTATTGCTTTGGCATACACGTCCTGTGCCGACGGTATCATCATCATTGCAGCCTCGTCGTCGGGCACTTCGCTCTCCACGTCGAATTCCGTGTTGAGGTCCAGTTGCAGCAGTCGCTTCAGCTGTCTTTTGTAGTTGGCTATCTGTGTTTCCGATGCCACCACGTTGTAGTCGGCTGCGGCTTTCTGTGCCTCCAGCTGCACCACTTCGGCTCTTGCCAGCTGTCCCTGTTCATGCATCTCCTTGCCGCGCTCCCATTGCGAGTTGGCTGTCTCGGCCAGGCGCTCGTTCACCTTCTTGGCTTCCTTTGCGAAGAGTATCTGCACGTAGAACTGTGTTATCTGTTCCTGTATCGTCTTCTCCGACGTCTCTGTGGTCTGCTCGGCTATTTCGGTGCTCAGTTTCTGGTTCTTCACGTTCTTGTAGTTGACGCCTCCGTCCCAGATGGTCCAGTTCATCGACAGGTTGTAGTTGCTGCTGCCTGTCACTTTGTTGGAGCTTCCCACCACCTGTCCGTCCACCGTGCGTATCTCAGTGTCCCTCTGCAGCGGGCGGTATGCCACGTTCTGCGCAGTGGAGAAGTTCAGCGAAGGCCACAGCTGGCTCTTGTACTGTGCCAGGCTGCTTTCGCTCGTATTCTCGGCGATTCGGTTCTTGTTGATGGTGATGTTGTTGTCCAGTGCATAGTCCAGACACTGCCTCAGCGTCCACGTTTCCGCGAGGGCAGCAGTGTTCCACGCACAGAGCGTCATCAGCATCATTGCCGCATATTTCTTCATCTTTTTTGTGTGGTTTTGATGTTTTTCCCTATTTCTTCTCCAGCAGACTGCTCATCCTGGCGATGTACTTGCCGAGGATGTCGAATTCAAGGTTGACCGTAGTCCCCTTGCGTATGCTGTGGAAGTTGGTGTTCTCGTAGGTGTAGGGTATGATGCACACCTGGAATGTGTCCTCTGTGGGGTGGCACACTGTGAGCGACACGCCGTTCACCGTCACGCTGCCCTTGTCCACGCAGAAGTAGCCTCTCTTCACCATCTCCTCCGATGTCTTGTATCTGAAGGTGAACTGGTAGCTGCCTTCCTGCTCCTCCACATCGGTGCATGTTGCCGTTTCGTCCACGTGTCCCTGCACGATGTGTCCGTCCAGCCGTCCGTTCATCACCATCGAGCGCTCCACGTTCACTTCGTCGCCCACCTGGAGCTCTCCCAGGTTGGAGCGTTCCAGTGTCTCGCGCATTGCCGTCACAGTGTAGCAGGGGCCCTCGGGGCGTTCCTCCATCTTCACCACTGTCAGACACACTCCGTTGTGTGCCACCGACTGGTCTATGCTCAGCTCTCCGGCGAAACTGCATGTCAGCGTCAGATGCACATTGCCTCCGTCCTGCTCGATGCCCACCACCTTGGCTGTTTCTTCCACTATACCTGAAAACATATATCTTTTACTCTTATTTTATAGTTATTTTCGCGGCAAAGATACGAAAAAATCTTCTTATACCGAAAAAATATTGCCGCCACTGTGGTCTAACTCTCGTTTTTTTCTTACCTTTGCGGCGTTTTTGGATGGTCCGGTAGCTCAGCTGGATAGAGCAACAGCCTTCTAAGCTGTGGGTCCCGGGTTCGAATCCCGGCCGGATCACTCAGACAAAATGGTCACCCGAAAAGGTGGCCATTTTTTGTCTAGTAGACGAGTTGGCTAGTTGTTTGCTTCTCCAGTTCCTTTTTGATGTCGTTTTCTATGTCGGTCATCTTGTGGCTGTGTTCACTATCAGCATCACTTTTCCCTTGTATCCGGCCAGCGCCACTTCCTTGTTTTGTGTATAAAATTAACAGTTTCCGCGACAAAGATAATAAATGAAGATGAAAAAGTTGGGGAAATGATGTTGTTTTTAACAAAAATTCATATATTTGCGGCGTGGTGGACTGAATTTTATCACTTTTTAATCTAATGACTGCTGGAAAACCTAAATACATAATACTATGAAAAAGAAGATTTTCTTATGGGTGCCGATCTTCATGATGGCAGTTGTAGGCATGACAGTTGTCTCTTGCAGCGACGATGACAACATTGACCCCAAAACACAGAATCCGACAGATGACCCGCAGAAACCGGGCAACAGTTCGGTAAGCATCTCTCCGGAATATGTTCCTATCACATGGGAAGAGACGGAGATTTACGCAAGCAATTCCGAGGAGGGAACTTATTCCTTTGAGAGCACTGAGGAGACAAGAAAGATAGAACCCGGTTCCGTGCTGGCCATTGACGAGGGTACGTCAGGTGAGATTGTGATAGTGACAGAGGTGGTGAACAAGGACGGTGACAGAGTGACGGTGAAGACAGAGAAAGGCGGCCTGTGCGACGTCTTCTACAACTGTGATTTCACATTGTCCTCAGATGCTACGGAGGCTCTTACACGCTATGCCAGCGGAGCGGTTATCACCCCGGAGAAAGTCTTCGTGGACGGAGTGGATATCACGGCGCAACTGACAAAAGGCTCAAAGGATGACGAACCTATCACTAAAAACCTGTGGAACTGGGATGTCAACTACGACGATACCGAGCTGTACAGTAAAGGCAACGCAAAGATAACTCTTGAAGAGGCTAACTTCTCTGCCAGTTTGGATCTCGTGATAAATTTTAGTTTCGGAGACCGTGAACCCGTTGTGGCTGCACTAAATGCCTATCGCCAATACAGGAGCAAGGCTCTGTGGGTGAATGCCTCTCTTGCGGGCAGCATGTCATCGAATGTCGGCATCAAGGCTGAGGTGTCGGGTGAGACGACCATAGAGTCCGGTGAAGAAGAGCCGTGGATAAAAGATGTGTTCAAGCCCGTCAAGATGAAATTCTGGATACAGGGCATTCCCGTTTATGTCACGATAAGCGCAGACCTCTTCCGCGGAGCATCGCTTGAGATGGAGGGTAATATCGCTCTCTCTACAGCTACTCACAATGAAGCGGGGGGTGGCCTGGGATTTGAATGGCGGCAGACCGGCGGCATATCACCGATACAGGGAATGATGATGAAAAACGAACTGGTGTACCCGACGGTGTCCGGTAAGGGAAGCATCACGGGAACGGTTTGGCTGTATCCCAGAGTGTATGTGTCGATATACGGCGTGATAGGTCCGTCGTTTGATATCAAACCCTATCTGGGTTGTAGCCTCACCGGAGGTTTCAGCGAACAGATGCTGTCATCGTCTGACGACTACTGTGCATGGCAGTTGAGAACATTCGCAGGCTTGGATGTGTCGGCAGGAATCGATTTGGATATCTTTGGTATTGATGATAAAGACAAGCATACGGACATCGGCACTTTGAATGTAGCGGAAGCGGATTTGTATAAGTCTCCCACAAAGATAGAGTTCTTGTCTTCCACCAATGAAAAGGTGCAGCGCGGTGTGAAGAACACGCTCAGGTTCAAGGTGTACGACACAAAGATTCTGGGCGAAGAGGAAATACCTACCCCTCTGCCGCAGTTTGTGAAGTTTGAGGCTCCGGGTACGTTGTCCTCGAAATACGGTATTGCAAGAAACGGCATTGTCTCTGTGGACTGGACACCTGCGAGCAACGGCGACAAGCTGTCGGCTATATTGTACGACGATGAAGGTAAGGTGATAAGTAAGGCGGAGTGGGGAGAAATAGGGAGCAGTCTCTGCCCCGACGCAAATCATCCGCACGCCATCGACTTGGGTCTGCCGAGCGGCACCAAGTGGAGCTGCATGAATCTGGGAGCCAGACTTCCTGAGGACTACGGCCTGTTCTATGCCTGGGGAGAAACCCACGGCTACACGAGCCAAGGAGAAGTTGAAGGTGAGTCAGACTACTCCGCTTATGAAATGACCGACCGAATCTTCAACTGGAACGCCTACAAATGGAGTGTGGACTCTTACTACACGTTGACAAAATACTGTACCAAAAAAGGCTACGGCACGGTGGATGGCAAGACCCAGCTTGACATAGAGGACGATGCTGCCCACCAGAGCTGGGGCGACAAATGGCGCATGCCGACTGAGGATGAGATGCAGGAACTGCGTAAAAACACGGATATTAACTGGACAGCGGATCAGGTGAATGATGTGTGGGGCTTTAAGTTTACAAGCAAGACAGATAAAAACACTTGTATTTTTATACCCGCTGCCGGCTACCGCGAAGAAGAGTACATCCGATATCCGGGGGAACGCGCTAAATACTGGACATCGACGCTCAACGAAGAGAGTCCCTATGGCGCGATTGCCATGATGTTCGATTTCAATTATGTATTTTGGAGTCTGCCAAATTATGCCAGTTGGCCTCGCAGTGCCGGCCTGTCCATCCGTCCCGTGTATAATGAATAATTACAAGTAGACGAGTAGACGAGTTGAAATTTGAAAGGTGAAAGTTGAAAGTTGAAAGGTTAAAGGTTAACGGTTAAAGGTTAAGGGTTTCAAGTTTCAGGTTTCAAGTTCATCCAACTTGTCTACTCGTCTACTAACGACTTGTCAACTGAAAAGAATAAATTAAGCTTGAAAATTTGGTTGATTAAAATAATTGTTTTACCTTTGCTGTGAAAACGTTATCACAGATTGTGTCATGAGCAAGTCATTTAAAGATTATCAGGACAAACCTTTGCATGTGTCTGAGCCCGGCGCCACATCCGATGTACAGACGAGCGGTCAGCATGCTCCGCTGCTCCATGAATCGGTGTCTGGTCGTATCATGTCCAGTACGATGTCTGTTGATGAGTATTTTGACGAACTGATATCTTCGGTACGCCAGGACTATGCGAAGCTTTGAGGTAAGAATCAGTTTTGCGGCCCGTGCTGATATGGATGAATTGCGTCGTTTCTTGGATGCAATGTTGTCTTTGGAGTCTGCCGAAAGCTATGCCAACAATATGCGCGCTGAGATAAAGATGCTTTCGTTGTATGCTGAGTGTCATGGTCGCACCACTTCCCAAACGCTGCGTTTGATACACCCTGATGCACGTAAGATGGTGTCGCACAATCGTAAGTGGTTGTATGTTTATCATATTGAGGGCGATTTTGTTGTTGTTGACAGGATTTTGCCGGTCAAGATGAACAAGGGTTAATGTGCAAGCTGTGAGGAATTTTTCCTTTATCATTTGTCATTTCTCATTTAGCGAATGCGTTACGGAATGAGGGCAGCTCAGAGAGCCGGAGAAGCATTTCGTGGACATCTGAAAGCTTGTTTTCAAGGGGACACGAGAGGCTATCTCCGAGAAGGTCGAAGACCTTGCCATCATGACGACATTTTCCTCTGAGAAGTATTTTTCGGAAAATGTTTTCGAGCATTTAGTGTCTTTCGATGTTATCAAAGAAATATCCGTGAAAATCCGTGAAATCAGTGGTCGTTCTACTTCTTCAGTATCTCTTTCATCTTGTCGTAATATCCGTCAACACCGAGCAGTGTTGCGCAGAGCACGAGCAGCTGGGCTACGAGCATGAGTACAGTGGAGTCAATCACGCCCATCGGAGGGAGGTAAAGCCCCGCAGCAGCAAATGCCACTGCGGAGCAGAATGCGAGTAAGGAGATTTTCTTTTTCATCTTACATCTTACATCTTACATCTTACATCGAAGGTTAGCCTTCGCTCGGTCCGTCGGAGCCACCGCCTGCGTTGCCACCGCTGAACGTTGCAGTCAGGCTCATAGCAGCGTTAACGGTCACGTTGCGGGAAGCCTCGGTGTTGCCGTCACTCCACTGAGTGAACGTTGCGCCGCTGTCGGGAGTAGCGAGGATGGCTACCGATGTG
>CADCNQ010000001.1 GCA_902802815.1 uncultured Bacteroidales bacterium | reverse complement strand
GATGTCAACAATGCTGATGTCGAGTTTACATGTACTGATGTTATGGGTTACCATATTTATAAAACCACAGAGTTGATTAATACACAAATTAACTATACTGTAGCCCAAACAGTTTATTATTGGTATGTGGGTCAGACAGAACCAACATCAATGACATCTAATCCAACAATAGATGATATAAACTTTACAGTTGATAAATGGCATACATTAAATACAGATCAAATTAATAAAACAATAACAGGTGGTACAGCTGGCCATTCATGGTATGTAGCTGTTCCTACAGTTAAAGGATTTAGTGCATATGCTAGTGATTTAGCAACTCCAAATACCGCTTGGAATAAAATAACTACAATAACAGTTAAATCAATTAGTTATGATGTATGGAAACCAGCATCTACTGGTGCAAAAATGAATATATATATGAAATAAAATATAAATTATGGGGGCACTATGGGATATAAATTTTAGCACATTAAGTGTTACTACTGAGCGTGCTAATGGTGGTAGTATAACAGTAACACTTAAAACGCAACAATAATAATTATGAGCATATCAGAATTAATAATTAGTTTAGCCTCTTATCTTAAGCCTATCTCTGAAGTTCTTTTGGGGATATTCACCATAAGTGGAACATACTTGACTATAAAAATCTATCGTTTCACACAAAAAAGTGAAACCATAAATTTTTTGGCTCGACAGATATTGGCATATAATTGCCTGGAACAAGAACTTTTGAAAGAACTTTCGGCTACGAGCAGGAAACCAATACAATCACTACAGAAAGAAATGCGTCAGCGAGCTGCTCAAAATGAAAAGAATTTGGAGGCTATATATCCAGATATGACTCCAAGCAAGGCGAGACAATTTATTAAGAAGTAAAAGCAAAATAATTGTTTGGGATACTTTATCAACTGTAACACTTAAAACAAATCAATATGAAACGAATATTTTACGGCGCATTACTCGCACTGATGAGTGTCAGCGCTACGGGGCAAACGCTCTCGGTGCAGCCGATAGAAACTCAGGCCGGCACACAGACGGAACTGGTGGTCAAGCTCTCGGGAGCCACAGCAATGAGCGCCCTGCAGTTCAACCTCACTCTGCCCGAAGGTATGACAGCCGGGGACGACGTCACGTTGGGCCCCGCCGCCAACGGCCACACACTCAGCGTGCAGACGCTCGCCTCTGGCGACTGCCTGTTTATCCTCTACAGCATGGACCTGAACACCTTCCGTGAGGGCGAACTGCTGCGCATCCCCGTGAACGTCGGCAGCGGGGCCCAAACGGGAGAGGGCAGACTCTATACCGTACGCACCGCCTCAACAGAGGCTGTGAGCCAGGCGTGCAGCGAAGTGCCATTCGACGTGACGGTGAAGGCTATCATTCCCGGTGACGTGAACGGCGACGGCAACGTCAACGGTGCGGATATCGTGGCCGTGATCAACTACGTGCTTGCCGACGACATCGCGGGCGACGTGAACGACGACGGCAATGTCAACGGCGCGGACATCGTAGCTGTGATCAACTACGTGCTGAACGATTCCGGCAATAATGCAAGACCGACGCTTGCGCAGAGCAGAACGGCAAGACGTACTTCGTGAAGTAAGAAAAAGAATCTTTCATTTTTACAATTTATAAAACATTTTATATGAGTAAACTTAAATCATTCCTTGCGTTGCTCCTGCTACTGGTGACAGGCAGCATCCACGCCGATGACAACATCTCAGTGGCTTCGGTGACACTGACGCCCGGCGAAGTGTCGGATGTAATCATCAACTGCGAGTTTACGAGTGAGAACATCACGCTCTATCAGCTTGACCTCTATCTCCCCGACGGTGTGACACTGGCCAAGAATTCCAAAGGACGTTATGCCGCAGGTACGACCTATGTGCTCAGCGACCGCCACGACGAACATGTCGTCAGCATCGCTGAGAGAGAGGGTTTCTACCGCTTCGTTGTCTCCAACAACAGCCTTTACACCATCGAGCCCGGCAGCGGAGAATTGCTTCGTCTGAAGGTCGTTGCTGACAACACCGTCAGTGGCACCCAGAACGGAAGCATCAAGAAGTTCTCCATGTTCGAGACCGATGAGACAGAGCACGCCATGGCCGATGTCACCTTCGAGATGACAAATAGCACGATGGCTATCGGTGAAGTAAAGACCGAAGCTGGGCCTGATGCAGCCGGCAACGCTCCCATCTACGACCTCAACGGCCGCAAATTGACAGAGAAGCCCTCAAGCGGCTACTACATCCAGGGCGGCAAGAAGTTCTTCGTGAAGTGAGGGTGCAATAAATCTTTTCGCGAACAAATATTCCCTCGCGCCTGCAGATTTTCCTGCGGGCGCGGAGTGTATTCCGCACAAAAAAGACCCGCTGTTTGAGGCGGGTCTTTAATGTTACTGTGTGAGATACAGGTCTTACTCAGCGGGGCAAACGCAAGCAGCGCTGTCGCTGCAGGCGCTGTCGCATACAGCACTGTCGGGGCAGGCACAAGCAGCAGCACAGGCGCTGTCAGCCTGGCAGGAATCACCGCAAGACTCGTTCTTGCCGCACTTGTTGCCGCAGCAGGAAGCAAAAGAAACAGCCACAACAGCGGCGAAAATCAATGCAATCTTTTTCATTTTTCTACTTTTTTTATACTGTGAAACAATCAACTTGTATGAAAACCGCCGCAAAAGTACGGCATTTTAACGAAACAATAACACGAAAAACAGAAAAAGATGCTTTATCTTGCTTTTTTTCATATCCTTGCACATGAAAAGCAACAAAAACTCTGCATAGTGATAAAAAACTTTTTTTATAGTTATCCGGAAAAAAAGTTGGTTTTAGGAAGTTTTGTCACCTAATTTTCGTACCTTTGCATACGACTTGAAAAAAACACAAAAAAGACGTACGGAAAATATTTACAGACAATGAAAATTGTCATTCAACCGATGAGACTCGCTGCCGTCCTGTTCGCTTTCCTCTTAAGCATTCCGGCGACGGAGGCTCAGACGGGGCGTCTTGGTGCGGCCGATGCGGGGGTGACATGCAGTCTGCGCGACGGAGAGGGCTATCTGTGGTATGGCGGCAGGGGAACGGGGCTGTGCCGTTACGACGGATATGAGACGGAGACATTCCGCAGCGACAGGCAGCACCCGGGTCTGCTGCGCAGCAATGACGTGCTGTGCATCGCGGAGCAGAGGGGCAATGCGGAAATATGGTTCGGCACGAAGGAAGGGGCATACATCCTCAGCAAAAAGGACTACAGGGTGAGGCCCGTGGTGGTGAAGACCCCCCAGGACAGCAGCGAACTGGCCGACAAACGTGTGTCGTGCATGCTGGCGGCCGCCGACGGCACGATGTGGCTGTCGTTTCGCAACCAGCTGCTGCACTTCTCCGCCGGTGCGGAACTGCTGGAACGCTTCGAAACGACATGGAGGGGAAAGAACCGCAGCGTCTCGTCATTATTTTTTGATGCGGACAGCGCATTGTGGGCTGAGCTGTGGAACGGCGGGGTGATTCGTTGGAAGAAGGCCGGGGGCGGATGGCAGACGGAAAGAATAGAGCGGAGCGAATATCCAGGGCAGCGGCACAGTCAAGAGACGGAGGAAGCGACTGCGCAGATGCTGGACTCCGTGATGAGGCGGCAAACCTTCGGAAGAGACACCACAGTGCTGTCGTGGGCGAGGGTTTCTCCCGTCGCTTTCTACGTGGGCACCTATCACTCACTCTATTTCTATGACGGAGAGCAGGTGAAGCTCTTGCAGGGCAACCTGGACAAGGTGCGCAGCATGGCATATTCGGAACCTTCGCAGAGCCTCTATCTGCTGAGCAAATCACGCGGAGTGTGCCGATGGAATGGAGGAAAACTGACGGTGGTGCTGGACAGTACACAGTTTCGCAAGTTGCAGTTGCAGGGCGACACGGCGCTGCTGCTGTCGGAAGGTGTGGCCGGCGTGAGTATGCTCAACCTGCGCACACGGGAGCTGGCAGCGGATACGACAACGGCCGATGTGCGTCCGCTGGTGACGGCCTGTGTGACGGACGGGCGCAGACAGCCGGTGACCTTCGGGCGGCATGAACTGGTTCTGCCCGAGGGAACGGACTTCGTGGAAATATGTCTCTCCACTCTCGATTTCGAGCATGCCCCGCAGGTGCAGTTCGCATACCGGGTGGATGAGGACGGCGTGTGGACGGAGCTGCCCGAAGGAGAGCACGTGGTGAAAATGACGCATCTGCCCGCAGGGGCCTGCCGCCTTCAGGTGCGTGCCACCGACGACCTGGGGCGATGGAGCGCTCCTGTGGAGGTGCTGACAATAGTGCGGCCGGCACGCTGGTATGAGCACACCTGGCTGTGGGTGATATGTGCGGCGCTGTGTCTGGGGGCGGGCTGCTATCTCGTGGGAAAAGTGAGGAAGGCAAGGCGCCCTGAACTGTCTGAAAGCGCGGAGAAACCGCAGCTTCCCGTTGCCGACCGGGAATTTCTCGACAAGGCGGTGGCGGCAGTGTCCGACCACATGATGGATTCGGACTATTCCGTGGACGCTCTGGCCGGCGACCTGTGTATGAGCCGTGCCAACCTGCATCGGAGGATGCGTAGCGTGATAAATCAGACTCCGACGGATTTCATCCGCAATCAGCGTTTGGAACGTGCTGCGAAACTGCTCCGCACGACATCCTGCAGCGTGAACGAAATAGCCGATTTGGTCGGATTTTCCTATGCCAGTTACTTCACAAAATGCTTCAAGGAGAAGTATGGCGTGCTGCCCAAGGATTTCTGAAAAAAAGCACCTTTCAACGATTTTCTTATTATCTGCGACGACGTTTTTATGGTTGACGGGAAAAAGTGACGACCTTTGCCGCCGGAAATTTAACCCAAGACAAAATCATGAAAACAAAAGGATTTCTCCTCGCGGCAGTGATGATGCTCCTGCCTCTGATGATGGCCGGACAACGCTTGCAGCAACCGTTGGGACGCGGTGTGGTGGCAGTGAACAACAACGGTGACGTTACCGTCACATGGCGGCGTCTGGCGCAGGAACCGGAGCAGGCTACCTACAATGTGTATGTCAACGGTGTGAAAAAAACAAGCACGGAGCGTACTTGCTGGAAGACGACATCGGGCCAGGTGGCGGCGGGAGCCAAGGTAGCTGTGACGATGGTAGCTCCCGACGGCACGGAGTCGGCAATGAGCGTGCCTTACGAGGTGAAAAGCTACGACATGCGCAACATCTTTGTGGATATAATCTTTGAAGCGGGAGGCTCACCGCTGGTGTCGGCCGATTTCAATACAGCCTACGTATGGCCCGTCGATTTGGACGGCGACGGAGAAATGGACTATGTGGTGAACCGCAAGTCGAACACTGACGCCTTGGACTGCTATGTGGAGGGCTACATGCGTACGGGCAGGCATCTGTGGACCGTGAAGCTGGGTCCTAACGAACTCTCGTGCGCCGGACAGGACGACATGATTACTGTGGCCGATATGGACTGCGATGGCAAGGGCGATGTGATTATACAGTCGTCGGACGGCACGCAGTTCTGGAACGCGGATACGAAGTCGTTCGGTCTCTACGTGAAGGGGAAGACAACCGGCGACACCGACGGCGACGGCATCATCAACTATGAGACGCAGTCGACACGCAACGCTCCCCGCTATATCTCCATCGTGGACGGTATGACGGGACGCGAGAAGGCATCGATAGAGCAGAGTTACAACCAGCACTACAACCGCACCAACCGCGCCTCGCTGATGGGAGATGAATACAATAAACACGTGGGACACATGGGTGTGTGCTATCTGGACGGCATCCACCCGGCCGTGGTGATGGAATGGCACATACGCGGCACCGGCGGCGACCACCACTACTATAATCTGGGTGTGGCCTATGATTTCAGCAACGGCACGGCCGGGGACCTGAAGGAACTCTTCAACGAACCTACCGGCGGTCCGGCATTCCACCAGATACGTGTGGGCGATGTGGACGGCGACGGGTGCGACGAGATGATTGTGGGCAGATACACGATGAATAATAACGGCAAGACGCTCTTCAACACGGGTATCGCTCACGGAGACCGCTTCCGCACCAGCGACATAGATCCGGAACGTCCGGGACTGGAGACGTTTGCCATACAGCAGTATGCCCCCGATATGTTGGGGCAGGTGCTCTACGATGCGCGTACGGGCGAATTTATCAAGAAATGGTATCTTTCGGCCGTCGGTGACGTGGGGCGCGGAGAGTGCATAGATATAGACAGAAACCGTCTGGGCTGGGAGATGTGGTCAACAATGGACGACAAGGTGTATGATGCCAGGGGAAACCTCATCACCGGATACACGAACCAATATCCGTGTGAGGGTATCTGGTGGGATAACGAAGTTGACCGTGAAGTGGTGCAGACCAGCGACAGCCATTACAATGTCTATGTGCAGGACTTCTTCAAGGGACGCGAGGTGGAGTTTGCCAAGATAAGCGGCTATCGCTACACCACCGTTTACGCCATGCGTGCTGCCTTCTGGGGCGACATCATAGGCGACTGGCGCGAGGAAATGATTCTGCTTCACAAGGAGAACGGTGTCATCGTGGGCATTACTGGTGTTTCCACCGACTATGCCTCCGACATCGATTTTATCTATTGTCTGCAGCAGGACCCGCACTATCGCGGCGACTGCTCTACGAAGGGCTACTATCAGAGTCCGAATCCGGGTTTCTATCTGGGCTTCGATATGCCGCGTCCGCAGCTGCCGCCATGCATGGTGACAGACCTCGTGGCCGGGAGTGACGGACAGTATGTATGCTTCGACCGCTCTGCTCCGGCTCCCTATTCTGACGGCAGAAGCGTGCTCTTCGACCACACCTATCAGGGCAGCTCGTTCACTCTCAGCAGCGCCTTCTCACCGTCGGCCGTATATGCGATGCCGGTGCGCGGACAGAGTATCACCATCGGCGGTGCGGGCAGCGTGGAGGGCAGCACACAGCTGTGGAAGGGTCAGCAGGGACGCCTCGTGGTCAATACTCCACTGAAACATACCGGTGGCACCTTTATTTCCGAGGGCGTACTTGAGGTGAACAATACGATTCAGGGTGATGTGGATTTGCGTGCCCGTGGAACGTTGGCGGGCAACGCCGTCGTGGCAGGCAATCTGAAGATGGAGGGTGCGCTCAACTACGAGGGATGCCGGCTGATGCCCGGCAGTGAGGCCGGAAATACTGGCGTCATCACCCTGAAGAAGGGTCTCGCCGTAGACAAGCGTCTGTTTATAGAGTCGGATATCAAGGACGGCGACGGGAGCGCGGACCTTGTGAAGGTGGAAGGCGATGTGACGATAGCCGGTGACGGACAACTCGTGTTCACCGTAGTGCCCGACGTGGCCAAACCGCAGCCGGCGCGATATAAACTGATGGAATATACAGGTGAGTTCGCAGGCGAGATGTCACAGATATCGGTTCGCGGTCTGCAGGGAATCTCATACAATATCGTCAATGAGGAAAAAGCTGTATGGCTGGTTGTCAACGCACAGCGTGAAGCCTCCGAGGGAGTGCGCTGGTCGGGTGAGGTGAGCAACTTGTGGGACTATCAGACTAAAAACTTCATCCTGAACGGTGAGAGTACGGAGTTTGTTGCCGGTGACGGCATCACTGTCGGTGACGATGTCCAGAGCACAGTGATTCAGACGGAGGAACTCATGCCAGTGAGCAGTATGACCTTCGAAAACGACACAAAGACTATTACTGTTGCTGGCACGGGCGGCATTACCGGCAGCGGTGATGTGGTGGTGAACGGCAAAGGACGTGTCATCCTCAATGCCGTAAACAGTAACTATACGGGCAGGACGGTTATCAACGGCGGCACCGTCACTGTGGCAGAACTGGCCGACGGCGGACAGCCCAGCAGTATCGGTGCAGCCGGCACAGCAGCCGCCAACTGGCAGATGGGCAAGGCGACGCTGATTGTCAGCAATGCGAATACGGCAACCAACCGAGGACTGACTCTCAACGATACGGCGACGATACAGATAGCCTCCGGTGTCACTGCTCTCAAGGGTATCGTGCAGGGAGGTGGACGTCTTGTCAAGAAAGGCAATGGACAACTTAATATCACCTATGCCGGCAACAATACATGGAAATCGACGGAACTCAATGCCGGCACACTGGCAATGGGAGTGTGGAACACAACCTTCGGCACCGCGACCTCAACTATCGATGTGACAGGCAATTCGGCCATTACCATATTCAATAACAATTCCACAGGCGCTGTGCCCACGCTCAAAAACACCATCAACGTGGTCGAGGGGAAGACGCTTACCGTCAACGGCGGACAGCGCTGCAACGTGCAAGGCAAATGGATAGGAGAGGGTACCGTGAAAATCAGTTTTCCCTACGTGCGCGGTGACTTCTCTACCGACATGGCGAACTTTGAGGGTACGCTCAATCCCACCAGCGGTCAATTCCGTCTGACGGGTGCGATGAATATGACGAAGGGCACTTTCATGCCCGGAGCCGGTGTCTATGCCGTGGGTGTGAAGGCCGGAAGCGGAACAGAATCCGTCTATACCCATAACATAGGTGCCCTGTCGTCCACCGCCGCCGATGCTCAGCTCGGCACAAGTGTGTGGAATGTGGGCTATCTCGGCACCAACACCACCTTTGCCGGTATCATCGGAGCGAACGCTACGCTCAACAAGTACGGTGACGGCACGTTGACGCTGACCGGAGCATCTGCGGGTCCGCTCAATATCTATGCAGGAGAGGTGAAGGCGATGAATACCGCCGCCAGCACCACCACGGGCACAATCACCGTGCGTAGCGGAGGAACGCTTTCCGGCACGGGACAGGTGGAGAACGTCGTCGTGCAGCAAGGCGGTGCACTCGCAGCAGGACAGTCGAAGACAGCGGTGGGAACGCTCACCGTGAACGGCAACGTGACACTCAATGCGGAGGCAACACTGCGAATTCGTATCAGGTCGGCGGCAACACGCACATCGTGCGATGCGTTCAGGGTGTCCGGTACGGTGAAAATGACATCACCCGTGATAGAGGTGACGGAGTTGAGCACGAGATATGAGATAGCAGACGATGCAGAATTGCAGGTGTTCGACGCTTCCGGTACAATTACCATTACAGGTACGGTAACGATGCTCCCCGAGCGTCCCAAGGCCGGTTGTCTTTGGGATATATCCGCCCTTGCTACGGAAGGTGTCCTGCGTGTGGTGAGTGATCCGACTGGAATCAGGGAGATTGAGGGAACAGACGCGTCGAAGGGTAAATGGTACGACCTCAGCGGTCGTCCCGTGCAGAGGCCGAAGCACGGACTATATATCAAGGATGGTAAGAAAGTCTATATAGAATAAGCCATGAATCATCGCTGCGTATTAACACTGATACTGTCGTTCACGCTGTGCTTGCATGTCGTCGGGCGCGTGAAACAGAAATTCAATGCCAACTGGAGACTCTGTGTGGGCGACATACCGGAAGCTGTGCAACCGGAGTATGATGACAGCGGGTGGCAGGCAGTGACATTGCCCTATGCTTTCAACGGTGATGAGGCGTTCCGCAAGGATATCGTGGATTTGACGGATACCGTCGTGTGGTATCGGAAAAAGTTCATGGTGGAGAGTGTTGGGGATAAGAAATATTTCATCGAGTTCGAGGGCGTGCGTCAGGGAGCCGACTTCTACCTGAACGGTCATCATCTGGGTTTCAGCGAAAACGGAGTAATGGCGTGCGGTTTCGACATGACACAGTATATAAAAGAAGGATGGAATACGATTAGCGTGCGCTGTGACAACAGTTGGACTTACCGCTCGCGACGCCACAACAGCCGCTACCAGTGGAACGACCGTAATTTCAATGCCAACTACGGCGGTATCCCCAAGAATGTATGGTTGCACGTGACGGGGAAGCTCTACCAGACATTGCCTCTCTATTCTGACCTCGGCACAACGGGAACTTACGTCTATGCTACGGATTTCGACATTCCCCGCCGCAAGGCCGTT
This sequence comes from uncultured Bacteroidales bacterium, assembly GCA_902802815.1. Classification (GTDB taxonomy): domain Bacteria; phylum Bacteroidota; class Bacteroidia; order Bacteroidales; family Bacteroidaceae; genus Physcousia. The sequence continues at coordinate 175,180 of CADCNQ010000001.1, read as the reverse complement.
GTTCATGTGGAGTCACAGGTGAGAAATGACGATTCCCGCGCTCGGACGTTCTTCCTGACCGTCGTGCTGAAAGACCGGGACGGCAACAAGGTGGCCGGATTCAACGGTGACGGGCGTTTCACCCTGCAGCCGGGGGAGACCGTCATCGCTAAGGCCGGGCAGGAGGTGCAAGGTTTGCACTTCTGGTCGTGGGGCTACGGCTATCTCTACACGGTGGAGACGTATCTGCGGGAAACACTCGATGACACAGGAAGCGACAGGGTCGTCACCCGTACCGGTTTCCGAAAGACCCGTTTCGGTGAGGGAAAGATATGGCTCAACGACCGCGTGCTTATGGTGCACGGCTATGCCCAGCGCACATCCAACGAATGGCCGGGGGTGGGGCTCAGCGTGCCGGCATGGCTGAGCGATTACTCCAACGGGATGATGGTAGAGTCGGGCGGAAACCTTGTGCGTTGGATGCACGTCACTCCGTGGAAGCAGGATATAGAGTCATGTGATCGTGTGGGACTCATTCAGGCAATGCCTGCCGGTGACGCGGAGAAGGATGTGGAGGGAGCCCGCTGGAATCAGCGTACGGAACTGATGCGCGATGCCATCATCTATAACAGGAATAATCCTTCTGTCCTCTTCTATGAGTGCGGCAATGAGAGTATATCGCGCGAACACATGCTTGAGATGAAGGCCATCCGCGACAAGTACGACCCATACGGCGGGCGTGCCATAGGCAGTCGTGAGATGCTCGACATCGATGAGGCGGAATACGGCGGTGAGATGTTGTACATCAACAAGTCGGGAAAGCACCCGATGTGGGCGATGGAATACTGTCGTGATGAAGGTCTGCGCAAGTATTGGGATGATTGGAGCTATCCCTATCACAAAGAGGGTGAGGGCCCGTTGTATCGCGGTCAGCCTGCACCTGCCTACAATCATAATATGGACCAGTTTGCCGTCGAAATGGTACGTCGCTGGTACGACTACTGGCGCGAGCGTCCCGGAACCGGTACCCGCGTTTCTTCAGGTGGCGTGAAGATAGTGTTTTCCGACACAAACACCCACCATCGCGGCGAGTCGAACTATCGCACCAGCGGAGTAGTGGACGCTATGCGCATTCCCAAGGATGCTTTCTATGTGCACCAGGTGATGTGGAACGGGTGGGTGGAACCGGAATCTCCTCAGACTTATATCGTCGGTCATTGGAACTATACGTCAGCTGTGAAGAAACCGGTTTATGTTGTTTCTACGGGCGATTCGGTGGAACTCTTCCTCAACGGACATTCATTGGGAAAAGGGAAACAGAGCTACCGTTATCTCTTTACCTTTGACGATGTTTCTTTTGAACCGGGCACATTGGAAGCAGTTGCTTCCGATGGCAGCCACTACAAATTGGAGACCACAGGCGAACCTTGCCGGCTGAAACTTACAGCCATCAGGGACCCGGAGGGAACAAAGGCCGACGGTGCTGATATGGTGCTGTTTCAGGCAGAGGTGGTCGACGGGAACGGACATCGTTGTCCGCTTGACAGTCGCATGATTCATTTTGAGCTCTCGGGAGAGGCATGTTGGATTGGCGGCATTGCCTCGCGCAACAATCCATCGTTGCAACGGCCCGACGACAATCGCCCCGAAGGCCTGCTCGACGCAGCCGCCACAAAGAATGTCTCCGATAACTACGTCGGCGCTAAATCTCTGCCGGTGGAGTGCGGCGTCAACCGCGTGCTTGTCCGCACAACGACCGATGCCGGTGAAATACGTCTTGTGGCGCGTGCCGAAGGATTGGATCCGGCAGAAATCACTCTTCACTCTTTACCTGCGCCAATAGATTCTTCACTCTTCGCTCTAAGTCCCTCGCTTTCAAGAGGTGAGACACCCCTCACACCGTCATACAAAGAAGAGGCACGTGGCATACGGATTGTTTCTGCTACAGCGGGCTGTGACTCTGAACATGTTTCCCGCAGTTTCGATGACAACGAACTATCGGAATGGAAGAACGACGGGCGTCTCTCTACGGCATGGATTACATATAAACTTGCCAGGAAAACCGTAGTTGAAGATATTTGTCTCAAACTTACCGGGTGGCGTATGCGCAGTTATCCTCTTGAAATATATGCCGGCAAGCAGCTTGTCTGGAACGGCGATACGGAACGAAGTCTCGGTTACATTCATCTGACTCCATGCAAGCGGGTCAGGACTGATGAAATCACCATACGTCTGAAAGGTGCCGGTAAGGAAGAGGATGCTTTCGGCGGTATTGTGGAAGTTGCAGAACCAGCCGCAGGGGAACTCGACCTTTTCAAAGCGAAAAACGGCAGTGAAACCAATAATGAGCTGCGTATCGTTGAAATCGAGTTCCTTGAAAAACGATAAGACCTAACGCGTGAGGGAGACTTTCATCGTCATGCCGAAGTCCTGAGTGACGGTGGGGTAGGAGGACGAAGAAAGCAGTGGGGAGGAGCGCTGGCGGTCGTAGTAGAGGCTCATCGTGATATAGCGCGACATGGTGTAGTCGATTTGGGCTGAGGTCTTGATGGCCAATTGGCCGCTGGTGGCCTCGCAAAGTCCACTCTGTATGTCACGGCGGATGGCAGCCTGATTGCGCAGAGAGAAGTCGAAACGGAGATTCAGGTCGTGGGCAAATGCCTTTTTAGTGCTTGATGATTTGGAAGAAGAGGAGTTGCTCTGTGTGTTGGACGTAGCCTTGGAGGAAGAACCCTTCTTGTTGCTGCGGTTGGCCTTGGCTGCTTTGCGCGAAGCCTTGCCGCCAAAGAGTGAGGAGAGACGGAAGTCATTAATTTTCCAACCCCAGCCGATAACGAAGTCCTTACTGCTGGTCTCATTGATTTGGGCAGACGTGATGGACAGCGTGGAGACACGTGTGGTCTTATACTCCGCCTTAAGTGTCATATTGTTGTTGAATGTCAGATTTATGCCGATGAGGGGAGAGAACGTCTCGTTGATGGATACGGTGGAGATGTCGTACATAGAGGAGGCAGAATAGACCCCTGCCGCAGCCGTGCCGGCATACCCCATATCCTCACCTGCAATACTCCGGATGTAGTTGCTGTAGGAATTGTAGGAACCGATACTGTAAATGCTCTTGTAGGCATGGGTGAGTGTGACGCTCTTGAAGTGGTCACGCACCCAGGGCAGATTACCCAGACCTTTATACGATATGTTCCAGTTGGGTAGCATCCTCAGGAGGGTGGGGAAGATATCGGTGCTGGCACTGCTGGCATCGCGACCTTGATATGCAGCGAGGAAGGCCGGTATCATGACATCGGCAGAATAGCGGCTGACGGGAGTCTTGGAGGGGTCGTACATGCCGCTGTGACCGGGCATGCCGGCGGGATACATGGTACCCATATACTTGGACTGTACGCGCTGCTGCATCACATCAAGATTATGGAGGAAACGATCAAAGACCTTGCTGTGGTAGTTGTTGTCGGCATTGCCCATTGAAGAGAAGGCCGTGGAGATGGTGATGGTAGTCATGTTGAACGAACCGGAATACGAGGGCATCTTGTTGGGGAACATGTATTGTATGCTCTTGCTGTCGTTGCGCGTGTGCGACATATTCAGGTCTATTTTGAGGTCGGTGAAGGGTTCGAGCGTAGCCTTGATCTGTACATCCTGAGTTGTGGCGGAGGTGGCAGGAGTGGATAGTGTGGTGTCGGTCATGAGCCATCCGCGTTGGCGGGCCGTTTCAATATAATCATCGCCAACGAGACCAAGGCCGAATCCGATGCCTGGAGTGAAACCGAAGTCCGTACTGCGCTGACCGAGTATGGCACCGATGGACTCGCGGAAACCAGGTACGTTGAGGTTGTATGTGTTGCGATAGGAGATGGAGACATTGCGCACCATCATGAGGAAGCGTGCGCCGGCCTCTGCCCACTTGAACCACTTTTCCTCGTCACGGGGCTTCTTGGCAACGACGTTGAGACGTATCTTGCCGGTATCGGCCTCGGAAGTTCGGATGGCTATCTTGTTCTCGTCAATCTTCTTGAAACGTACCTTTACCTCGCGTCCCTTCAGGTCAAGGGCCTTAACAATGAGGCGCTTCGATTTCTGACCGTGGTTGATTTCCATCATGGTGTCAGGCAAGAGGGCGATTTCTTGGGCATAGCCGCGTTTGGACGATGCCTTGCTCTTACTGCGTGCGGGAGTGGCGGTCTTCGGTTGCGAGGCCTGATTGCGGCGGAGAATGGAATCGACGGGTATGCCGGTTTTCTTGCTTTCCTCCTCAGCTGCTACGCGTGCTTGTTCCTCTGCTATCTTACGCGTCTTCTTGAGGTCGTTCTCCTGTTTCTTGGCGGTTTTCTTCTTGTTGGCCTCGTTCTTCACGTTGGATGCGGAGAATTTTTTGTTCACCTCCTTGAGGAAGTCGGAGTGGTTGTAGAGCGTCTCCATCGCAAACTTGCCGTTGACATTGATGTTGCGCTGTGTGTTAATGGTGTGGCCCATATTATTACCGTTGGCATCCTCAATGCCGCGACGCCATGAGTAGTTGCTGGTGTAGGTGCCGTCTGCGGTAATCCAGTCGAAGATAGGCAGTTTGTTGATTGGTAGTTTATAGGAGAGGGAGACCTGCTGGCTGTAGTTGAGCGGCCGACCGAATTTTGCAAGAGAGATTTTGACGCTATCCTTCCAGCGTTCGTAGTCGTCGGGGTATAGGTCTGGGTTGATAGCCCGGATGTTTTGCGCGCCCTCGATTTCTGCCTGTGTGCCGCTCTGCCAAGAGAAATGGAGAGCCTTGAAGATGTCCCATTTGAGGGAGAAAGAACGGTTCCATAGGAATGTGGAAGAGAATGTGACTGGGATACTGGTTGGATTTTCTGGGTCGTCGAGATCTCGCTCCTGTAGTTCGTAGTAACTACGTGTGATGTCGGTGGCGAAGGTGATGTTCTGCGGGCAGAAGGCAAGATTCTGGTCTTTGATAATCTGCATCCACTTGGACTTTGACTTGATATTTTTAAAAGGTTCCCAGCTCTTCCAGTTGGGTGTCCATGAGTAGTTAAGCCCGCCCTTCCAGTTTCGGTCGTATTCATAAACGGTGGTTTCGCCGGTGCGCTCGGTGGATGACTGCGCGTAGTTGAAGGTGAAGTTGGCCGGGTCGTATGGCATGGGATGCTTGCGAGACTTGATGTTGATCTTGGCACCGGAGATGGAGAGATTCTTTGTTACCTCGCGGCGTGTGACGAGACTTGTGAGAGAGTCTTTCTCACTCTGTGTCTGGAGAGCATCGAGTGCATCGGAGAGCAGCATGTCGGTATCGAGCATGTTGTATTTTGGACGGACGATGGTCTTGCCGTAGGAATAGTAGAAGGGGAAGCTGACTTTCGCCTTCTCGGGTAGCAGACGGCCGAGGTCAAGAGAGGCGGTGAACTGATATTCGTAGGTGTTTTCGTCGGTACGCTCCTGCACGCTCTGTTCCAGGGCACCGAAACCTGCGGTAACGATGCGTCCCGTGGCAGAAAACGAACCGATGTCGGACAACTGCACATTAAGAGCGCCGCGGGCAGCCCAACCGCCCTCGTTGGTGAACTCCTGCAAACGGAGCTCATTGACCCACACCTCGATGTTCTTTATCGTGCGTCCCCTGTTGCGCACACCAATCATAATAGTCTTCACTTCGCCCAACGTGGGATTACCCATCACGGTAATCTTGTTGTTAGGATGATCGGGGTCGTAACTTTCGCAACGACGTGTGTAGTCGGCTTGACCAAGACTCTTGAGGCGGTTGCGCTCCTTCTTGGCATCGATGAGTCGCATAAGATCAAAGTCGAACATGTTGGCCTCGGGCCAAACCTTGGTTCGGTCGGCTACATTATAGTTGTCGTATTTTACACCGCGTGGAACCCATGATGGAGTAAGTACCAGAGGAACTTCGTATTCGTAGTAGTTGGACTGATAGTCTGTTCCGAGGCGCATGAACACAGTCATCTCTCCGCTCATGAGAGCCGTCTCATCATTTTCAAGGGCATTGGCGTGACAGAACATCTGTAGATGGCGGTACTTGCGCATGTCGTACTTGCAGTTCTTGTAGATGGCTTTGGCATCGCCTGCATCCAGATTTGTGATAATAAGGGAAAGCGATTGCTCGTTGTTTTCTACGAGTTGGCTCTGGGAGGGGTCGGTGACGCGTGAGATGCCGGGAGGCAGGACGTAGTTGACAGGTGTCTTGTCTCCGTTTTCATCGATATTCACGGAGTAGACTGTCATGTCGCCTGACTGGCCGGTGGGGGTCTCGGGATAAAGTTGACCGCTATACTGGCGCCAATCACCATGCACGAGGTCAAGAGTGCCCATACGGAGTATGACGGAATGGGAGAATCCGGATAGATACATACGCATAAAACGCACAGAGGAGAAGTCAGTGAAGCCGTTGAAGTTCTTGCGGTCTTCGTCGCGGATGGGTACTCGCATCAGATACCAGCGTATGGTTTCTGTCTGGCCGTTGCGAAGACGTTCCGTGGCATTACGCACGTCGGTGACGTATTTGCTGGCACCCATCATCAGGGTGGAAGGTTTGATGTCAATGACATACTCGGCATAGCGCTCAGTCTCGTTGAGTGTGTAGTCGGCGTTGAGGTCTTCCACGTCGGGAGTGGTCTTCCACGATGTCTCGTAACTTTCTGGTGAATTGTCGGCGTCAGGTGAGTTGCCCTGCGGCAGGTTGACGTTTTTGTAGCGGTCGAGAATGCCGAGACGCATCTGGTCGTAATCGGTGCCGCGGTAGTAGTGATAGTTATCGGATGCAGGGTCTGACTCCAGACGGGCAATAATGTCCGCATTGTCCAAACGAGGCAGTTGCTCCTGGAGGAAGGTCTTGTAGTTGCCGAAATCACGCTCTTCCGCGTCGTTGAGACCATTGAAACCGATATCCTGAAGAACACGTGCTCCGGAAGTGTTGTTGAAGGCGTATGTTACGGAGTTGGTGTTTGGAATGAAACCCCACTGGCTTTGTGTGAGATATGTCATGGAACCGTCAGTTGGCATACCGCTCTCGTAGAACTTCCTGCCGTCTTTCAGAATGTCCTCTGATATCTCGCCGAGGTTGATATATAGTTTGCCGCCGTATTCGTCGGATGGGAGGGGACCATCGTAGGTTTTGCCACGCTCGTAAAAGAATGGATCCATAAGCCAGAACTCGATGTACTCGATGTTCTGTGTTTCAAAGTCGGTGTTCTCGATGGCTCGCATCATACCGCCCCAGTTGTTCTCCGGATTAAGAAGATTGTCGTGACTGTCGGTTTCGCGAGTGAGGTTATAGGCACCGCGCTCCGTGGGGTAATAGGCAAGGTTGAGAGCGGGAATAGTGCTGGCAGAAGAATAAGAGGTCTGCGTTTTGTTGGGGTAGAGCTCGCGTTCATATATCTCTCGGATGTAGTGATTGGAGAGGGAGTCGTCGTTGATGTAACTGGGTGCAAGAGTGGAACCGCGGCGGGTGAATAGTGGATCAACAGTGTACCAGGCGAGACGGGCACGATGTTGTCCGTAGCGCCAGCGTTCACCTTCGTCGGGGTCACTGCTGTATGCGATGTCGGTGGCGTAGGTAGAAAACGGCGTGGAAGAGAGCTGCCAGTGGGTGGGCTCCAGTAGCGATGTTTTCTTCTTAGCATCTTCGAAGTCGTCGATGTAGGCAGCTTCGCCCTGTACGCTCTTTGACTGCATGGCTACCAGTTGTGCTACCTCGGCATCAAAGGTAATCTGAGAAGGTGCAGTAGCATGGATGAATGGTATCTTGTTCACAAGATTGGTGAGCCACTGGGCCTCGTGCTTCCATGAGATATGTCCGCCCCAAAGGAGGTTTTTCAGTGGTTCATTGCCGATGGTCACTTTTGTTGTGAGTGGCTGCTCGGAAAGATATTGCAAGGTGGCACCGATGGTGAGGTTTTTGTTCACCTCGTAGTCCATATTCAGACCCAATACCGTTTTGCGTTGCATACCATAGGTGTCATTGCTTTCCACAGAGGCATTTACGGGAGTACCGGCATCAAGAATACTTTGGTTGATAATGGTGACGCGCCCCATATTATAGTCGACGGTATAGTCCTCGTTCTCAACGAGTGTCACGCCGCCGGCTCTCACAATGACAGAACCCGGTGCAACGTTGGTGACACCGAGGTCTATCTCACCTGCGGCTGAACCCGAATAGCGGCCGATGAGCATAAATTTGTTCTTCTCTGCCACTTGTTTAGCTGCCACACGTGTGGTGTCGTAGAGTTCGCGATAGGTAAAGGCTGCAATACTGTCGGGTGTGACACCGCGTTCGGTCATGAAATCCCCCAACTGGTCGCCGAAAGGTTCCTCTACAGTGAAATAGATGCGTCCTTTCTGTATTGTGTAGCCCTCAATGAAGTCGAAGCGTCCGTCCGGGCGGAATTTGTTATTCTGGTCAATACGGTCCAGCCCGAGTGCACGCAGCAGTGGGGTGTCTTTCGTCTTTGAGTTTGGCAGATAGGTGATATACGTGCCGGATGTACTGAGGTATTTGATATCCATCTTAAACTTCTCACGTGCCACGCTGGTGGCTCCGAGGGAATATACGTTTTTCATCATCAGTCGCCATACCGGCGAAGAGGCAGTAGTGGCAGAACCCTTTATTAATTTTACTATGAGCGTTTGTGTATTCTCCTTCTGGTCGCTGCTGAATTCACCCACCTGATGAGTGACTCCGTTGAGAGTGTACTCGTAAGCCACGGCAAGGATGTCGTCGGGCTGTAGGGTGGTGTTGAGTGATATGGTGCCGAGAGCTGTGTTTATCGCATATTCTGAAGATGATAGGAGGCGCGCAGACTGTAGTTTCTCATAATCTGTACCGCCCTTGTAACCAGCGGCTTCCAAAGTGGCAGCTGCCGTGGCGATGTCTCTTACACCGTCGAGACTGCTCACTGTGGCATAGGTGTTTCCTGAATAGTTATCCGGGTATGTGCTGCCTTTTGTGCTGGCAGGGTGCTCATCAAGATTTTCACCTAGACTTGCCATTGCCACGATATTACGTGTATTCTGCGTAGCTCCAGTCTTGTTTGTCACCCAGATTTCAATTCGCTTTATTGTGATGCCACTGTGTACGGATGGTATCGTAGTCATCCAGTTGCCGTAATTTTCACGCATGTAGTGGGAGAGGTAGAAGTGCCTGTTGAGCTCGTAATCTGAACCGGCTATCTCAAAACTGTTGGTGGAAGCACCGCCCTTTGTGGAGACACTCTTTGAGGCTGATTTCTTCTGTGAAATGACTGTCTGCATCTTCAGTTTACCGAACTGCAGGTCGGCACGCAGTCCGAAGAGTGAAGACAGGCCGGGAATGAGGGAATTGTTGGAAGGGAATGTGATGTTGCCACCCTCAATGAGTTTGATAATTTCATCTTCCTTGCCCTCGTATTTTAGTTTCAGGTTCTGAGCATCGTAGTCGAATGTGGCATCGGTGTTATAGTTAAGCCTCATCTCTACTTTGTCACCCACCTTGCCGGTCATGGTGAAGTTGATTTTTTGGTCGAAGTCGAGACCCGTGGTGCTACGCCTGTTTACAGCAATGGAGGGATTGTCCACATGCTTGAGATTGAGTCCCAGTTTCAGTTCGGCCGAACCCTGTGTTTTTATCTGCACGCCGCCCGGACCGAAAATCTTCTCTGCGGGGCCGATGTTGAATTTCATATTCGTGAAGTCAAACTTCGACTTTCCCGACGTGGCGAATGCCTCAGCATTGCGCTGACGGTAATAAGACATCATGGAGCGATGCAGACTCCATTTGCGGTATTCGTCCGGTGACATCAGCGTGGGCGCTGTGAGATAACTCGTAGCCGTTAATGTTGTGGGTCCTGTTTGAGAAAAAGGTATGCCGATGTTACCGCGTATGGTGGTGTCGTTGGCTGCGGTTGTGTTGGCTGCGGTTGTGCTTTGAGTTTTTGCCGTAGTCATGTTGCGGCTACGCAGACGAGTGCCGATTTCGAACGAATCGCTCTTTTCGTCGTATATCACCTCGCGTATGATGGACTCGGGTTCCGGAAGCTTTGTCCGTTCCACTTTGAGGTCGCTGCGAGGTTCTCTCATAGTGACAGTATCACGCCTTTGGGCTATGAGGCTCAGAGGCAGAGAGAGAATAATTGCAAGTATGTATGCGCGTGCGTTCACTGGAGGAAAAACGCACACACGGCGTGTTTTATTGTGTCCTACAGCATCTTTAACGCCAATTTAATGACGCGCTCTACAGGTGCATCCGGTTCTTCTGAGAGTATTTTTTGTGCCACTTTGCGTACAGGAGCTGGTGAAAAACCAAGCATAGTTAGAGCAGCGGAGGCTTCTTCCATGACTACGTTAGATGTTGTATTGTTGACGATGGAATCTGCCTTTTTGCCTTCATATTGCGGATATGCAAGCGTTGTTACCTTGTCTTGCAGTTCGACAATGATGCGTTGTGCAGCCTTAGGGCCGATACCCTTTACGCTCTTGAGCATTTTTTCATTTCCGGAAAGAATGATGTCTGCCAGTTCTTGTGTGGAGAGGGCAGAGAGTATCATACGTGAGGTGGCGGCTCCTATGCCACTCACGGTTTGAAGCAGGAGGAATATTTCGCGCTCGGCTTTTGTGGCAAATCCCCACAGTTGGTATGCGTCTTCACGTATGCTTTCGGAGATATATAACTTGACAACACCTTCCTTGCCCTGCAAGGCACTGAAGGTGTTGAGGGTGATTCCTACGCCATAGCCCACGCCATGGCATTCAATGACAGCCTCTGCGGGCTGCAAATCGGTTAATTCTCCTTTTAAATACTCTATCATAACGATATGTTTATTTGCCTGCTGATTGCAAAGATACGACTTTTTATTAAAAAGACGGGGCGAAAAGCCTTTAAAGTGCGAAAAATGTTGTACTTTTGCACAAATTTTATTGAAGTGTGCAAAAAGATGAAAATCGTAGTATTAGCAAAGCAGGTGCCTGACACGAGAAATGTAGGCCCTGATGCAATGACACCGGAAGGCACAGTGAATCGAAGTGCGCTGCCAGCTATTTTCAATCCCGAAGATTTGAACGCTCTGGAACAGGCTCTGCGCCTAAAAGAGCAAAACCCTGGTACGACTGTGACAGTGCTTACGATGGGACCAGACCGTGCAGCTGAGGTGGTAAAAGAAGCAATGTATAGAGGTGCAGACGGCGGTTATCTGTTGACAGACAGAGCTTTTGCCGGTGCCGACACGTTGGCTACTTCGTATGCTCTCTCTACAGCAATACGCCATTTTGCTCCTGATGTGGACCTTATCATAGGCGGGCGTCAGGCTATTGATGGAGATACCGCACAAGTGGGTCCGCAGGTGGCAGAGAAATTGGAACTGAATCAGATTACATATACTGAAGAAGTGTTGGCTTGCGATGGTAAAACAATATGTGTGGTGCGCCATATTGATGGCGGTGTTGAAACGGTGGAAACGGCTCTGCCATGCGTTCTGACTGTAAATGGCAGTGCTGCAGCCTGCAGGCCTCGCAATGCAAAACGTGTGATGGCTTATAAAAAGACGGAAGTGCCAAAACTGACGTGTGCGGATGTCAACGCAGACCTCTCGCAGTGTGGGCTGGCCGGTAGTCCCACAAAAGTAAAGAATGTGGAGAACATAGTGTTTAAAGCAAAGGAGAGTAAGTCGCTCACAGGTAGTGATGAGGATATTAACGGCCTGATACAGGAATTGATGGAATCTCACACTATTGGTTGAAAATGAAGATTTATGAATAGTGTATTTGTATATTGCGAACTCGAAGGTCAGGAAGTGACCGAAGTGAGTCAGGAGTTGTTGACCAAAGGTCGCAAACTCGCCAATACATTGGGTGTAAAACTCGAGGCCATTGCAGCCGGTGACGGTATCAAGGGCAAGGTGGAGAAGCAGATATTACCCTATGGCGTGGATGTCCTGCATCTTTTTGATGCTAGGGGGCTCTCGCCTTATACGTCAAAGCCCCATACAGCCATTCTTGTGAACCTGTTTAAGAAAGAGCGACCTCAAATTTGTCTTATGGGTGCCGATGTGGTAGGCCGAGATTTGGGACCGCGTGTGTCAAGTGCACTTAAGAGCGGTTTAACCGCAGACTGCACAGCTCTGGAGATTGGTCCCCATGAGGACAAAAAGACCGGCAAGATATATGATCAGTTGCTTTACCAGATTCGTCCGGCATTCGGAGGTAACATCGTGGCAACCATTGTTAATCCAGAAAATCGCCCCCAGATGGCTACCGTGCGCAGTGGGGTGATGAAAGCGGAGGTTCTTGATCCAAACTACAAGGGTGAGGTTATTATAGAAAAGGTAAATGATTATGTGCCTCAGACAGAATATGTGACGCGTGTGATAGAGCGTCATGTGCAAGCTTCGAAGAACAACCTTAAGGGAGCTCCTATCATTGTGGCTGGCGGCTACGGTGTCGGCTCCAAGGAGGGATTCCAGTTGCTCTACGATCTGGCAAAGGTGCTACACGCAGAAGTGGGTGCAAGTCGTGCAGCTGTGGATGCCGGTTTCTGCGACCACGACATGCAGATTGGTCAGACAGGTGTGACGGTGCGCCCCAAGGTGTATATAGCCTGTGGTATCTCTGGTGCAATACAGCATGTGGCTGGTATGAAGGAAAGTGGTATCATCATTTCTGTCAATCCCGACGAGAACGCGCCAATCAATCAGATTGCCGACTATGTGATAAACGGAACGGTGGAAGAAGTTCTGCCCAAGATGATTAAGTATTATAAACAGAATTCCAAGTAAAGTCATGGCAAACTATTATAACGACAACGAAAAGATAAAGTTTGAGGTGGAGCAGAATGAGCTCATGCCTCGCATCGTGAGTCTTAAAGAGAGGGAGTTTGCAGACAAAGGTCAGTATGATTATGCTCCCGAGGACTATGCTGATGCAATGGACTCTTATCAGAGAGTACTTGACATAGTAGGCGAAGTGACTGCGGAAGTGATAGCACCCAATGCTGAGGCAGTGGACGCAGAAGGTCCTCATTGTGAGGGCGGTCGCGTGCGCTACGCGGAGAAGACGGTGGAGAATCTGGACACTATGGTGAAGGCCGGTCTGAACGGTATGACAATGCCGCGCCGCTACGGCGGTCTCAACCTGCCCGTGACAGTGTATACGGCTGCTAACGAGATGGTGTCGACAGGTGATGCCGGTTTTGAGAATATATGGAGCCTGCAGGACTGCATCGAGACGCTCTACTGCTTCGGCAACGAAGAGCAGCGCCAGAAGTACATTCCCCGTGTGTGTGAGGGAGAGACGATGTCGATGGACCTCACAGAACCGGATGCCGGAAGTGACCTGCAGAGTGTGATGCTCAAGGCTACCTACGACGAGGAGAATCAGTGCTGGCGTCTGAACGGTTCGAAGCGTTTCATTACCAATGGTGATTCCGATATCCATCTGGTGCTGGCACGCTCTGAGGCCGGTACGAGAGACGGTCGCGGTCTGTCTATGTTCATCTACGACAAGAGAGACGGCGGTGTGGACGTGCGACGCATTGAGAATAAATTAGGTATACACGGAAGCCCAACGTGTGAACTGGTGTACAAGAATGCCAAGTGTGAACTCTGTGGTGACCGCAAACTGGGTCTGATACGTTACGTGATGAGCCTGATGAACGGTGCCCGTCTGGGTATTGCCGCACAGAGCGTAGGTCTTTCGGAGGCTGCATACCGTGAAGCTGTGGCTTATGCAAAGGACCGTAAGCAGTTCGGCAAGGCTATCATAGAGTTCCCTGCTGTAAGGGAGATGCTGAACAATATCCAGGCTCGTTTGGATGCAGGTCGTGCTTTGCTATACGAAACAGCCCGTTATGTGGATATCTACAAGGCACTGGAGGATATAGGTCGTGAGCGTAAGCTGGAAGCCGAGGAGCGTGCAGAACTGAAGCGCTATTCCCGCTTGGCGGATGCCTTTACGCCGTTGGCTAAGGGTATGAACTCAGAATATGCCAATCAGAATGGTTACGACTGTATTCAGGTGCATGGCGGTTCCGGTTTCATGCTGGAATATGCTTGTCAGCGCATCTACCGTGATGCCCGTATTACCAGTATCTATGAGGGAACGACGCAATTACAGACTGTGGCTGCCATCCGTTATGTCACCAACGGCTTCTATGCCCAGGTGATAGAGGAAATGGCTGCCAATACAGCCGCAAGTGCTGAGTACGCTATCTATGTGGAGCGTCTGGCTAAGATGACGGAGAAATTCAATGCAGTTACAGCAGCCGTGCGGGAGAAAGAGGAGCAAGAGATACTTGATTTCGCAGCCCGTCATCTGTATGAGATGGCAGCAGATGTCATCATGGGATATCTCATGGTGCAGCACGCAACCAAGGCTCCTGAGTTGTTTGAAGGCTCAATGAAGCATTTCATGAATATGGCTGAGGCTGAAGTTGAGAAGCACGCCACTTTGGTGGCTCGCATTATCGAGTAAGTAGCAACTTCTTGCGATTGCGCACAATAATCTGGCCGCCCTTCGGGGTGGCCATTTTTCTTCCCGCAAGGTCATAGATGACATCATCTTCCTGTTGCTGGCGAAGATATTCAGGAATGGAATTGATATCATTGACATCATCGGGCAGGAAAACAGCAGTGAAGGTCTGCGGAGTGGTGGGATAGAGGTCGTTGCCGCTTACTATGCCGTCCTCCTGCTGGGCACTTTCAGTAGTGGTCCAGATGCGTACCTCGTCGGTCTTCTCTCCGGAAGCGATTTGTTCATTGGAGGCATTGAAGAAACCTGCAAAATGATATCCCTCGTCGGCTTTAACCCAGGCATAGCACGATGAGCGCGCTTCTTCTCCTGCGATAACCCAGCGCACCTCTATCTGGTCTCCGTAGTCTTCGTCGGAAAGCGGCATACGCCAGTCTCCCGTAGCATACACCTTACCGCCCGTGGTGGCTGTTATGATGGTAAAATACCAATAGAAAAGAACTTCGAGTAGCATCATAGTTATTTGTAGTTGCCAAGTATCATACGAGCCATAAAATCAATAGCTGCAGCGAGGTGAGACATTCCGACACCGGTGGTGTGCATTGAACAGCCGCCCAGACAACGGTCTTTCAGACTTTTGTAGGCAGACATAGTATTGAGGTAGGGCACCACATCGTCGTCCGTGTTGTGGAAGAACCATATCTCAGCCTTGGGAGTCCAGTCACGGGTCAGGTCGCTGCATCCAAGAGCTTTCAGTAACAATTGCATAAGGTCGGAATTGAAGTCTTTGGCTTCTTCCGAAAGCATGCTCTGCATGGTGTTGCCGCAGGCCTTCTTGATGGCATCGTTCAGTTCGTCGATATCGTAATCGGTACTGCGCACCTTGTCTACGATGCCAGCCCCGTTGAAGGCATCGGAGAAATAGCGCTCAGCGGGAATGTCACCAAAGATGTCCGGATAGGCTGCCACCATGCCCATGACCAACAGAGGTGCCGCAACAGGCATAGACAGCTTGTCCTGGAACAGGTATTGCGATATGGTGGCAAGTGAGTTATATGGGCCGGCTCCTGTGCAGGTGCGCGTCCACTTGATAGCCTGACGTTCCTCTTCCGTAAGTTTTGGCGAGTTCTCCACATATCTCTGGCAGGCCAGTATGATGGCACCGCCCTGTGAGTAACCGATGCCATATGTGGGGTATTCGCCTGTAGAGCAGTCCATGTTGTGCATATCGCGCAACATATCGTGACAAACGAGTATCATATCGACGCTCTCTTCTGCCATGATATCGGGAGCGCAGTAGGGGTGCTCACGGTCCTTAGAGATGCCGTAGCCCAGATAGTCGGGTTCAATCATCACGGGTTTATTCGTGGAGAGGTTGAAGGCGTATGCATCATACGGGTCGCTCTGTGAAGGCACCTCCGAGTTTTTACACATCGTGTAGTGTGTGGAGAAAAGCACGTGGTCAGCGTTGGAGGGTCCGCCTTCGGATGACGTAGGTACGGCAATCCATCCGGACAGCCATACGGGTTCTCCTGCGATGTCGTGTGACAGATATGCAATGGTGTATTTCGTGTTGCCGGACGAACGGTCCATTGTCATCAGACGGTAGCGATAGTCCTTGGGATGCGATGTGGGAACAAATTCCCAGTCGTTATAGGCCGACTGCGTTTTTGCAGCTGTCAGTTTTTCGTTGCCGTTGCCGTCCACCTCCACGTTGATGAAGCGTGTGTCGGCCAGATAGCGGTAGCGGAATTTGAACGCGTTCTCGGTTGTCGTGCTGGGCATTACGTATGTGGTGTTGCTTTTGCCGGAGAATGAGACTTTCCATCCTGTGCCGCCGTTTGTAAGCTGCATCACAATATCGTCGCTATAGACGAAGTATAGCTGTTCTTTATCACTATAGTGGATGGTGTCGTTAGTCACAACGCGCCAATTGGACGCTTCACTTTCATCCGTAGTCGTGGTGCCGTCCTTTTGCAGATACGAACCGGTGGCGACATTACGCAACACATATTGCTCGCCGGGAACAACAGCGATATTATCTTCTCCCCGTGCGGAGAGGGTTGTGGCAATGATGAAAAATAGAATGAGTAGTTGTCTCATCAATGATGGAAAAGTCTTACACCAGTGAAGGCCATTGCAATATTGTATTTGTCACATGTCATGATAACATGGTCGTCTCTTACAGAACCACCGGCTTGCGCAATGTATTCCACACCGCTCTTGTGTGCTCTCTCTACATTATCACCGAAGGGGAAAAAGGCATCGCTGCCCAAACACACTCCTGTGTTCTGTGCCAACCAGTCGCAGGTCTCGTCTTCGGTAAGGGGCTCGGGACGTGTGGTGAAGAACTGCTGCCAGGCACCGTCCTTCAGGACATCTCCTCTCTCGGGACCGATGTAAAGGTCTATGGTGTTGTCACGGTCAGCGCGGCGGATACCTTCGACGAAAGGTAAATTCATCACTTTTGGGTGCTGTCGCATCCACCAAATATCCGCTTTTTGTCCGGCCAGACGTGTGCAATGAATGCGACTCTGCTGTCCGGCACCGATACCAATAGCTTGACCATCCTTTACGTAGCATACGGAGTTGGACTGCGTGTATTTCAATGTAATAAGGGCAATGATAAGGTCGCGTTTCTTGTCCTCGGGGAAACTCTTATTCTTGGTGGGGATGTTTTCAAAAAGGGCGGGATCGGCCAGATTTACTTCGTTGCGTCCCTGCTCGAATGTGATGCCGAACACCTGTTTGCGCTCGATGGGCTCAGGATGGTAGTTTGGATCTATTTGGATGACATTGTAGGTACCTTTGCGCTTGGCCTTCAGCACTTCCAGTGCCGCAGGACTATAGCTGGGAGCGATGACACCGTCAGACACCTCACGGTTGATGAGGCGAGCTGTGGCCTCGTCGCACTCATCACTTAAAGCAATGAAGTCACCATAGGACGACATGCGGTCGGCACCGCGGGCTCTTGCATAAGCACAGGCAATGGGAGTGAGGGGCAGGGGAGCATCTTCCACCCAGTATATCTTCTTTAGAGTGTCCGACAGTGGCAGTCCTACAGCTGCACCGGCTGGTGATACATGCTTGAACGATGCTGCAGCGGGCAATCCTGTGGCAACTTTCAGTTCCTTTACCAATTGCCATGAATTGAGCGCGTCCAAAAAGTTGATGTAGCCTGGACGTCCGTTGAGCACAGTGAGGGGAAGTTCTCCTTCAGTCACGAAAATGCGAGATGGCTTTTGGTTGGGATTGCAGCCATATTTAAGTTCTAATTCCTTCATTGTTTTATGATATATATTTGCGGTGCAAAAGTACGAAAAAAGAGTTGATATGAAAAATAAATGTACTATGGAAATATATAATTCAGAAAAAAACGTTACTTTTGCACTTGTAATTGTCATGAAGCGAATAAAGAAAAAAATATTTTTAAGTGGATACGTTCTCATCGTACTCTTTTTGGGTTTGGTGAAAATGTGTTCTAATAGTATTGGTAAGAAAGTATCTGACGAAGGTCCTGTGATAGAGATGACTACAGACAGCCTGCAGATATCAGAGCTGGAGACCGTAAAAGAAGTGGTTGAAGTGACAGAGGCGGAGCCGGCATCGGAACAAGAGTTGGCAAAGGAGCCGTTATCCCATGCCAGAAGAGTGCGTTCGCAGCGCGTTAAGCACCCGATTCGCTCTGTTGTGTCGTATGCCATCAGTTTCCCGGACAAAGAGGATGTCCACATGGATGCTGCTCTTTATTGGGGCGTGAAACCTATTGAAAACAGAGATTCCGCAGAACAGATGAAGGATGGTCTTGTGTATGCTGGTTCTGATCCTTTCTATGTAGTGGATTCCCGTATGAAGTCGTCAATACCGTATCTGGTGCCCCGCGCCCAGGAACTGCTGCGCGAAATAGGTCATGCTTTTATGGACTCCCTGTCTGTCAAAGGAGTGCCTATGCACAGGATTATTGTCAGCAGTATGTTACGTACGGAGGAGGATGTACGCAAACTTCGTAATGTGAATGTGAATGCGAGCCCCCAGTCATGTCATCGCTATGGAACCACATTTGATGTCTGCTACAATCGTTACGATGCTGTCAATCGTCCGGTGCGCGACGATACTTTGAAGTATGTGCTTTCTGAGGTGCTGCGTGATAAGCGTATGGAGGGACGCTGCTATATTAAGTATGAAGTGAAGCAAGGTTGCTTCCATATCACTTGTCGCTGATTTATGGATCAATACGGTTTGATAGGATTTCCTTTGGGGCACAGTTTCTCAAGGCGTTTCTTCAATGAGGATTTCTTCCCGGAGCATCATATCGAGGCGGAATATTTGAATTTTGAGATTGAGAATGCCTGTCAGTTGCTTGACGTGGTGAAGGAGCGCCCGATGCTTCGTGGTCTCAATTGCACCATTCCTCATAAGCAGGCAATCATTCCTCTTCTTGACGAAATATCCCCGGATGCTGCTGAGATAGGTGCTGTGAATGTGATACGTATCCGTGAAGGGCATCTGAAGGGCTACAACAGCGATGTTATAGGTTTCATGGATAGTATTCGTCCGCTACTGAAATCTCACCATCGCCGTGCTCTCGTTTTGGGTAGTGGAGGGGCTTCCAAAGCAGTGTGGGTAGGTTTGCTGCGTCTTGGGATAGAACCTACGCAGGTGAGTCGTCATCGGGAAGAGCGCGTCCTCTGCTACGAGGATTTGACTTCGGAGGTGATGGCGGCACACGAAGTGATTGTGAATTGCAGTCCTGTGGGGATGTATCCGAATATTGATGAGTGCCCGAATATCCCATATGAGATGCTCACCAGTCGCTATCTGCTGTATGATTTGGTGTATAATCCCTCGGAGACACTTTTTATGATAAAAGGTAGTGCGGCCGGTGCTATGGTGAAGAACGGACTTGAAATGCTCCGTCTGCAGGCGCTGGCTTCGTGGAAATTTTGGAATACGGACGATGATGAATAAGTTTGGTGGAGACGACATTGATGCCGTCATAATGGGCGGTATAACATTCAAAGGTAAGACTTCCGGCAAAAGCGGTCAGAACCAAGAGGGCAGGGTGAAAACCAAAGCCAAGAAGAAGCAGTATATCACAGGTGCTCATGGTAGTGCCTCTGCTCATAAGAAGGCGGATATCCGTCGCGCCCGTGCTAATCGTCACAAGGGAGCCCAGTAGGAATTCCCTTGTTTAGGTTATCTTACGCTTACAATCTTTCCGTTCACTACGTAGAGCCCCTTTTGGAGCCCTTCCAGTGATGTAGTGCCTTTACGTACGAGTTGTCCATTGACGGAATATACGTTGCCAGCGATGTTGTTTTCCGTATTTGCGGCTTTTGGAGAAGTGACGGCTGTGGGATATGTATTGTTGTTCGGGTTGCCATAGACGTTGGTCTGATGAAGTTTCACGCGATAAGGCCATTGCTCAGCAATGCTTTCTTCATCCCAGGAGAGCCAGTCACGTGTCCAGTAGGCTGTGGGTGCTCCGCTTACGACAAGCCATAGATACGTGCATCCCGAAGGGCAGTCGAAGGCAATGTACTTATGGGGGGTGTCGTATGTGGCTGTAGCAATATCACTATAGACGCGTTCGCCATTGTTTCGGAGAGCTACAAAACCGAATTTCCATCCGGCCTTTGTCTTGTTATATGTAGTGTAACCGTCTTTGCCGGCTTCGCCGATGAGTTCGGCATATACAGTCTTTGTTCCTGGAGGTACATTGAGACGTATTGCATTGTTGCCGAAGTTCTCTATGCAGTTTCCGGCATCGGGGCTCCAGAATCCTTCAGAATCCTCTGTGAGTGCAGTCTGACTGCGATAGTTAATGCGGGCGGCACCGTAATCCCGTATGGGGTCTATGTCGAATGTTGTCATGCGTGCACCATATTCCCACATTTCGTTGTTAAGTTGGTCAAGTTTTTCGTCGTCGTTTCCCGTCATTGTGAGACGCATGTATGCCTGCAGGGGATCTTCTGGGTATTGCGACTTGTTCCATAAAGTGCCAAGAAATCCAATGCCGTGCTTGTGACAGAAGTAATCTTGAATGAAGTAGTTGTTGTATCTGAGGTGTACACTGAGCGGATGACGGTGCATGCCGTTGATTGTATTCCACAGCCATTCGTTGTCGAATTGCATGGCGGGGTAGTATTTATATGCCTGCCACTGCGCACACATTTCCCAGAAGACATTCAGTGTAGAAGCGCCCCAGTTGTACATCCAGCCGTTCCAATTCCCATTGTCACAATGCGTTTGATACTGAAAACAATGACCGATTTCGTGTGCCACAGTCTGTCCGCCGCGTGAAGTATGTGCACCGTTGGAGAGCGTGAGCAGGCCGATTTGGTCGTCAATACCGCTTCCGCTGGCTTCCCATTCCGTGGTGTGTCGTAAGCGGATTATCATCTTATAAGTATCGGTTTTCGACGTACCTTTATTTATAGTAATGAACTCCAGGCTGTTGGCGTACAGTTCGAAGATTCTATCTGCGTTGTCTAAAATACCGGGTACTGCAGATGGCACATCTTTGCCATAACCGGCTTCCCAGAACAGTATCCAATGTTTCGACTGCATACTACGTTCATAGCACCATTGGTTAGTAGGCACTTGCAACTGTTCGTCCGTACCGCAGGCATTTGTGCTGCAATATATCTTTTTGTCGACTGCAGCAATGCGTGTATTGAGGTTTTTTGCGGCGGCGGTAAGCTGTGCTGCCGTGAGTGTGTAGTCAGTAAGTTTTTCTTTTGCGGTGTTGATTGCGGTCACGAGGTTGGCATGGCTTGTAGCCTTGCGGCTGACACCTTCCCACCAGTCTCTCACTTTCTCTGCGTAGTTGATACGTGCCTGCAGAGCGTCGTAGAGTTCGCGCGAGGCTTTTGCGTCGATGATTGCATCCTCAAGTGCTTTCTTTGCTGAGAGCAGGGCTTCGTCATCATATATGGTTTTTCCTTCATCGTCGGTACCGATGCCCGCAAGGGCAGTCTGTGCGGCTGCGATGGCGGTGGAGAGCATTTCAGCTATGGGATTCTGCACGCCCTTTGCAAAATATGCCTGTGCCTCGTCCATAAGGTGCTGCACTTCTTCTGCGATTACTTCGGATGTCACCATACCGATGTACTGTAGTGTGAAATTGTCCACACAGAGATAATTGCCTGTGGGATTTTCCGTCATCAGACCGATTTTGACATCTTCTTCGTCCTCTACGACGGCAAACTTCAGGTCGTACTGTTTCATTGATGTGACGGCCTCTTTAGTATTCCCGGCAAACAGGAAAGCTCCTGTCTGTGGTTCGCCTTTGTTGTATATGCTACCGCTACCGCTCTGCTGGATATGCAGCGCAGCCGCCGTCAATTTATAGTATCCCCGTGGGAGGAAACAGATGGTTTGTGATGCGGATGCTTCACCGATTCTGTCTCCAATATTCACCCACGTTTCTGCGTAATACGTCCCGTCTTTTTTGTTAAAAACACTGTTGCTTTGTAGGTTGAGGTTGCGAATTTCCCATCCGCTCGTACCATTTGTCTCAAACGAAGGATTGACGATGTAGCTTGTGCGGTTGAGCGGTTTTTCCTCGGAAGCATTTCTCTGGCGATACAGTTCGCATGCATCCAGTAAGTTGTAGTATGCGATGATAATATCCTCGTCGCTTGCTTCTGTGTTGTCGAAGGTGGCTTGTGTGGCATCCCATACAGCCTTCAGTTCTTCGGCTCCGTTGCCGGTACCATTGCCGTAGAGCGATTTGGCGGAAGCAATTACGGTTCTCTTCGAGACCGTCATCTTTGTTGTGGTAATTTTCACATTGTCTATGAGGATATTTGCAGAATTTGTCGAAGCGTTGGCTGCAGCCTTATAGCCTATCCGTATCTTGCCCTTGGTTTGTTTTGTCAGTTTGACATTGATACAATCTGTCGTCCACACTTTCGATGGATATGAGGTCAGTTCGGATGTCACTGCGGTACCCGTGTTAGGTATCCATGCGAGTCCAGAGACACCGTTCACAACGGTTCTCATATTGTATGTGGGAGCAGAAATGGTGTATTCTCCTGCGGGAAGCGTCACTTCCTGATAGAGGTAGAACGTCTGTCCCCATCCAGTTGATACTGCCAGTGCACCGCCTGTTGATTCCTCGTAACCGCTTGTGGGCATTGCGGTTCCGTTAATTCTTCCCTTGAAGCCGTATTCGTATACGCCAAGGATGGTGTAGTTGGCACTTAGATCCGACGTCCATCCTCTCACGCTGTTCAGTTCCTGAGATACAGTAGTGGTCTCACCGGACTTGTGGTCGAAATGGTTGTCGAAACTGTAGTTCTTGAGGAATCGGCTCGTGATGTCTATCTCTGCAGAAACCGTTACAGATATAGCAACAGCAGCGACGATGAGGCAGATGCCCTTTATGAGTACATTATTCTTCATATTGTGTTTTTTTATGGTTGTTTTTTGTAGTTTTACCGTTGCGGTTCCACCATGACGGGCTCACTCTCGTGTCCGTAGCGGTCGAGAGCGGTGACGGCGAAGCGCAGCGAGAAAGCCCGTGCGGAGAGCATATCGTAGCGTATGTCGGTGGGGTGCGACTTGTCACTGTCGGCATATACTATCTTCACGATGTTGGAGGCATCGGTGATGTCTATGGTGTCGCTCTCGCTGGCGTAGAGCACGTAACGGCTGCCGCCAGTCACTCTGATGATGCCCTGTGTGCCGTCCCAACTTGTGCCGATGAGATGGGGCTTTTCTGCTTCTCCTGCGGCCTCCATCGGAGGCAGGAGAGCCGGAGCCGTGTAGTATTGGTTGCGGAGCCATGTGCGCAGTCCCTTCACGTTGTCGGCAAGGAAGCGCTCACGGAAATATACCGCACCGCCCAGTCCCATGTGGCGCAGGAACGAGAGTTCGCGCGTAACCTCCTCCAACGGCCAGTTCTTTTCCTGCGGTGAAAGGAAGTATATTCCCATACCGGGAGCAACGATGCCTCTTTCGGGACTCCTTTCCTGCCAGTCGGCGGCAAAGGGGAAGAAGATGTCGCCCTTGAAATACATCATCGGGCAGAGCATATCCATCAGTCCCGTACGAAGCCACTTCACTGCTTCCTGTCCCACAGCTTCTGCCGACCATCCTTTAGCGCTCTGCCGTGCCAGGTCGCCTGCCTTTCCGATGGGTGAACAGGAGAAGCGCACCCACGGTTTCAGCGCCTTGATGGCTTTGTTGCTTTCCTCTACGATATGGGTGATGAGAGCGGGATTCTGGCGTTTTCTGGCGAAGTGCTCGGGATAACGTATGTAGTCGAAATGTATACCGTCCACATCGTAGTTTGTTACTATCTCACGGCAGACATTTGCGATGTAATAGGCTGTTTCAGGGCGGGTGGGGTCCATATAATAGGCTCCTTCGTGGCGTATCAGACGCATTGCCCGCACAGTCTTCGCGCTCTGTGTCTTGCCCATCGGCAGCGTCACCACCCACGCATGCAGTTCCATACCTCTCTTGTGGCATTCCTCTATGGCGAAAGCCAGAGGGTCGTAGCTCGGAGCCTTGCCTTCTGTTCCTGTGAAGCAGGCATCCCAGGGTTCTATCTTCGAGGGATATATCACTGTGCCTCGTACGCGTGTCTGTAGGAATACGGTGTTGATGCCGTCTCTGCTCAGTTCGTCGAGTATGCTGCACAGGTCAGCTTTCTGCTTTTCTGCCACAGCGCTTCCCGTGCCGCGTGTTTTAGGCCAATCGAGTCCCCAAAGTGTAGTGAGCCACACTCCTCGCACTTCGTGCTTAGGTGCGTTGAGGGCGAAAGGAAGAACCTGCTCAACGTCCTGTGCATGGGCGCAGAGCGAAAAAATGCTTAATAAGGCGAGAATTATTCTTTTCACGTGGGCAAAGGTACAAAATTTTTCGTATCTTTGCGCCCGAATAAGAAAAATACGTCACAGAATAATGGCGAGTTTTATCATTTCTCTGGTAGTTTTGCTGGCTGGCTACTTCATCTACGGCACTTTTGTCGAAAAAGTGTTCGGTGTAGATGAGCGTCGTCCCATGCCTTGCGACACGCATCGGGATGGTGTTGATTTCATTCCTATGCCCACGTGGAAAGTATATACGGTGCAATTCCTCAATATTGCCGGCACTGGTCCTATTTTCGGAGCCCTTATGGGTATTCTATATGGTCCTGCCGCATTCTTGTGGATAGTGTTTGGATGTTTGCTCGGCGGTGCGATGCACGATTATATGGCCGGTATGATAAGCATACGTCGCGGCGGTGCATCTCTGCCGGAGATAATAGGTGATGAGCTGGGCAGTTCCTGCCGCCTTGTGATGCGTGTTGTGACACTGGTGCTGATGGTGTGTGTCGGTGCTTCGTTCATCATGATTCCTGCGGGATTGATGACTCATCTGATGTCTTCATTCACATCTTCGGCATTGCTTACGTCCAATCTCTTCTGGACGGTGCTCATGTTCGCATTCTATCTCTGTGTCACAATTTTTTCCGTGAGCAAGATAATGGGCAACATATATCCCGTCTTTGGTGTAGCCTTGCTGGTGATGGCGGTGCTCATTGGTGTCGGTATATTTACTGAGCCTGGTACCGTTCCGTCTTTTTCAACAGCTTTCTCTGACCATTACCCCGTTCGCGAGGGAGTGACGCCTCTCTTCCCGGCCCTCTTTATCACTATAGCCTGCGGAGCAGTGAGCGGATTCCATGCCACACAGTCGCCTATGATGGGCCGCTGTCTGAAGAATGAAAAATACGGCCTGCGCTGCTTCTATGGTGCAATGGTCACAGAAGGTGTAGTGGCTTTGATATGGGCTGCGGCATCGATAAAGTATGCGGGAAGTTATCAGCATCTCTACGATATGATGTCTGCGGGTGGCACTCAGAAGGTGAATCCTGCCGTTGTGGTGGATATGATGTGCCGCGACTGGCTTGGCACGGCCGGTCTTGTGCTTGCCGTGCTCGGCATCGTGGCTGCTCCTATCAGTACGGGCGGCAGTGCCTTCCGTGCTGCGCGTCTCATTCTGGCTGATTTCAGCGGCTACGGGCAGAAGACCATCCTGCGTCGCATCTTATTGTCGGTGCCACTCTTTCTGGTGGCTGTGATGATGCTGAATGTGTCCAGTTTCAAAGTGCTGTGGCTCTATGTCAGTTGGTTCAATCAGGTGTTGGCCACCTTTACATTCTTCACCATTGCACACTGGCTGCGTCATCGCACAGACGGCGGAGGATTTTTGCCCAAGTATTCATGGCTGATTGCTTTCGTTCCGGCGGTGTTCATGTGCAGCGTGAGTGCCTGCTTTATTCTCATAGATTATGATAACGGTTTTGGTATGCAACCTGTGTGGGGCTATTTAATCGGTGGCGCCTTCACGCTTCTTACCACAGCTATGTTCCTTAAATATCAGTTTAGAAAATGATAACGTTTACCGGTGCTCTTGTCATACTGCTCTTGGGCTATCTCTTTTACGGAGCCTTCGTAGAGCGTATTTTCGGAGCAAAAGTTGATGCCGCAATGCCTTGCGACACAAAACGCGACGGTGTGGATTACATGCCGCTGCCCACATGGAGGGTGTTCCTGATACAGTTCCTCAATATTGCAGGTACAGGTCCCATATTCGGAGCTATCATGGGCATACTCTTCGGCCCTATTGCCTATGTATGGATTGTCTTCGGATGCATTTTCGCCGGAGCTGTGCATGACTACCTTTGCGGCATGATAAGTGTCCGTAAGGGCGGAGCCTCGTTGCCTGAAATCGTGGGCGATGAACTCGGTGATGCCATGCGCCAGGCTATGCGCGTGCTTTCCTTGGTGCTTCTCGTGGGGGTAGGCACGGTGTTTGTCATCACTCCTGCCGCTCTGCTCAACAGTCTTGTGCCGTCGCAGGGATGGTGGTTTTCTACGAACTTCTGGGTGACCATTATCTTTGCCTATTTTATTCTTGCCACACTCCTGCCTATCGACAAAGTTATCGGCCGTGCATACCCTGTCTTCGGTTTGGCCTTGCTTCTGATGGCCGTCGGAGTAGGGGTTTGCATTTATGTGATGCCAGGTCACACGCCGGAAATCAATGAAGGATTTCTCGTCAACCATAATCCCGCCAACCTCCACCCTCTCAGTGTGCCCATCTTCCCAATGGTTTGTGTGACGATAGCCTGTGGTGCAATCAGCGGATTTCATGCCACGCAGTCGCCTCTCATGTCGCGCTGCCTGAAGAACGAGCGCTACGGTCGTCCGGTATTCTACGGTGCAATGATTATGGAGGGCATCGTAGCAATGATATGGGCTGCAGCTTCCATCAAATTCGCAGACACGTTGCCCGGACAGGGTTCGGCCTATTTCAAACTGATGTCAATGGGTAATCCAAGTGTGGTGGTTCGTACGATTTGCACCCACTGGCTTGGTACAGCCGGTGCCGTACTTGCTGTGCTGGGTGTTGTAGCAGCTCCCATCACCAGCGGTGATACTGCTTTCCGCAGCGCGCGTCTCATTGCGGCCGATTTCCTCCATATGAGGCAGCACACATTCCTGCGCCGCATTATTCTTTCCCTACCTCTCTTTGTGATAGCATCATTTGTCATGATGATGGACTTCTACGCGCTGTGGCGTTATTTTGCGTGGACCAATCAGACGATGGCTATGATAATGCTGTGGACGGCCACTGTGTGGCTGTATCGGAAGGGGAAATGCTTTTGGATAGCACTTATCCCCGCTGTCTTCATGACGGTGGTGTCGGTGCTCTATATACTTGTTGCTCCTGAAGGATTCCATTTGAATATTCTTTAACAACTATATAAAAAACTAAAATTAATCTGCTATGAAAAAAGTTCTTTTTGCATTGCTTCTGGTGTTGGCTTCCGTGAATGCGAACGCACAGTTTGAGAAGGGTACTCAGTATGGCAACACCTACCTCTCCGGTCTCGGTATCGGCTACAATGGTACGGATAAGTTTAATTTCGGTTTCGGCGGCGACTACGGCTACTTCATTGAGAACAGTTGGATGCTGCGTGCCGGCGCAGCTTATCAGCATGTTGATGGCTACAATGCCTTCAAGCTCAACTTGGGCGCCCGCTACTATTTCAAGAAGTGCGGCATATTCACTGGTCTCGGCATGCAGTATGAGCACAAGGGTGAACCTTACAACTGGTTCCAGTTTGTTCCCGAAGCGGGCTACTGCTTCTATCTGAACCACTACATCAGCGTTGAGCCTTCTGTCTATGCCGATCTCTGCTGCAACGACTGGAGCAACGGTAGCGGTTTCGGCCTGAAACTTGGCGTTGCTGTATATTGGTAAGTTGTAAGTTGAAAGTTGAAAAGGGGTCGCAGATTCTGCGGCCCCTAATTTTTTATTCTTAACTGTCAAAACGTAAAGCCGATGCTGGCTTTGCCGCTCCAGTCGAAATTTCAACTTTACCCTGCCGCCGTGCGACTTCTCTCCCCGGTCCACCAGATAGAGGAACATACTCTTGTCTGCAACGCTGCCGCCATGATGAGAATCATGCGTATAATCCTGTGCTGCATCATTTTCGGCTGCAAAGGTACGGATTTTTGCAGAAATGGTAAAGGTTATGGGTCATATTTATCGGTTATTCAAATTTTTTTGTGTGTAGGGCTTTTTCTTTAACCGGGGATTTTTTTCTAACAGGTGAGCAGCAAATCCCTGAGTGAGGTACATCAGGTATCGGCTACATATCGGTCATCGGTCGGGATTTTCCGATAGATTTCCGATACATCCTCGATACATCCTCGATAGATGCCCGATAGATGAGAAGTGTAAGTCTTGCGGAAATTGTTTTTCTGTGTTGAGCAAAACAGCGGATAAAAACAGACTGTTTTGAATGAATCGGATACTTGATTTTCTTCCTCTGTACAGAAATACACTTTTGTGTTTGGGGGATTTCGGGAGAAATTCGGAAAAAATATGTATCTTTGCACCGAAAAACCTAAATTACCATACTATGATTATCACCAGCATTGCGTTCGCAGCCTTGTTTCTTATCCTTGCTATCGTCTTCATAATGGGCAAGGGCGACATGTTGATTGCCGGTTACAACACAGCCGACGCAGAGGATAAAAAGAAGTACGACATCAACCGCCTGCGTATCGTTATGGCCGTCATTTCCGTGATAACAGCCGGATTTATAGCCATACTGCCTGTTTTTGGCGACAATAAGGACGCGCAACTCGGTTCCGGAGTAGTTTTCATGCTCATTGTTTTCGCGTTCGCCATCCTGGCCAACACATGGGCTAAAAACAAGTGAAATCAAAAAAAGACATACACCATGAAAAAGACAATATCAGCTCTGGTTGCTCTTATGGCTTTTGCCTTTTGCATGAATGCCTGCACGAATGCACAGGCGAAGCAGAACCGCAGCGATGGCGACATCAAGGAGGAAGTCGCCCGACGGGTGAAGGAAATATACGACATCGTGATACCCTGGTACAACAGCCACGAAGGCGACATCCGGAGCGTGAACGATTTCGACGAGAGGTTTCTCAGCAAAGAAATGCAGATGATGAGGGCGCAGATGAGTGCCATCCTGCATGAAAAAGAGACAGATGACTTTCCTCCCGCCTATGACTTCGACCACTGGGTGATGGGGCAGGACTGGGAAAACCTCAGCATAAAAACCGACTCCATCCACGTGCTTTCGCCGGATACGGCCGAAGCCTATATGTGCATCTCGAATTGTGGAAGTCCGCAGAAATTCATGCTCATGATGGCCCGTGACGAGAAGGAGTGGTTCATCGACGATTTCCGTTTTTACGACGAACGGGTAAATAGTTTTGCCTTCTCCGAGAAGAGGAATATACAGGATTATATCAACAAAAATCCTCCGTCAGCAAGCAAAGAGTCGTTAATGTGTTATGAGCCAACACCACAGTTCCCCGGCGGAGATGCGGCCTGTCAGGAATTCATCCGTCGGAACATACGTTATTCCGATGAGATGATTCAGAAGGGCATTAAAGGGCGTGTGGTTGTAGGCTTCAAGGTAGAGAAAGACGGAAGCCTGAGCAATCTCCGCATCAAGAAGTCTTCGGACGCCCGGTTGAATAATGAAGCGCTGCGTGTTGTCAGAAGTATGCCGAAATGGGAACCGGCGCAGAAAGACGGAAAACCGATAGAAATGGATTTTAATCTTCCTGTCATGTTCTAGTTAAACAACCCCGTTTTTACATAGAGGATTCCGTGTATCTCTATCCGAATTAGCGAGCGATGTGACTTCAATTAGAGTTCAACATGAGACAAACATGACTTGAACATGAGATAAACATGAGTTGAACATGAGTTGAACATGAGTTGAACATGACTTTAACATGAGAGTAACATGACCCTTGGAGACAGAGTTCGGATAGATAGGTCTATGAGAAGTCCATGAGAGGTCCATGAGAGGTGTATGAGCAACGTATGTGTAAAAATAAGGCTGCGAATTTGATAAAAAGTTGCGAAAAAGTTTGTCGTTTAGGAATTAATTCCTATATTTGCAGCGAATTGGAACAAAATGTGCAACATTAAAACCGAATGCCTATAGAAAAATAGACAGACAAAATACACTTTGAAATAGAAGCGTCCGCTTGAATCTTGTCTCCTGAAAATTCGCCAAATTTTAAAAGAGACGACCAAGAGTAAAGGCTCGGATGCTCACGCTACGGCGTGGGCTTTTACTCGTAGATGGTCGTAAGGTGTTTGGCGATACCGCAGGAGACGTAGACGAAAGTAAAGTCCACGTTTTTTTTTGTCTGTATCCGAAATAGAGTAATAATAACAATCACATATAAATTAACCTTAAAAAAACTGTGGAAGAGAAAATCCTTAACGAAGAGGCTTTGTACGTATATACAATATTATTAATACTAAAACAATAAGCTTATGAAAACAAGATTTTTAATGATTGTATGCCTATTGTGTTCTCTTTTAACAACAGCTACATGGGCGCAAGGGACTTGCTACCTTTTGGACACAAACGGACAAGCTATGGCAACCCTCACCAAGGTCAGCGATAACGTGTACGAGGCAGACGTGACTTTTGAGAGTGAATACCAATTTTTCTATGTTGCCAAACGATTGAATGACAGCGAGGATAATTGGTGGGCAGGTAATTGGAATAGCGGTCGCGTCTTATATGTGGGTGAACCGTTGGCAATGAACCAGGGCATCTCTGAATATGGTAACATTCCTTTCAGAGTAATAAAGGGTGGAACCTACCAAACCACTGTGGACTTTGGTAAGAAAACTATTCTTATTGAAGATATTGATGACCAGGAAGTGCCCGACATTGACCCCTCAACGGGTGCTCACTTTATTCTTAACCTGTCGCAGCCGGGAACACTGAAACAACGTCTCACTTCGGCAGTCCTTGAGACCGACTATGACCTTGTGGACTTCCTTACCGTGAAAGGCAAGATGAATAGTGAGGACCTAAAATACATCCATGATCAGGAGGGACTCGTCTCGCAACTGCAATATCTCGACTTGTCGGATGTGGAACTGGTATATGACAACCAACCTTATTATTCTGTTTATGTAGCTGGACTTCCCGGTAGCTCTTCTACATCTATTACCTATTACCTTTCGGCAGAGAACAGAGTGGAAAAGACTTCTAACCTGATACAGATGATGAACTATACTAACATCTATCGCAATAATCTGGCACAGGCTTTCTCTGACATGAAGTATCTAAAGCAGTGCAAACTGCCCAAGACATTGGAAGGTATAGGAGAGGGCATCTTGCAAGGTTGTCCACTGAATAAGGTGACGCTGCCGACAGCACCTACCTATATTTGGGGCGAAGCGTTCGCTGGCACCCAGCTCAAAGCCATCAACTTGCCAGCTACGGTTGAATTCATTGGGGACAGAGCCTTCGATGGCGCACCGATAAGTTCTGTTGATGTCAGTCATGTAACCTCTCTTGGTAAGTATTGCTTTGCCAGCACAAGTCTTAAGACTATTCAACTGAACGGACAGATAACTGAAATTCCTGAAGGCATGTTCAATGGATGTAAGAAACTGGCCGAAATAACTATTCCCACTAGCGTGAAGATTATCGGTGCCAATGCCTTCGGAGGAAGTGTGCTGACCTCAGTCACAATCCCTGAATCGGTCACGGAAATCGGTGCGTCGGCATTCAATACGTGCGTGAAACTGCAGACGGTCACTATGGGCAATGGTGTCAGGAAGATTGGCGAGGAAGCTTTCTCTGGTTGTGACAATCTGGCAACTGTCACGGTTTCCAATAACTTAGAGGAGATGGGGCATAACGCCTTCGGTAGCATACCCTGGACGGAAAACTTGCCTGTTGAAGATGGTGTAATATATATCAGCAAAGTAGCCTATCAGCACGTCACAGGTAGCACCGTCAAGATTAAGGAAGGTGTTGTGTCACTAGCTGATGAGTTCGGTAATGCCGGTAACATTTCCAGCATTACTCTGCCTTCTACGCTTCGCATACTTGGCGACAAAGCCCTTCAAGGTACTTCTATCAGCAGTATAGAATTGCCGGAGAGTCTTGAGAAGATTGGCTCATATGCATTCAGTGGCTGTAACAAGTTGCGTCGTATCGCCATTCCGCAGAATGTAAAATACTTCGGTCAGTCAGCATTCAATGGAACAGCCATTATGCGTGTCTATTACAATGCAGTGGAGGCCGACGTGTGGGAACAGGACAATGATGGTGTGTATAGCCAGATTTTTCCCGAAAGCGTGACGCGCGTCATCATCGGCGAGGGTGTGAAGGTCATTCCTCATGCGTTGTTTATGGGTTGCGAGAACCTCGCCCGTGTGACGATGGCAAGCACGGTGGAATATATAGGAAATGAAGCCTTCAATACATGGGGAAGTTCTCTGCTGTCAATCGACCTGCCGTCTTCGCTGAAGTACCTCGGTGGCGGTAATAGCTTCAGTAGTCTCAACACCGTCACAGCCTATATGAAGGAACCGTTCCCATTGTCAGGACGGCCTTCGGAGGAAGAAATCCTGAACGACGAAGAAGTGAGGCTTTACATCGCACAGGGCGAAGCGTATGATGGAGTAGCAGTCGGTTATACACCTTTTGGCGGACTCTACTATCCTTATCACATCGACGAGCAGGGTAACCTGACATGGGGTGAGCCGTCCAAAAAATATCCTTCTTATCAGGACATAGAAAAGCAGGACATTATTCTGCGAGTTCCCAACGGCTCATTGGCAGCTTATCAGGCAGCCCCCACTTGGGTATGTAACTTCAAGGAGATTGTCACGTTCGACGGAGCTTCTGACATGGAAACCATCGCAGAAAGCACCACTGTCAGCGTCAGTCAGAGCGTGACTGAGGAGACTGACCTCAGCGGTACGATGGTAGGCGGCATCTACGTCACCCTCGATACCGAGGACAGCGGCGACGGCTATGATGCCACCGAGGGTTGCTTTGTAATAAACTCGCTGACTACGGCAGAGGGTATTACTGCCGCCAGTGCCGACGATGCCGACGATCTGACGATAAAGAACCAACTGCAGGGACTCGTCTTCGAGGTTTCTGCCGGAAAGGGTAAGGTAACGGTTGACTGCCAGACATTGGGTTCTCGTGTACTTTACGTCAAGGCGGGTACTCAGGCACCGAAGAAGGTGGTGCTCGCTACCCGAGGCACGATGGATGTCGACTACAACGTGACAGAGTCCACCCGTGTGTTCATCTATGCCGCCAATGACACACCGACCGCAAGCAATGCAGACCGTCGTGCAGTATATGCCAACGATGGCAGTGTAAAGTTCTTTGGGCTCACCATCACAGTGGATGATGATGCGGAAGGCATCAGCAGCGTGAAAGCCGGCGGTACTGTGTTGAAGGATGGCAAGTTTGTAGAGCGCGACCGTGTGGTCATCAAGAAGAACGGCGTGAAGTACAACGCTTCCGGCCAGCGTGTGGAGTAATTTATGAGTAATTGTGAAGTAAAGACCCACAATTAACTTCTTGCACAAACATGACAAAGCGCCTGCAGCAAATGCGGGCGCTTGTTTTGTGACAATGTGATGACACTTATTTTTTTTTTTGCGTGTCCGTAATGTCCGTTGAAAGGTGTTATCACGGATTTGAGTAGAATGCTTTTTAGCTTAACTTTGATTCCTGCTGAGTCTTACAATTTAGGGGCTCTGTGGCGGCTCTGCAGCAGCTCTGAGCGCATCGTGAACGGACACAACGGACATTAGGGAAGTCCATAAATGTGTGCCCTCGTAGATGGAAGATGTGTGATGGATGATGTATGATGTAAGATGAATGATGTATAACGAAACCCAAAACGATGGTTCGACAAGCTCACCATAAATAGAACGAAAACGAAAACCAAGACAAAAACATCCAACTTGTCAACTTGTCAACTCGTCCACTTGTCTACTAAAATTCTTATCTTTGCACAGTAATTCGCATCAACGAACCATGAAATCTCTGCGCGCAGTACTTTTATCATTGGTGATTTACCAGTTATCATGTTGCCCGGCAGGGGCGCAAAACCCCATCATACGCGACCAGTTTACAGCCGACCCCACAGCGAGGGTGTTCGACGGACGGATGTATCTCTATCCCTCGCAACGACCTCTCGCCCGAGATGGACAAACTGCGCTCGGTGCGTATCGAACGCTTCACCTTCAATTCAGACGGCACCATACCCATGATATCTCCTACTGATCACGGTGTGACGGCAGCGGAGCCTTAACCAAGACAAACAACTTGTATACTTGTCTAATAACGACTTGTTAACTTAGACACAATCAGAGCTTTTCCTTGAGATAGCGGCCGGTGTAGCTGCCTTCGGTTTCGGCAATAGTCTCGGGAGTACCCTCAGCTACGATATTGCCGCCCTCGCGGCCACCCTCTGGACCGAGGTCGATAACCCAGTCGGCCGTCTTGATGACATCCATGTTGTGCTCGATAATCAGTATGGTGTGTCCTTTCTGGATCAAGGCGTCGAAACTCTGCAGAAGACGTTTGATGTCGTGGTGATGAAGGCCGGTGGTGGGCTCATCAAAGATGAAGACGGTGGGCTCGACTTTCTCAAGACCAAGATAATAGGCGAGCTTCACACGCTGGTTCTCACCGCCCGAGAGGGTGGAGGAACTCTGCCCCAGTTTGATGTATCCGAGCCCGACATCCTGCAACGGACGCAGCAGACGCACAATCTTCTTCTGCCCGTGTTCGGTGAAGAACTCGATAGCCTGGTTGATGGTCATATTAAGGATGTCGAATACGTTTTTACCCTCGAAACGCACCTCCAGGACATCGGGTTTGAAGCGTTTGCCGTGACACGACTCGCATTCGAGCACAAGGTCCGCCATGAACTGCATCTCCACAGTGATGGTGCCCTCGCCCTTACACTCCTCGCAGCGTCCTCCTTCTGCATTGAAAGAGAAATGGGCCGGAGTAAATTCCATCTGTTCGGCGAGCGGCTGAGATGCAAGCAGGCGACGTATCTCGTCCCATGCTTTGACGTAGGTGACGGGATTGGAACGCGTGCTCTTGCCGATAGGATTCTGATCCACGAACTCGATGGAGCGCACACAGTTCTTGTCGCCGGTGAGTTCCTGAAACTCGCCGGGGCGGTCGGCCGACAGGTCCAGTTCGCGTCGCATGCCGTTATAGAATATGTCGCGCACGAGACTCGATTTGCCGCTGCCGGAGACACCGGTGACACATGTCATCACATTGAGCGGGATGCGCACGTTGATGCCCTTGAGGTTGTTGGCGCGGGCACCGCGAATCTCGACGAAGCGGTTCCAGGGGCGACGGCTTGTGGGCACGGGGATGTCGTCCCGTCCGAGGAGGAAATCCAACGTGTGGGAGACGACGTCCGTGTCGGGATGCACCTTTGTGTCGGGAGCTCCGCAGAACACCACCTTGCCGCCCAGACGTCCGGCCTCCGGACCGATATCGATGACCCAGTCGGCCGCGCGTATGATATCCTCGTCGTGCTCCACCACTACTACGGTGTTGCCCAGGTCGCGCAACTCCTTGAGGACACGGATAAGCCGTTCGGTGTCGCGACTGTGCAGACCGATGGAAGGTTCGTCCAAAATATAGAGTGAGCCCACGAGGGCACTGCCCAAAGAGGAAGCCAAATTGATGCGCTGACTCTCACCGCCGGAAAGGCTATTGGAGAGGCGCGAGAGGGTGAGGTAGGGCAGTCCCACCTCGATGAGGAACGACAGGCGCGAAGTGATTTCTGTGAGCAGGCGCTGTGCAATCTGCTCTTCCGTAGGAGTGAGTTCAAGTTTGCGGAACCACTCCAAGAGCGCACTCACGGGCATCTCCACGAGTTCGGTGATGGCCTTGCCTCCAATCTTAACGTAGGATGCTTCGGGACGGAGACGCGTGCCCCGGCAGCGCGGACATATCGCCTTGCCGCGATAGCGCGCCAGCATAACACGGTTCTGTATCTTGTACTGTGCCTGGCGCAGACTCTCGAAGAAAGCATCGATGGAGGCCAGCCCCCATTCTTTTTCTTCGGGGGTCAGCTTCCATTGCACGTTGGGGGACGGTTTGCCGTGCCAAAGCCAGTCTTTCTCTGCTTGTGTAAGTTGGTAATAGGGTTTGTGAACGGGGAAACCGCGTTCTGAATTGAGCCTTATGAACCATGTTCTCCACTCACCGAGTTTCTCGCCACGCCAGCACATCACGGCACCGTCGTAAACGGAGCGGCTGGTGTCGGGTATCACAAGACTCTCGTCAATACCGATGATGCGTCCGTAGCCTTCGCACTCAGGACAGGCGCCCAAAGGCGAGTTGAAGGCGAAGAGCTGGTCGGATGGCTGCATGAACGTGATTCCGTCAGCCTCGAAACGCGTGGAGAAGGTGTGAGTGATGCCTGCCGGCATAACTTTGATGAGCATCTCTCCGCCGCCTTCATAGAAGGCCGTCTCGACCGAGTCGGTGAGGCGGGACAGCGACTCCTTGTCTTTTGCCACTGTGAGGCGGTCTACAACGAGAAGTATGTCGTCTCCGTCCAGCTCAAAGCGCTGGAATCCCTGTGCCTTGAGTGTCTCCACGCTGGATTTCGGACGGCACATCACCATGAATTTCGTACCCTCGCTGTATTCGGAGAGGCAGCGCACGACATCCTCCACACCCTGCTTCTTCACCTCTTCGCCGGAGATGGGGCTGAAAGTGCGTCCGATGCGTGCGTAGAGCAGACGCAGGTATTCGTATATCTCAGTGGTGGTGCCTACTGTGCTGCGCGGATTGCGCGAGGTGACCTTCTGTTCTATGGCAATGGCGGGAGGTATACCTGTGATGCTGTCGCATTCCGGTTTCTGCATACGTCCCAGAAACTGTCGTGCATAGGCGGAAAGGCTCTCCACGTAGCGTCGCTGTCCTTCGGCGTAGAGCGTGTCGAACGCCAGAGATGACTTGCCGCTGCCTGAGAGACCCGTGATGACAACGAATTTGCCGCGCGGGATTTCCACGTCAATGTTCTTCAGGTTGTTGACGCGGGCCCCTTTGATGATGATGGAATCGCTGTCTGACATTCAGAATTTGACTTTTACGGGTTTTGATTCGTTGTGCAGGCGGTCGAGCGCCGTGATGGCAAATACGGTCTTGTCCTCGATGTCGAGCGGCAGGACGTAGTATGGGTTGCGAACGACGGTCACCAGGTGTGAGGCATCGCTGCAGTTGACTTTTTCTCCTGGATTGAAACGATATACGGCATAGCCGGCAGCCTCGTCCATCGGTTTCCTGGCTTTTGGGGCCGTCCACATCAGTGTGGGACCGTCGCTCGTGGTGACTATGGCTGGCTTGGTGGGTTTCTTCGGTGCCTTCTTGTCAATCCAGGGCATGCGGGGCTGTAGGGCGGGTTTTGCGTGGTAGTTGTTCTTGAGCATATCCGCATATCTGCCGGGATTGTTGCACACAGCCTTGGCATACCATTGGCACGAACCGTCTATGGCTGGCAGTGAGCGCTGCAGGAAATACTTTGCAGGCATCTGGTGCATCTGCGGATTTTTGAGGTCGGGGAATTTCACCGTGCGCTCCACATCCTGTCCGATATAGAGCAGACAGGGGTGGGGGGCATGCAGGTCGCGATGCACAGTGCTCCACCAGCGTATGAGGGTGTCGTAGTCGGCTGCTTTGTTACCGATTTCCCAGTATATCTGCGGTATGTTGTAGTCGAGCCATCCGCGCTCCATCCACAGGAGAATGTCTGCGTAGAGGTCGTCGTAGTTCTGCAGTCCGTTGGTGGTGCTGCCCGGCACCTGTGAGGAACGGGTTTTCATATTGTGATATATGCCGAACGGCGACACTCCGAATTTCACCCAGGGTTTTTCCTCCTTGACGGCGCGGCTGAGTTTTTCGATGAAATGGTTGACATGAGCTCTGCGACGGTCGGCCGTCTCCTGCGGCGAGCAGTTGGTCTGCGCCTGGCGGAGTCCTTCGTAGTCGCGCATCTC
The DNA here is from genome assembly GCA_902802815.1 of uncultured Bacteroidales bacterium. GTDB lineage: Bacteria > Bacteroidota > Bacteroidia > Bacteroidales > Bacteroidaceae > Physcousia. Next base: position 137,362 of record CADCNQ010000001.1, on the reverse strand, counting down.
GGCACCGGCTGCAGGGTAGGGGTAGAAGTAGTCGTCAATATGCAGACCGTCAACGTCATAGCGGTGCACGATGTCGCGGGCTATCTGGCATATGTAGTTCTGATTGACATCGTAGGCGGGGTCGAAAATCATGAGTCCGTCGTAGTTGAAACACAGTTCTGGATGCTGCACAGCCTGATGGGTCGTAGCGAGCGAAGTGGTACCCTTTGTCTTGGCCCGGAAGGGATTGATCCAGGCATGCAGTTCCATAGAGCGTTTGTGGCACTCCTCCACCATCCATGCCAGAGGGTCCCAATAGGGAGCGGGTGCCTTGCCCTGCTGTCCGGTGAGATAGCGGCTCCAGGGCTCGTACTGACTTTCGTAGAGGGCATCTCCCTCAGCTCTCACCTGAAACATGATGGCATTGATGCCGCAACGCTGCAGCTCATCCAGTTGGGAACGCAGGGTGCGCTGCATTGTCTCAGCCGGGAGTCCCTGCCACTGACCGTTGACACATTGTATCCATGCACCGCGGAATTCGCGTTTGGGCGTTTGGGCGAAAAGGCTCAGCAGACATCCCAGACAGAAAAAAAAGGAAAGAATTCTTTTCATAACGGACGCAAAAGTAGCAAAATTATTTTAATTAGCCAAAAAAACGGAGAAGAGGTGGGGCAAAGAGAGAAGTTTTTCGTATCTTTGCCGCGCAAAATAGTGTAGATAATGGAAGGATTGAACAATAAATTTATAGCCGTAAGCTACAAACTCACCGCACGTGAGGGTGAGCAGGAGGCCGTGATAGAGGAAACGAAGGAGGGCGAGCCTTTTTGCTTTGTGAGCGCAGTGGGTATGACGCTTGACGAATTCGAGCAGCAGGTGGTGGATCGTGCCGCAGGAGAGAAGTTCTCCTTCACACTCGACCGCCCCGGGGTGAATTTCACGCTGACATTCGAGGGCGAGGTGATAGAAAACCGCAAGGCTACGCCCGACGAGATACAGGAGGCCATCCGCCTCGTGACCCAGGCTCAGAGCGGAGGTTGCGGAGGATGTGGCGGCTGCGGAAGCCATGAAGGCGGCTGCGGCGGTTGCGGTGGTGGCAGTTGTGATAAGGAGGGTTGCGATAAAGAGGGCTGTGGCAATGAAGGCTGCTGCGGAGGAAAATAAAAGGAGATGAATACTTTCGGTCGCATATTCAGGTTGACGACGTTCGGCGAAAGCCACGGACCCGGTATCGGCGGTGTCATCGACGGTATGCCGGCGCGCGTTCCTGTGGACATGGAATTCATACAGGCACAGCTGGATCGCAGACGTCCCGGACAGAGTGCTCTCACCACTTCGCGCAGTGAAGGCGACAGGGTGGAGATTCTTTCGGGTGTGTTCGAGGGACTGACAACGGGACAGCCGATAGGTTTTGTCGTGCGCAACGAGAGCCAGCGCTCTGCCGATTACGACAATATGCGGGATGTGTTCCGTCCCTCACATGCTGATTATACCTATTATGAGAAATGGGGTATCCGCGACCATCGCGGCGGCGGCAGAAGCAGTGCCCGCGAGACGATAAGCCGTGTTGTGGGAGGCGCTTTTGCCATGCTTTATCTCCGTCAGATGGGGATTACGGTGGAAGCCTACACTTCACAGGTGGGCAGTATCCGTTTGGAGGGCGACTACGAGGATTACGACCTTTCTCAGCGTGAGAGCAATGATGTGCGCTGTCCGGACGCTGAAACGGCCGCGCGGATGGCTGCACTCATCATGGAGGTGAAGCGCGAGGGCGACACCATCGGAGGTGTCATCTCGTGTGTCGTCAAAGGACTGCCCGTAGGGCTTGGCGAACCGGCATTCGGTAAGTTGCACGCCCAGTTGGGAGCGGCAATGCTGAGCATCAATGCGGTGAAGGGTTTTGAATACGGACGCGGTTTCGCCGGAGTAGAGGAGCGCGGCAGCGAGCAAAATGATGTCTTCGTGCCGTCTGAGGGCGGTATTACCACAAAGACCAACAACAGCGGAGGCATACAGGGCGGCATCTCCAACGGACAGGATGTCTATTTCCGTGTGGCATTCAAACCGGTGGCTACCCTGCTGAGGGAACAGCCCACCGTGAACATACAGGGAGAGGAAACTACTTTGCAGGCGCGAGGAAGACACGATGCTTGCGTGCTGCCGAGAGCTGTGCCCGTGGTGGAAGCTATGGCGGCAATGACAATAATCGATAATATATTACAGAACAAGATATGGCAGAATTGAGCGAACAGGAAATAGTGCGTAGGAATAATTTGCAGCAGATGCGTGATTTGGGTATTGACCCGTATCCCGCAGCTGAGTATCCTACGAATGCTTTCAGTACGGAAATCAAGGAAAACTTTGAGGAAGGCAAGGAGGTTTGCATCGCAGGACGTATGATGTCGCGCCGTGTGATGGGCAAGGCATCGTTTATTGAACTGATGGACTCGAAGGGTCGCATTCAGGTGTATGTGACGCGCGATGCTCTCGCCGACGAACAGGCAGAGGACGAGGAGAAGAAGAATATCTTCTACAACCGCGTCTTCAAGAAACTGCTCGACCTGGGCGACTTCATCGGAGTGAAGGGATATGAGTTCCGCACCCAGACGGGTGAGATAAGTGTGCATTGCACGGAACTCACGGTGCTGGCCAAGAGCCTGCGTCCACTGCCTGTAGTGAAGACCGATGCCGACGGCAAGGTGTACGACTCCTTCGACGACCCCGAATTGCGTTTCCGTCAGCGCTATGTGGATCTCATCGTCAATGCCGGAGTGAAGGAGACTTTCCTCAAGCGTACGAAGGTGATAAAGACTCTGCGTGAATGTCTCGACGAGGCAGGCTACACTGAGGTGGAGACTCCCATCCTGCAGAGCATTCCCGGAGGTGCATCGGCCCGTCCGTTTATCACTCATCACAATACTCTCGATATAGATCTCTACTGTCGCATCGCCACGGAGCTGTATCTCAAGCGTCTCATCGTGGGCGGTTTTGAGGGTGTGTACGAGATTGGCAAGAATTTCCGCAACGAGGGTATGGACAAGAACCACAATCCGGAGTTCACCTGCATGGAGCTCTATGTGCAGTACAAGGACTACAACTGGATGATGTCCTTCACAGAGAAGGTGCTCGAGCGCATCTGCGTGGCTGTGAACGGAAAACCTGAAACGGAGATTGACGGCAAGGTGATATCATTCAAGGCACCCTTCCGTCGTCTGCCCATTCTGGAGGCTATCAAGGAAAAGACCGGTTACGACCTCGAAGGTATGTCCGAAGACGAGTTGCGCGAGGTGGCTAAGAAGTGCGGTGTGGAGGTTGACAAGTCCATGGGACGCGGTAAACTCATAGATGAGATATTCGGTGAGACCTGCGAGGGCACATTCATTCAGCCTACATTCATCACCGATTATCCCGTGGAGATGTCTCCCCTGACTAAGATGCACCGTTCAAAGCCAGGCCTGACAGAGCGCTTCGAACTGATGGTGAACGGTAAGGAGTTGGCAAATGCCTATTCCGAGCTCAACGACCCGATAGACCAGGAGGAGCGTTTCAAGGAGCAGATGCGACTGGCAGACAAGGGTGACGATGAGGCGATGATTATCGACCAGGATTTCCTGCGTGCGCTGCAGTACGGTATGCCTCCGACATCCGGTATCGGCATCGGTATCGACCGTCTGGTGATGCTCATGACGGGCAAGCCGTTCATACAGGAAGTGCTCTTCTTCCCCCAGATGAAGCCCGAGGTAAAATAGAAACAAGGAGTTATACACCTAAATCAGGACGCTTAAGATGATAGGTAAGATAGCTGTATTGGGTGGCGGTTCGTGGGCCACAGCGATTGCCAAGATACTCTTGGAGAAGAACGACCACATATGGTGGTATCTTCGTCGTGACGACCGCATTGAGGACTTCAAGCGCCTCGGCCACAATCCCGCCTACCTTACAAGTGTTCATTTCGACACGAACCGTATCACGTTCTCCTCAGACATCAATGCCATTGTGGAGGCTTGCGACACGTTGGTGTTCGTCACTCCGTCGCCCTATCTCAAGGGTCATCTCAAGAAACTGAAGGTAAGGCTCCGCGACAAGTTCCTTGTGACGGCCATCAAGGGTATTGTGCCCGACGAGAATCTTATCTGTTCGGAGTATTTCCACCAGATATACAATGTGCCCGACGAGCAGTTGGCCGTGATAGGCGGTCCGTCGCATGCCGAGGAGGTGGCGCTGGGACGTCTCACGTATCTCACTGTGGGATGCGCCGACGAGGAGCGCGCACAGGAGTTTGCTGATGTGATATCATCGGATTATGTGCTCACGAAGACCTCTCAGGATGTGGTGGGAATAGAATACGCCAGCGTGCTCAAGAACGTGTATGCCATTGCGGCCGGGATATGTCACGGACTGAAGTTCGGTGATAATTTCCAGGCGGTGCTCATGTCCAACGCAGCGCAGGAGATGAAGCGTTTCCTTTCCACCGTGCATCCTCTCGAGCGCGACATCTTCGACAGCGTGTATGCCGGCGACCTGCTGGTGACGGGCTATTCCAACTTCTCGCGCAACCGTGTGTTCGGCACGATGATCGGCACGGGCTATTCCGTGAAGTCGGCGCAGTTGGAAATGGAGATGATTGCGGAGGGATATTTCGGCACGAAGTGTATGAAGGAGCTCAATCAGGGGCTCCACGTTAATATGCCCATTCTGGATGCCGTATATAACATCCTCTACGAACGCATTTCTCCCAACATCGAGATAAAACTCCTCAGCGAGTCATTCAGATAATCCAAACAAGAACAAAAACAATAATATTATGCTTAAACTTGACCTTTCCAAAGCCACCCAGTTTCTGGGTGCTGATGAGATGAAGAAGTTCGAGGCTCCTGTGGCTGAGGCTCAGAAGGCTCTCGAAGAGTGCACCTGCGAGGGTAACGATTTTCTGGGATGGATGCATCTTCCTTCCGGCATCACCCCCGAGTTCATCGCAGAAATCAATGCTACGGCAAAGACTCTCCAGCAGGAGTGCGACGCCGTCGTCGTTGCCGGTATCGGCGGCAGCTATCTAGGTGCCCGCATGGTGATTGACGCTCTGTCCAACTCATTCGGCTGGTTGCAGAAGTCCGACTATCCCCGCATCCTCTTTGCCGGTAACAACATCGGCGAGGATTATCTCAGCGAACTCATTGCTTACCTGAAGACCGTACGTTTCGGCATCATCAATATCTCCAAGAGCGGTACCACCACTGAGACAGCCATCACCTTCCGTCTGCTCAAAACCATGTGTGAGCAGCAGCGCGGCAAGGATGTGGCCAAGAAGGTGATTGTGGCTGTGACGGATGCCAAGAGGGGTGCTGCCCGCACAACGGCCGACAAGGAAGGTTACAAGTCGTTCATCATTCCCGACAATGTGGGCGGCCGTTTCTCTGTGCTCACTCCCGTAGGTCTGCTGCCTATTGCCGTTGCCGGCTTCGACATCGCTCAGCTTGTCAAGGGCGCACAGGATATGGAGAAGACATGCAGCATCTCCACTCCCTACAGCGAGAATCCCGCAGCACAGTATGCCGCTTGCCGCAACGCCCTCTACAATGCAGGCAAGAAGATAGAGATTCTGGCCAACTACCAGCCCAAGCTCCACAATCTGGGCGAGTGGTGGAAGCAGCTCTACGGCGAGAGCGAGGGTAAGGACGGAAAGGGTATCTTCCCTGCTTCCGTCGACCTCACCACCGACCTTCACTCCATGGGTCAGTGGATACAGGACGGCGAGCGCACCATCTTCGAGACAGTAGTTTCTGTGGCTGCTCCCAACAGCAAGCTTGAAGTGCCCTCCGATGCAGAAAACCTCGACGGACTCAACTTCCTCGCCGGCAAGCGTATCGACCAGGTGAACAAGATGGCAGAGCTCGGCACACAGCTGGCTCACGTCGACGGCGGAGTGCCCAACCTCAAGATTACCATCGACAAACTCGATGAGTATCACATCGGTGCTCTCATCTACTTCTTCGAGAAGGGTTGCGGTATCTCAGGTCTGTTGCTGAAGGTGAACCCCTTCAACCAGCCCGGTGTGGAGGCCTACAAGAAGAATATGTTCGCCCTGCTCGGCAAACCCGGTTACGAGAAAGAGACAGAAGCCATCAAGGCTCGCCTGTAAATGACAGAGAGTCATAAAAAGAAAGAACAGAACACTCCGCTCCGTGCCGTACTCTTCGACATGGACGGAGTGCTTTACGATTCCATGCCCATGCACGCGGAAGCGTGGGTGCAGGCTATGCATCGTCACGGTCTCACCATGACCGACGAGCAGGTCTACATGAATGAGGGGCGCACGGGAGAAGGCACTATCGATATCTTCACGCTGGAGCAGTGGGGCAGGGAAGCGACTGCCGAAGAGGTGGAAGCCATCTATCGCACCAAGAGCGACATCTTCAACGAACTGGATGAGGCTCCTGCGATGAGGGGTGCCGACGAGGTGCTCGCAGAGGTGAGGAGTAGGGGAGTTCTTCCCCTTATTGTTACGGGTAGCGGTCAGCGTTCGCTGCTTTCGCGTCTGGAGCGCTCCTATCCCGGTTATTTCAATAGCGACCTCATGGTGACGGCCTACGATGTCAAGCGAGGCAAACCGAATCCGGAACCTTATCTCAAAGGACTGGAGAAAGCCGGTGCCGCGCTCGGCAGAGGGCATGCCCTGAAACCTTCGGAGGCTCTCGTTGTGGAAAATGCACCTTTGGGAGTGCAGGCCGGTAAGGCTGCCGGCATACGTGTGATGGCTGTCAATACGGGTCCTCTGCCCGACGATGTGCTGCGCGAGGCGGGTGCCGACTGGGTGTTGCCGGATATGTATGCTCTTTTGGACTGGTTTAAAAACACAGAACTATGAAACACACAATATCATTCATTTGCATTTGCGCACTGACCGTTGTGCTGTGCGCCTGTTCAGGAAAGGATAAACAGCAGTCGGAGGCTACGATGGCTTCCGTCTCCCAGGAGGAGGCTCTGCCTACGGGTAAGACTCCCGAACTTCTCGTTGACCGCCGCACGAGTGCCGACGGCCATAAGTATCACTATGTGATAGAGCGTAAACCCGTGGAGACCACCGTTACCGACGACGAGGGCAATGTCTTCTACGACAACAGTATCAGCATCAAGGTGGAGCGCGACGGCGGACAATACTATTCCCGCACGTTCACCCGTGAGAATTTCCTTTCGATGGTCGACAAGGGATTCCAGCGCTACGGCATTCTGGACGGTTGCCGTTTCGTGAAAATAAGTAACGGTGCTGTGGTGTTCTCGCTCTGCGTGTCGTATCCCGAGAGCGACCTCTTCACTGCCTATCTGCTTACGGTGCACTCCGACGGTTCCAGTTCGTTCTCTCCCGACAACACACTTGATGTAGAGAACTTTGCCGATTCGGCATCGCTCTCCAGCGGAGTATAAAAGTAATAGTGATTATCCCTTGCGGCGCGGGTCGCAAGTGAGGGAGATACCCAGTTTCTTGAATATCTTCTGGTCCACTTCACTGAGCATCACGGTGGAGTGAGCCTGCAGTCCGTTGAGCTGCGGCAGCATGGCCAGTGCGCGGCGGCAGTTGACATTCTTCGTGGATAGCACGGAGAGAGCCACCAGCACTTCGTCCGTATGCAGTCGGGGGTTGTGTCCTCCCAGATAGTCCACCTTGGTCTTCTGTATGGGTTCGATGATATCCTGTGTGAGCAGTTTCTCGTCGTGACCGATGCCTGCCAGATACTTTATCGAGTTGAGCAGCAGCGATGCGCATGTGCCCAGCAGCGGACTCGAACCGGCTGTGATGATGGTGCCGTCTTCCAGCTGTATTGCCGACGATTCCTCGCCGCGCTCCTCTGCGCGTTTCTTTGCGGCCACAGTAGTGGCGCGGTAGTCGGTGGTTATCTTTGCCTGCTTGAGCAGCAGTGATATCTTGTTCACCTCGGCCTCGTTCATTTCTCCGAGGGCCATCTTGTCCAGGGCGGTGTAGTAGCGGCGTATTATCTCCTGCTTGGATGCATCGCAGCACACATCGTCGTCTGAGATGCAGAATCCCACCATGTTCACTCCCATGTCCGTGGGACTCTTGTAGGGGCATTCGCCGTAGATGCCGTCGAAGATGGCGGTGAGCACGGGGAATATCTCCACGTCTCGGTTGTAGTTGATGGCCACCTTGCCGTATGCCTCCATGTGGAAGGGGTCTATCTCGTTCACGTCGTTGAGGTCGGCCGTTGCTGCCTCGTAGGCTATGTTGACGGGATGCTTCAGGGGGAGGTTCCACACGGGGAATGTCTCAAACTTCGCATATCCGGCCTTCACGCCGCGCTTGTGCTCGTTGTAGAGCTGCGACAGACATACGGCCATCTTACCGCTGCCGGGGCCCGGTGCTGTGACAATCACCAGCGGGCGCGTGGTCTTCACGTAGTCGTCCTTGCCGAAACCCTCGTCGGAGTCGATGAGCGCCACATTGTTGGGGTATCCCTCTATGGTGTAGTGGTAGTAGGCCTTGATGCCGAGGCTCTCCAGACGTTTGCGGTAGAGATCCGCGCTGCTCTGTCCGTTGTAGTGGGTGATGACCACGGAGCTCACGAGAAAGCCTCTGTTGTGGAATTCCGCGCGCAGGCGCAGTACATCTTCATCATATGTGATGCCGAGGTCCTGACGCACCTTGTTGCGCTCTATGTCCACTGCGGAGATGACGATGATGATTTCGGCGGTGTCCGACAGCTGTGCCAGCATTCGCAGTTTGGAGTCGGGGAGGAATCCGGGCAGCACGCGGCTTGCGTGATTGTCGTCGAAGAGCTTGCCACCCAGTTCGAGGTACAGCTTTCCTTCAAATTGTGCGATACGTTCCTTGATGTGTTCGCTTTGTATGCGAATGTATTTGTCGTTGTCGAAACCGTACTTCATAAACCGTCCTGTTGGTCGGATAGAGGCGACTCGAACGCCCGACCCCTACGTCCCGAACGTAGTGCGCTACCAACTGCGCTACTATCCGAAAGGTCCTGTCTTTCACAAAACCGCGTGCAAAATTACGAAAAAGTTAAGATAAGGGCTTGCTTCGAACTTTGTTTTTTTTGTTTTTTGTGCCTTTTTGTGAAAAAAGTGTGGGAAATGTTTGGCTAATTCAAAAAATCGCCTTACCTTTGCAGCGCTTTTCTCGGAAAGCATCCACAAGAAGACCTGGTGTCATAGCTCAGTTGGTAGAGCAAAGGACTGAAAATCCTTGTGTCCCCGGTTCGATTCCTGGTGACACCACAAGTGGTGGTGGGAACCCTTCCAACAAGCGCCTCTTTTTGAGAGCTTCGGAAGGGTTCTTTTTTTGAACGATAAATTGACGAGCGAATGCAGAGAATTAACATAGCCGTTTTTGCTTCGGGTGACGGTTCCAACTTTGAGAATCTGGCAACCTATTTCAACGCAGGTGTGCTTGCGTGTGTGTCGCTGCTGGTGTGCAACAAGTCCGATGCCTACGTGCTGGAGAGGGCCCGCCGTCTGGGTGTCGCTTCTGCTGTGGTGACGAAGGCTGAGCTACAGCAGCCGGAGGTTGTGATGCCTCTGATGCGGCGCTACGACATAGGTTTTGTCGTTCTGGCCGGTTTCCTTCCCCTGATGCCCGACTATATGATTGATGCATTCCCCCAGCGCATGGTGAACATCCATCCGTCTCTTTTGCCGAAGTACGGCGGCAAGGGTATGTGGGGCCATCATGTTCACGAGGCTGTGAAGGCAGCCGGTGAGACGGAGACGGGTATGACGGTGCATTGGGTCACTCCTCAGTGCGATGCCGGTACTGTCATTGCCCAGCGTCGTGTGGCTCTCGCGCCGGAGGACACAGCCGACGACATTGCCCGCAAGGAGCATTTGCTGGAGATGGAGCATTTCCCAAAGATCATTGAGGATGTGCTCAACTCGCTCAGCGACATCCCTCGTCTTTAGTTTTAAACCATTTGTGTCCTCGCTCAGAGCAGGTTGTAGTTGGCAGCGAAAGAAATCGCTTCTGCGATGTTTTTGACATCGAGTGTTTCAAAAATTTACGTGGTGAGTCCGCCGTAGCTATCGGCGGCCTTCTCCATAGCTTCTTCTGTGGTGTATTGCTGGTACAGCGTGCAACGGGTGACGATGGTTTGCGGTGAACAGCGTTCGCCCGACAGCAACACCAGAGCCCAGCCTTTCGTCTCGTCGGCAAAAACCCCGTCCTTCAGTACGTAGCGGCCATCTGCGAAGGTCATTTCTTCCCACGACACCTCTCGCACGCTGAACCGCACTCGTGGCATTTCGTATTCGATATGCTGCTCGGCAGTATAGAGCCATAATTTTGTATAAGCATTCCAGGCCTCTCCTTTCAGGTCTGTAATGAGGGCAGGCACACCGTCCACCTCACCCAGCTGCTCCTGGACGGGCGGCAGTCTTCCGTCACTCACCGGTATGCCGGGCATGAGAAATGAAGCGTTGGTCATAAATCCGATAGACGGAGTGAAGACCACCGGCAGACGATTCGCCAGCGATGCGAAATTCCGGTATGCCGTCGGACGCTCGGTAAACATCGTATCACACTGTTTCAGCATTTTCCACAGAGCAATGGTGTGGCGCATCTTCTGCCGCTGAATAAACTGGGGCAGTGTGTTGCTGCGCCTCTCTCTTGACCTTGACACGCGGGTAATCATCTTTCCCTGTTTCATGTAGGTGGTCACTCCTGCTTTGCGGAGACTGCCTATCAGTATCAGTCCTCTTGCAGTGTTTTTCTTGTTCATGTTTTAATGTTTTTATGGTTCCTTGTATTTTCTATTCTATTCCGGGACTTATGCCCTATACTAATTCCGCTTATGTACTTCCGTTGTTTAACTCCTATTGTTCTCCGTTCTTCCTCCTGTCAGCCTCCTAAGTTCCTCTAAGTGTTGTCCAGTTCTTGTGCTGTTCCTATTCAGTTGTTGTTCAGTCAAACACTGGACAACAACTGGACAACAACTGGACAACAACTGGAAGAAGGTAGGTCGCTGCCAATAGTCTGCCTGTAGATGAATTGGACATCAGTATGAGATAAATCAGAGATGAACTGGAGAATTTCTTTTGTTTTCTATGCAAAGATACGAAATAAAGTTGAAAGATTAAAGATTACAGATGTTTTTTTAACAAAATATTTGGTTGGTTTTGGAATTTTCCATACCTTTGCGGTGTCTTAAGTCACTATAACACTAATACACAGGAAAGAAATGCTTAGATTCAACGATGTATCGTTTGGCTACAAGAGACGGGAGGCTCTGCTCTTCAGCCATTTGGACTGGCAGTTGGAGACAGGAGGCATCTGCGGCCTGTTGGGGCCGAACGGCTGCGGCAAAACCACGCTGCTCTATCTGATGACGGGTTTGTTGTTGCCAAAAGACGGAAGTGTGGAGGCCGACGGGCGCGATGTGTCGCAGCGCCGCAGGGAAGTGCTTTCCGAGATGTTCATCGTGCCTGAGACGTTCGAACTCCCCTCCGAGACTCTTTGCGCGTACATTAACATATATCGTCCCTTTTATCCATGTTTCTCCGACGAAATATTGCAGCATTGCCTCTCGGAGTTTGACTTGCCGCTCGATTCACCGCTCGACCGCCTGTCGATGGGACAGCAGAAGAAGGTGATGATAGCTTTTGCTCTGGCCTGCGGCACACGCTACCTCTTTCTGGACGAACCCACCAACGGACTCGATGTGACCTCTAAAAAGCTGTTTCGCAAAGTGATGGCGGCCAATATAGCCGAAGACCGTACTGCCGTCATCGCCACACACCAGATTTCCGATGTGGCGCCCCTGCTCGATGGGGTGACGGTGCTCGGACGCAACGACGCGCAAAGCACGAGTGAAGTGCTCTGCAGCAGTTCTTTGGCGGCAATTACCCGCCGACTGTCATTTACAGCTGAAACCTACCCTCCGAAAATATCCGACAAACGTCTCTATACGGAGCGAACGCCTTTCGGCTACGCTTCCCTGTCGTTGCGGCGGGACGAAGAGGAGGAGACGCCCGTCAATCTGGAGCTGCTCTACAATGCGCTGCAGCAAGGCGTGCGTATACCGGATTTGTCATAACCCTTAAATACTACAACATCATGAGAATCCAAGTTTTCGACCGTTTCGGGCAAATTATCCGATGGTATTGGCAGACGGAGAAGAGACTCTATCTGCGCCTGTTTCTCACGACATTCGGCCTCTATGTGGCTCAAGAGGTCTTGAGCACAGTCCTTCTTGAGTTGGGAGGACAGGCGGCACGAGGTGCGCTGCTTCGCCTCTTCAACGACGAGGTCATCTTTTGGGGTATGATACTCTTCTGTCTGGCGCACATGTTTTCTGCGCTGGAACGCAAGCACACGGCCATATCGCTGCTGTCGCTGCCGGCAGGAAACGCGGAGAAATTCCTCTCCCGTGTGGTGTATGCCACTGTGGGTATTTGGCTGCTTGTCTTTCTGGGCCGTTGTGCGGCGAATGCCCTCACGGCAATGCCCCTGTTATTCAATCCGGAGACAAGTTTCGGCGAAATAGTGCGCCGTCACGTCTTGCCCGGCACATGGATATTGGCCTCCATATTTGAGACGCACAATGTGGGCGATGTGCTTGTTTATACATTCGGGAGCCTGATGATTGCCTTGTGGCCGATGTCGCTGTTCACCCTGTGCGGCGTGCTTTTCCGTCGTTACGGGTGGTTGTGGGCGCTGTTCATCTTTATTGCCGCAACGTTCATTCTGATTTATCTCCTTGAGTTGAACGAACACAATGCTGCCTGGATCAACGCACATCATACGCAGTTTGTCTGGATGACCTGCGCGGTGGTCGTCGTGCTTTCTACTGCGAATTATGCGTTGGCCTATCGCAGCTTTTGTCGCGCACAGATTATTTCCGATAAAATGATACGTCTATGATATACCACAACGAAAAAGCCCTTTTCATCAAGATTGCCGAACGCCTCTGCGACGACATCCTCTCCGGATGCTATACTGAAGGCGACCTCGTGCCGAGTGTGCGCGAGCTTGCGGCGGAATATGAAGTCAACATCAATACGGCATTGCGCGCCTTTGAACTCTTGCAGCGCGACGCCATCCTGCTTTCGCAGCGGGGCATCGGCATGTCTGTGGCGAAGGGCGCCCGAAGGCGCATCCTCTCCGCCCGTCGCAAGGAGTTTCTCCAGCACGAGTTGCCCGAGTTCATGCGCCGCATGGAGCTGCTTGGACTGACATTGGACGACATCGCCCGTGAGTGGCGCGCCCAGGACGGCATGGAGACGGCATCATAGCCTGCAACGAAAAATTACACTTTTGTGTATCGTTTTTTGTTTGTCGTTTCAAAAAAAAGCAGTATTTTTGCAGCGGAAAACAACATGACCATACCATGAAAAAGATGTTCTCTACCTTGTTCATCGTACTTTTTGCCGCAGGAATGAGCGCACAGACAGAAAATCCGCGCGGCATCTACAAGATGATGACGCTGGAGGGTAAGAATCCTCCTGTCAATGCCCCGTTTGATCAATATAAGGTTGTTACAGACGAGATTACACTCACGCTCCGTGTAGAATCCGACGGTAATTTCAGTATAGGAAATAATGATGGAGAAACACTCAACTACACAGGTAGTGAACCACGCACGGAAAACGACCACAGCACGTTGGTTTTCGACAGCAATGCAAAGCATTTCACCCTCAAGTGGTGGAGCACGGAAAGCGATAATATATATATCCCAGAAGGTGGCTGGGTGACAGAGTATTACGAGAGCGGCAAATATTCCGAATATGGGCGTGTTATCTTCAAAGCTCTGCTTCAAGGATACAGACCTGATGAGGAAAATCCGATGCTTGGCACTTGGCGTCAGCTTGGATATATGGACGAACTGCATAATACCCAAAAGGCCGTAGCCAGTATGGAAGAAAACTATGCTACCAGTAGTTGTCGCGGTCTCTTTATGAGCATTCTTCCCGGGCATATAGTTTACTATAAGGTGAACAATGAAGGAGAATTCCGGGTGCAGGGGGTGGCGGTGAATGAAATCTCCTGCCCGGATAAGAATACGTTGAAAATGGGGACTGTACCGTGTCGTGTGACGTGGCTGGATAAAGGTATTATAGCCTTAGAGATGAAGGACGGCGACAGACGTACCGACTACGTCATCTATTCGCGTGTCACCTCAAATGCTTCATTGTTGAGTTTTTAATTTAAAGATATACGCATAAGCGTATTCAACGGACATTGCGGAAATTACGGACAAACGTTAATTGTGTCCGTTCGTTGTTGCAAAAAGGCCGTCAAAAAACCTGAGTTAACTCACGCGATTTTTTGGGATATCCGCATTCAGAGCAGGTTGTAGTTGGCGGCAAAGGAAATGGCTTCGGCGATGTTTCTAACGTCGAGCTTAGCAAACATCTTCCTCTTGCAAGCCTTGACCGTATCTACCGATTTGCAGAGCTTCTCCGCAATCTCCTTCATGGTAAAGCCTTGGGTGGAGAGGTGCAGGATGTCCTTTTCCGTTTCCGTCAAGGAGACATCACACTTTTTTATCCACGTTTTTTTTGTAAGACTATATTCGTAGTATTCCGGACTTTTCTCTATGCGCATGATTATGTTACCGGGTGTGTTTCGGGCGGACTGTGTTATGGTGCAGAGCGCCAGCCAGATATGTCCGTTCGGAGCCATCACGAGCGGCGTCAGTGTGTGGTGTATCAGGTGCTTCTTGTGTCCGTTGATCAGGTGAAAATCATATTTGATGGCACAGCCCATCCTTTCTTCTGCCGGAACGCCGTTGAAAAAGGAGAATCCGCTTTCGTTGACCTCTGCCAGCATCGTCAACTCTTCTTCAGGCACGTGTTGGAGATATAAATCATAGCCCATCTGCTCCACTTCCCGGGCGGTATGTCCGCACAGATAAATGATGTTCTCGGACACATAGACGAATCCCTTTTTGGCGTAGTCTATCACATAGACGCACTGATGCGTGCTTCTCACGAAGGCTTTCACGGCTTTAATGATGGGCTCCAGTTGCCGGTATTCTTCCTCGCTGTATTCCTCCACGTAGTTGTCTTTGATGAAGAATTCGTCAACGCTGATGTTTGTGCTGTCCATAGTCGAAATTTGGGGCAAAGTTATTTATTTTTACCGAATAAACGACGCATTCCGACATAAAAATCGCCATCAGCCCCGTCTGCAGGGTGCAAAAATACACTTTTGTGTATCGGGAACATAGCGAAAAACGCCAAAATCTAAGCCTCTGGGAACACTCTGAGAACAGTCTGAGAAGCTTTTGTGTGCTTTGTTAAAAATCCTGTCAAAATGTTAATTACACTTTTGTGTCAAAGTAAAACAATTATATTCTCGGAATAAATCCCTACCTTTGCCCCCGCAAACAAAAATTTACACGCTATGAAAAAGCTTTTCTGTACCTTATTTATCGCGCTCTTCTGCGCCGTGTCTCATGCACAGGTGAATACAAAAATCGCCCAACTCTTCGACCGCTTAAATGAATCGAGCGGGAAGGTATACATCCACAAGATTGGAGGGCAAAAACGTCCAATACGCTTGGAGTACTATACAGGCTTTTCAGACAATTCGGACACACATCCTTCTTTAGGTAACCCCGTTGTGGACAGTTTGCAGCGTGAGATGAAAAAGACGACTCTGAAAAAGATCGCTGACGTCCGCAACACCATCGACGAACTTCAGGAAGAAGCCGTCGAAACCTACCGCTATGAACATCACTGCAACGGCAACGACACCATATTCTACTCTATGAATTTCTGTCGTGATACCGCCCGCGTGAGGAAATATCCGACAAATTATCCGAAAGTTCCTTTCCCTTGTTTTGACTCCGACGAAAATCTCTATTTCTGGTATCTGCGTCATCTGGATCGGGCATATCATGGACTCCTCGTCTATAGAGTCGCCTTGCCCCAACCAGACTTCCTCGACGCGACATATACCAAGGAAACGCTGACGGCCGACATTCAGCGCCTCTTCAAGCAGTACCACATCAAGCCGCGCAAAGCACTGTGGCAGCACGACAAAGCATATTCCGACACCGTTTGGCGAGACAATGATTATAACTACGCTGTACGGACTCAAATCGACAATTGCCTTGAGGGTGTGACGGATGCCACCATCTACACCGTGCCGCGCGACCAGGAACAGCTGCTTAGGGAAATCCACGAGAAACTCTACAATCTGGCTCTGAATTATACCAACATCCAGAACGAATTATATTATGACTTCAATTATAACGCCACCTTCAACGGCAGCTCGTACTGGGATTATATGTTACGGACTTACGACATAAACAGCTCGCCTACATCATCGGACTACAAGATTGGCATTAGTCAGGATGATTTTGGATTTCATTATGTTATAGCTCAGACGAAGGGCACGCTATGGGTTCCCAACGACTGGCCTAGCCTCAAATCCATCATCAACGGCAAGAAGACCTATTTCAAAGGTATGGAGCCCTCCAAACAATCCTCCGGCCTCCTGAACTTATTAAAGAAGGACAAATAAGACAAAACGAACAATGAACAAGAAAACCGTCATCACCCTCTTGCTTGCTCTCGTCTCAATGACGGGACGTGGACAAATCAGCTACAGGCTGGAAGGCAATATTGGAAAACCGGATTTTACCGGTGCAATGGAAATCTGGGATGTGATGAAATTTATGAGCATTGATACCATTGAGGTTGTCAATGGTATTATTGTTCCGAAAGAGGGCATTTTACCGGAAATGGCGATGTGTGTGCTTGATGACACTACACAAGTGCTTGTGCAGACAGATTCCGTCCCGTACAGAGAGAGCAAAATCTCAGTGGGCTACCTCTTTATTGATAACGGTACGACCCACGTGATGGGACTTAAGGACAACTGGTTGCAGCAGAGCGGCACACCCGTTAGTGACGAAATAGCACGTTTCAATCAACGAATGGAAGAAATACAGGAGAATTATTCAGGAGCCGAGGTTAAGAGAGCAATACAAGAAAATATCTACAGCGTCATCTCTCGCCACACAGGTGATGTATATGGCCTCAATCTTCTTACCAACGAAGGCCGCTGGTATCTGAATTCCGCAAAATGGATTGAACTTTACGACAGGTTGATGCAAGACAATGGTGAGTACATCAGTAAGACTCCCTATGTGGCTAAAGATTTGAAGCATACTTACGAAAAGATGAAAGCACAACCCGTGACAGATGTCGGAAGTATGTTTGCAGATTTTGCCGTAGAGTATGAAGGCAAGACCACCCGTCTCAGCAACTACGTAGGTAGCGGGCAGTATGTACTCGTTGATTTTTGGGCTTCATGGTGTGGTCCCTGCAGAAAGGAAATCCCCAGCCTTATAGCAGCCTATAACAAGTATAAGGACAAGGGACTGAATGTTGTAGGCATTGCTGCATGGGACAAGCCCGAAGACACATTGGAAGCCATCAAAGAAGATGAAATTCCATATCCTCAAATCATCAACACACAGAAGATAGCCGCCGAAATCTACGGAATCAATGCCATCCCTGAAACGATTCTCTTCGCTCCTGACGGCATCATCATAGCCCGTGGATTGCGTGGAGAGGAGATTGACAACAAACTACAAGAAATATTCCATGAATAACAAATATTTTAAACATTGTAAAACTATGAAAAAGATTATTTTTATTTTGTTTACAACTCTCCTCGCCACAGTGAGTTATGCGCTGACAAAAAGCAATGATGAGGGCAAGGATGTGAAATGCGACGAGATGTATACCGATTTCAGCTATGCTCCAAACAAATTCTACACCATCGTCAATAAGAGTACGGGAGCAAAGTTGGGCATATCGTTCGACTACAACATTCACGCCAGCGCCTACAGGGATTCTGTGCCCTCTGTGCCGTCTGGAAAAGGCCCCAATGGCATTGAAATCACCGACGGGAATGTGTTCCGCTTCAAGTTCATGCCAAGTGAAGGTGGCAGGGAATGTTTCATTGTCAACGATAACCTGTTTGCCCTGCAGGATGCCTCCGAAATAGGACACGGACGATGGCTCATCTTCCGCTATCTTAACAAGGAGAATCCCCTTCAGCAATGGATTCTTGCCGAAAAAGATGGAAGCGTCACGATTGTCAACAAGGCGACAGGCCGTTGCGTCGACTTAGCGGGTGGAGACACAAAAGAAGGTGCCGCCGTATTCAGCTACGACATCAACAACGACCTGCAAAGCAATGCCAACCAGAAATGGGTGATAAAGGAAGCCGGTAAGTGATGTCAGCCGGAATGAGGTGAGCGGCTGTGTCTGGCTGCTTCGCCTGAATGAGAAATGATAAATGAAATAGAAAGGTCCGTCGGGAGCAGTTCCGGCGGACTTGTTTTGCATAAATAGCACAAAAAAGAAGGAATATGCAATAATATGAGGGCTGTGTAGCACTTTTTACCTATTAAAAGAGGTATAATACGCATAATTTTCGTAATTTTGCGCGGAATAAATGCAATTTATGCATCAATGAAAGACAAAAAAGCACGTTTACATGCAATACGCAACGTAGTGGCTGCAGGAGGAGTGCAGAGCCAGGAACAGCTTGTGGAGATGCTGGCAAGGCAGGACATATACTGCACACAGACGATGCTGAGCCGGGACCTGCGACAGCTGCGCATATCGAAAGTGCGCACGAAGGACGGAAGGCAGTTCTACGTGTTGCCGCGCGAGGGGCAGTTTATCACGCCGCCCACAAAGGAGGAGATATATGCCTCGAAATGGGATGTGCAGTTCTCGGGCAACATAGCCGTGGTGCACACGCCCCCCGGGCATGCATCGCTGGCCGCCTTCGACATCGACGAACTGCGCAGCAGACACATACTGGGAACCGTTGCAGGCGACGATACGGTGCTGGTGGTGCTGGCAGCCGGAGTGGCGGAGGACAAGGTGTTTGCCGTGCTGAAAGAGGCGGTGCCCGCCCTGAAGAAGAATTAATAAACAGATAAGCGATAAATAAAGCGAGAGAAGGAAAATACGAAGATGAAGGAAAAACTGAAATTCGACTACGACGACGGTATAAAAGTGGTGGTGGCAGATGCCTCGCACGAGAAATATGTGGACGAGATACTGGAGACCATCACCGACTCGGCAAAGAAGCGCGGCAGCGGCATAGCTTCGCGCACCCATGAATATCTTGCCACGAAGATGAAGGAACGCAAGGCAGTGATAGCATTGGCAGGTCCCGAGGAGGAGTTTGCCGGATTCTGCTACATCGAGTCGTGGGGAAACAAGAGTTATGTGGCCAATTCGGGTCTCATCGTGAAGGAAAAATTCCGCAGGCACCATCTGGCCACGCGCATCAAGATGATGGCATTCAGTCTCTCGCGACTGCGATGGCCGCACGCCAAACTGTTCGGTCTGACCAGCCAGACGGCCGTGATGCGCATCAATACGGCGCTGGGCTACGTTCCCGTGGCATTCTCCGAACTGACCGACGACGATGCCTACTGGAAGGGCTGCGGCACTCCGGAGGATCCCCATTGCATCAACTGCGACATACTGGCCCGCAGCGGCAGGAAATACTGCGTATGCACCGGTATGCTCTACGACCCCGCAGAGCACGAAGGCGAACCCCTGCCCGTGGAACTGCCGGAAGACGTGGTGAAGATGGCGAAAGAGGCGGCGGAGCGTAATGAAAGGTAATTGACAATTGAGAATTGATAAAAACAAAAAACAAGATATAACGATGGAAAAGAAAAAAGTGGTAGTCGCATTCAGCGGCGGACTTGACACCAGCTACACGGTGATGTATCTGGCAAAGGAGAAGGGTTACGAGGTGTATGCCGCATGTGCCAACACAGGCGGTTTCTCTGCCGAGCAGCTCAAGACAAACGAGGAGAACGCCTACAAGCTGGGCGCAACGAAGTATGTGACACTGGATGTGACGCACGAATACTATGAGAAGTCGCTCAAGTATATGGTCTACGGCAACGTGCTGCGCAACAACTGCTATCCCATCTCCGTCAGCTCAGAGCGTATCTTCCAGGCTATCGCCATCGCACGCTACGCCAAGGAGATAGGTGCCAGCGCCATAGCACACGGCAGTACGGGTGCCGGCAACGACCAGATACGCTTCGACATGACATTCCTCGTGATGGCTCCCGGTGTGGAAATCATCACCCTCACACGCGACGGCAACCTCTCGCGTCAGGAGGAAATCGACTATCTCAACAAGAACGGTTTTGCTGCCGACTTCACCAAGCTGAAGTATTCCTACAACGTGGGTATCTGGGGCACCAGCATCTGCGGCGGTGAGATACTCGACTCCACGCAGGGTCTGCCCGAGAGCGCCTATCTGAAGCATCCCACAAAGCAGGAACCCGAGACACTGAAGCTCGGCTTCGAGAAGGGCGAATTGTGCAGCGTGAACGGAAAGAAATACGACGACAAAATCAAGGCCATCCAGGCAGTGGAGGAAATCGGTGCGGCATACGCCATCGGTCGCGACTGCCACGTGGGCGACACCATCATCGGTATCAAGGGACGTGTGGGCTTCGAGGCTGCAGCCCCCATGCTCATCATCGGCGCACACCGTTTCCTCGAGAAATATACTCTGTCGAAGTGGCAGCAGTACTGGAAGGACCAGGTGGCCAACTGGTACGGCATGTTCCTCCACGAGAGCCAGTATCTGGAGCCCGTGATGCCCGACATCGAGGCCATGCTGGAGTCGAGCCAGCGCAACGTGACGGGCGAGGTGACTCTGGAGCTGCGTCCCTACTGCTTCCAGACGATGGGTGTGGATTCGCCCAACGACCTGGTGAAGAACAAACTGGGAGAATACGGCGAGACAGCCAAGGCCTGGAGCAGCGAAGATGCAAAGGGCTTCATCAAAGTAACGTCAACGGCTCTGAGAGCATATTATCTGGCACATCCTGATGAAAGACAATAAGGTGAGGGTAGGTATCCTCGGAGCTGCCGGATATACTGGCGGCGAACTCATCCGCGTGCTGCTGTCGCATCCCAATGCGGAGATAGTGTTTGCCAACAGTGAATCGAACGCAGGAAATAAGGTATATGACGTTCACGAAGGTCTCGTGGGTGACACAGAGTTGGAGTTCACCTCGGAGATGCCTTTCGACAAGGTGGATGTGGTGTTCTTCTGCTTCGGACACGGCAAGAGCGAGGCATTCCTCAAGGAGCACAAGATTCCTGAGAATGTAAAAATCATCGACCTGGCGCAGGACTTCCGCATCAAGGGCGATCACGACTATGTGTACGGTTTGCCCGAGACGCATCGCGAACAGATACGCAGCGCACAGCATCTGGCCAATCCCGGCTGCTTTGCCACCTGCATCCAGCTCGGACTGCTTCCTGCAGCAAAAGCCGGACTGCTCACTCACGATATAGCTGTGAATGCTGTCACTGGTTCTACTGGAGCAGGACAGAAGCCGGCTGCGACGACACATTTCTCCTGGCGCACCGACAACTTCTCCGTGTATAAGCTGTTCACACACCAGCACCTGCATGAGATATGCCAGTCGCTCAACGAACTCCGTCCCTCAGCTGCACCCCGTGTTGCAGACACCCTCAACGAGGGATTCGAAACGGACGGCATCACCGTTGACTTCATACCTTACAGGGGCGACTTCTCGCGCGGCATCTTCTGCACGGAGGTAATCACCCTCGACGCTCCGCTCCCTGCAGAAAAGGTGGTGGAGATATATAAGAACTTCTATGCATCTGCCGCCTTCACGCACTACAGCGACAAGGCACTCGACCTGAAGCAGGTGGTCAACACCAACAAGGCACTCGTCCATGTGGAGGTGTTCGGCAGGAAAGTGGTGGTCACCAGCATCATCGACAACCTGCTCAAAGGTGCTGTGGGTCAGGCGGTACAAAATATGAATCTTATGTTCGGTCTGGACGAACGGGCCGGACTCAATTTAAAAGCATCAGCATTCTAATGGAACTATTTGACGTATATCCTTTATTTGATATAGCTATCGACCACGGCAAGGGATGCCAGGTGTGGGACGATAAGGGACAGCAGTATCTTGACCTCTATGGCGGACATGCTGTCATCAGTGTTGGACATTGCCATCCTCACTATGTGCAGGCAATGAAGAATCAGCTCGACAAACTCGGCTTCTATTCCAACTCCGTTCAGAATCCTCTTCAGAAGGAACTGGCAAAGCGACTTGGCAAGGCTTCCGGATATGAAGACTACCAGCTCTTTCTTATCAACTCAGGTGCAGAGGCAAACGAAAATGCCCTGAAACTGTCCAGTTTCTATAATGGTCGCACTCGTGTACTCTCCCTCGAAAAGGCATTCCACGGACGTACCAGTCTTGCTGTTGAGGTAACCAACAACCCTAAGATTATTGCCCCGATCAACGCCAACGGGCATGTGACCTACCTTCCGATGAACGACCTTCCTGCCTGGGAGGCAGAGTTGAGCAAGGGGGACGTCTGTGCCGTCATCATCGAGTGCATCCAGGGCGTGGGCGGCATTCGTTTGGTAAACAAAGAATTCATGCAGGGTCTTCGTCAACTCTGTGATAAATACAACACAGTGATGATTTGCGACGAGATACAATGCGGCTACGGCAGAAGCGGAAAATTCTTCGCGCATCAGTTCTTCGACGTGAAGCCCGATATGATTACCGTTGCCAAAGGTATATGCAACGGATTCCCGATGGCCGGAGTGCTCATCGCGCCCAAGTTCAAACCGGTATACGGTCAGTTGGGCACTACCTTTGGCGGCAACCACCTGGCTTGCGCCGGAGCCATCGCCGTACTTGATATTATAGAAAATGAAAAACTCGTTGAGAACGCCGCAACAGTAGGTAAGTACCTCATCGACACACTGACTGCAGAGATGAAAGCGGGCAAACTGCCTCATGTGGTAGATGTTCGCGGCGAAGGCCTGATGATTGGCATCGAACTCGACATCCCCTATAAGGAACCTCGTACCCGACTGATCAAGGAGGAACATTGCTTCACGGGCTGTGCCGGCACGAATATCATCCGTCTCCTGCCGCCCCTGTGTCTGTCGATGGACGAGGCCAGAGATTTCATCGCCCGCTTCAAGAGAGTTCTCAACGCATAAAAAACATACGCACGAAACAATGTACAGACGTATAGCAGTGAAAGTAGGCAGCAACGTGCTGACAAAGGGTGACGGTACGCTCGACGTGACGCGCCTCTCTGCGTTGGTGGACCAGCTTTCCGAAATACACGCTGCCGGCATCGAGGTGATACTCATCTCGTCGGGTGCTGTGGCTTCCGGACGGGGCGAGATGCATCTGGCAAAAGACAGTATCGCACTCCTCGACGAGGTGGCCCAGCGACAGCTCTTCTCGGCTGTGGGGCAGGCGAAACTCATCAACCGCTACTACGATTTCCTGCGCGAACACCACATCCATTGCGGACAGGTGCTCTGCCAGAAGGAGAATTTTACATCGCCCGAGGAACTCAAGAACATGCGCTCGTGCATCGAGGTGATGCTGCACCACGGAGTGCTGCCGGTGGTGAATGAGAACGACGTGGTGAGTATCACGGAACTGATGTTCACAGACAACGATGAACTCAGCGGCGAGATAGCCAAGATGACAAAGGCGGACGCCCTCTTCATCCTCTCCAATATCGACGGACTCTACGACGGAGATCCTGAGGCGGAGACATCGAAGGTGATTCCCGAGATAGCCTACGGACGCACTGTGGACGAATACATCCAGGAGAAGAAATCGTCGGCAGGAAGGGGAGGTATGCAGAGCAAGTGCGGCACGGCAATCAAGGTGGCGGAAGCGGGAATAGAGGTGTTCCTCGCACGCGGCACAAGAGAACACGTGCTCACCGACCTGGTGTTCGGACGTAGGGATGTGCCTCACACCCGTTTTGCACCCAAGAAACAAGATTAGTGAAATGATAAACAGCGACAAGATAAAGGCAGCGGCACGACGATTGAATGAGTGCTCGCAGGAAGAGATAAACGAGGTGCTTCTGTCGATGGCAGATGCTTTGGAGAAGCACATTCCAGAAGTGCTGGAGGCCAATGCTATCGACCTCTCGCGCATGGACAAGGCAAACCCGATGTACGACCGTCTCCTGCTCAATGAGGAGCGTCTGAAAGGTATTGCAGCCGACACACGCAAGGTGGCAACACTTCCGTCCCCGCTGGGACGCATCCTCGAGGAGCGCACGCTCCCCAACGGACTCAATCTGCAACGCGTGAGTGTGCCGTTCGGTGTGATAGGTGTCATCTACGAGGCTCGCCCCAATGTCACCGTCGACGTGGCAGCACTCTGTCTGAAAGCCGGCAGTGCCTGTATCCTCAAAGGAGGCAGCGATGCCGAGGAGAGCTGTAAGGCTATCGTGCGTCTGCTGCACGATGTGCTGGAGAAGCACGGTCTTGCTCCCGACACCGTCACTCTGCTGCCCGCCACAAGAGAGGCAACGGCAGAACTGCTGAACGCCCGCGGGCTGGTGGATGTGCTCATTCCCCGCGGTTCGAGCCGTCTCATCAACTACGTCAGGGAGAATGCCACCGTCTGTGTCATTGAGACGGGTGCCGGAGTGGTGCACTGCTATGTGGACAAGGATGCCGACCTGGAGAAGGCCGCCCGTATCGTGGAGAACGCCAAGTGCCGTCGCGTCTCTGTGTGCAACGCGCTCGACTGTCTTTTGGTTCATCGTTCTTTGGAGCCCCAGCTGGAGAAGATACTTGCTCCGATGCAGGGACGTGTCACCTATCACCGCGATGAGGACTCATTCGGCACGGAGTGGCAGTCGTACAACCTCTCTATCCGCATTGTAGACAGTCTGGAGGAGGCTATGGATCACATCCGTCGCTACGGTTCCGGCCATTCGGAGAGCATTGTTACGGAGAACAAAGAGGCTGCAGAGACATTCCTGCGCGGTGTGGATGCGGCGTGCGTCTATTGGAATGCTCCCACGTCGTTCACCGACGGAGCGCAGTTCGGACTTGGTGCGGAAATAGGTATCTCCACACAGAAGCTTCACGCAAGAGGACCGATGGCTCTGGAAGCTATCACTACATATAAATGGATAATAAGAGGTAATGGACAGACAAGAGTTTGACATCATTCGCCCCTACAATGCGGGTGAGATGAAGGGTGCACTCAACGCCCTGCTATCCGACCGCCACTTTGACCGCATGTGTCACGGATTGGCTCCGTGGCTTCCGAGGGCGGTGAGAAACGGATTGTTCCGTCTGGCGTTCATCGGAGTGAAGACGCCGCTGGATTTCCAGTTGCGTTTCATGAAACCCGTAGTGAAGCACATTCTCAGGAAGTGCACCAAAAGTGTGAAGGCTGATTTCGGCAGTCTCGACAAGAACGGTTCCTTCACCTTCATTTCCAACCACAGGGACATCGTGCTCGACTCTGCGATACTCGATTTACAGCTCCATCTCAAGGGCTTCCGCACTACCTGTGAGATTGCCATCGGAGACAACCTCCTCATATATCCCTGGATAGAGACTCTCGTGAAGATGAACAAGGCATTTGTCGTGCGTCGTTCTCTTGCAGGAAAGGACCGTCTGGAGGGTAGCCGTATGATGAGTTCGTATATGCACTACGCCATCACCGAGAAGAAGGAGAATATATGGATTGCCCAGAGAGAGGGTAGGGCCAAGGATTCGTCGGACGAGACGCAGTATTCGCTCTTGCGTATGCTCAATCTTGGCGGCGACAGCCAGCACACGAAGGAAAACCTGCGCAGTCTGAATATCGTGCCTCTCACCATTTCATACGAGTACGACCCGTGCGACTATCTCAAGGCTACGGAGTTCCAGCTCAAACGCGACAACCCTGACTGGAAAAAGTCCAAGCAGGACGACTTGGATAATATGCGTACCGGTATCTTCGGTCGCAAGGGACGTGTTGTTTATGTGGCGGGCGATACCATTGACAGCATTCTCGACACAATGCCGGACGGTGAATTCACCAAGGAGATGTATATCGAACTGGCTGCCAGAATCGACCGTGTGATTCACGCGGGCTACACTTTGTTCCCCGGCAACTACGTTGCAGCCGATATGCTGTCCGGCAAGAATGAATTTGCGGAGCATTATACGGAGCGCGACAAGAAGACATTCCTGGAATATCTCGAAGGGCAGTACAGAAAGATAAAAATAGAGAATCCCGACCGGGAATTCCTCATGGAGCGTATGCTCACAATGTACGCTAATCCCGTGCGCAACAAACTGCGTGCCCAGCAGGCTTAAAGACTGATTTCACCGCTGCCGAGACACACAGTACAGTCGTTGTCGTAGAGACATCCGAACTGTCCCGGTGCAATACCTTGAATGGGTTCGTCGCTTGTCACTGTGCACACTCCCTCTCCGTCAATGGAAAGTGTGCCGTGCATGAAATGGTCCACGTGGCGCACCTTGAATGCTATCGGACCGGGTGTTGCCGGTTCTGTAATCCAATGAACATCCGCCAGACGGAATGTGTTGCCATATTGAAGTTGTGTGTCCCAGCCGTTTGCTACGAAGACGACGTTCTTGCGTACGTTCTTCTTCACTACAAACCACGGTCCTCCGCTTAGTCCCAACCCCTTTCTCTGTCCGATAGTGTGAAACCAGTATCCCTTGTGGGTGCCGACGATACGGTTGGTTTCAATGTCGATGATTTTTCCTTCCTGCTCTCCGAGGAAGCGGCGCAGGAAGTCGTTGTAGTTTATCTTTCCCAGAAAGCAGATTCCCTGCGAGTCCTTGCGTCGTGCCGACGGCAGTTTGGCTCTCAGGGCCACTTCCCTAACTTCCTCCTTCATCAGATGGCCGATGGGGAAGAGCAGACGTTCCACCTCGATGCCCGGAAGCTGTGCGAGGAAGTCCGTCTGGTCTTTCACAGGGTCTTTTGCTGTGCCGAGCCACGTTTTCCCGTTGCGTTCCACGATGGTGGCGTAGTGGCCCGTAGCGATTTTGTCGTAGCGGTGGCCGATGAGTTCCTCGAAGGCTCCGAACTTGATGAGACGGTTGCACATCACGTCGGGGTTGGGTGTCAGTCCCGCCTTCACTCTCTCGATGGCATATCCCACCACGCGTTCCCAATACTCCTTCTGCAAATCGACCACTTGCAGGGGCAGACCGTATTTATGAGCCGTAGCCCGGCACATTTCAAGGTCTTCCTCTGCTGTGCATCCTGTGTCCTCTTCGCCCTCCATTCCTATTTTAATATAATAGAGGTCAGGACGATACCCCTGTTCGTAGAGCAGGTGCAGGGCCACAGCGGAATCCACGCCGCCAGAAAGGAGCAGCGCTATCTTCATCCCTCAATGATGTCGGTCATCACGTCCTTGATGTCCAGTCCTGCGGCTCTCACCTGCTGGGGGATGAAACTGGTGGCAGTCATGCCCGGTGTTGTGTTTATCTCAAGCAGGTTGATGGTGCTGTCCACGATGATGTAGTCGATGCGTATGATACCTTTGCACTGCAGCAGGTCGTATATCGTCGATGTGAGTGTCTTCACGCGCTCCGTAGTGCGTTCGTCCAGACGTGCCGGAGTGATTTCCTGCACCTGTCCGTTATACTTTGCGTCGTAGTCGAAGAATTCGTTTGCGGGTACCACTTCGGTGATGGGGAACACCACGCTCTTCTCCTTCGTCTTATAGCATCCGCAGGTGATTTCCGTACCCTTCATGAAGGCTTCCACCATCACGTCCTCGCCCTCTGCCAGCGCCAGGCTGATGGCAGGGCGCAATTCCTCTTTTGTCTTCACTTTCGTGGTGCCGAACGACGAACCTCCGCGTGCGGGCTTCACAAAGCAGGGGAGTCCCACTCTCCCGATGATGTCCTCATCACTCACTTCATTGTCCCGTCCCTTGAGTATGAGCATAGAGTCTGCTACGCGCACACCGAGTGAACGCATGTAGTTGTTGAGTACGAACTTATCGTAGGTCAGAGCCTCTACGAGCACACCGCTGGTGGAGTAGGGCATACCGATGAGGTCGAGATATCCCTGCAGGATACCATTCTCTCCCGGTGCGCCGTGTATGGTGATATAGCAGAAGTCGGGCTTTATCTTCTTCCCGTCCTCCGTGAAGGTGAAGTCGTTGCGGTCCACAGTGGCTCGTGTGCCGTTGTCAAGAAGCGCTTCCCACTTTCCGGCGTGTATCTCCACCTTGTAGATGTTGTACTTGTTTGCATCAATAAACGACGCAATGCCGGCGGCACTGCGCATGCTTACATCGTGTTCACTGGAGTCTCCTCCGCAAATGATAGCTACTGTTTTTTTCTCCATTTTTCTATAAGTTGTGTCATGTCCTCAGGTATCGGACATTCGAAAAACATTTCTTCTCCTGTTCCAGGGTGTCTGAATCCCAAAGTGCGTGCATGCAGAGCCTGTCTGGGACACAGAGTGAGGCAGTTGTGTATAAATGCCTTGTAGGAGGCCGATTTCTCTCCTCTCAGTATCTCGCACCCGCCGTACACCTCGTCGGCAAACAGCGTGTGTCCTATGTGTTTCATGTGGACTCGTATCTGGTGTGTGCGTCCGGTTTCCAGTACGCATTTCACCAGTGTGACGGCACCGAAGCGTTCCATCACCTTGTAGTGTGTCACAGCGGGTTTGCCGTTGGGGTTGTCGGGCGGTAGCACAGTCATCAGCAGTCTGTTTCTCGGGTCCCGTCCGATGGCTCCCTCGATGCGTCCTTCCTCCTCGCTGAATGCACCCCACACCAGCGCGTTGTATTCTCTCTTCGTGGACTTTACAAAAAATTGTCGGCAGATGTCCGTCTTTGCCTCCGGCGTCTTTGCTACGACGAGCAGCCCCGAAGTGTCCTTGTCAATGCGGTGGCAGAGTCCCACTTCCGGTGAGTTGGCATCGAAACGTGGATCGTCCTTGAGATGATACGCCAGCGCATTGATGAGTGTGCCGCTGTAGTTGCCGCACCCGGGATGCACCACCATGCCTGCTCTCTTGTTCACCACCAGCAGCTCGTCATCCTCGTACACAATATCCAGCGGTATGTCCTCCGGAACGATTGTCCAGTCGCGTTTGGGATGGTCGAGCACTAGTGTTACCACGTCGAGTGGTTTCACCTTGTAGTTGCTCTTTACGGGGCGGTCGTTCACGCGTATGTATCCCGCCTCTGCGGCTGTCTGTATGCGGTTGCGCGAAGTTCCGGCGAGATGGTCGATGAGGAATTTGTCCACCCTCAGAGGCGACTGCCCGGCATCCGCCACCACGCGCCAATGCTCATACTGGCCCGATTCCTGCGGGGCGTCCTCCAGTTCCTCCAGTTCGTCGTCAAAGAGTGTGTCGTCTGTCATCATGCAAAACCAAGTTCCACCTTTGCCTCTTCCGTCATCATGTCCTTGTCCCATTCTGGTTCGAACACGAGATTCACGTTGACGCGCTCCAGCGAACTGATTGTCTCCAGTTTCTGCTGCACGTCCTCCACGATGTAGTCTGCGGCAGGGCATGTGGGTGCGGTAAGTGTCATGTCCACGTCGAGTGTGTATTTGTCCTCCGTGCCTTCCGCGTTGTTCACTTCGATGCGGTAGATGAGTCCCAGGTCGTAGATGTTGACCGGGATTTCGGGGTCATATACAGTCTTGAGCATCTCGATGACGCGCTCTTCTGTCTCAGATTTTGTCATTTTCGTAGAAGGAATAATATGTGTCATCTCCTATGATGACGTGGTCCATTAGTCTGATGTGCATCGTCTTGCAGGCTTCTGCCAGATTCTGCGTTATCATTTCGTCTTCGCGGCTTGGCGAAGGGTTTCCTGAAGGGTGATTGTGCACGAGCACTATCTGTGTGGCTCCCTGCAGCAGGGCGTAGCGCAGCACCACTCTCACATCGACGCTCGTCTGTGTGATGCCTCCGATGCTTACCACATGCATTCCCATCACCTGGTTCTTGTTGTCGAGCAGCACCACCTGGCACAGTTCCCTCAATTCGTCGCCCATACGTATGCGACAATATTTGTATATATCAGCGGTGTCTTTTATCTTCACTTTCTTGCCGCGTTCCTCCTCCAGCAGACGACGTCCCAGTTCCAGGGCGGCCTGCATTACGAGGGCTCGCGAACTGTTGAGTCCGTCCTCCTCCGCAAGTTCCTGCGTGGAGAGCATACCCAGCGAGCGCAGCGAGTTGTTGTGTTTGCTCAGCAGCGTCATCATCTGTGCTACGCGTTCCTGCTCGCCTTTGCCCGTCGAGGGGTTGAGCAGTGCCAGCAATTCGGCATTTTCTAGTGCCACCACGCCTTGTGAGAGTGCCTTGTCGCGTGCCGAGGTGCTAAGCATAGAAGTTCTTGTTAAATGCCGTCTTTTCGTCCTTCCGCCTCATCACGTAGTGTCTCCACCATGCGCGTATGAATCCCGAACCGTAGCCTGTGAGTTGTATGAACGAGGCAGGCACAGACAGCAGCCCCACGCGCACACTCCTGTTCTGCACTGCGGAGTCGATGAACAGTGCCGTGGCGTAGATTAGCAGGGGCAACAGGGCCACAGCCATCATCCCTCCACCAATGAATGCCACGATGAGTCCCATGTTGCATCCGTTGCCACCGAAGAATCCTACATATAGTCCGAGTGCAGTGAACACCAATCCCACGAGGAACAGCAGCGAGAGCATTGCCACACCTGTGGTGAATACCGCCGGCAGCAGATGCACCAGTTTCAGACTGCCAGGATGGCGCCTTGTCAAATGTATGCGTGCCATACCGCTGTTGTGCACCTGACGGAAGAACTTTTTGAAGTCTGTCCTCCTCTTGTGCCAAACCCATGCCTCGGGTATCAGCCTTACACGTGCCCCGCTCTCAAAGAGACGCATTGAGAAATCAATGTCCTCACCGAAGCGCATAGGAGAGAATCCTCCCAGCTTTTTCCACACACTTGCTCTCACACCCATGTTGAACGAACGGGGGTGGAACTTTTCCATCTGTTTCTTCCCGCCGCGTATGCCTCCTGTGGTGAGGAATGCCGTCATGGCATAGTTGATGGCCTTCTGCGTGGGCGTGAAGTCGGGATGCGCCCTGTCTGGGCCTCCGAAAGCATCGCAGGGTGTTTCCTCCAGTGCTTTGTCCACGGCGGCAAGATACCCTTCAGGCATCACCACGTCGCTGTCCAATACGATATAGTATTCTCCCTCTGCACGCTCTGCACCGTAGTTGCGTGAGGGACCGGGACCGCTGTTCTCTTTGGCATAGTAACGGCAGACCAGCCTGTTGGCGTGCCGCCCGACCTGTTCGTGGCAGTCGCGTGAGGAACCATCCTCCACAACTACCACTTCAAAGTCTCCCAGCGTCTGCCCTTCCAGACTGGTCAGCAGTTCATCTACCTCGTCAGGTCTGTTGTAGACGGGTATGATGAGCGAATATTTCACGCCTTGACGCGACCCAAATAGCTACCGTCGCGAGTGTCCACCTCGACAATCTCACCTTCGTTGATGAAGAGGGGTACGCGGATTTCGGCACCAGTCTCCACCTTTGCGGGCTTCAGAGTGTTGGTGGCTGTGTCACCCTTCAGGCCGGGCTCTGTCCATGTGATTTCCAGATGTACCTTGGCGGGCAGTTCAGCGTAGAGCACGGTCTCGGTGCTGGCGTCGGTCACTACTTCCACGTTCTGACCTTCCTTCATGAATTTCACGCCGGTGATCTGGTCCTCGGGGATGTTCACCTGCTCGAAGGTTTCGTTGTTCATGAACACGTAGTCGGCACCCTCCTGATAGAGATACTGGTAGGGGCGACGCTCTACGCGCACGTCTTCCAATTTCTCGCCGATGTTAAAGCGCTTTTCGATGACACCGCCGTTCACTACGTCTTTCAGTGTGACGTTCATGATGGTGTTGCCCTTACCGGGTTTGCGGTGCAGGAAGTCGATGCAGAAATAAAGCTTGCCGTCCATGCGGATGCAGGTACCCTTCTTGATGTCTTGTGAGTTAATCATAATGATAAATGATTTCTTTTGGGGTGAATAAATAGAAATTTCGCGTGCAAAGGTACGAAAAATATCCCGTTCAATGCTAAAAAGCAGTAAAAAAACCATTTTTCTGTAAAAAAATCACTCTCACAGCCCTCTTCTCTCACTTAAATGTTATACCTTTGTCGCCCGAACTGATGTTGCAAACGAAATAAAACAAGCA
Source organism: uncultured Bacteroidales bacterium (assembly GCA_902802815.1). GTDB lineage: Bacteria > Bacteroidota > Bacteroidia > Bacteroidales > Bacteroidaceae > Physcousia. The sequence continues at coordinate 105,341 of CADCNQ010000001.1, read as the reverse complement.
TAAAGTTATGAAAAGAACATTCCAGCCCCACAACCGTCGCCGCAACAACAAGCACGGTTTCCGTCAGAGAATGGCTACTGCCAATGGTCGCCGCGTTTTGGCTTCTCGCCGCGCTAAGGGTCGCAAGAAGCTGACCGTTAGTGATGAGAAGCACGGTAAGTAAATGAACCTCTCTGATTTTCGAAAGAAGATTACAGCCCCCATTTTGTGGGGGAACCTCTTGGCCATGGTAATTATTACCGTGGTCATTTGTTTTTTTGTATGGCGTTTCATGGACGACTACACCCACCACGGCGAAAGCATTGTGGTGCCCAACGTGTGCGGCCAGTTCAAGGCCAGTGCTGTATACGAGTTGGAGCGCCTCTCATTGGACGCCGTTGTTGCCGATTCCGGTTATAACCGCTCCCTGCCTCCCGGCACCATTCTCGATCAGAGTCCTGTCCCCGGCAGCGAGGTGAAGAGCGGACGCACCGTTTTCCTTACCATCAATTCCTCATCGTCACCCACTGTGGTTATGCCCGACATTGCCGACAATAGCTCCTTGCGCGAGGCAGAGGCGCGTCTTGTTGGATTGGGTTTCAAACTTGGCGGGGTGGAGTATGTCGCCGGTGATAAGGACTGGGTGATAGGCCTTAAATGTCATGGCAAATATGTAATGCAGGGAGACCGGATACCATCCGGTTCCATGATTACACTTGTTGTCGGCAGCGGTACAGAGGAGGACAATGCCGACACCGATTCTATTGACACCGAAGAGGAGGAATATGTCATCCGCCTCTGATTCCGCTACCTTTCTGCCCATGAAGACATATTTTCTCAGCGATGCACATCTGGGTTCTCTGGCTTTCTCCGACAGTAGGGAAAAAGAACGTATTTTGGTCTCTTTTCTCGACAGCATCAAACATGAGGCCACTGCTATCTATCTCCTGGGCGATATGTTTGATTTCTGGCACGAGTGGAGCGAGGTGGTACCTAAAGGTTATACGCGTTTTTTAGGAAAGCTCTCTGAACTCACCGATCTCGGTGTAGAGGTGCATTATTTTCTGGGCAACCACGATATTTGGGCATATAGTTATCTGCATGACGAGTGCGGTGTGAAGCTTCACAGCGCTCCTGCTATCGTTTCCTTCCCCTCTGCCACGGTATATATGGCTCATGGAGACGGATTGGGCGATCCCAATGCCTCGTTCCGTTTCCTGCGGGGCGTGTTCCACAGCCGCGTGTTGCAGTGGCTCTTCCGCACTTTCATCCCCACCTCGTGGGCTATGCGCTTCGGACTCTCCTGGGCGCGTCACAGCCGTCTCAAGGAGCGTGATGAGAGCTACAAGGGCGAGCACGACGAACCCCTTGTGCAGTTTGCCAAGGCTTATCTCAAGGAGCATCCCGAGGTGAACCTTTTTGTCTTCGGTCACCGTCATATCGAACTTGATTTGATGCTCTCGCGCACATCGCGCCTCGTCGTCCTTGGCGACTGCTACAGCCAGTTCACTTATGGCGTCCTTGACGACAATGGCTTCCGCCTCGACAATTTTGCGTAGAGGAAGAGTCCGATATGACTCCGATGTGAGATTGTTATGAACTTTTTAACCTTTTAATCATTCGGAAAAATGTCCGCGACATTGGTGGGGCAGGCCTTGACACACTTGCCGCACTTCAGACAGTCGGGGTGCAGATAACCCTCGGCATTGCCGCGCGCATCGTAGGGCGTGAGCTGCATGGGACAGACTCTGGCGCACATCTTGCACTTCATGCCGCAGGCATTGTCGACATGCACGGAGGTGAAACGCTTCGGGAAGGGCTTGCGGTGGGGAGCTACCCATGAGGAGATGGTACCCATAGGACAGAAGGAACACCACGTGCGGGGAGCGTAGATGAAGTTGAGTACCACACCGACAACGGTGGTGACGAGGATGATGGTCCAGAACACACGGCCTATGTCGCCCCACATGGCAAGGCCTCCCTCGCTCCAGCGGGCCTGACTGAGCTGCAGACCGAACATGGAGAAGATAAATACTACCATGAAGATGCGGAAACCTTTCGAGCGCACGAAACGCGGTATGGGACGGTGGGGGGAATAGCGCGAGAGCAGACGGTCGTACATATTGCCGCGAGGACAGATGTGGCCGCACCAGTATCTGCCGCGACGCAGGGCCGTCACCACGGGACCCACCATGCAGATGATGGCAACGAGCCCCACGACGGGATAGAACCACGCGAGAACGAGGTAGATGAAAAGTATCCAGTAGAAGGATGCACCGGGGGTGGGAAAGTGGCGATGGAAGGTTTTCTGTGACATAGAATGAGTGTTTTATCTCTTTTTCGGGGCAAAGGTACGCAAAAATTACAAACTTTATGTATCTTTGCGTCATGAAATGCCGATACACAGCAAAAAGAGGATGGAAAATCATCGCAATGATGGTTTGTCTGCTGTGCTGGGCATCAACGGGCTACGGACAGAGCACGAAGGAGAAGCTGAAAAGAATACACGTCAAGGTGGACAGCGTGCTCACGACACGATACAACAAGGTGAGATACGACACCAACTACGTGGGACGCCCTCCGCAGAAACTGACGCTGAAAATACGTCCCAACCTCTCTGGCAGCAATATAACGATGAGGGGCGACGTGGCGGGAGTATATACAAAAACAGAACTGGGCGCAGCGTATCGCGGTACGATAAGTCTCTGCGTCAGTTACATCGGTATATCTGCGTCAGTGTCGATAAACCCGGGCAGTTTGAGCGGCAAGAACAAGGACATGGAGATGAATATCAACTACTACTCGCCGCGTTTCTGCGTGGATGCCAGTTACCAGGTGACGAAGACATTGGCGGGCGGTATCGAAAGGGGGGACAATCTGTGGCATTTCGAAAGGGGACTGGTGAATCTGAAAGTAGCTTCGCTCACGGCTTACTATATATTCAATCACCGGCGCTTCTCGTTCCCGGCTGCATTCACGCAGTCGTACATACAGAAGAAGTCGGCAGGTTCGTGGCTGGCGGGACTCTCATTTGAGATGGGTAAAGTGAAAAGAGGTGACAATGCACCTATATCGCTGCCGAAACTGAATATACTCGTGGGACACGTGGCGCTGGGCGGAGGATACGCATATAATTTCGTGGTTGGACGCAAGTGGCTTTTCCACCTCTCGGCGATGCCGACACTGGTGGTGGCCAACTTCAACGACTTTACTGTCGGCGGACATGACAGGGACGTGAGAATGAAATTTCCCAGCGCTCTGCTCAACGAGCACGCTGCCATAGTGTACAACTGCACGCCGCGTTATTTCGTGGGTGCAACGGGGCTTGTGACGCATACGCTGTTCAATGCTGCCGACATACATGTTAACAGAAACAGATGGCTGGCAAGACTGTTTTTCGGGGTGCGACTCCTGTGATGAATGAAAGGCATGGATAATAGCACGTATATTGAGATGCTGGAGCATCACGGTGTAAAACCCACGTCAAACCGCCTGCTCATCGCTCACTCGCTGTCGAGGAAGCACCACCCGGTGACGATGAAGGAGCTGGAGGATGAACTCCTGACGTTGGACAAGTCAAGTATCTTCCGTGTGCTGTCACTGTTCAGGGAACATCGTTTGGTGCATGTCATTGAGGGCGGCGACGGAGTGGTGAGATATGAACTCTGCCAAAGTCGTCATGAGAGCGAGGACGAGGATGAACACGTGCATTTCTACTGCGAACGCTGCCACCGCACCATCTGTCTGCATGATGTGCCGATGCCGCAGATACAGGTGCCTGAAGGCATGGAGATGCTCTCCACGAGTGTGCTGGTGAGAGGTGTGTGTGAGGACTGCCTCAGACGTCAGAGCGTGGCATCGTAGCCAAAACTTTTTACACTGCCGATGAGGGCGGATGCGTCGTGCGTGCCGCTCACCGTGGCTATGCCGGCGGCCAAATCCACTGTGACATCCGTCACACCAGGCACCTGGCGTATGGCGCGTTCTACATTGGCCTTGCAGTGGTTGCAGTTCATACCGGCAATGTGGTAGGTGGCTGTGGTGAGGCTGACCTTCACTGCGCAGGTTTCGTGGTGGTGCTCATGATGGTGATGATGGTGTGAGTGACCGAAATAGTGGTGACACAGAGCGTTGAGTAGCAGGACGGTGAGCAAGGTTATCCACATCCAGTCCACGGGGCTGAGTCCTATGGGATGGTGGGCGCATACACCTGTGATGCGGCTCTGCACGGCAAACCATTCTTGAGGCAACAAGTAGTCGATACCCAGACCGAAGACTACGGCTCCGATAACGATGGAGAGAATGTATAGCCACAGCGTGCGGCGGCCGAATACCTTGCCGATGACAAGCATGGATGCGGAATTGACTGCAGGACCGGCCATGAGCAGTACGAGGGCGGCACCTGGAGTGAGACCCTTGGCCATGAGCGACACAGCGATAGGTATGGAACCTGTGGCACAGACGTACATCGGAATAGCCACGGCGAGTACAATGAGCATATTGAGGAGCTTGTATTCATGCAAGGCGGCGAGCCATTCACTTGGTACAGCCACCGTGATGAGGGCAGCAATCAGGAGACCCACGATGAGCCACTTGCCTACGTCCTGTATCATCTCGATGAAGGCATAGGAGAGAGCTTCTTGTATCTTACTCCAGAAGGTGTCGCCATGCATATGCTCGCTCTCGTAACCGCAGTCGTCGCAGCCACAGGAACACTCATCGATATTACTACTTGCAGCAGTTTTCTCGGAATGAGTATCGTCATCTTTGGCATATCTGTTGGTGAGCCAACCACCGAAGATGGAAGTGAAGAGTGCGGCCAGCGGGCGCACAACGGCGAATGGCAGTCCCATCAGTGAATAGGTTGCAACTATGCTGTCCACGCCAGTCTGAGGAGTTGCTATCAGGAAACCGGTGCAAGCTCCGTGGCTGGCCCCCTGCTTGCGCAGACCTACGGCGGTGGGTATTACTCCGCAGGAGCAGAGCGGTAGGGGAATGCCCAGGAGAGCCGCTTTTAAGACACTCTTCATATTGCGCGGTGCGAGGTGACGAGAGTAGATGCTCTGAGGCACGAAGACGTGCAGGAGTCCCGCAATGAAGAAACCGAAAAGCAGATATGGAGCCATCTCCGCCGTCATGGTGATGAGGGCATCCCAGTATAGCGTGAGCCAGTCGATGATAATCATGATGTTAAAGTGTTATATTTGTACGTTGTATTACTTTTTTTCGTTGCAAAGGTACGACAAAAGGAGTGCAACCTGGTTGCAAAGAAATAAAATTCATGTAAAATCTTGCGTAGGAAAGAAAGAAAATGTATCTTTGCAGTCGGAATGCAAAGAAATACACAATGATACGTATGAAGAAATTTTTCGCAGCGATATTGCTTACAGCGAGCGTAGCTACGCAGGCACAGGATGATTATACGCTGGTGTGGAGTGACGAATTCAATGGGGAGGGGGCTCCTAGCAGGAGTGACTGGTCACCGGAAACAGGTTATGTACGCAATCACGAGGCGCAGTGGTACCAGTGGGAGAACGCAGTGTGCAAAGACGGTTGTCTCGTCATCGAGGCAAGGAAGGAGGAGGGGGAGCATCCCTATACATCTTCTTCTATACACACGCGCGGACATCACGAGTGGCTCTACGGACGCTTTGAGGTGCGTGCCAAGATACCCACCGGAGGAGGTGCGTGGCCTGCCATCTGGACACTGGGGCAGGGGATGCCTTGGCCCTCGTGTGGGGAGATAGACATTATGGAATACTACCGCATCGGAGGTGTGCCCCACATACTGGCAAATGCCGCGTGGGGCAGCGACCGGCGCTTTCATGCTATATGGAACAGCAAGCGGGTGCCGTTCTCGCACTTTACGGAACGCGACAAGAACTGGGCAGACTCGTTCCACATCTGGCGTATGGACTGGGACGAGCAGTTTATTCGTATCTATCTGGACGACGAACTACTCAACGAGGTGGACCTTGCGAAGACGGTGAACGGTCGTATCGGTAACGGTACTAATCCGTTCCATCGCCCCCACTATCTGCTGCTGAATCTGGCTCTCGGAGGAGACAACGGCGGCGAGATAGACGACACACAGATGCCGATGCGCTACGAGATAGACTACGTGCGCATTTATCAGCGTGCGGAGAAATAAGCGGGTAAGCCCTTTCCCTTACATCTTTGCCATCGCCTGCTCGAGGTCGGCGATGATGTCCTCCACGTTCTCAATACCGACGGAGAGGCGTACCAGGTCGGGAGCCACACCGGCTTCGCGCAGTTGCTCCTCGGAGAGTTGGCGGTGGGTGTGGGAAGCGGGATGCAGCACACAGGTGCGGGCATCTGCCACGTGGGTGACGATGGAGATGAAGTCGAGGTTGTCCATGAAACGGATAGCCTCTTCACGGCTGCCCTTCAGACCGAAAGCGATGACACCGCAGGAACCTTCAGGCATATACTTCTGTGCCAGGGAATAGTATTTGTTGGAGGGCAGACCGCAGTAGTTAATCCATCCCACCTTGGGATTCTTCTCCAGCCATTCTGCCACCTTCTGGGCGTTCTGGCAATGCTGCTTCATACGGAGCGCCAGTGTCTCGAGACCGAGATTCAGGAGGAAGGAGTTCTGGGGAGCGGGGATGCTGCCGAGGTCGCGCATGAGCTGGGCCACGAGCTTGGTCATGTAGGCCATCTTGCCGAAAGCCTTCGTGTAGGTCAGGCCGTGATAGCTTTCATCGGGCGTAGTCAAACCGGGGAATTTGTCGGCGTGTGCATCCCAGTCGAAGTTGCCGCTGTCTACCACACAACCGCCCACCTGCGTTGCATGTCCGTCCATATATTTCGTGGTGGAGTGGGTGACGATGTCGCAACCCCATTCGAAGGGACGGCAGTTGATGGGTGTGGCGAAGGTGTTGTCCACGATGAGGGGCACACCGTACTTATGAGCCATCTTGGCGAAGCGTTCGATGTCGAACACGTTGCCGCCGGGATTGGATATTGTCTCCCCAAAGAAGCACTTCGTGTTGGGCTTGAAACATGCCTCTATCTTCTCGTCGTCCCAGTCGGGATCAATGAAGGTGCACTCGATGCCGAGTTTCTTCATGGTGACGCCGAAGAGGTTGTAGGTGCCGCCGTAGATGCAGTTGGAGGTGATGAAATGGTCGCCGGCCTGACAGATGTTGAAGATGGCGTAGAAGTTGGCAGCCTGTCCGGAGGATGTCAGCATAGCACCGACACCGCCCTCGAGGGCAGCAATCTTCTTTGCCACAGCATCGTTGGTGGGATTGGCCAGACGTGTGTAGAAATATCCTGAGTCTTTGAGGTCGAAGAGACGTGCCATCTGGTCGGAGGTCTCATAACGGAAGGTGGTGGACTGGTAGATGGGAAGCTGCTGAGGCTCTCCCTTGGAGGGTTTCCATCCGCCGTGTATGCAGATGGTCTCGAGATTCTTTTTCATCGTATTTTTGTTTTGTCTGTTTATCCTTTCTTTGCAGTCCATGTGATTTCCTTCGTACCGGAAGCCTGATTGAGGGCGCGGGCCAGTACGAAGAAATAGTCGCTGAGGCGATTGAGGTATCTCAATAAGCAGTCGTCCACGGAACATTCGCTCTGTAGTCGCAATACTTCGCGCTCTGCCCTGCGGCATACTGTGCGGCACACGTGGGCCTGGGCTGCTGCGGTGCACCCTCCCGGCAGGATAAAACTGCGGAGGCGGGGCAGTTCACTTTCGAGGCGGTCTATCTCGTTCTCCAAAACCTTTACGGCATCCTCTCCGATGCACGGACACTCGCCCTGTGCGGAAGCCAGATAGGCTCCGCACACAAAAAGCTCGTTCTGCACGCGGGATGTGAAAGCTGTGAGAGCCACATACTCGCTTCCCAGCGCGGCAAGCAGTCCGATGTGGGCACTGAGTTCGTCGATGGTGCCGTAACTCTCAAGACGTGCGCAGCATTTGCTCACGCGCTGTCCGTCCACGAGGGATGTCTCGCCTTTGTCGCCCGTTTTAGTGTAAATACTCATCAGCGTTTATGGTTTGCGCGTGCAAAGGTACGACATTTTTTTGAAATGTCACGCTTCTTCGCGGCGCAGATTCTCCACAAACTCGTCTATCTTGTGCAATTCGTCAGGGATACGGATGTTTTGAGGGCAATGTGACACACATTGATTGCAACCGATACAATGCGCTGCCTGTCTTAGACGGGGCACACTGCGGTCCTGTCCCACGAGGAACTCGCGGCGCAAGCGGGCGTACTCTTCGCTCTGTGTGTTTTCGGGCAGACGGTCGTGACTCTTCACCTTGTTGTAGTGCACGAAGATACTTGGAATGTCCACTCCGTAGGGGCAGGGCATACAGTATTTGCAGTCGTTGCAGGGGATGAGCTTCACATTGACTATGTGGTAGGCGATATCGTAAAGGAAATCTTCCTCATCCTGTGTGACGGGGTGCAGAGGACTGTAAGTGAGAAGATTGTCGCGCAGATGTTCCATATATGTCATACCGCTCAGGACTGTGAGTACGCCCTCCGGGGTGCCGGCATAGCGGAATGCCCACGAGGCGATGGTGGCTTCCGGGTCGCGTTCTTTCATGCGTTCCATGAGATACTGCGGGATGTTGGCCAAGCGACCGCCGAGGAGCGGTTCCATTATAACTGCCGGAATACCGCGCTTCTGCAGTTCCGCATACAGATAGCGTGCATCGGTGTTGCGGCCGTTGATTTCGTTGGCATAGTCCCAATCGAGATAATTCAGTTCGATTTGCACGAAATCCCAATGCACCAGGTCGTGGATGGAGAGCAGATAGTCGAACACTTCCACATCGCCGTGGTATGAGAATCCTAAATTTCGTATGCGCCCATCACGTCGCTGTCCTATGCAGTAGTTGAGCATGCCGTTGTCCAGATAGCGCGCTTTGAGGTTTTTCATGCCGCCCATGCCACATCCGTGCAGCAGGTAGTAGTCGATGTAGTCTGTCTGCAGTTCTTTGAGCGAATTCTCAAACATGTCGATGCTCTCGCGGCGTCCCCAGGTGGCTTCGTTGAAGTTGGAGAGCTTTGTGGCGATATAGTAGGACTCTCTCGGATGTCTGGAGAGGGCGATGCCGGTGGCCCGTTCGCTGAGTCCGCGGCAGTAGGCTGGCGACGTGTCGAAATAGTTGACGCCGTGCTTGAGGGCGTAATCCACCAGGGTGTTTACAGTTTCCTGGTCGATTTCATCGGAGCCTTCGCGATTCGGCAGTCGCATCATACCGTAGCCCAGCAGCGACACCTTGTCGCCCGTTGTGGGATTGGTGCGATAGGTCATCTGGTCCTCTGGAGGTTCCTGCAGACTGTTGTAGTCGTCCTTTACGGGTTGCGTCTCCTCTTTTCCCCTGCACCCTGCGAGTGCGGCTGTCACTGCGGCAGCACCGGTGCCGAAGAGTTTCAGGAAATCTCGTCTTTCGATATGTTTGCTCATAGTTGTTCGGTGTTGTGTGGTTTATATTTCCCGGTGCACCTCGTGACCCTCCACGTAGATGGCGGAGAGCGGACGTGCGGGACACAGATTCTCACATGCTCCACAACCGATGCAGACGGCGGTATTCACCATCGGGATGCGCAGCGACTGCTCGTCGGAGGGGTCGGACGGTATCATCGTGATGGCTCCTGTGGGGCAATGACGCGCACAGTTGCCACACGCCACACCGTCGGTGAGAGGGATGCAGTTTTTCTTCACCCATACGGCGTGGCCTATCTGCAGGGATGATTTTTCCTGTGGAGTGATAGGGCGGATGGCTCCTGTGGGGCACACTTGCGAGCATCGCGTGCACTCGGGACGGCAATATCCGTTTTCATAGCCCATCGCAGGTTGCATGAACTTATCCAGCGATGTGGAGGGACGTAATACCTTGTTCGGACACTCAGACACGCAGAGCTGGCACGAAGTGCAGTGCGTTGCCATATTGCGGGCAGAGAGACTTCCGGGAGGTGTGAGCGGTGTCTGGCGCTTGGGAGCCACCTTGTCCTCGATGAAAGCGAGTCCTCCGTCCACCTTCTTCTCCTCCTGTGCCATTGCTGCGCCGGCCAGAAGTGCTGTGCCCACGAGGAACTGACGCTTGCTCTGGTCTGCGGGTTTTCCGTTGCTGTTTTCCGATGAATCGGCACTTTTCTTTGCTATGCCGTAGCTGAGCGCATCCTTGGGACAGATGCTGATACAGTTGCCGCAGGTGACGCAACGCGAGGCGTCTATGCTGTGATTCTTGAAGTCGATACAGGATGACTTGCAGTTGCGCGAACATTTACCGCAGGTGATGCATTTCTTTTCATTGAAATGCACTTTCAAAAGGGAAAAACGGGCTGTTGCTCCGAGGACCGTGCCAACAGGACAGATAGCGTTGCACCACGTGCGTCCGCCTCGCCATGCCAGCACGCCGATGATGATGAGTGTCAGCGAGGTGACAGCGATGGGTACCCATCCGTAGAACACCCAATCTGCCTCCGACACAGCATAACTGTCCACCGTCTCCGCTCCGAGAGCCAGTATGTTGTTTGCTCCAGTCCAGATGGGTTGGAAGAGATGTGTGGCGATGCGTCCGTAGGTGCTGTAAGGAGCGATGAGTGCGGCAATTCCCGTGATTCCTGCCACCGTCAGCACAGTGAAGACGATGAGTACACACACACGAAGTCCCCACATGGCCTTCGAATATCTGTAGCGGTTGTGCCTGGCGTGGCGTCCCAGGCGGGCAAAGAGGTCCTGCATCACACCCAGCGGGCAGATGACAGAACAGTAGATACGCCCCAGTAGCAGGGTCAGTACGATGATTGCGGCCACTATGGCGAAATTCGCTGCGAGGAGTGCCGGCAGCAGTTGCACCTTCGGCATCCAGCTCAGATAGTGGTGCAGGCGACCCGAGACATCGAGTAGCAGCAGCGTGATACCCGTGAAGAAGAGAGCCGCGAAGAGTTGTCGGATTCGTTTAAGCATGTGGTTGTGTATGTTTTGTGATGAAAATACTTATTTCGTATAGCAGATAGACGGGCAATGTGACGGCGAAAAGCGAGAACGGGTCGCCCGTGGGTGTGATGACGGCTGCTGCGATGAGTATGCCAACAAAGGCGTGCCGGCGATAGTTTGCCATTGTGTCGCCCGTGAGGATTCCGGCGCGGGCCAGGAGCCAGCAGACGACGGGCAGTTCGAACACGATTCCCATCACCAGTCCGAGTCCCAGGAGCGTATCTATGTAGGAGTGCAGCGTGAGCATATTTCCCACTTCCGGACTTACCTGATATGTGCCAAGAAAGCGCACAGCGAGTGGAAATACGATGAAGTAGTTGATAAGCGTACCTATGACGAACATGACGTATGCACTGCCTGCCAGCCGCACGCCCACGCGCCTTTCTTTCTCGTAGAGTCCGGGCGACACGAAGCTGAATATGGCGTAGAGTGCATATGGTGAGGCGCAGAGCAGGCCGGCATAGAGTGCTGTGCGCATGTGCACCATGAACTGCTCTGTCAATCCGGTGTTCACCAGTTTGAGGGCAAAGTGCCCGTCGGCTCCGATGAGCCGGTAGGTCACGAAGTCGGCATGCGTCGGTGCCAGCAGCACGGCAAACAGTTCATCTTTCATGCAGAATGCTGCAGCGGAAAATACTGTCGTTGCCAGCAGCACACGAAGGATGACACCTCGCAGTTCGTCAAGATGATCCCAGAAGGTCACGCTTGCTTCCCGTCTTCCTTTTTCTTCTCGGGTGCCTCCGTGGTTTCCGGTGCGTTAACCTCGTTGAGCCCGTCCTTGAAACTCTTCACACCCCGTCCGAGGCCCTTCATCAGTTCGGGAATTTTCTTTCCTCCAAAGAGCAGCAACACCACCAGGGCGATGATGATGATTTCCTGTAGTCTGAGTCCAAACATAGTCGGTATAGATTTAATTACTAGTCTTTTTAATATATATTTCTGCCGCAAATATAGAGATTTTTCTTCAAACAACAAACTTTTTTTGTGACTTTTTGCGACAAGCCGCTTTATTTTAATGTTGAAGATGAAATGTGGCATGTTGGTGCGGTTAATGGAAAAAAGATGCCGTTAAGCGAAAAAAAGACGGGGAAATGATACGTATGAAAGAACTTTTCCGTACTTTTGCACCCAGATTTACGGTGCGCCAGCGATGGCGGTAATAGGGAATCGGGTGAAAGTCCCGAGCTGTCCCGCAGCTGTAAGTCCCGTTTTCACTACGCAACACAAGCCACTGAGGCTTCGGCTTCGGGAAGGCGCGCAAGTGGGGGATGAGCCAGAAAACCTGCCGTGAAGCAGAAAGAAAACTGACGGCCCGCGCGGATACGGGTGCCGAAGATGAAAGGAAAGAGATTTTGTAGCATAGGGCTCTTGCTGTGTTCCGTGCACATCGCGATGTGCGCACAGACCAGGCGCGACTCCACCCGTGTGATAAACGAGGTGGAGGTGACGGGCTCGAGGGCAGAAGCCGTCGTTGAGGGACAGACACTTTCCGGTAAACAGATGGAGGCTCTGCGGAATCACAGTGTGGCAGATGCAATACGATATTTTGCTGGTGTGCAAATCAAGGACTACGGTGGTGTCGGAGGCTTGAAGACAGTAAACATACGTTCGATGGGTAGCAATCATCTGGGTGTGTTCTACGATGGCATACAACTGGGCAACGCACAGAACGGAGTGGTGGACCTGGGAAAATACTCGATGGACAACCTGGAAGAGATAACGCTCTACAACGGACAGAAGAGCAGCATCTTCCAGCCTGCAAAGGATTTCGGCGCAAGCGGTACACTGTATCTGCGTAGCAGACGACCTCTATTTATGGAGGATGAAAGGGATAATGTGAAATTCACGGCACGTGGAGGCAGTTTCGGACTGAAGAATATATCGGGACTCTGGGAACACAAATGGTCGAAGAAGGTGACCAGCAGTCTAAGTGCTGAATTCACCGATGCAACCGGAAAATATGACTTCCGTTACAAGCGTGTGAACCAAAAGGGCGAAGTGATGTGGGACACTACGGCAACGCGCAACAACGGCGACATACAGGCGGAACGCGTGGAAGCATACGTACAAGGGAACATAGACGAGGGACTGTGGAACGTGAAGGCATATTTCTACAATTCCGAGAGAGGTATTCCGGGCGCGATAGTGAATAATGTGTGGAAGCACAGCCAGAGACAGTGGGACAGGAATTTCTTCGTGCAGAGCCATTCACAGAAGGCTTGGATGAAAGGAAGGCTTGAGAGCCAGTTCAACATTAAATACGCTTGGGACAAAATGCGGTATCTCAATCCGGATACGACATTGAGATATGTGGACAATACGTTCAATCAGCACGAGGTGTATGTCAGTTCGGCAACACATTTCGTTGTTTTCGATGACTTGGAGACGTGCAGGAGAAAGGGCAAGTTTGATGTAGGCGTGAGTGCCGACTACCAGTGGAACGGGCTGGACGGTGTGTTGCAGGGAGCAAGTTTTGTTTCGCGTCACACAATGTTACTTGCAGGAGCAGCAACATACGAGATATGGCGCATGAAGATGCTGGCATCGGTGATGGGTTCGTTTGTCCGCGACCATATGACGGACAAGACGGATGAATGTACACCGTCGGTTTTTCTGAGTATGACGCCCATAAAGGGAAACAAGGACTTGGAACTGTGGGCATTTTACAAGAGAATATTCCGCATGCCGACATTCAACGACCTGTACTACACGGATATGGGTAATAAGTATCTCAAGCCGGAATACACCACGCAATATGATATCGGTCTTTCGTGGAAGCATGATTGGAATCACGCGATGTTGCGTCATCTGGAATTGAGGACGGAGGGATATTTCAATCAGGTGGACAATAAGATTGTGGCGGTGCCGAAAGGAAACAGTCAATACAGATGGATGATGATGAATCTGGGTTATGTGGAGATACTCGGTGTGGAACTGCAGATGAAGACACGCTGGCAGTTTTCTCGCGATTGGTCTCTGGACTTTGGCGGCAATTATACCTATCAGAAAGCGCAGGATTTCTCCGATCCGGAGGATAACGACCCGGAAGCTGGCACCTGGGGAGGACAGATAGCCTATATTCCCTGGCACTCGGCATCCGCGATGGGGACGCTATCGTGGGCGATAAAGGGAAATATGGGAATGAATCTGAACTACAGTTTCATCTATACAGGTGAACGTTATCACACGTCGAGCAATATACTCGCAAACTATGAGCAACCCTGGTATACGCACGACCTCTCGCTGCGATATGCCGTTTCACTGAAAAAAGTACGACTGTCAGCAACGTTGGAGGTCAACAACGTGTTCGACCAGCAATATGATGTGATTCTCAATTATCCCATGCCGGGAAGAAACTATAAAGGAATTGTCTCATGCGAATTCTGAAACTGACGATAATATTGGCGACAATTTTGTCGCTCGGAGCATGCAGGGAAGACCAAGTAGTGATTCTCTCGGAAAAAGTTCCCGTAGCACCGCCTGAGATACAGGGAGGACTGGTGGGATTTTATCTGCTCAACGAGGGTAATATGGGTTCCAACAAGTGCACACTCGATTTCATGAATCTGCAGACCGGCGTCTATCATCGTAATATATACGGAGAAGCAAATCCGGATGTTCCTAAGGAACTGGGAGATGTAGGTAACGACATCGCAATCTACGGCAACAGGTTATATGCTGTTATCAACTGTTCCAACAAAGTGGAGGTGATGGACAAATGGACTGCGAAGCGAATCGGACAGGTGGACATTCCAAACTGTCGTTATATACGTTTTGACGGAGATTATGCATATGTGACGAGTTATGCAGGCCCGGTACTTCTCACCCCCAATTACGATCAAATCGGCTATGTAGCGAAAGTGGATACTGCCACGTTGCAGGTGGTGGCGCGTTGTGAAGTCGGATTCCAACCGGATGAACTGGAGATAGTGAACGGTCGTATCTATGTGGCAAATTCCGGCGGATATATGTCACCTAACTATGAGACGACGGTATCTGTCATTGACTTGGAGACATTCCAGGAGGTGAAACGCATTGAGGTGGCTGTGAATCTGCATCACTTGAGTGCCGACAGTCATGGCTTGCTTTGGGTGAGCAGTCGGGGAGATTATGAGTACACTCCTTCGAGCCTGTATTGTATCGACCTCGCGGATGAGGAAGTGTGCGGCAGCGTGGATGTGAGTGTGGGCAATATGTGCCTCTCTGGTGATTCGCTCTATATCATTGCCGATGATTATTCCTATCTGCAGAATGACTGGAGAGGTGCGGTTTACAGCATCGTAGACGTGGTGGAGCAGCAGGTCGTATGCAACAATTTCATCAAGGACGGTACGGAACGTGACATCAAGATGCCGTATGGTATTAGTGTGAATCCCGTCAATGGCGACATTTATGTGACCAACGCAACGAGTTTCGTAGATCCCGGAAGAGTGATATGTTACTCCAAGCAAGGTATTAAGAAATGGGAAGTGCGTGCAGGCGACATCCCTGCGCATTTTGCCTATCTGTGGAAAGACGAAAAGACAAAATAGATATAAAAAGAACAACCTATGAGAAAAACTTTTACTCTTCTAATGTTGTTATTGGGGCTGTGTCTCCAAAGTCTTTGGGCGGTAGATGTGACGGTGACGATGAATGCCATTTCCACAACAATGTCGCTCACAGACAAGACAAGCGGCACCCCTGTTGACGTGGGTGAACCTGATGCAAGAGTTTATACTTTCTCCTGCAACGAGGGCACTTATGTCCTCACGGCCTATGCTACCGATGGTACCACAGTCAACGGTACCATCGAACTGAATGTAACGGACGAGGAGAATACCTTCACCGTGTTCACCTGCACCGGGTATGCAACTAATGCAGGATGGACTTTAGGTACGGACTATAGTTTCGAGGTTTCTGTTGCCTCTAAGATGGGCGACACCCGTGTTGTTACTAAGGGTGTGAATCTTAAGGACCAGTGTACATTCCCCGTCTTAAACGGCGACAGTTACTACGCAGAGTTCATCCCCTCCGAGGCTCGTGTCGAGGAGGGTTATGTGTGCCTCTTCAAGAACGGCACGGTGACGTTTAATGTCACAGTCAGCGGTGCCATCCCAATGGGTCTGGATTACACTGTATCGGTGCCTGCAGAAGCCGGTTTCTTCATGGGTACTAAGGTGGCTCACTTCAGAGCCTTCAAAGAGGTTGAACCAAAAAACGTGGAGACTACTGGCGGCAACAAGGTATACACATACCGCCTTGGCGATGCTCAGGAATACAACTTCCGTACATGGCTGGCTGGCGGTTTGACACACGCCGGTAAGTTCATTGCCAGCCTAGACGAAGCCAAGATGCCTGTATTCAATCTGACGGCAAGCGACTACGAAGGCAATTCCAAGCAGGTTAATCATAGCAATGAGGCTAACGGCGGCTATGAGGTCGGCGATATCTTCGTCAACATCAACGAGAAGGGTTTCAAACAGATGTCTGTGGGTGACACCTACGACGTTCTGGGCATACGCAACTGGGAACTTGTGGACAATATCACCAACAACTACTTCATCGAGCCAGATTTCCACTACACGGTAATCGACGAGAACGGTCAGCCCAGCAACGATGTGGTGCGCTTCGACACCAACACCACATCCGCTGATCCCTGGAACACGATGACAGCAGTGGGTGAGGGAACTGCTATCGTCCTCGTGACCTATGATGCTATCCATCTTACCAACTACAGTGGTGCTACGGCAAACCCCTATCTGGGCGGCCCGCTCTATGGTGCCATATGGCCTGAGAATACCGCTGCTTTCGTGGTGAAAGTGGGTGGTACTGCTGCCGGTATTGAGCCCAACATGCTCATCAATCCGATGAACAATTCCAAAGGTGAGGTTGAGAAGGTTGCCCATCCTTATGTGGATGCCGAGTTCGACGTGTTCTACTATCTCGACACGGAAGAAGGTGCTACTTATACTTTTACTCCCACGGGTGTAGAGAGTGTCAGCATAGCCCGTCCCGTGATAGGTGAGAACTCCGCCATATACAACGGCTTCTCTGCTGATGGTGTCACCGCCAATGGTGATGGCAGCTATACGTTGCTCTTGAAGCAGGGTCGCAACATCGTGCGTTTGACTGATGCTGCTGGAAACAGCGTTTATCAGGTGCTGACGGCCAAGTCCTGTCACCGCGAACTGATTAACCTTAATGGCAGCAACCGCATCCAGGCGGGTGATCAGGTGAAGGTGCAGTACAGCGGCTTGCAGCATGCTGCCAACAAATTGTCCGGTATTCACAACTTCTCTTGTGTGACAACTTATTACGAGGGCACACCTGATGGCGCTACCCTCAGTGGCAGTGCCAACCAGTATCAGTTCGGTTCCACCCCTGCAGCGCAGGCCGTCACCGTTACCATTCCTTCCGATTGGGACACTTCAACGACCTACGACATTAAGCACGGTTTGCTGAAAGTGACCGGCTTCGGAGACCCCATCGGTAACCATCGCCTGATTGGTCGCAAGACGGGTCGCAATGCCAACTTTACGGCTCTCTCTCCCACAGCCTACTTCGGCGTTCTGCCCGATGTTTCCATAGTTGTAGAGGCTCGTCACGATATAAAGCTGGTTATCAACAGTAATGCTGCTGGCATCACCCTCGATTTGAAGGATGCCAATGGCACTACCATCAAGCCCAATACCGACGGTACCTATAATGTGACCTATGGTAACTACACATATAAGGCCGGCGCTCCCGGTTATCAGGCTGTACACGGCGAAATCGTTGTGGCAGACGATGTTGAAGGTCAGCTGGTTGTGACCATCGATTTGGATGAGGCTCCTGCCGGCGCTTGGAATGGCCAGACGCTTACTGAGCCTGCTTTGGTGGACGGTGTATATCAGATTGGTACCGGTGCCGAGCTGGCATGGTTTGCCAACGAGGTGACCAACAAAGCACATTATGCCATCAACGGCACTTTGACTGCGGATATTGAACTGGGTGATTATGACTGGACACCTATAGGGAAGAGCACAGCGGCAACAGCTTTCACCGGTACGTTCGATGGTAAGGACCACACAGTGTCCGGTCTCTATATCAATAGTACAGCCACCCATCAGGGTCTCTTCGGCTACACCAAGAATGCTACCGTGCAGGGCATACGTGTATATGGTTCTGTAACTACCAACGCTAACTATACTGCCGGCGTTGTGGCTTACTCCAACGCTTCCACCGTGAAGGATTGTATCAACAACGCCATCGTGCAGGGTAAGCAATACACCGCCGGCGTTTTGAGTTATGCCTCCGGTGCTGCCATCACCGACCGTTGTGGCAACAATGGTGACATCACAGGCACGGGAACCTTCACTTCCGGTGTGGTGGGCAATGCAAGTTCTGCAGATGCAGAGGTGACCAACTGCTTTAATACGGGTCACATCAGTGGTACCGGCAACGTTACCACCATCGCTCATGCCGGTAATGCGTCCACAGTGGTGAAGAACTGCTTCAATGTAGGTAAACTGACAGCTATAGCCACTACTACCGGCAATGTTACATCTGCCGTGCAGGATCGTACAAATATCGAAAACAACTACGTGCTCAAGCACTACACCAATGGTCTGGCCTATGAAACTGTTGTCTCTGCCGCACAGATGGAGAGCGGCGAAGTGGCTTACCTTCTTGGCGAGGCTTGGGGACAGGAAATAGATGTGGATGCTCTGCCCGTTATCGGCGGTATGAAGGTATACAAGGTGGGTGAGCTCTACCTCAACAGCGGGGAGCCAGATTACGAATTGGCTACGCTGACCTTCGAGGATGCCGACTACAAGGCCGGTCCTAACTATATTGGTGAGTTTGATTGGTCTTCACTCATCGACAGCCCGCAGTACGGCGGTCTGCTGCTCTACGGTGAGGATATCTCCGGCATATATGATGAAGAAGATGCCTATAGATGGTATGACGAGAACAATACCTACCTTCAGAGCATACTCAACAATGCATGGGGTTCGTGGGCTTTCTGGAATGGCGGTGTGGCTGTCAGCAACTACCAGACATCCGTGGATGAAGGCAGTTTCATGACCCAGTTGGGCATCCCTGACGGCAAGGGTAACAATGAGTCTGCCAACTTTGTTATCGCCTTCGGTTATGATGATCCTCTGAGTGGCATGGGTGACTGTCGTCCCGTGTTCACCTTTGGTGACGGCAAGGAGCGTGTTGTCAACGATATCTATGTTAATAACACCGCTTACTTCCTGAACTCTGTAATCTATGGCGACGGCTTCAATACCCACGGTGCTACGGAAACGACCTTCATTGACCTGGTGGCCGAAGGCTTCGACGCCGACGATGAATCCACCGGTACGGTGCGTATTCGCTTGGTTGATGGCAAGGACGACATCATAAGGGATTGGACCCAGTTCCGCCTCTCTCGCCTCGGCAAGATTGCCTCGTTGAAGTTCAACTACGAATACAGTGACGACCTGGTGGGCAATTACGGCTTCACAGTTCCTGCTTACGTAGCTGTGGATGACATCTCTGTGCGCATTTCTTCTGGTGAGAGCGCTGTGCATACTATGCGTGAAAAGAATACAAAGGCAAATGGAGTTCATACCATTTTCGACCTGAACGGTCGCCGTCTTAATGCTCCTGTAAAGGGTGCGCTTAATATCATAGACGGTAAGATAGTATTTGTAAATTAATTGTAAATCATGAAAGTGAACAACAAAAAATATATATTTTACTTTCTGCAAAAAGTCGTGCTGCCGGTGGCCCGTGAAGGGTCGCTGGCCGTACGCGCCATTTCTGTACCGGCACTCCTGTCGGTGCTCTTCTTTCTCTCCTGCACGGGGGGCAGGACCTCTACGGCTGACGAAAAGGGCGACACCATAGCTTTTCGTCATGCACGCAATATCACTATGGTGCAATACCGCGACCGCATTGAGGTGAATATCCTCGACCCGTGGCATGAGGGCGAGAGCCTTCAGCACTATGAGATACGCCAGCCGCTCAGGAAAGCAGCTGTGTTCACATCGGTGCACTGTGCCCTTTTGGGAGAACTGGGGGTGCAGGACGCTGTGGCGGGAGTGTGCGAATTGGAATATATCAGTCTTCCGTGGGTGCACGAGGGAGTGAAGTCGGGGCATATCATGAATCTCGGCAGCGGTCTGTCCCCCAATCTCGAACGTATCATGGATTTGGAGCCGGATGCTCTCATGCCGACACCTTTTGAGGACAACGGCGGTTACGGCAAGATGGAGCGTATGGGTATTCCCATCATACAATGTGCCGATTACATGGAGAAGTCTCCCCTTGCGCGTGCCGAATGGATGCGCTTCTACGGACGTCTGTTCGGAGTGGGGGAGAGAGCCGACAGCCTGTTCGACGCTGTGGAAGGGGAATATCTGCGCATGGTCGGTATGGTGAGGCAGCTGCCTGCGTCGGCTTACCGTCCGAAGCTGCTGGTGGATATGCCTGTGAGCGGTCATTGGTATGTGGCCGGCGGAGAGAGCACGATGGGTTTGCTCTATCGGGATGCGGGATTCGACTATCTGTTTGCCGATGTGCCGGGTGCCGGTGCCACTACGCTGTCCAAGGAGCGTGTTGCAGAGAAGGCCCTTACCACTACGGAGCGTGATTTCTGGCTGGTGAAGACGGGCGGTATGATTACCAAGGAGGAAATCACAAAGGACACTCCGTTGCTGAAGGGCACTCAGGCTCAGCTGTATGTCTGCGACACCCGCACGAGCGGTTTCTTCGAGGAGGTCCCCTTCCATCCGGAGCGTCTCCTGCGCAGCCTCATCGGCATTGCGCATCCTGAACTGGGATTGGAGGGAAAGGCGTATTTCGTCGCCCCGTAGTGGCAAAACTCATATGATTTAGTTTGTAACCATTATACATAATACAACATCTATATACTAAACCATTATGAAACAACAAACATTTAAAAGACATCTGTGGCTGTTGCTTCTCACGTTGCTCATCCCAATGGCGGCATGGGCAGATCGCGAGATCAGTCAACTGCAGTTAGGCAAGCAGACCATCGAGGTCGCTTCTGATGAGGTCATCACGTTTTACGAACCTTGGGGTACGGAAAACGTTGTTGACAACAATTCTTACAATTCCCAGTCTTTGACGGTGTTTAAGCCGGCAGAAGCAGGTAAGTCTGTTCAAATCACTTTTGAAAAAATTGACTTGGACCAGTACAGTAATTCGTACTATTTGTATGTGAATCTGTACGATGGCATCGCCGATGCCGACGATTCTTTCAATTGGCCGTCGTCCACAAGTGCAATTACGAGTTCATCCAGTCTTGCCGGCATGTCCGGAACGCTTATTGCCGAAAAAATCAACAACGACAACAAACCCTCACTCCCTGCTGTTTACACGTCAGGCACCGCTGATGGAGCATTGTCGGTGGGATTTATGCACCGCAATTCCAATGAATGTGAGGGATGGGTGGCAAAGGTTAAGGTCGTCACTCTTGAGAACATGACCATCACCGGTGCCGGCAGCAACTATGACGGTATTGGCGGTCAGCTTTCTACGAAGCAGAACGTGGCTTTGGCCAATGCGTTCGTGACGGCTACCGGGGTAATGAATCCCGACAATGTGACCGCCATCTGCTTCACCATGACAAAGAATGAGGGCGTGGTTGACCCCACAGCCCTGAAACTTTTCAAGGGCGATGTGCAGGTTGCCGCTACCGTGGAGAGCGACGGCGACAATTATAAGTTCGTGCTGAACGAAGCTCCTTCAGACGGCACGACCGTCTTCACCGTGACGGGAGACTTCCTCGGCACTGCAGCCATAGGTGGCAAGGTGCAGGTTGACATTACGAAGGTGACGACGATGGCCCGGCCTGAGGGCATCACTCCCTTTACGGCAGGTTCGGCTGTTGAGATAGAGAATCCGGCCCTGGTCTTCATGACTGCCACGCCGCAGACCGTGACCGTGACCGAGACACCGCTGTCATTCTTCGACGAGGGCGGTAAGGACGGCGGAATTCTTTCCAAGACCAATGGTCAGGTGACCTTCCTCTCCGGTGCTGCCGGAAAGAAGGTGATGGTTAACTTTACCATAAACAAGATTTGGCACGGTTCACTCTATAATCAGGAACTGCGCATCTATGCCGGTCAGGAAGTCAATGCGGCCAACCTTATTAAGACTCTTCAGCAGGGTGAGACAGGCATCGTCCGCTCTACTGCTGAGGACGGCTCTCTGACCGTAGTGCTCTACAGCGATGCCAGCAATTCCATTGAGGCAGACGGCTTTGAGGCCACTGTAAGTCTCTTTGTTCCGCAGCCCATGGATTTCGACTATCTGGTTTCATCGCCGCTTTCCTCTGAAACAGTAGCTGCAGGTGACCTTAATCAGGATATGTTGAGCGTAAATGTCATCACCCAAAACACAGAACCTGCAATGCAGGTGACAAAGATGGCATTCAATGCCGGTGAGAACTTTGCTTTTGCCACGAAAGCTTCTCTTTATTTCGGTAGTACCAAAGTGGGTGAAGCAGATGTTACTGGAGCAAATGTTGTTATCGTAGCAGATGAGCCTCAGACATTGGTTGAAGGCGAAAATCAGTTCACCCTGAAATACAATATCAGCGATGAAGTCCTGAACGATCAGGTGGTACGTGCAGAACTTGTCAGCGTTACGGCTTTGGTCAACGGTGCGGAGAAGACGGAAACTCCTTCAGAGTCCACACCGGCAGAGCGCACAGTGAAGAACATTGTCATAAACGGTAGCGGACAGGGTACAGTCACCAAGACGGTCAACGGTTCGATGGACTTCGAGACAAAGCCTGCCAGCGAGTACTCTACAAAATATGAGTATGGTACTGACGACCGCATCAATATCTTCGTTCCGAAGCACGATGGTATGGTTTGTCAAATTGACTTTGCCTCATTCGCCGTCTATTATGCCAGCTCTTCTTATGGTACCCATGCCAAGTTTGAAATCTATGCAGGACAAGGAACAACCGGTATCAAGCTCTGGGAACTCAACGACAATGCCCAGCAGGAAGTTGGTCCGGGCACTACCATCCGCTCTACGGCAGAAGACGGTGCACTGACCATAGTATTCAATCCGAATGCTTCATACTCCTCTTATACTCTCGACGGCTGGAAGGCCACTGTCTCCGAATATCAGTCCAAGGAGATGGAAGTCACCGCTCTGGAGGCTACACAGACAGTCACCGGCGATGTATCAATAGGCGCCACCGAACAGGAACTGCTCACCATCAATGTCAAGACGGAGGGTAACCTCAATGCCCTTGCTGTAGACCAGGTGAAGGTCAACCTGAAGGGTTCTGAGGCAAACATCGCTAAGGTAAGTGTATGGAAGGGCGAGAGCAAACTCGGCGAGGCTGCTGCCGCTGCTGAGGTTGAAATATCTTTCTCTGAACCCGCCACACTTGCGGAAGGTGACAACCTGTTCACTCTGAAGGCTGACATCAAGGCCGATGCCACTGAGAATGAGAGCATCGATGCCTCTCTCGTCAGCGCACACATAGGTGCTGCCGATGTTCCCGCTACTGCCGGCGACCCTGAAGGTGCCCGTACGCTGAAGAATCAGGTGCTCCTGACTGCCGGCAATCACGGCACATTAAATCTCGCACTCGGTCAGAAGGTGAATGTCTATGACGACGGCGGTGCAGAGGGCGACGGTGCCGACGGTGTAGAGGCAACCCTCACACTTGCTCCTGCTGGCAAGGCCGAGAGCATCAAGCTTACCAATCTCGGTATCACATTTGCCTACAACGCACACCTTTATATATACAAGGGAGTTGAAGTCAATGACGACAACCTTATCGTTGACCTCACCGGCTCGTCGGCTAAGTTCGACCCCATCGTTAGCGATGCTGACTTTGAGGGTGGCAAGCTCACGCTGAAATACGTGGGCAAGGGCAGTTACACCAAACCCAACTTCGGTATTGTTGCCGAGGGTTACAAGAAGAGTGACGTCGTCGTGACTTCTGTCACTACGGAAGACTTGAGCGTGAGCGAAGTGCTCAAGGGACAGGCCGATGTCCGAATGCTCAAGATAATGGTGGAGGCCAAGGGTGAACTGACACCCGCAGAGGTAACTTCGTTCAACGTCAGCGGCATTGACGGCGATGCTGTTCAGGCTTACCATATCTATCAGACGGGTATGACGACCACATTCTCGGCCAACGAGGAATTCAGCGGTTCGTACAGCATCACCAACAGCGGCACCTATTATTTCTGGCTCACCTACGACCTGAAGTCGGACGCCACTGTCGGTATGACGGCAGCAGCGACACTGAACAGCATCGTTGTCAGCGGTGAGGCCGTTGATGTGACGGAGCCTGCTACTGCCAACGTTACCGTTGCCAGCGGCAAGAGCGGTGTCTATACGGTAGGAGAGGGTGGTACCTATTCCACCATTCAGGCCGCCATCGACGACTTCGGTACACTGGGTATGGAAGGTCCCGTTGTCTTGAAGATT
This sequence comes from uncultured Bacteroidales bacterium, assembly GCA_902802815.1. Lineage (GTDB taxonomy): Bacteria > Bacteroidota > Bacteroidia > Bacteroidales > Bacteroidaceae > Physcousia. Next base: position 80,942 of record CADCNQ010000001.1, on the reverse strand, counting down.
AAGGCAGGTGAGTACAACGAAAAGGTTCGCGTGCCTTACATCAAGGGTATGGGTGCCACCAACACACTCACCATTGAAAGCGAAAGCGGTGAGCGCGATGTGAAGATTTACGAGAACAATTACACCACAGGAGGCTATTCCGACGACCAGCACAAGAAGGACTATGGTGTCATCACGCTTTATCAGGCAAGCTATGTCACGCTGAAGAACCTCGAGGTCTATACCACAGACAAGGCTTACAAGGCCGTAGTGATGGTGAAGGACGAAAGCCGTCATGTCACCATTGACAACTGCTATCTACACGCTCCTGTCTGCACGGCTAATTCCGGTGAGGATGTCTGCCTTATAGGTCATACCATCATCGATGAGGAAAACAAGAACAATGACTACCTGACCGTCCGCAACTGTCTCCTCGAAGGCGGTAAGATGGGCGTGTCGATGGGCGGCACAAACTATGTGGCTCTGCCCAAGGAAGTAGGCGGCATCATCGAGGGCAACACCTTTAAGAACAATGGTCAGAAGGCTATCTATGTGATGGATGAGTTGGGTGCAAAGATACTTGGCAACACCATCGTCATCGAGTCTTCCGTAACCACCAAGATAAGCGTCGGTGTCCTCGACATGCAGTTGCGCGACGAATACAGCGTGCCCACAGAGATTGTAGGCAACACGTTCAACGTGGCTCCCACCTCATACTGTGCTGTGATGAATATCCGCCAGGTAGAGGCTTCTGCGGAGGCTCCGATGATTATTGCCAACAATGTCATCAATCTCGTTTCACTCAATGCCAGCTACAGCCCCTTCAAGTTAAACGGAACAAAGGTTAAGAACGTCAACATTGCCAACAACACTATCCGCATGACGGGTGAAAACGGCGGCGCAGCCTTCTGGGCTAGTTCCAAGTTCGATGACGGCTACGGCATCGGCATCAATGTTGTCAACAACATCATACAGAACGAGACCAACGGCTATGCTGTCAATCTCTACAATGACGCCAACCTGGATAAGATTAATTTCCGGAACAACATCATGTCTGCCTTCGGAGAGACCTTCTTCCGTGCGTCCTCTTCTACTACCGGCGACTTCGCCGCATTCGTGGAGCAGACCGGCGCTACGGGCTGCATCAACAAGCAGGTTACATTTGTCAACGACGACATTCTGGAGCCTGCAACGACTCTTGACGGTGACCTGCTGACGGCTGTAAAGCTCGACTACGTGACTACCGATGTGAACGGCACAGCCCGTCCTGAGGAGAATATCTCTATCGGTGCTTACGAATATAACCCGAACAGAACACGTGTTCCTGTTATTGCTGAGGGCTATCCCACAGCTGCAGCAACAGCTTTCAACGAGGTTATGGTCAGCGTTAAGGCCGACATGGCCGGCAAGGCTTATGTCGTAGTGCTGCCTGCAACCGAGGAGGCTCCGACGGCAGAGACCGTGAAGGCTTCCGAGCACACCGCTGTGCTGACGAAGGATACCGAGGCCGGCATTAAGATTGGTGGCCTTAGCGAAAAGACTACCTATAATGCTTACGTGCTCGTAGAGAGCGCCTATGGTGTGACCACCGAACTGCAGACCGTCAGCGACGTGACCACTCCGATGGAGCCCATCGAACTGATGATTGCATGCACAGAGCCTGAGACCACCGTGGAGGAGGGCACAGAGACCTCTCTGAAGGTTATGGTAGCCAGCGGTCTGGCACCCTTCACCGTCACCTGGAAGAACCAGAAGAATGAGCAGGTGGGCGAGCCCGTCGTCAGCGAACTCATTGGCGAGGAGATTGTCAAGGCTATTACGCCGACACAGTCGGGCGACTACTATGTAAACATCAAGGATGCCCAGAACTTTGAGGCTAATGACACCTGCCGCATCATCGTCACCGGTGAGGCTCTTGCCGCTACCTTCGACGACATCTATCTGGCAGAGAACAGCTACTGGCGCGGTCCCGATACGAAGGGTGATATCGAGGAAGGCCTGTGGGGCGACCAGCAGTATCGCGGTTCGTTCCTCAGCGGCAGCTACAAGTTCTCCAACAACTACAGCATCGACTGGGGTTCATGGAGCGGCTTCGGCTATTCTAACCGCACGGAGACCGAGGGTGGCGACATCATGAGCGACCAGTGGAACTCATGCGTGGGCAAGGGTCACAACGACTCTGAGAACTATGCAGTGTTCTATGAGGACTCGTTTGCACCGATGACCGTCAGTGTGCTCAATAATGCCGAGGGCGATGTCATCAGCGGTTTCTATATCACCAATGCAGCTGTAACTGTCAATGCCATCCTCAATGGCGACGGTATGACACCTGGTGCCTTCACAACAGGCGACTTCCTGAAGCTCATTATTACGGCTGATGAAGACGACGCCAAGACAGTGGAATACTATCTGGCAGACTATACGTCAGAAAACGAGGCAGACCACTACTATGTCAACGACTGGCAGTGGGTAGACCTCTCATCGCTGGGCACAGTGGAGGAACTGAGCTTCCACATGGAGAGCTCACGCACGAACGCATGGGGTTACACCACACCTCTGTACTTCTGCATGGACGACTTCAACGGTCAGCGTCCCGAGACGGTTAAGCCGGAAGCAGAAGCTGTGATTGACGGTGAAGAATCTGATGTGACGGTAGAGGCCGGCGCTGAAGTGGAACTGACGGCTCTTGTCAATGTTGATACTCACGCGGCTCCTTACACGCTCACGTGGATGGATCAGAAGCACAATGTGCTGAAATCACAGGTTTACAACAGCGTCAGCGAGCTTGAGCCCTTCGTGGCCAACACCACGCCGACAGAATGTACGGACTATATCTTCATCGTCACCGATGCTGCAGAGAAGGCAGATACAGCCACCGTCAGGGCTTACGTGCTCGGCGATGCCGTCACAGCAACCTTCGAGACGCTTTATCTGCCGGAGGAGAGCTTCGAGCGCGGAGACAACCTCAACGGCTCCTTCGTCTGCGGTTCCTACAAGTTCGACAACGGTGCTATACCGGAGTGGTACTACTACTACGACTACATGTATGCCAACAGGACTACCACATCGTTCAGCTTTGACACCTACAGCGTCGACCAGTTCAACAATGCTGTCGGCGGCGGTGTGAACGGTTCCGAGAACTATCTCGTGGCATATCCGCAGGGTGGTCGTATCACCGTGATGAACAATCCTGAAGGCGATGTCCTCAACGGTTTCTATATCACCAACGATGCATGGACGGTGGACAATATTGTCAACGGCGACGGCATGAGCAGCGACGGCGGTAAGCCGTTCGGTCAGGGCGACTACTTCAAGCTCATCATCACTGCCGACAACAGCAACTCCGTAGAGTACTATCTTGCCGACTATCGTGCAGAGGAAGAGGCAGACCGCTACTATGTTAACACCTGGCAGTGGGTTGACCTCCGTCCGCTCGGCACGGTGAAGTCTCTGTCGTTCACTTTCGAAAGTACGAAGTACAATACTTACGGTACGACCACGGCAACGTACTTCTGCATGGACGACTTCAACGGTCAGCGCCCCGAAACATTCTATGCATTCGATATGAATACCGTTTCCAAGAGTGTCAGCGAGGCATTCGACTTGGCTGATGAGGGTTCGGTTGTTTACGCCTTTGCCGATGCTTTGGATGAGTCGCTGCAGGGCATTGTGTCTCTGAATGATGATGTTCTGGTTGTGAACACCGATGAGAGCATGGAGTTCGATGTTGTTGTCAAGGCCACGCAGAGCGGCAAGGCGCAGTACGTCAAACTGCATGTGGTGAAGTCCGACACAACCGGCATCACCGATGTGGAAGCAACAGAAAATGGCGGAAGCAAGACTTACTACAACCTCAGCGGTCAGAAGGTGGAGAAGCCTCTGAAGAGCGGCATCTACATTGTTAATGGCCAGAAGGTATATGTGAAGTAAGGCATTTGGCTTTTGGTGAAAGAAGACGAGCAGCTCGGTAAGGGCTGCTCGTTTACTTTTACCTCTGCGGCGGTGGCTCAGTGGAGCGGCGTCAGGGGATAAACCAGGTTTACGATAAAGATGTTGGCGGCGAGGATGATTTAGAGAGACCAATTTTCAGCAAGTGCGGGTCTCGTTGCAGAAACAAGGGGGGGTATTCTTTTTAAGGCAAAATAGGGGAGAATTTGATACGTTTCTGTCCTGTTTTACGGGGTGTGAACTCTTTGTGACAGAAGAATACAAGTGGCTAACTAAAAGAAATTCTGCTTCTTAGGTGAGACTTTGACTGGACCTGCGTTCCTGTTCCAGTTGTTCCAGTTAATTTTTGAGGGTATTCCATTTCTTCTTATTTATATATATTATTATTAATTATTAAATAGTTATATAGCATATAAGAGAAGGTGGGGGTATCTCGTTTTTAATTGGAACAATTGGAACAATTGGAACGCGTCCGTTCATTGACTTCTCTCTCTAAGGCTTCCGGGCATTTCAGCCTTTGTAGTTTTACCGTATTTCAACCATATAAGTACGGCCAAAGTATGGTCGCTGTACGGTATCAGTACGGTCTCTGCTCGGTGTCAGCCCGAAGTAAGCGAACCGCCAGTCCGAAGTAACCGAACTCGCAGTCCGAAGTAACCGGACTCGCGGTCCGAAGTAACCGGACTGGTGGGGAACTCTAAGGCTCGTCTTATCTCCTGCTGGTGCGAATTCGGGCAGATTCTGCCGATTGATCCGTCGGGAGTGAAAGAAGTGAAGTTTGGCGAGGCTTCTTCGTCTGACGAAAACGCTCCCATCTTCGACCTCATGGGCCGTCGTCTCCAGCAGAAGCCTGCTCGCGGATACTACATCCAAGGCGGCAAGAAGTACTTCGTGAAGTAAGGGTACACAAAATATTCGTGTCACATTTGTCACATTTGTCACGAAACAAAAAAATGCCGTCCGATTGGGCGACAATTTTTTGTTAGTTGACGAGTTGACAAGTAGACGAGTTGACGAGTAGGTTGTCCTCATAGTGCGACGTGGAGCCACGAGCCTTCATTGATGAGTTCTGTATGCGGCAGATGGTCTCTAATGTAGGCGAGCCAGCCGGGGACGTTGGGGATGTCAGCTGCTCTGCCTTTGGTGTGGTAGCTGTTCTTTGCGCCTCCTACGGCCTCGTTGAGTGCCTTGCAGCGGAAACCGGAGTTGATGCGTATCGGTTTGCCGAAATGCGCCCTGAGAGGTTCAAGGACCTTCTGGCAGAGCTTTTGGAGGTTGTTTACTTCTTCCGCATTGATGCGGTTCTCTATCTTTTTCTTCTCAGCGGTCTCGCTGTGAAGCATTTCCTCGAGGGTAAAATGTTCTGTTAGGTTCATGATGCTTTGAGGTTGGAGGTTGGAGATTTGAGGTTTATTTCATTAGCTCTTTTAGTTTGTCAAAGTACGAATCGACACCCAAAAGGGTTGCGCAGAGCACGAGCAGCTGGGCTACCAGCATCAGTACGGTGGAGTCAATCACGCCCATCGGAGGGAGGTAAAGCCCCGCAGCAGCAAATGCCACTGCGGAGCAAAAAGAGAGTAAGGAGATTTTCTTTTTCATCTTACATCTTACATCTTACTTCTTACATCTTACATCGAAGGTTAACCTTCGCTGGGTCCGTCACCGCCACCTGCATTGCCGCCGCTGAACGTTGCGCGTGTGAACGTTGCGCCGCTGTCGGGAGTGGCGAGGATGGCTACCGATGTGCCGGGAGCAACACTCTTCGACTTGGAGATACCAGCTGTACCGCCGTCAATGCTGACCTTACCGTTGCCGACTGCCGAGAGGCTGATGGTTACGTTGCCTTCGCCCTGCTCGGCCCCATTGGAGGAGTCGCCCTGGCTTGAACCGCTGTTGCCACTGTTGCCACTGTTACCACCGTTATCCCAATCGGGGTCTTCGGGAGCATCCACGAGGGGACGTGCGTTGAAGGTGAACTCCACAGTCTTGGTGTACTCACCGTCCGTGACGGTCACTGCGCTGAGCTCCTCATTGACGGTAGCGTAACGCTTTGCCATGATAAGGGCGAACACAGAGGGGTACTGGTGCTGGGCCCTGAGTGCCTTGACGAACTTCTTGTACTGTGCCTTGTCCTCAGCAGAGGCATCAGCGGCCTTGGCCTGCTTCACCCATGCATGAACACCCATACAGAGAGCACCGAACTTGTTGTTCTGGCGAATCTGCCCGTTGGTGAAATCCTTGCCCGTACGGGGATTGCGGAGAGTCACTGCGTAGGTCTTGCCTGTGAGGCGGTCCACCTTGGTGTAGGTGCGGGAGGTCTTGTCGGCACGTCCGTGAATTCCGTCGTTGAGCCACATCATATCAATCTTTGCCATAGTTGTAAGAAAGCGATTGCCTACACATCGCGAGGTCTTAAGTTAGTTGAAAGTTGAAAGTTTATAGTTGAAAGTTTATTTGGTTTTCGTTTTCGTTTCAGACATCAGCCTTCAGACATCAGCCATCTGTAAGATATCTTTCACCCAGATTTTTCGCTTCATTAAGGGATTTGTAGACGAACCCTGGATGCTGCCTTATATCTGATGCTGCCTTATATCTGCTTTGACGCTGCAAAGGTACGACAGCGAAAAAACGAAATGTTCCATTTTCCTCATAACTCACTGATGTTCTAAGAGAAAAAAATTTTTTTTAAGTGTTTCAGTAAAGCCTCATCGCACGAAAAATGCGCCTATATGTGTGCGTGCGCATGTAAAAATTTTTTTCATGACAGATGTGACAAATGTGACACGCTTTCAGTGCGCACACGTACATTATAAACGGGCGCATAGTCTGCGTACCTCAAAGTCCGTGCGCTAGTTATAGGGTACAGGTATATATAATAACCTGACGGGCGCACGGTTATAACGTCATAGGCCATAATAAACTTAAAGACGTAATTGGGACGTCATGGAGTTTTCTTTCTTTTCTACTCTTTTCTTTACAGAGGGGTGCAGGGGAGCAGCTTTCTTTTCTCTCTTTTCATTTCTTTTTTTTGTCACATTTGTCACGAAAGTCACGAAATTGCGCAGAATCCCCTTAAACTCTTAAACTTTTAAACTTTTTCAACTGTCTGTCCACTCCAAACGCTCTACTCTAAACTTTTTTTGCTATCTTTGTCGCGGAAAAATATGAAAAAGACTGCTTGATACTCATATAAATCATGAAAAACAGCTTACTCAGAAACGTAGAAATATTACAGGGGGGGGGGCTTTGTCATCTTTCCTTTAGAGCTGTTTTCCTTTCTCTTTTTGCTGCTTTTTTGTTGTCGAGTTGTGGTGATGATGCCGTGCCTTCTCTCGAGGGTATGAAGTCATCATCTGAGACCCCTGTTATCTTCTGCAATCTGCAGGAGCCAGGGATAAGTGTAACCGTTGATACTTTGTGGGATGCTGGCTATAATCGAGATTTTTAGGGACACCACCATTGCCTTTTGGGCAATAGTGATTTACACCTTCATCGTCGGTTTTGCTGGCGGTGTGCTCTTCACCCATGCTTGGTATCGGTATAGGAATAAGAAGAAAAAATAATATATGCAATACGAATCGACATTTAATGCGATAGACAATATACTGCGCAATGAGGCTGGTTGCTCTACAGAGTTGGACTACATCGAACAGACCTCATGGCTGCTCTTCCTGAAATATCTTGACGACCTTGAGGCCGAGAGGGAAATGAATGCCCTGATGGCCGGAAAGGAATACAAGCGTATCATCACGGGTTTCATGCGCTGGGGCCAGTGGGCTGCTCCCAAAAAAGCGGACGGCACGCCCGACGATATCAACTGCATGACAGGCCCCGACCTGCAGCAGTTTGTCGATACAAAGCTGTTCCCTGCTCTGCGCAAGTTTCAGGAGACGGCCACCAGTGCCAGCACTCTGGAGTATAAGATTGGTGAGATATTTGCCGAGCTGCGCAACAAGATAACTTCCGGCTACAATCTGCGTGAGATAATCAATTTGATTGACTCACTGCATTTCCAAAGTGCAGAGGACAAACATGAAATGACCGTCCTCTACGAAAGCAAGATACAGCGTATGGGCAATGCCGGTCGCAACGGAGGTGAGTATTACACGCCGCGTCCTCTGATACGCACCATTGTCAAGGTGGTTGACCCCAAGATAGGAGAAACCGTCTATGACCCTGCCTGCGGAAGTGCCGGCTTCCTTTGCGAAGCCTTTGCCTATATGAACGAGAAGGTGAAGAGCACCCACGACAATAAGATACTTCAGGAAAAGACTTTCTATGGCAAGGAGAAGAAACCGCTTCCCTACATCATCGCCACCATGAACATGATTTTCCACGGCGTGGCAGCTCCCAATATCATCCGAGGCAATACGCTGGCAGAGAATCTGAGTCAGGTGCAGGAAAAAGACCGCAAGGATGTGATTCTGGCTAATCCTCCTTTTGGTGGTGCAGAGCGTGGTGAGGTGCTTCAGAACTTCGACCTGAAAACCAGCGAAACGGCATATATGTTCATGCAGCATTTCATCAAGATGCTGAAAGCTGGTGGTCGTGCCGGTATTGTCATCAAGAACACGTTCCTCTCCAACGGCGATGCATCTGCTTTGCGTAAGTTGCTGATGGATCAGTGCAATCTTCATACCATTCTCGATTTGCCTGGCGGTGTGTTCCAAGGTGCCGGTGTAAGGACCGTTGTACTCTTCTTCGACAAGGGTACTCCAACAAAGAAGATTTGGTATTATCAGCTGAATCCCGGTCGCAATCTGGGTAAGACAAATGCTTTGAACGAGAATGATTTGGCTGAGTTTGTTGAGTTGCAGCGAACAAAGGCCGACAGTGAAAACTCATGGAGCATTGATGTCTCTTCACTTGGTGAGGATTATGATCTCTCTGTGAAGAATCCGAATAAGGTTGAGGAAAAGGACGAGCGCAGTGCATCTGAAATAGTCGCTTCGCTGATTAGTCTTCATGATGATGCCCAAACTTTGTTGAAAGAGATAAAAGAGATAAAGGAGATGCTGAAATGAAAAAAGAGGGAACTATAAAAGATGCATGCATCGTTATCGCAGGCCAGTCCCCTCAGGGGTCATCATACAATGATGTGGGAAAAGGTATGGAGTTTCACCAAGGGAAAAAGGCTTTTGGTGAAAGTATAATTGAGCATTCTAATGTATGGACAACTGAAATAACTAAAATTGCAGAACCAGGTGACATTTTAATGTCTGTAAGAGCCCCTGTAGGTCCAACAAATCTTACAGACAGGAAGATATGCATTGGTCGAGGCTTGGCGGCCATTAGATGCAAGAGTGAGATTATTCCTCACTATATATTGTATGCACTGAGAAATATTGAAAACAAAATCGTTGGTAATGACGGCGCTGTTTTTAATTCAATTAACAAGAAACAGATTGAAGATTTACCATTACCATTATTACCTCTCTCCGAGCAGCAAGCTATTGTTTCCCGTTTGGATGCCGCTTTTGCTCGTATTGACGCTTTGAAAGCAAATGCAGAAAAGCAACTCGATGAAGCCCGTGCCCTATTCCAAAAAGCCCTCTCCCAAGCTATGGAGCCGAAAGAGGGATGGGAGGAGAAGAAGATAAAAGATATTGCGGAAGTAAAAGGTGGAAAACGAGTCCCCAAGGGATATAAACTAGAATCTGTAGACACAGGACATAAATATATCCGAGTATCTGATTTTACTGATGACGGCACAATTGATTTATCCAATCTATTATATATCTCGGAAGAAGTCTACAAACAGATAAAAAATTACACAATAACGGATAAAAATGTTTATCTGAGTATAGCCGGAACTATAGGTAAAGCTGGTATAATTCCCAGTTCTTTAAATGGATCTAACCTTACAGAAAATGCGTGCAAATTAGTCTTTACAAAACCTGTTGAGAAAAGATTCATTTATCTGTATACAAAATCTGATGCTTTCAAAAAGCAGATAGATAAAGCAACAAAACAGGCATCACAACCTAAATTAGCATTAACAAGGCTTGCTGAAGTTATAATATATATACCAAATATAGATATTCAGCAGCAAATCGTTTCTCGTCTTGACTCCCTTTCCGAACATGTTCGTGAATTGGAGGAGATACAGAGAAAGACAATAGCAGAGTGTGATGCCCTGAAACAAGCAATGTTAAGAGAAGTATTTGAATAAAATGGACGAAACAGCAACCAGACGGAAGAAGATAGACCCAGCGCTCTACGGTGTGGGATGGGAACAGGTGCCTGAATCGGAAATACTGACCGAACAACGTGCCTACCAGATTACACCCGGTATGGTGAGTGCGGTGCCTCAGAACCGTCACCCTAAGAAAGCCGACTATATCCTGAAATACAAGAATCAGAAGTTGGCGGTGATAGAAGCCAAGAGTGACGAGAAGGACGTGAGCGAGGGCGTGGAACAGGCAAAGTTGTACGCCGAGTTGCTGCACATCCGCTACACCTACGCCACAAATGGTGACGAGATTTGGGCGATAGATATGGGCGTGAAAGATGCCCAAGGAAACTATATCATACCTTCCAAAGAAGGTCCTATAGATAAATTTCCGTCTCCGCAGGAATTGTGGGCGATGACATTCCCGGAGGAAAATCCGTGGAGAGATAAGTTCAACCTCTGTCCGCTGAATCGCGGTGGCGGTCGTGAGCCTCGCTACTATCAGGAAATAGCCATCAACAACGTTTTAGCTGCTGTGGCAAACGGGAAGAACCGTATCTTGCTGACAATGGCAACTGGTACGGGTAAGACCTACACAGCCTTCCAGATATGCTGGAAACTGTATCAGACGAATTGGAACACAAGAGGCACGGAACAGAAACCGCGTATCTTGTTTATCTCGGACAGAAACATACTTGCCAATCAGGCAAAGAACGACTTCGAGCAGTTCCCCGAGGACGCAATGGAGCGTATCACGCCCGATTTGCTGCACGACAAGAAACATCAGGACAGAGTGCCGAAAGCCAGACATCTGTACTTCACCATCTTCCAGACATTCATGGGAGATGATCCGTCGGGAAAACCATATTTCATGCAATACCCACCGGAGTTCTTCGACTTCATCATCATCGACGAGTGCCACAGAGGAGGTGCCAACGATGAGAGTGAGTGGAGACGTCTGATGGAGTATTTCTCACCGGCAGTTCAGCTGGGTATGACGGCAACTCCAAGAAGAAAAGAAAATGCCAACACCTACAAATACTTCGGAGAGCCTGTTTACAGCTATTCTTTGAAGCAAGGTATCGAGGATGGTTTCCTGACTCCTTTCCGCGTGAAGATATCTACGAGTAATATAGACACATACAAGTACGACCCCAACGATGATGTAGAGGGTGATATCGACGTGGAAAAGACCTACACGGAGAGGGATTTCTATAACGGCAACATAGAGATACGCAAGCGCGACGAACACCGTGTGAAAGAAATGCTGGGGCAGATTGGCAAGGATGAAAAGACTATTGTTTTCTGCTGCACTCAACAGCACGCGAAGATTATCCGCGACATGATAAACCAGTGGAAGACCGTGCCCGACAGCAATTACTGCGAACGCGTCACAGCTGATGATGGTGTGGACGGAGAAAGAAAACTCAAACAGTTCCAAAACAACGACCTCTTGCGCCCAACCATTCTCACCACATCACAGAAACTTTCCACTGGTGTGGATGCACGAAATGTAAGAAACATCGTATTGATGCGCCCGATAAACAACATTGTGGAGTTTAAGCAAATCATGGGACGCGGCACACGTTTGTTTGACGGCAAATACTATTTCACGCTGATAGACTTCGTGGGGGCGACAAGAAACTTCAACGACCCGGAATGGGACGGAGATCCGTTCTGCCCGGTATGCGGGAACTATCCCTGCACCTGCGGTAAAGGAGAGAAGAAACCATGCCCGAAGTGTGGCAAGATTCCTTGCGAATGTCCTCCACCTCCACCACCGACACCATGTCCCGTCTGCGGTAATCTGCCATGCACCTGTCCCGGAGGACCGAAGAAAAAGACAATCACGGTGAAGCTTTCCCACATGAGAGAGCTGACACTATACACCACTTGGGAAGAGAAGATTCAGTTTGGCGACGAACTGCTGACCGTGAGAGAATATATAGACCGTCTGTTCGGCACATTGCCGCATTTCCTTGACGGCGAGGAAGACTTGCGGAAACGCTGGTCGCAACCCGACACACGCGAGCAGTTGCTGGACGTATTGGCACAGAGCGGATTCCCCGAAGATAAGTTGGAAATCACACGTCGCCTTCTCAATATGGAGCAGTGTGACATGCTGGACGTGCTGGCATATATTGCCTACGAGACCACTCCGATAGAACGTCAGAGAAGAGCTGAGATATTGAAGGAGCAGGCAATGAAGATATATACTGCAGAGCAGCAGGATTTCCTAAACTATATCATGGAGCTGTATGTACGCAACGGCTTCAAAGAGTTGGGTAACGACAAACTGCCGACGCTTATCGGAATGAAATACCACTCTCCCGTGGATGCAGTAAAGACCCTGAAGATGCAACCCGAACAGATACGCGAGTTCTTCCTCGGAATGCAGCGACAGCTTTATAACGGAACGGTGGTAAATCTCAACATTGAGAACCATTTTCACGGTTCAGTTGGAACAGTATATAATAATTCGCAAGATTAAACGTTATAAGAGAAGAATTTTAGAATATCGCATTGCGGCGTAGTATCGCTGTCTTAAGGCTCATCTCTCGACAATAAGGGCGAAAGCCCGTGAATCCTAAGAAGACATGCGACCATCGCTTCGCGTGATAATAACATCACGGCGGGGGCGGCGGTCGTATTCAGTTTAGGATAGGAGTCGAGACCTGAGCTTTGCTGTTTACTGACACGTGCCCTCGCTTTTTTTTATTCACAAAATGAGTCAAGACGAAACAAAAAAAAAACAGGGAGGCATTAAAAACTATTTTTACGGACCCATCGGTCAGTATATCGAACACGTAGAGCACAACCATTTCGGGATGAGTGGTGACGGCAGTTTCCAGTTTGGAGACGCCAACAACGAAACTATTCAGAAGAAACTATTTCCAGATTTACCGACGCGCGAAGAAATGTGCAGAGCTGTGACGGAAACCGTCAAGCAAGGAATGTGGTGGAGCAATCGCTCTTGGGCTGTGGTGTACAGAGTATATCAGATGAAAGGATATATGAAAGGCTTCCGGGATTTTGTACGTGAAGTGGAAACATGGCCTGTCAGTATTTCTTTTGTATGCAATTACGATGCTGTGCAGAAACCGATAGCGGAAGGTCTGCTTGTTGGCAACATTGACAAATGGGAGGCTAACGGCGCACACAAACAAAACGTAAGACTCGCAACCGTACTATTGGAAGAAATAGAGAAAAACACGCAAAAATAGACATAAGAAAAAGGGCGTTTTCTAAATCTTCTAAAAACGCTTCTAAATTTTCTGAAAATACTTCTAAGCTCCGACAGAAATTGTCGGGGCTTTTTTTGTGTCATACCTTTGCCCTCGCAATTCGGCCGATTGCGTGAGTGTATAATTTCAAAAACTAAAACAAACTATGAAAACGAATAAGAACAGCCAAGATGAGGCAATCAAACAAGAAATCATGGAGGCGATGACCCTGACGATGCGAGGGCTCTACTGGCTCGGATGTTTCAAAGACAAAGGGCTGAAGAGAAAAAAAAGCAAATCCGGAGAGATGAAAATCCTTCACTGGAGACTGAAACCGATATGGTATCACCCCATACTGATCGTGTGGGTCGTGGTGTACAACATCTTCTTCGGTATCGTGAATATCGTGAGAAACATCTGGGAAAGCCTCACACAAGAAATACTAATCAGCCCTCAGGATTGAGCCATGATGAAGATGAGCAAAAAGATTGAGGGCGAGAACTTTCAGGGCGACCCGGAGGTGTTCGTGTTCTCAAACAATGCGGAAGACGCAAAGAAGCACATCACCGTGTATGCCACCAGATACGGCCTTGTCTCCTCGGAAATAAGGATTGCCTTCGACCGCACAGCTGTCTGCAACCTTGACATCGTGGATGCACTCTCCGACAAACGCCTGCGCAAAACGCTGGAAGAACTGGGACTCTGCGGCAACGCACTGCCCACCAGACTCACGGAGACAGAGAGACTCGCACTCTATGACCACAGACATGACGAAATCTTTAACGAAAACGATAACGAAAAACGAAAACGATGACGAAAAACGAAAAACGAAAAACGAAAACAACCAACTTGTCAACTCGTCAACTCGTCAACTTGTCAACTATAAAAAAAAAACAATGAAAAACAATAGCTTATTAAACCAAATAATTCAGCTCTCGCAGTCGGAACTTGAGAGCCTGAGTTTCACCCGACAGGGTACAATAGTAATGAAAGTGAACAAGACGCGCAAACTCCCCGAAATGGAAGTGAAGGGCGCAGACGTGACCATCGGCAAAGGCCGCGTGGTAGTCACAAAGAAGCGCACTCCCCGACCCTACACGGGCAACGTGTCGCAAATAGTTCACCAGTCGCAATCCAGCTACGGAAAGTCGTTTATGCGAGTGACCAAGGACAACGCCGTGCACCTTCATATTGCAGGCACAACGCAAAGTCTGAAAAACAAGCACGATGTCATCAGTGCCCTTGAACTCACAGCACAGATGCTGGCGATGGACGGCGAAGAGATGAAGACATCGGACGTGTCGGACGGAGTACTGCTGCAATGGACAAAAGCCAAAAAGGCACACGACGCACAGGAGAAGCGAGAACAGCAAGCCTGGGAAACCAAAGAAGAAAATGATCTGAACAAGATCGGCTACGCCTAAATGATAAATGTGAAATCCCCAATCTCAAAACTCAAACCTCAAACCTCAAAACTATTAAACTTATGATAGCAGTTTGTGAAATTACGGGCATAGAACCCATACAGGAAATTGAATTTTCCGACCATACAAAGCACCGCCAGCAGAATATCTGGGTGAAGTCAGGTGACGAAGATTTACAGGGCAACTGGACAACATTCGTGAAACTCTACGATGAGAAAATCAGTGAGAACGAAGGTATGCGAGTAGGCGATGTGGTGAGCGTCAGTGTCACTCCGACATCTCGCCGCCTCAATAACGGAAGCTGTGTGCAGTCTGTCATATTAAAACTGATAGGAGTCGCAAGAGCATGACACAGGTGATAACAGCAAGCAAGGAAATGGAGCGGCAGGCGCAAGACAACGCGACTGAAAAGATGCTCACCCTCTCCAAGCCATTAGGCCCCTCAATAAGCGGGGCCATCGACTTCTCAAAATGCACCATACGCGAGGTGCAGGCCCTCAATCCCGTACCCGAACAGCTCGACCCCTTCACGGAGGCACTCATCGGAGGCGTTGATCCGGTGGCAGTGCACCAAGCCCTCACACTGAGTTATCCAATCCTGGCGTTTCTCGGACACAACGCCCGCGTGCTCTACGCAGACGGAATGCTGAGATGGATATGCGGACAGAGCTGGCAGATGGGCGGTTCGGGAACAGGTAAAAGTCAAGTGCTGCGCTCACTGGAAAACCTCTTTCTCTCAAAGGAACTGGCAGAGAAGAACGTCGCTGCGAAAAAAGAAGCGGATTACTCCCTGCTCACGGAGGAAGAGCGCAAGAAGACAGCTAAGCCGCAGGAGAAACTGCGTATCCTCGATGCCGTGCCGTCGGCCATCGCGATGCTGGAGCAGATGCAGATAAACGGCGACGGACTGATGTATCTCTCATGCACGGAGGGCGGCGAATTCACAAAGAAGATAAGCAGCCAGTACTACAGCATCGTGCTCGACATTATGAAGAAGAGCTACGACGGCACGGGCGAAGCCTTCCTGCACAAGACAAAGGAAAAGACGTATTTCGTCCCCTCGATGAAGCTCTGCTGCAACATAGGCGGCACCATCGACCCGATGTATAAAATCTTCCGTCATTGCGACAGCGACGGCACGCTCTCGCGCGGCACACTCGTCATACTTGGCGAGCGCAAAGACGAGAAGAAAGAGGGCGCATACAAGAGGCCGCAATGGACGAAAGAACAAACGGCCGTACTCCTTGAAGGGGCAAGGCGACTGAAAACATTTAATAACACGTTTAAGGAAGATGAAAACATTTGCGATGAAGAAAGTTTGGAACGCGCTTACGAAGGCGCAAAAGACAGTGACGGGAATGCTCCCACATTTGAAGAGTATAATTTTAGTGTGCAGGAAGAGCGCGAGCGTCTTGCTCTCAGCGTACCGGCTATTATTGCCCTTGGCAAAGAGATTAAGGCAAACTTGGCGCGAATCGGCGAAATAGCTGACGACTGCTGCTCCAGAGCCAACGAAAGAGCGATGGCGATGTGCTATCTGCTCTACATAGCCAACGGCCTTGCCGACGTGCCCGAAGAAGAGCGCGACGCACAATATAACGAGACGCTGCAGAGAATCATCGACGTGGTGCGCTGGTGGGTGAACTGCTCTATTGACTGCGCTCTGGCCGTTCAGCGGCAACTCAACGCAAACAGCAAATCATACCGTGAGGAAATCCGTCTGGCCTACAAGGAAGCGATGGGCGCGACCGTTGCTCAGAACATATACAAGGAGCGCGACACGGCTTTTGTCGAATACGAAAAGGCGCACAGCGGGGAAATTGTCAACGTAAGGACAGTGAGAGACAGCTGCGATGCATTCAAGCGTTTAAGCCTCCGCACCATACTCCGCTCCATACAGGACAGAGGTTGGAACGAATGTTCACGCGGCAAGTATCGTGTGCCGGGAAAGGAGGTGACGTCATGAAGAAAAGGAAGAAAATTTCGCTCTCATCACTTGCCGACATGTACTACGAAGGGGAACTGACAATCCAACACAAACGCAGACTTTTCCGCAAAGAACTGGAGCGTAAATTCGGACATCATCTTCCACTGGAAAAACGGCTGAAAAGAAGCGGCTACCATCGCAGGAGACCTCTGACACCGGAAATGGTGAAGGTGATAACCGACAGGATTGGAGAGCCGTAGTGCGCGGGCTACGCCCTAATTGACAATTGATAATTGAAAATTGAAAATTGACGATAACGAAGACGAAAACGAAAACTAACAACTTGTCAACTAAAAAAGAAATGTCGCCCAAGCGGACGGCATTTTTTTTGTTTCGTGACAAATGTGACAAATGTGACACGAAAATTTTGCGGCTATCATTTAGAGTCTGCCCTCATTCCGTAACGCATTCGCTAAATGATAAATGATAAATGACAAATGATAAATGACGAAAACGAAAACAACCAACTCGTCTACTTGTCTACTTTCGGCTTGCCGAATGAGCGTGAGCGAAGCCGAAGCGAACTAACAACTCGTCTACTAGAAATAGCCGCTGAAAATCAGCGGCTTTCTTGTTTTTGCGACATTTACGCCCTAGTTAGAACCCCCAAAAATCGTATGAGTCACCTCAGCCGATTGTGTAATTCGTTGTTAAAAACAATTTCGAGGGGTGTTAGTGTTAAAAATCTTTAAAAATCGTATGCTTTTTTGCGACTTTCCGAAAAAAGGTGCTAACTTTGTAGCGAATTATCTTAAATTAAAGAATACTGATGAAAAAAAGTCTGACTTGCCTCCTGACGGTGGGGGCTTTCTTGTGTGCCCCATTTGCCTATGCACAGAACACTTCAGGAACTGCCGATGTTCCTCATGCTTCCATGTATCTTCATGCGTGGAACAGACAGGCTGTGAAAGTTCCTTTCGCTGCTGCCGACCCTGGTACGCCCACCCTTATCCACTGGGGCATGGACACGGCTTGGGACGACGAGGGCAACGTGCTGCGCGGCATCAACTTCATCGGGCGCGACCGTCTGACGTATGGACGTATCTCGTTTCAGGTGATGGATGCGGTCAACGACGACGGCTCGCTGTCCGACCGGCAGAAGAATTTCCTGGACGCACGCCTGCGCCATATCTCGCTCACTCATCCCGATGGGCTTCTTCTCAATTCCGACCCTGTTGACATCAATACCGATGTTTATACCCATCACCCCGAGGCTTGGTTCAAGGTCATCAAGGCAACACTGAAATATGTGCAGGACTATGGTCTGAAAGTGGTCTCCATCGCTCCCTTCAACGAGCCGGACGTGACAGCCAGCAACCAGGGAACAAAAGCCGACTTCAAGGCTGTGGCCAAACTGCTGAAGGAAGACCCGTTCTTTGAGGGGATCCGCATCTGCGCCGGCAATACCTGTAACAACGACGGGGCGATGGAGTGGTATGACTATATGAAGCCTTACGTGGACGAAGGAAATACGCACCAGTTGGCGGGCGACTTCAACCATTACGCCGACTTCTACACGCACATCAAGGCCGACGGCAACATAGCGACCAACGATGAGCTGCACAATGTGATGGAGGGTATCGTCGGTGCCAACTATGGGATGGAGAACGGTATCTGGTGGGGAACCGTAGGCCCGAGCCGTGGCGATTTCTGCCTGGCCACGAGCGAGGGTGGTGCGCGTCTGGGCTATGGCGAGAACCGCGCAGCCTGGTCGGGTGCAGCAGTCTACCGTCTGCCAGACGGCAGAATAAAGGCTTTTGCCGGTGTCAGCGAGCGTCAGGCCTCTCCCTGTAGTTATGAATATGTGTGCAGAGACAAACCTGTCTATTTTGACGGTTACGGCCCCGCATATTCTTTTGCCATTTCGTTGCCGGGTGGCTATCGGTATGGCGATGCGTTCCAGAAGAGCGCTGAGCGGAGTGTTCAGGTCTGCGAGGGTGCCGACGTGCCGCTGTGTCCGCTGACCAACGGCAACTACATCATCGTCAACAAGAAGAGTCAGAAGTTGCTGACGATAAAAAGCGGATCAACGAACAACTCGGCCGCCGTCGTGCAGTATGACAACAGGCACTATGCCTATCAGCAGTGGACGCTGGAGCACCTGTCGGACAATGCGGGCGACCTTACGGGCTACTATGTCCACAGCGTCCGGAATGCCCAAATGAACATGGAGACGGGAGGCTTCCAGGTCAAGGTGGGCGGCACGGTCAGCGTCTATCCTGTGACGAAAGCAGAGAACCAGCGCTGGACGTTCGAATATGCAGGGGACGGGTACTATAGAATCCGGAACTACCAGTCGGGCTTGTATCTCGAAGCAACCGGCGGAAGCACGGCGAACAATGCTACCGTGACGCTGTGCGCCGGCGCTACGGAGGATCATCAGTTGTGGAAATTCCTGCCCGTTGACGCCCCCTGCGAGACGAATGCCCCGCAGACACCCGTCAACCTCGTCGCCACACCGCGCAGCCATTCTGTGCTTCTTTCCTGGGATGCCAATGTCCAGGACAAGGATTTCAACGGGTATATCGTGCTTCGCGGCGAGAAGGACGAGAGGGGGGAAATCGCGTATGACGTCATAGGAAGGGGCATTCTGACCAACCGTTTCCTGGACAACACGGCGCGTCCCCATCATACTTATTATTATGCTGTGCAAAGCGTTGACTATTCGCAGAACCGTTCTGCACGGTCTGTTCCCGTCAGCGCTTCCCTTGCCGACAAGAAAGGACTGGTAGCGCGCTACGAATTTGAGTCGTCGGCATGTGACATGACCGAGAACCAGCTGCACGGCGTGGTCTGCGACCCGTCGAGCCTGGCCACCCAGACCACGGAGTATCGTTCCGGCAAGAATGCGCTGCTGCTGGACGGGGTGTCGAACTATCTGTGCCTGCCCGTTGCGGCCTGCAGCCTTCCTGATGCTACGTATGCGGTATGGGTGCGCGCTGCTTCCGGTGCGTTCGCCACGAACAGTTGTCTGTTTGACTTCGTCTCGGATGCCGACCACTATGCCAGTCTGTCCTTGAATGCTGGCGGAAGCATCGTGTTCCAGATGAAGAACGGCGAGACGGAGCAAACGTTGCAGGCCGGCAGCATGGCCGAAGGATGGCACCACGTGGCGCTGACCATCGGCGAAGAAAGTGTGGCCATCTACGTGGACGGCGTGGAAGCGGCCAGCGCTCCTGTGGCGGTGCGTCTGTCGGATGTCTGTCCTGTGGTCAACAGCGTAGGTGCCAACCTACTGGAAGACGTGCCACTGATGGATGGTTTCATCGACGACCTGCGAATCTACAACTATGCGCTGTCTGCCGATGAAATCAACGACATCATCGGCCAGACCATCGCTCAGCCGCGACAGACCGACGGATGGAACCCTCCGGCCTTGCCCGGCAAGGATGTGACAAAAATCACTTCGTACGAGTCGATTCTCCTGTACAATGTCGATGCCGACGCTTTTGTCACTTATGGAATGGAGTGGAACGCGCAATCGCTGGCTCAGCGTCTGCCCAAAGGCGACATGACTTTCAGTTCGAAATACCGCGTCAAGGTGCAGCGACAGGCGGGCAACAAGTTGTATGTCTCCATGTACGATAAGTCGAATGTCTATGTGGGTTGCCTGGCCGATGCCTGCAATGTCTGGAGCGACCGTTCGATGGCCGAAGGCGCATTCGTCTATCAACCTCTGAACTCTCCCTCGGGCACCGTTTATACGCTCAAGTCCGAGAGCCAGAAGGCGTGTCTCGACCTTGCCTACGCCTACGGCGGACCGCTGACGACGAGCCATGGACGTGGCTATGTCCACTGGGCCTTCATTCCCACGCGTGACATCACCAATGGGAATTATGCCAAATACAAAGAACGGAAACAGCTGTTCAAGCTGCAGCAAGCCATTCTTGAATCAGGAAAGGAGACGGATTATGCATCGGAGCTACAGCAAGCGTATTCGGTCTATAGTGACGCGAGCGCATCAGTGACGGAATTGCGCGCGGCTACGCGACAACTGCTGCTGGCCACTGCCGGCGACCTCACCGTGCCTGTCGACGCGACTTCTTTGTTTACGAATGCCGACATGCTGGGCAATGCGACGACGGCCGACTGGACGGACGTCACAACCACCCTCGGCGACGGTGACATCGAAGTGCTGCACCAGACTTTCAAACTCCAGCAGACTCAGACCGACCTTCCCAATGGCGTCTATGAGGCTGTGTTCCACGCATTCTACCGAAACGACGGCTCAGGGCGGCAGCCTGTTGCCACGGCTGCGGCGGAAAATACCGTCAAGGGGAATCTGAACGCCTTGCCGGATATTAAGAAGAATGAAGTCTTGCTGAACACCGAAGAGACGATGGCCGGTGCTGCACAGACGCTGACAAGCGACCAGGCGCAGACGACACTCAGCGACATCATCGTCGCTGACCATCAGATGACCTTGTCTGCCAACATCACCAACAGCAGCCAGTGGCTGAACTTCCAAGGCTTCTCCCTCACTTACAAGAATCCATTTGTCACGGTGCAAGTGCCTGCATCCGGCTATACGACCTTCTATTACAGCAACCAGAGCTTCCTGCTCCCCGAAGGCATGCAGGCTTACACCTTAAAAGAGTATAACGGCACGATCGTCGTCAGCCAGGAGTTCAACGAAGCCGGATCGGTTCTCACTGCCGGCCAGGGGGTGCTCCTGAAAGCCGAACCTGGTACATACGTCATGGTCCCCACGACGCGGAAGAAGACGGTCGACATGTTCAATCAGTTGCGAGGTTCCGACGAGGATCAGCTGACGTACGGAGGCAACTTCTACTACGTGCTGTACGAGGACGTGCAGAAAACAGGATGGAAATGGAACGCGGCAGACGGTGCCACTTTTGTCAATCCCGCGCACCATGCTTACTTCGTCTCTCAAAGCCAGACGACGCCTCGGGACTTCTACCCTATCGAACAAACGACGTCCGTGACTAAAGTCGCCCTTGAGAGGGATGCTGAAGAAGGACCTCTGTATAATCTTGCCGGACAACGCGTCGATAAATCCTATCGTTCCATCGTCGTCAAGAAAGGCAGAAAACTGCTTCTCAAATGACGGCGCAGAGCGCATCGGCCGTAGCCGCCCATTCATTCAACACATTTGTAGAGAAATAACATGAGACGACTATTCTTACTATTGCTTATGATGCTGGCGCTCACAGCGCAGGCCCAGCAGAAGATCTATACGCTGGCTGACTGGAACCTCAAGGACTGGGATGCCACGAAGGGTGAGTTGGCACTCAATGTCAGCGAGTACAAACTGGACTTCAACCACCCGCTGCCCTATACAGACATGCAGGACTGGTGGCGTGTGAAGGCCGAACTGAAATGCGGCACGCTGGGCACCGAGCAGGTATTCGTGTGCAAGGAAGGCAAGGCCAGCCATCTGATTGGTAAGAATTCTCTCAACGGTGACATCTCGTTGGGCTACGACAACACAGAGCACCGCTTCTTCGTGGAAGTGACAGACTGTAACGAGAAGGCACATCGCCTTTGGGCTGGTGCTGAGGTGCAGGCTGATCGCTGGTATGCTGTTGATGCGGTATCGAAATACGACAGCAAGCGCGACCAATCTACCGTAACTCTCACTGTAGATGGAACGTCGTCGTCACTGACCTATCCAGGCAAGGCACTGCGCCACAATTGTTCGCTGTGGGTGATAGGCCACGGCTTCCCGGGAGGATTCCCCAATGCACTGCAAGTGCGCGGGGGAGTCATCCGCAACCTAGAGATTAGCGGTGAGGCGCTGCCTCGTGTGGATGGTCAGAACCCGCTCTTCACCGACACCTTTACTGCCGATCCAGCCTTCACCGTGGTGGACAACACCGTCTATGCCTACGTGGGCGAGGACAAGGCCGATGTGGGTGGATGGTTCAACATGCCTGGCTGGCTGTGCTACTCCTCAACTGACATGATTCACTGGCAAGCTCACGGCACGGTGCTGCGCCCCGATGTGTTCAGCTATGCCGTGCCCAACGGTGCTTGGGCGGCTCAGGTGGTGGAGCACGACGGCAAGTTCTACTTCTACGTGACGCTCGATCACAAGGACCACCGTCGCCATGCCATCGATGTGGCTGTCAGTGACTCACCCCTCGGACCCTTCCGTCCAGCCCGTAAGGACGGCACGCCGCTTATCACCGACGACATGACACCCGACTCGCACCGCCGCAATACCGACATCGACCCCACCGTGCTCATCGACGACGACGGCACGCCGTGGATGGCGTGGGGCAACGGCGACTGCTATATGGTGAAACTGAAGAAAAATATGTGCGAACTGGACGGCCCTATAAAAAAAGTGCCGTTGCGCAACTACAGCGAGGGCCCATGGCTCTTCAAACGCGGCAAACTCTACTACAACGTCTATGCCTCGGATGCCCCTGGCGTGCAGTCCGAGCAGATGGCCTATTCGACGGCTCCCACCATCGAAGGCCCCTGGACCTACGGCGGCTTCGTCAGCACCTCGGCCAACCACGGCTTTACGATTCATCCATCCGTCATACAGTTCAAAAAGAAGTGGTACTACATCTATCACGATGGTAGTTACGCCCTCGACGGTGCCCCCGGTGGTGACTGTCGCCGCAGCGTCTGTGCCGAGTACCTTCACTTCAACAGCGACGGTACTATCCGCGCAGTACCGCTAACGCAGGAGGGACTGAGCAAGAAACGGTAAGATAAACAGGAACAATTACAACGAAATTATAGAACAATGAAGAAACTGACAATCCTATTCCTGATGGCAATATCCTTACAGGCTTCGGCACAAGTAACTACTCCCCTCGCCAGTCGGAGAGGGGTAGGGGGTGAGGCCGCCGGTTATCTCTTCGCCTATTTCGAGGGCGGGGGAGACCAGAACCTGATGGAGCAACTGCGCTTCGCCGTGAGCGAGGACGCACAGAACTGGTATGCGCTGAACGGCAACAGACCCATAATCGCTTCTGACAGCATTAGCGAGAGCGGCGGCATACGCGACCCGCACATCCTGCGCGGCGAGGACGGCTGCTACTACATCGTGGCAACGGATATGCACACCTACGACCCGAAACAGGGCTGGGGCGCAAACCCTGGCATCGTGCTGCTGAAGTCGCAGGACCTGGTGAACTGGACGCACGCTAAAATTAATCTCTCAAAAGACTGGAGCGAGCACTTCAGCGATGCCTTCTGGGTGTGGGCGCCGCAGACCATCTACGACCGCAAGGCTCGGAAGTACATGATATATTTCACGCTGCAGCGCAACGACCGCAAGACGCTCATCACTTACTACGCCTACGCCAACAAGGACTTTACCGCCTTTGAGAGCGAACCGAAGGTGCTGTTCTCTGCCAAATACGGCAGCATCGACGCTGACATCATCGAGAAGGACGGCGTGTATCATCTCTTCTACAAGGGCAACACCAAGGATGCCAACGGCAGGGAAATCAACAATGGTATCCAACAGGCGACATCCAAGAAACTGACGGGACCGTATAAGGAGGATTTCAAGTATATTGATGCCTATGCTGGCACGAGGACGAGTGTGGAGGGTAGCGGAGTGTTTAAGTTGAACGGAAGGGACGAATACATCCTTATGTACGACCTCTACAGCTCCGGTCGCTACGAATACCAGACATCGAAGGATCTGAAGACATTCACCCGCGAACCGCAGTCGTTCCGCAAGGACTTCTTCCCCCGTCACGGCACGGTGATGTCGGTGACAGCCGAAGAACTGGAGCGATTGCAGCAGAAGTGGGGGTATGTGCTGAAGCACGAATTCGAATCTGACGGCAATCCCGTCATCCGGGACAAACACACAGCCGATCCGGCCGCACTCGTGGAAAACGACACGCTGTGGCTCTTTGCCGGACACGATGCCGCCGGCAATCAGACAGGATATGTGATGAAGGACTGGTTGCTCTATTCGACCACCGACATGAAGCACTGGACGGCATACCCGTCGCCACTGCACATCGATGATTTCAGGTGGGCTGACAGCAAACAGGCATACGCCGGACATGTAGCCAAAGGCAAGGACGGCAGGTATTACTGGTATGTTTCCACCAACTGGTGTGGCATCGGTGTGGCAGTAGCAGACAAGATTACCGGTCCATACAAGGATGCCCTGGGAAAGCCGTTGCTCACCAACAAAGACTGCTTCGCCTCTAAGCACAGTTGGGCCTGCATCGACCCGGCCATCCTGATTGATGATGACGGCACACCTTACATCATCTGGGGCAACCGCGAGTGCTACTGCGCCAAACTGAAGGACAACATGACGGAGATAGACGGTGAGATACGCAGGATTGACGTGCCACGATTCACAGAGGCTCCCTGGATGCATAAGTACAACGGCAAATATTACCTCACCTACGCCAGCGGGTGGCCGGAGAAGATTGCCTATGCCATTTCTGACAATATCTTTGGTCCCTACACACCCATGGGCGTCATCAGCGAGATAGCCGGCAATTCCAATACCACCCATCCCGCTGTTGTCCGCTTCAAAGATCAGTGGCTTTTCTTCTCACATAACGGCGGCTTGGCCGACGGCGGCAGCTACAGCCGCTCTGTCATTGCCGAACCGATGAACTATGACAGGGATGGCCGTATAAACTTCATCCCTGCCACTCCTCAGGGCGCGACACCCTAAGAGCATGTAGGCGGGAAGAATATACCTAAAACCTTAAAATATAATAAAAAATATGCAGGAGGACACTCTGTGTTCTCCTTTTTTTGTAATTTTGCGGTGTTAAACCTTTAACACTATGAAGAAGACAGTCCTTTTCTCTTTATTCCTGCTGTGTGGTATGCAGGTGACGGCTCAGCAGCAATGGCAGCGTGCGCGACGGCAGGGTTACACATCTGAAGTGCTGACACACGATCCCGTGATGGCATGGGAGGACGGTGTGTGCTATCTGTATTCTACAGGCAACAACATACAGCAGATGACATCCACCGACATGCGCCAGTGGAAATACTGCCCGCCAGCCCTGAAAGAGGCTCCCGAATGGGCTGTGAAGAGCATCAAAGGATACCGCGGACACACCTGGGCACCCGACATCATAAAGGGAAAGGACGGCAACTGGCATATGTATTACAGCTGTTCATCGTTCGGAAGCAACAACAGCGCTATCGGCCATGCGTGGTGCACATCTTTGGAAAAGGGCGACTGGAAGGATACCGGTATGGTGATTGAGAGCACTAAGAAAGACCGTTTCAACGCAATAGATCCGGCAGTGGTGATTGACGATGAGGGCAGGGCATGGATGTCGTTCGGCTCGTTCTGGGACGGCATACAGCTGGTGCGTCTCAAGGCCGACATGGCTACGGTGGACAAGTCTTTCAGGCAGCAGACGATAGCATCCCGTCCGAAGGACACTCCGCGTGATACTCTGGCTCCGGTGGCTCCCGGCAGCAAGGCCATCGAGGCACCTTTTATATATAAGCGCGAGGGGTGGTATTATCTGTTTGTGTCGTGGGATTACTGCTGTCGCGGCCTGCGCAGCAACTACAAGGTGATGGTGGGACGCTCGAAGAATGTGGAGGGTCCTTACCTGGACCGGAACGGAACACCTCTGACGCAGGGAGGCGGCACACTGGTGTACAAGGGTGATGAGAAATACAGTGCCGGCGGACATTCTGCAGCATACAGGATGCCGGACGGCAGGGAGATATTCATCTGTCACGGATACAGTAAAGAATTTGAAGGAGAGAGTTATTTGGTGATGAAAGAAATGAAGTTTGAGGACGGATGGCCCGTCCTGGAAGATATGAAGAGCGGGATGGCTCCATACATGAACGAACCCTTTGCCGTGTGGCCTTCGGCTCCGGAGGACTGCCGCATCGCTGCTGTCGACTGGATGGAGCGCAAGGATGACGGAAACCGCTTCAACAGGGTGCAGATACCTACACTTGAACCATTCCCAGCCCTTGCCGTGAACGAGAGAGGCGGAAGAAACAACGGCGGACAGAACAGGGTGCGCCGCGCGGTGATAGTGTGCCCGGGCGGAGCTTACAGTATTCTGGCCTATGAAAAGGAGGGCCAGGAGGTGGCAATGTGGCTGCAGCGTATGGGGTATGACGCCTATGTGCTGGCTTACACAGTGCCCAACAACAGAGAGCAGGCTTTGCGCGACGTGCAGCGCGCCATCCGTCTGGCCCGTCAGAAGGGTGCCGACGAGGTGGGTGTGATAGGTTTCTCTGCAGGCGGCTCGCTTTCGGCAAGAGCGTGCACACGATGGGACGAACAGACTTACGCTCCCGTGGACGATGCCGACCGTCTGTCGTGCCGTCCGGATTTCGGCAT
The DNA here is from genome assembly GCA_902802815.1 of uncultured Bacteroidales bacterium. Classification (GTDB taxonomy): domain Bacteria; phylum Bacteroidota; class Bacteroidia; order Bacteroidales; family Bacteroidaceae; genus Physcousia. The sequence goes on along the minus strand of CADCNQ010000001.1, from coordinate 53,917 downwards.
CCTCATCTATCCCGCTTATCTGGACGAGGGTGAAGGCGGAACACTCACTCCCGAACTGCGTGTCACGGCCGACACACCTCCCGTATTTGTCTTCGGCACGGAGGATGACAAACTCTATTCAGGTCCCTCCTGCATGACATTCGTGCCGGCGATGCAGAAGGCCGGTGCTCCCGTGGAACTGCATTATCTGCCACGTGGCGGTCACGGGTACGGTATGCGTCGCGGAGCAGGAAGGATATGGCCTACGCTTTGCGAGACATGGCTTTCCTCGCTACATAGAAGAGCAGAAAACCGCAGATAGCTCCGAAGCAGTTTGCTGCAAAGTCCATCCATTCGCCGCTGCGTGTGGTGGTGAGATGGATTTGTGCCAGTTCCATCAGTCCTCCCCAAATCATGGAGAAGAGCATCAGACAGATGTCCTGAGCCAGTGCCCTTGTCTTCCTGTTGCGTCCGCAATCCCAAAGCAGCACAACGGTGAGGGCACCGTACATCAGCCAGTGGGCCCACTTGTCTGCAAATGCCATATCCGTTTCAGGCAGTTCCGTGCTGGGGTAGAGAGACAGTGCGGTGATGACAAGCAGCAAGGTTATGGAACGGGAATATCTTTTCATGTGGTCAGGATGCTATTTTGTTGTGGTGGAAGATGACATAAAGTATGACGGGCGCACCGATGATAGGTGTCAGCACGTTGATGGGAATTACACCTCCGGAAGTGGGGAGCGTGGATGCCAGGTTGCACAGAAGAGTCAGGCATGCCCCCACAAGCATCGCAGCCGGCAGGAGAATGCGGTGGGAGGATGACCTCAGCGCAAGCCGTGCGATATGAGGCACGGCAAGTCCGAGAAACGATATCGGACCGCAGAATGCCACCGTTGTGGCAGTGAGTATTCCCGTAACGACGAGCAGCATGGTGCGCACCCGGTTGACATTGGTGCCCAGATTTGTGGCGTATGTCTCCCCGAGCAGCAGCGTGTCGAGGGGTTTCACCAGAAGTGTTGCTCCCAGCAGTCCGCAGACGGACAATATGACAAAAAGAGGCAGGCGGTCCATGCTGACCGCAGAAAAGTTGCCCATACCCCAGATGATGAAATTGTGTACGCCTTCTTCTGTGGCGCTGAAGTTGAGCAGCTGAATCAGACTTCCTGCCACGCTGCTGATGATGACACCTGTGATGAGAAGCATGATGTCGTTGCGCAGGAAACGGTTCATGACGAGTAAGAGCAGCATTGTAGCGAGGGCTCCCATCATTGCGGCGGTGACAACAAGCACAAACGACGAGGCGTGCAGGAAGATACCTGTGCCGGTGAGCATCACAAGAGCCACGCCGAGATTAGCTCCGGAATCGATGCCGAGTATGGAGGGGCCTGCCAGCGGGTTGCGGAAAAGTGTCTGCAGCAGAAGACCGCAGCATGAGAGAGATGCTCCGCAGAGTGCGGCTGTTATGACTTGCGGCACGCGTCCTTCCCAGATGATTGCACTCCACGACGGATGCCCGTCTATCACTTCACCGCAGAGTACGCGCCATGTGGCATCTGCGGGGATGGACAGCGAGCCCCAAAAAATGTTGGCAAACAGTAACAGCGCAAAACACGCGAAATGTATCAGGAAAAATGTATTAGTCTTCACCGGCAAAGCGTTTTCATCTGCAAAAGTAGTAAAAACACTCTAAAAAATCCCTCAAATCCCTCGTCCCTTTTTACTTTTTTTGTATATTTGCCAAGAAAATAAATAATATGACACATACCATGAAGAAGATTTTTGTCTTACTCTCTCTCATCACTGCGCTTTCGTCTATGGCAACCGAGAGCAGCGATGTATTGTCGCTTATCAGTAAAGTGCAGTCCTACTGGCAGTCTCACAACACCCCGTATTGCCGCGGATTTTGGGATAACGCAGCCTATTTTACGGGTAATATGGAGGCCTACCGCATGACCGGGCGTGCCGAGTGGTATCAGTATTCGGACCAATGGTGCCGCCACAACCAGTGGAAGGGTGCGAAGAGCGACGATAAGACGCAGTGGAAGTATCAGTGGTATGGCGAAGGCGATGACTTCGTGCTGTTCGGCGACTGGCAGATATGTTTCCAGACCTATGTAGATATGTATCATCTGGTGCCGGCAGAGTATAAGGTGGCGCGTGCCAAGGAGGTGATGGGCTACGAGTGCGACTCGCAGGATGATAAGTTCTGGTGGTGGGCTGACGCTCTCTATATGGTGATGCCCGTGATGACCAAGATGTACCGTCTCACCGGTGAGCAGCGCTATCTCGACAAGCTCTATGCCAATTTCCTCTGGAGCGACTCCCTGATGTGGGATGCGGAGGCGCAGCTCTATTACAGAGACGGCAAGTATATATGGCCCAAGGTGAAAACCTCGTGCGACGGCGGAAAGAGTTTCTGGGCGCGCGGTGACGGCTGGGTGTTGGCAGGACTGGCCAAGGTGCTGGCCGATGTGCCGGCTGACTGGGAACACAAGGATTTCTTCGTGAAGCGCTTCCAACAGCTGGCAGAAGGTGTGGCACGTTGCCAGCGTCCTGACGGCTACTGGAGCCGTTCGATGCTGTGCGAAGGTGACGCTCCCGGTCCGGAGACTTCCGGCACGGCTTTCTTCTGCTACGGACTGGAGTGGGGCGTGAATCACGGCTATCTCGACAGGGCAAAGTATTCGGATGTCATAGAGAAGGCATGGAAATATCTGCGCGACACAGCACTTCAGGATGACGGAAGTATTGGCTATGTGCAGCCGATAGGCGAAAAACCCGATCCTACGCGTATCGTGGATGCCAAATCCCAAGCTCCGTTCGGTACGGGTGCATGGCTCCTGGCAGCATGTGAGAGAGTGCGCTATGTGGACGGTACGGCATCACAGGAAAAGCGTCCGGGAGCACCCCGTCTGGCAGTTTCTCCACGTGAAATGTCCTTCTCTGTGGAAAACACCACAGCAGACAACCGTGAGGAGGTGGTAGCTCTTGAGGCTGAAACAGTATTTGTACGCCTGGGAATAGGCGGCGGCCGTCAATTTATCGTGCTTGACGGTGACGGAGTGGAGCAGTCCTACCAGATTACTTATGACAGCGAGCGTCAGTTTGATCAGGTTCTTGTCTATGTGAAGGTGGCTCCCCGCAGCACTCAGACATTCCGCATCGTGACGGGTGAACCCAAATACTACCGTCTGGATGCCAACGGTCGTGTGTATCCCAACAGAGAAGACGATCTCACCTGGGAAACGGACAAGAACGCGTGGCGTTTTTACGGACCGAAGATGCACGGCAAGGGTGTGACGGGCTTTGACCTGTTCTGCAAGAATCAGCCTGCTCCTATTCAGGACCAGCTGTATCAGAATGAACTGACCTCTTATGGCGTGAACGAGGGACTGAAGCGTCAGGGACGCGGCGGCGAATGGGCACAGATACACCGTGATGTCTATACTTATCATCGTGACAAGGGGCAGGGTATGGATGCATACACAGTAGGTAAGACCCTTGGTGCCGGTGCTCCGGCGCTGATGGCTAAAGACGGTTCTCTCATCATGCCCGATGTGTGGCAGGAAGTGCAGATCCTGGAAAACGGTCCTCTGCGTTTTGCTGTAGAGGAAAAGATGTACGAGCAGAACGGCGTGCGCGAGACACGCGGCATACGTCAGGACAAGGGCGACCACATGGCATATTGCGAGGTGCGCTATGAGGGTATGCCTGCCGGCAGTCAGATAGTTTCCGGTATTGTGGTGCATGAGAGTCAGCCGGAAGCTTATGTGATAGACCGGAAGAACGGCTATGTGGCCTACTCTGATGCAATGGATACGCCGCGCGGGCAGAACGGTCAGGTGTATCTGGCATGTCTCTATCCCGACAAGGTGACAATGAAATACCTTCCCCTCGCGGAAAAGGCTGCCGGAGGAATCGGGCATGTTGTCGGTGTGAATGCCGGAAAGAAGAGTAATGTCTTCAATTATTGGTTCGGCAGTGGCTGGAGCGGTTATGATGTGTCCACAATGAGTGTGTGGAAGGCCGTTTTGGATGCAAAAGTGCGTGCTCTCAGGGAGCCTCTTAAGGTAAGTGTTAGGTAATTTGAAAAATTTTTCGTACCTTTGTGCCCAAAATCAGAATAAATATGCGTTTTAAAAGTCTGCTGTTTGCGTTCCTGTCGTTTTTTGCGACCTCTTCCGTAATGGCTCAGCTCAATCTGAAGGACCTGACTTCCGGTAAGTATCGCGCCAAGGATATAGAGGGGGTGAACCCATTGCCGGACGGTGAGAGCTATGCGCGTGTTGAGGACGGCAAGCGTATAGTGTGTTGCAGTTTCAAGGACGGTAAGGAACTGGAGACTCTTTTCGATGTGGATGCAGTCAAGGGACGTGTACGCATTGACAAGATAGACAGCTACATCATTTCTCCCAAAGGCGACAATATACTCCTTGAGACGGAGCATGAGCAGATATACCGCCGCTCCGGTAAGGGAAAATGGTATATCTACAATATAAGGAACAAGACTCTTGCACCTCTTTCCGACGGAGGTCCTCAGGAACAGCCTCTTTGGAGTCCCGACGGTTATATGGTGGCATTTGTTAGAGAAGGCAATATTTTCCTTGTGAAACTGCTTTTCAACAATTCGGAGAGCCAGATTACGAAGGATGGCGAGATGAACAGCGTCATCAACGGCAAGCCCGACTGGGTGTATGAGGAGGAGTTCGTCTTCGCGCGTGCTTTCTGCTTCAATGCGGATGCATCGATGATTTGCTGGATACGTTTCGACGAGAGTGAAGTGCCCCTCTACAGTTTTCCTCTGTACAAGGGTATGAATCCGGAGCGAAAGGAGTATTTGACATATCCCGGACGTTTTGAATACAAGTATCCCATGGCTGGAGAGACCAATAGTAGGGTGTCTGTTCATTCTTTTGATATTAAGAGCCGTGTGACGCGTAAGTTGCAACTCCCTGTGGAAAAGGACGGATATGTGCCCCGTATTCTATCTACGTCGCATCCCGAGAAGATAGTATGTCTCACTCAGAACCGTCATCAGGACCAGCTCAGCGTGTATGTCTGCAATCCGCGCTCTACGGAGTGCCGTCTGATACTCACAGATGAGGTGAAGCCATATATCAACGAAATGACTTATTCGGGTATCCGTGTGGTGAATGACGGTTTTGTCTACCAAAGTGAGAAGAGCGGCACGGCACAGCTCTATCATTGCAGCATTAACGGCGGTGCGTCCCGTGCTCTGACTTCCGGAGACCAGCCTGTCGTTGATTTTTACGGTTATGATGCCAAGACAGGTAACACCTATTATTCTGCCAAGGACGGAAGCCCTTTGCGCGAAGCTGTTTTCGTAAGTGACGGTAAGGGAAGGGCAAAGAAACTGAGTCAGAAGGAAGGCACCAACAAGGCTGTATTCTCTGCCAACTACAAGTATTTCCTCAACAAGTGGAGCAATATCTACACGCCTCCCGTCTATACTTTGTGTGACGGCGGCAGCGGCAAGGAATACAAAGTGCTGGAGGACAATGCGGCTCTTGTCGGCAAGTTGTCTTCTCAGCGTATGGGTAAGAAGGAGTTCTTCTCCTTCACGACATCTGAGGGCGTGACACTCAACGGTTGGATGGTGAAGCCTGCGGATTTCTCTGCTTCAAAGCGCTATCCCGTAGTGATGTTCCAGTATTCTGGTCCCGGTGTCCAGCAGGTCGTTGACTCATGGAGCGCCGGCAATATGGGGGGATGTCTCTACGAGGAGTATCTTGCTCAGGAGGGTTTCCTTTGCGTCTGCGTTGACGGACGCGGCACAGGCGGTCGCGGAGCTCAGTTTGAAAAACAGACCTATCAGCACCTTGGACTTCTGGAAGCAAGGGACCAGGTGGAGACTGCGCTGTGGCTGGGACAGCAGCCGTATGTAGATAAGAGTAGAATAGGTATTTGGGGTTGGAGTTACGGGGGCTATTGCACTCTGATGAGTATGTCGGAGGGCCGTCCGGTCTTCGCAGCCGGTGTTGCTGTGGCTCCGGTCACATGCTATCGTTACTATGATACGATATACACAGAGCGTTTCATGCGCACTCCCAAGGAAAATCCCGACGGATACGGAGATAATCCCATCTCACGTGCCTCTAAGCTTTCCGGTCGTCTGCTCATTTGTCAGGGCACTGCCGACGACAATGTCCATTATCGTAATGTGGCAGAGTATGTGGAGGCTCTCGTTCAGGCCGACAAGGATTTCTATCAGATAGATTTCACAAACCGTAATCACGGAATTTCGGGCGGCAACACCCGCAACTTCCTGTTCCGACAGATTACTAATTGGTTTAAACAGATGTAACAATATAGCGGGAGACACCCGTTCTCCCGGCTTCACGGCCCCGTAGCTCAGTTGTATAGAGCATCAGATTCCGGTTCTGAGTGTCATGGGTTAGAGTCCCATCGGGGTCACCAAGGCGTGAGTGATTATCAGACAGCAATTCATGAGCGTTACAACCCTTCAGCTTGTTATTTTTGATTTCGACGGCACGTTGGCAGACACGTGTCGCGTCATTGTGAACACTTTGCAGGAGACGATGCGTCAGATGAGGCTTCCAGTGAAGGACGAGGCGGAATGCACGTCTGTCATTGGACTCACGCTGGAAGATGCGTTTCGTGCATTATTCCCGGAGGGCGGTGAGAGGCTTGCAGAAGAATGTGCGGCAACATACCGGCGTATCTTCGAGATAAATCGCAAGAAACTGACGCCGTCGTGGTTTCCTCACGTGCGGGAGACGCTCTCGTGGCTTAGAGAGCAAGGATGCGATGTTGCTGTTGCCACTTCCCGTTCGTCGCGTTCCCTGCATATCCTGCTTGCAGAGATGGCGGAGACGGTTCCCTTTTCGCAGATTGTGGGCAGTGAGGATGTGGTGAATCACAAACCGGATGCAGAACCTGTTATGCGTATTCTTTCTGCAACGGGAGTGGAAGCGGAGAATGCCCTTGTCGTAGGTGATATGCCTGTGGACATTCTTATGGGAAGGAATGCCGGCACTCACACTTGCGGCGTGAATTTCGGCAATTCCTCGCGGGAGCAGCTTCTGGAGGCAGGAGCGGATTATGTTATCGACGATATGTCGGAACTAAGGGATATCGTCACCAGTATAGGATAAAAAGATTATGGATTACTTACCCAAAGACCCGGCAATACTCGTGTCAAGCGTCAATATGCTCCTGCGTGACGGGGAGTTTGACTCCTTGGAATCGCTGTGCGATAACTTCGATGAGACCGCAGATTCCATCAAACAGTATCTCCGTCAGTACGATTACGTGTACAGCGAGGAGCAGAGGCAGTTCCGCCCTGTGGATTTCGATGCCTGATTACTTTTCCTGCAGTTGCTTCACAGGGAAGGTGAAGTAGGTGTTGGGATAGGGTTCGTCCTCCAGGGTGAAGTGCCACCATTCCGTGGAGAATGGTTTGAAGCCATGTCGCATCATTGCTGCGCGCAGCATCATACGGTTGTAGAACTGCTCGCTTGTCAGTCCTCCTTCAGGATCGAAGTATAATGTCTCCGGGTCGCCTGAGAAGTCGGGATGACTTTCTTCTCCGAACCAGTCGAAGGTGCCTCCCATATCCACTTCCTTCTCTTTGTTCATATCGAAGAGGGTGAGGTCCAGCGTCGAACCGCGTGTGTGTCCGCTGCGTTCGCAGATATATTCCTGTGGGAAGAGGACGCTCTTATCAAGGTCGGGATAGAAATATTTCTTCATCAGCGTGTCGTTCACATCCTTGCTCCAGCGCACGAAATGGTCTACAGCGCACTGAGGACGGTAGGCATCGTATATTTTCAGACGATAACCATGACGTACGAGGTCGTCACTTACCGCTTTCAGACTGTCGGCAGCTCTTTTGGTGAGCAGAGCCGTGGGTTGAAGATATCCGTCGATGCGCTTGCCCACGAAATTATAGGTTGAGAAGTAGCGTATTTCCAGTATTACGTCGGGAACTACGTCTGTTATCGTGACAAAGTCGCTGCTGTCGTCCGATTCTTTGGGTTCATCTGCGTTTCCGTTACATGCGGTGAGTGCGCATACCACTGCGAAGATACTCGCCAGAATCCAGAGTGTTGTCTTTTTCATAGTTTTTATGTTTAGATGTTTATACCGTGTATGTTTTTTATCTCACTCATGACGAAGGTGCTCTCTATTGAACCCACGGAGTCGATGTCTCCTAGTTTTGTGAGTACAAACTCCTGATATTGTTTCATATCGCGTGCGCGCACTTTTAATAGGTAGTCGTATGCACCAGATGTGTTGTAGCATTCCGTCACCTCGGGAAGGTGCATGATTCGTCGTGTAAAAGCATCTGCGATCTCGTGGTTTATCTGTTTGAGTTTAACCTTACAGAACACCAACAGCCCCAAATCCAGTTTTTCGGGGTCGAGCACAGCGATGTATTTTCTGATATAACCCTTCCGTTCCAGCCTTTTTTGTCGCTCGAAGACGGGAGTAGGGGTCAAATTTACTGCATCTGCCAGTTCTTTTGTGGTTAATTTTGCATTTTTCTGCAGTGTTTTCAGTATTTGCAGGTCGGTTTCGTCAAGGTTTGCGTTCATCTTTTGGAAAGATTTTCTGTTGGACGTCGGTTTTGTGTTCTCTCTTGGAAAGATTTTCTTTCTGAGCTGCAAAAGTAGAAAATAAATCTTAAATAAACAAGAAATTTGGAAGAAATTTTAAACTGCCGTACCTTTGCAGCGTCAAAAGTTCTAAAACGAGGCTCTGACAAAGCATATAATAAATAAAGGAAAGTAAAAATCGATAATATAAACCAATTAAATTAATAGAAGACTATGAGTAACAAGAACAACTATCGCTTTGAGACACTGCAGTTGCATGTCGGACAGGAACAGGCAGATCCCGCAACAGATTCCCGTGCAGTGCCCATTTATCAGACCACAAGTTATGTGTTTCACAACTCCCAGCATGCAGCCGACCGTTTCGGTCTTCGCGATGCAGGTAACATCTATGGTCGCCTGACGAACTCCACTCAGAGTGTGTTCGAGGACCGTGTGGCAGCCCTCGAAGGCGGTGTGGCCGGATTGGCTGTGGCCTCCGGTGCCGCTGCTATTACCTATGCCTTGCAGAATATCGTGCAAGCTGGAGATCACATTGTTGCAGCCGATAATCTTTATGGCGGTTCCTATAATCTGATTACTCACACGCTGGCCACTCAGGACATCACCAACACTATTGTCAACGTGAATGACCTGGAGGCTTTGGAAGCTGCTATCCAGCCTAACACAAGGGTTGTATACGCAGAAACCTTCGGTAATCCCAATAGCGATGTCCTCAATCTTGATGGTGTGGCAGCTGTGGCTCACAGACACGGCATCCCATTCATTGTGGATAACACTTTCGGCACACCTTATTTGATCAGACCCTTGGAGCACGGAGCTGATATAGTAGTGCATTCTGCTACGAAATTCCTTGGCGGTCACGGTACATCTCTTGGCGGTGTCATTGTGGATGGTGGAAAGTTCGACTGGAAGGCCAGTGCAGAAAAGTTCCCCACTTTGGCAAAGCCCGATCCCTCGTATCACGGCATAGTATTTGCCGATGCTGTAGGTGCTGCTGCCTATGTTACCCGTATTCGTGCCGTTCTTCTACGCGACACAGGAGCTGCGATTTCGCCCTTCAATGCATTTATACTCCTGCAAGGCGTCGAGACGTTGAGTCTGCGTGTGGAACGTCACGTGGAAAATACCCTCAAAGTGGTGGATTTCCTGGCGAAACATCCCAAGGTGGCACGGGTGAATCACCCTTCTCTCCCCAGTCATCGCGATCACGCTCTATACCAGAAATATTTTCCAAAAGGCGGTGCAAGCATATTCACTTTCGAAATAAAGGGCGGTCAGGAGGAGGCTTGGCGTTTTATTGACTCCCTGCAGATATTCTCCCTGCTGGCGAATGTGGCGGATGTGAAGAGCCTTGTGATACATCCCTATACCACCACCCACTCACAGCTGAGCGAACTGGAACTGGCCGAGCAACACATCACACCGGCCACAGTGCGCTTGAGTATTGGTACGGAACATATCGACGATATCATAGAGGATTTGGCGCAAGCTTTGGATAAAGTCTAACTTATAAAGCGAATTTTATTAATGATACAATAAATCTTCGTATTTTTGTAGTGTAAAACTGAAAATATCAAACCAAAAAAAAATAAAATTATGGCTAAGATTGCAAAACAACTAACAGAGCTCATTGGTAACACACCTGTTTTGGAGTTGAACAAATTTTCAAAGGGCAAGGGTATCGAAACTCCTTTGATTGCCAAGTTGGAGTATTTTAATCCCGGAGGTAGCGTGAAAGACCGGATTGCTCTCGCGATGGTAGAGGATGCGGAGAAGCGCGGTGTCATCAAACCCGGAGCCACGATTATCGAACCTACCAGCGGTAACACCGGTGTAGGCTTAGCTCTCGTCTCCGCAGTGAAAGGCTATCACCTGATTCTCACTATGCCCGATACGATGAGTGTGGAGCGTCGTAATCTTGTGAAGGCTTATGGTGCGGAGGTGCGTCTCACTCCTGGTAAGGACGGCATGAAGGGTGCCATCCGCGAGGCAGAATCTCTTCGCGACAGTATTGCAGGAAGTGTTATTCTCCAGCAGTTTGAGAATCCCGCAAACCCCGAGAGGCATTATACAACCACTGGTCCTGAAATTTGGAGCCAGACTGACGGTAAGGTGGATATCATCGTAGCCGGCGTAGGTACCGGCGGCACAGTTTCCGGTGTGGCAAAATACCTCAAGGAGCAGAATCCCAAAGTGCAGGCAATTGCTGTGGAACCGAAGAGTTCAGCAGTTCTCAACGGACAGCCGAGCGGTCCTCACAAGATTCAGGGTATCGGCGCCGGTTTCATTCCCAGGAACTACGACGGTGCACTCATTGACGAGGTGTTTGATGTGGAGAACGACGACGCTATTCGCACAAGCCGTGAGATTGCTCAGCAGGAGGGTGTTCTGGTCGGAATTTCAGCAGGTGCAGCTCTCTATGCAGCATCACAGGTGGCTCTTCGTCCTGAGAATAAGGGCAAGAAGATTGTTGTATTGCTTCCCGATACGGGCGAACGCTATCTTTCCACTGTACTCTACGCCTTCGAGGATTATCCTCTCTAGTCTTCTTTCCTGTCAATCTTCGTAATATGGGCGTGATGGCCTCTTGCAGCTAACAGTTGCAGGAGGTCATCTGTATTCATCCATACAGTGGCAGTATTGTCGCAGGGGTGTATTCCTATGATTCCTCCGATGAAATCTTCGTCTATATAGAAATCCACTCGCTCCGCATCTTCGCTAAGAAGTCCGAACGGAGTCACGGAGCCGGGTTTTAAATGCATGATTTCGTCGAGCATCTCAGCTGTTGAGAACGACAGTCTTTTTAATCCTTGTCGGAGGCTGAATGCGTTGAGGTCCACTCTCTTGTCACCTTTTACCGTGATGAGTGCGATGCACCGTTTCTTCTTGTCGCGCACAAAAAGGTTTTTCGCCAGTGATTCGGGGTGGGGCAGTTCGCCATCGTACAATACATCCATGCTGAACAGTGCCTCATGTTCCGTCAGTTCGTATTTAATATGTTCTTCCTGAAGAAGTTTATAAATGTTTCCTTTTGTCATTTCGGCTGCAAAAGTACGAAAAAACTCTTATGTTTGTGGAGTTTGTGCTGTTGAAGACTATAAAAACAGGATAAATAAATAAAAAGAGAAGAAAAAATGACGGACGAATGTCTAAAATTTGTATATTTGTCATCGTAATTCGTATAATACCGTGATGAACAGAAGTATCTTATTGCTGCTGACAGTATTTCTTTTCAGCAGTTGTGGGGAGCGGAAGGGGCAGCAGAGCAAGGCTCCTACCAGAGTTGTGACACAGTTGGCGATTCGCGGTTCGGAGGGTCGCAGTCAGACGTATGTGGGCATTGTGGAGGAACGCGAAGCTACGGCGGTGAGTTTCACCGGAATGGGGGTTGTAAAGCGTGTGTTTGTGAGCGAGGGACAGTTTGTCACAAGCGGTCAACTCCTTGCGGAGATGGATGACACTCAGGCCCGCAACGTACTTATTGGCGCGGAGGCTTCGATGACTCAGGCTAATGATGCATTGCAGCGCTATGGTATGCTGCATGACAACGGTTCGCTTACGGAAGCCCAATGGGTGGAGATACAGAGCAAGGTGGCTCAGGCTCATGCACAGCTTGAGGTTGCGAAGAAGAATTTAGCCGACTGCCGTCTGACGGCTCCAGTGAGCGGTGTGATAGGCCGTAAGCAGACCGGTGCCGGTGAGACGGCAATGCCTTCTCAGGCAGTGGTAACTATTCTTGATATCAGCAGTGTGAAAGTGAAGGTGTCTGTGCCTGAGACGGAAATAAGTGATATCCACGCAGGTACTCCGTCGGTGATAAAGGTGGAAGCCACCAACGAAACATATCAGGGTGGACGTATAGAGAAGGGTGTGCAGGCAGATGCTCTGACGCACACCTACGATATACGTATCAATGTGGCAAATACTGATCGCAAGCTATTGCCGGGTATGGTGGCAAGCGTATCCTTCGGCAGTGGAGAAGGTGAGGACGGAAGTGAAAAACTGGTGCCTGTGACAGCTGTGCAGAAACGCTCCGACGGCACGTTGTTCGTGTGGACGGTGGCATGTGACAGCACGGCGCACCGTACTCCTGTCACCATCGGCAAGACACAGGGCAATTATATATCTGTGACAAGTGGAATTGGTATTGGTCAGCGTATCATCACGGAGGGTTATCAGAAGCTGAGCGAGGGTACGAATGTGGTTTACTGACGTATAATTCGCAATGCATAATTCATAATACAAATTCGTAATTATGAAAGAGAAGATGAATTGGCTCAAGTGGCCATTGGAGCACTACTCCATATCGCTGCTCATTATCGGCATACTGTTTGTGCTTGGCATCTTCGGTATGTGGGATATGCCGAAGGACGAATTTCCTCACGTCACCATCCGTCAGGGAGTAGTGGTGGCTGTCTATCCCGGTGCCACAGCGGAGGAAGTGGAGCAGCAGGTGGCCCGTCCTCTGGAGCGCTATCTCTTCACATTCGGTGAGGTGAACCGTGCCAAGACCACCACGACATCTCAGAACGGCGTGTGTATCGTGATGATGAAGCTCAACGATGATGTGAACAACAAAGACGAGGTGTGGAGCAAGATAAAGCACGGTGTGAAAGACTTCAAGATGCAACTTCCGGCAGGAGTGCTGGCAGTCATAGTGAACGATGAGTTCGGCAATACGTCAGCTCTGCTGATAGCTATCGAGAGCGACCAGCGCAGTTATCGTGAACTTAAGTCCTACAGCGATGAACTGAGCGACCGTCTGCGTCGCATCCCCTCTGTTGCCAACGTAAAAATGTTCGGCGACCGCAAGGAGCAGATATCCCTCTATGTAGACCGTCAGCGCCTTCAGGCTTACGGTATCGGTCAGCAGTTCCTGTTCTCCCGCTTGCAGGCTCAAGGCCTCACTACGATGAGCGGTGCCATCAGCGACGACGACCAGCAGATACCCATCCATGTGGAGGTTACGGAAGACTGCGAGGAGGAGATAGCCAATCAGATAATATTCTCCGATGCTGCTACGGGTAAGGTGACGCGTGTTAGAGATGTTGCCAGAGTGGTTAGGGAATACGAGCCGACGGCAAGTCGCATCGAACAGAATGGGCATCCTTGTGTTCTGTTGTCTATGGAAATGACTCCGGGCAACAATGTGGTGCAATACGGTAGGGATGTAGACCGGGTGCTGGACGAATTCCGTAAGAACGAACTGCCTTCTGACGTGAAAGTGACGCGCATTGCCGACAAACCCAAAGTGGTGAGTATGAGTGTCAGTGATTTTTTGCGCGACCTGCTCATATCCATGCTGATAATCATCATTGTAATGATGGTGCTTTTTCCTCTGCGTTCGGCTATCGTGGCTGCGGTGACTATACCTCTGAGCACCTTTGTCTCCGTATCCATAATGTATATTGTGGGTATCGAACTTAACATCGTGACGCTGGCAGCCCTGATAGTTGTCCTCGGAATGATTGTTGACAATTCCATTGTGGTGATAGACGGCTATCTGGAGTATCTCAATAAGGGTTACGAACCGAAGCGTGCGGCGATAGATTCCGTGCAGCAGTATTTTATGCCTATGATGCTCGCCACGGTGTGTATATGTGCCATATTCTTCCCCTTCCTCTTCACGATGAAAGGTATGTTCCTCGATGCGCTCGTGGATTTCCCGTGGACCATCACCATAAACCTTATGGTGTCGCTTCTCCTGGCGGTATCTGTTATTCCGTTCCTGGAGGTGAAGATAATACGTCCGGGCAAGGTGAGGACAGACGGCAACGCCATCACCAAAGGAGTGCAGCGGCTCTATGACTATGTTCTGGATTGGACATTCCGGCGTCCATGGACAACGATGGTGCTGGGACTTTGTGTCATCCTGGCATCGTGTTTGATAGTTCCCCTGCTGAAGGTGCGTCTCTTTCCCTATGCCGACCGCGACCAGTTTGCTGTGGAGATATTCCTGCCCGAAGGCAAAGGTCTCGCGGAGACTGAACGTATAGCGGATTCCGTCTACAATTCTTTGGCGGACGATAAACGTATAACGAATATCACCGGCTTTATAGGTTGTTCTTCGCCGCGTTTTATGGATGTGTATGCTCCCCAGATGGCTGGTAGCAACTATGCTCAGTTCATTGTCAACACCCGTTCTCAGCAGACCACTCTCGACCTCCTTTCGGAGTATCAGCCCAAACTTGGCGAGGCGTTCCCGGGTGCGTATGTCAAGTTCAAGAGGCTCGACTATCTTGAGGTGCCTGAACTGGAATACCGGTTCTATGGTGAGAATATGGATTCTCTCCACGTGGTGGCGGAGCGTATGATGGAACGTATGCGTCAGTTCCCTCAACTGGAGTGGGTGCACACCGATTATTTGCAGCCGTATCCCATCATCAACGTTAGGCTGGATCCTGTGGAGTCGGCCCGTCTCGGACTCACTCGCGCCACTGCACAGCTGGCTCTCAGTGCAGGTTCTGCCGACCTGCGTGTGGGACAGATATGGGAGGGCGATTACGAAGTGCCGATTATAGTGAAGGACGATGCCGACATGACATACTCCGATGTGGCTAATTTGGGTGTCGCTACGCCCACTTCGACATTCTCGTCCTCTCTCTCAACTCTCAATGCTCAACTCTCCACCTTCAACTCTCCACTTTCCACCAACACCACAGTTCCCTTGCGCCAGATAGCTTCGGTGCAGCCCCAGTGGAGCGAGAGCCGTATCGTGCATCGCGGCGGCGAGCGCTGCATCACAGTGACGGCGGAGTTTGTGCAGGGGATATATACGGCTCCCGTCGAGCGTGAACTGGCCCGTATTATGCAGGAGGAGATAGACATCCCGCAGGGCGTGCGTACAGAGGTGGGTGGTGAGATAGAATACGGCAACGAGGCTATGCCGCAGATTATTTACGGTATTACCATTGCAATGATTATCGTTTTCTTTTTCCTGCTGTTCAACTTCAAGAAATATGGTATCACTACCGTGTGTATGGCAGCGTTGTCGCTGATGATGCCGGGTGCGCTCATCGGTCTTGCTCTGATGAACCGTGCACTCGGTCTTACATCCATCTTCGGACTTATCACTCTAATGGGTATTATCATGCGCAATGAGATTCTCATCTTCGAGCATGCCATCGATCTGATACAGAAGTATGTTTCGAAGCACGGTGACTGGACGGTGGACCGGGAGGCCTACAACGGTGCGGTGAAGCAGGCTGCCTACGAAGCCGGCAAGCGTCGTATGGTGCCCATTTTCCTCACCACAGCCACTACGGCTGTCGGTGTGGTGCCGATGATTATTGCCCAGTCGTCGTTCTGGATGCCGGTGGGCGTGACAATATTTGCCGGCGGTATCGGTTCGCTTATCATGGTGGTTACAATGCTACCCGTTGTTTATTGGAAAGTTAGCACTAAATAGTCATGAAAAAGACAATATTCCTCACCGCCTCCCTTGTGTGCTGCAGTTTGTTTGCAACGGCTCAGCGGCACTACTCTCTGGAGCAGATTTTAGATTCGGCTTTGCACAACAATATAGCAGTGCGTTCTGCCCGCTACGACATTGAGGCTGCCCGTCAGCAGCGCAAGGAGGCGTTCACCAAATACTTCCCGGGTATCAGCGCCGGAGGTTTCATCTTCAATACTAACAACGGTATGGCCAAGCTCTCTGTGAATCCTGCTGAGGTGCTGCCTGCAGACATTAGTATGACTCTTGCCCAGATTCTTCCCTCTGGTGTTCTCGCAGCAATGGGGACTCCCATCACCATGACGATGCTCAAGAACGGTATGGTGGGTTCGGTGATGGCCACTCAACCCGTATTCACTGGCGGTCGCATCGTCTACGGCAACCGTCTTGCACGAGTTGGGGAGGATGTCAGCCGTCTGCAGATGCAGCTCTCAGAGAATAATGTAGAGAAGACTGCCGAGTCGTATTTCTGGCAGGTGGCCACGATGCAGGAGAAACTTAATACCGTGCTTGCCGTGGAGGCCATGCTGGCTGATGTGCGCAAGGATGTGGACGTTGCCGTGCGTGCCGGTGTGGCTATGCGCAACGATATGCTGCAGGTGCAGTTGCGACAGAACGAAGTTGCCAGTCAGAAGCTCACGCTGCAGAACAATCTCTCTTTCATGCGCCAGCTTCTCTCGCAATATTGCGGGTTGCGCGACACATCCTTCTCCATTGTCTATGATGAGTCTGTATCTTCGCCCCTGATGTCCCGGCAGGACCATGACCTTGCACTCCTCTCGCGTGCGGAGTACAAACTGATGAACAAGCAAGTGGAAGTCGCTTCCCTGCAGAGGAAGATGACTATAGGAGAGAATCTGCCCACGGTGGCTGTCGGTGCCGGCTACAACTATCACGACCTGTTGGACACCAACCACAGTTTCGGCATGATTTATGCCACCGTCAGTGTGCCTCTCAGCGACTGGTGGGGCGGTTCGTATGCCATCCGTCGTCGTAAACTGGAACAGAAGAAGGCTCAGGAGCAACTTGCCGACAATGCGGAGATGATGAAGATAGGTATGCAGAATGCTTGGAACAATGTGGTGGAGGCATACCAGCAACTGCAGATTGCAGCGAGTAGCATCGAACAGGCGGAAGAGAATCTGCGCCTCAATCGCGACTACTATCGCGCCGGCACCTCACGTATGACTGACCTCCTTGAGGCCCAGATGCTTTATCAGCAGTCGCGCGACAAGTACACCGATGCTTTTGCCGACTACCATAACCGCCTACTGGAGTATCGCCAGTCAGTGGGTCTTTAGACTTCGGCCACTACCTCTATCTCTATCAGAGCGCCTTTCGGCAGAGTCTTCACCGCTACGGCAGAGCGTGCAGGGAAGGGTTGTGTGAAAAAATCCGCGTAGACGGCGTTCATTGCGGGGAAGTCGTTCATATCGGCCATGAACACAGTGGTCTTCACCACGCTGCCCATTGTCACTCCGGCTTCCTTCAGTATTGCCTGTACGTTGAGCAGCGACTGGCGTGTCTGTGCCTCGATGCCGCCCTCCACAATCTGTCCCGTGGCGGGGTCGATGGGTATCTGACCGGAGGTGTAGAGCAGGTTGCCCACCTGTATGGCCTGACTGTAGGTGTGTGTTTTTTTTTATCTGATGAAGTTGGTCCAATCTCTCTGTTCGGCGGCGGGATGTCCTTCCTCGCGTGTGTTGAGGCGCTTGACAACCCACGCCATATTCTGTCCCAGCGTCCTCATCGTCTGCATACCTTCGGCATCCTGTGCCGCCTGTCCCGGTGTCTGTCCGTAGACGATGTTCCAGTATTGCGAGCTCACCAGCGGCATCTTCATCAGCGCGAAGTACCTGTTGAGGCGCTCCGTTGCTCCTACGGCTCCTCCTCTGCGGCACACGGCGATGCTGGCTGCCGGGAGATATTCCAGTTCCTTTCCCATCGAGTAGAACACGCGGTCGAGCAGGGCGCACAGCGAGCCGTTGGGTCCTCCGTAATACACGGGTGTGCCAATCACCAGTCCGTCGATGCCGTCCTTCACGGTGCGCCATATCTTGTAGTAGATGTCGTCGTTGAAGGTGCACTTGCCCATTCTGCCGCACCAGCCGCACGCCACGCATCCCTGTGCGGGTCCTTTGCCAATACCGATGATTTCGGTCTCGATGTCTTCCTGATTCAGCATCTTTGCCACTTCTGTCAGCGCGAGCTGTGTGTTGCCGTTTGCCCTCGGGCTGCCGTTGATGAGTAGTACTTTCATATCTCTGCTGTTTTTTTTATCTGTTTACTGTCTTATAACTGATGCCCTGAATCATCTGTCCCGGGTCGCCCATGACGAGCGTCAGCGTGTGTGCTTTCTGTGCGCTCTTCACCGGCAGCGTCACGAGGAACTCGTGGCGGTTTTCCAGCACCTGCAGTTTCCACGAGAATCCCCATTCCTTGAAGCGGTTCTCGCACACCACGGGTTCGCAGCCGTCGAGGCTCACTCCCAGACGGTTGCTGCGCTCCTTGCTTACGGGCCAGAACGGCACCACCGATATGCAGAGCTGCACGCTGTCTCCCTTGACGGCATCCAGTGTGAGAGGTATGTCGTGATGCGCGGAGGAGAGGCTTCCGGGCTCCTGCACGTCGTCCATCGGTTCGCCCATCTGCAGGGCCACCCAGTCGGTGCCGATACCCCTCACGATGCGGAAGGGAGCTTCTGCCTTCATGGTGCTGATATCCACGCGGCGGGGCAGTGTGGTGTACCTCTGGTAGTCGGGCAGACGATAGGCATCGGTGGCAACATCTGTCAGTTCGGGCATCAACTGGTATTTCGCCCGCAAGCCGGGAGGTATCTGTGACATCATCTGATTCCATTTGCCGTCCAGCTGCGTGTTGTAGCGCACAGTCAGCGCCTGTATGCTGTCGTAGGCCTCCTTCGCCTCTCGTGCAGCCTCTGCGCTGCCGGTCTCGTGGTTGAGCTGCGCCATCAGGAACTTACGGTTCATCTGGTATGCGCCCTTCACGCTGTAGCCCAGCATCTCGAAGAATGCGGGCCGGTATGCTTCCGGCAGAGCTTTTTCTATGGAGTCCACCTGGTCGCTGATGCGCTTGTAGTCGGCCAGTCGCTGCTGTGCCGTGCCGTCGGTGAATGAGAAACCGCTGTCGTGCAGACGTGAGTTTTCCGGCGTGTCCCATTCCCATTCGTAGCCCATGAATTCCGGTTTCCTCTGCCATGCCAGCTGATAGTATTTGTCAAGTATCTCCTGAAACGTTGAACCTTTAACTCTGAACTTCGACTCCTCCAGCCAGTTTGCCTGATAGAGCCTTGCCTTCTCGTAGTCGAACGCTCCGAGTTCCCACGCCATGTCGAAGAACTGCTGCATCTCCAGTTCCATGGGTTTGATGTCTCCCACGTTGAGCAGCCAGTAGCGGTCGGCTCCCGAGTCGTAGGCCTTCTTCAGTTCCTCATACATCAGCACGGGTGCCGTAGTGGCTATCCACAGGTTGTCGTGCGGGGCTCCCAGATAGCTGATATGGTAGTATATGCCGCTGTGTCCGCTTCTCCTGCGCTCCTGTTCGTTGCTCACTCGCTTCATGTATCCGTAGTTGTCGTCGGGCCATACGAGGGTGATATCCTCCGGCACCTTCAGTCCTGCGTCGTATACGTCGAGCGCCTCCTTGTAGGGCACGAATATCTGCGGTATCTCTGCGGCGGGTTTCCCTTTGCGGCGCTCCAGTATCTCGCGTTGGTCGCTGATGACCTTCTCCAGCGTCACAGCCCTCTGCTTCGGGTCTTTCGGACCTATCATCGCTGCGTCGTGCAGGCCTCGCATACCGGTGGTGTAGATGTTGTCATACTGCGCCGTCTCGCTCAGCCGCTTGTCAAATTTGCGGTAGATGTTGTCGCGGTTCGTCTGGTAGTTCCATTCGCCGTCCACCTTGCTGTCCCACTCGGATTGCGCTGCGTTGTTCACCAGCATCGGTTCGCAGTGGCTTGTGGTTATCATGATGCCCCATTCTCCGGCCACGCGCTGACTCTCGGGGTGACTGTAGAAGGCTCCCGTGCACGAGTGCATTGCCGGTGCCAGCATGTTGGCCCTCAGACGCAGCAGCAGTTCGCACACCTTGTCGTAGGTCTTCGGTCCGATGTCGTTCAGTTCCTTCTCGAAGTTTCTCGCCGCCCATGTCTTGAGTCCCCAGTCCTCGTCGTTGATGAATATGCCTCGGTATTTCACGCTGGGCGATGCCGATGTGTAGTTCTCCTTGTAGTCGAGTTTCTCCTTGTGCTCCACTGGCACGTCAGCCCACCAGTACCACGGGTTCACGCCGATTTTCCGGCTCACGTGCATCACTCCGTATGCCAGTCCTCTCGGGTCGCTGCCCACGATGCAGAGCCTCTTTCCGCGTGTCGTTATCTTGTATCGTTCCCAGCTGCCCAGCAGTTCTCCGGCCTTTGCCTCGGGACACATCTCCGCTGCGTGTTCCGCTGTAGCCAGCACCACCTCGGGTCCTTCTCCCGTGGTCTGCATACCGATGGAGGGCTTCTCGCCGGTTACCCGTTCGATGTCCTCGCTGAGCAGCGTTGCCATCTTCTTCACCAGCGCAGCGTCCTGTGCGCCCACGATGATGCGGCAGTGCTTCAGGTCCACCGCCCCGGCGGCCGTTGTGATGATGAGTGTCAAAACTATGGCTATGATATTCTTCATGGTGCTCATTTCTTTTGTTTTTTGCATTTTACGTCCGCAAAGATAGTGAAAAAAGTTCAGAGTTCGGTGTCTGGAGTTCAGCGGCGATGAAAAAAGTCTGATATTTTGATTTTTTTAGCGGACAAATCGTCTGTTTACGTTAAGGTGCCCGTTTCCGTTTTTTGTCCGTGCAGAGAATTGACAAAGATGCATCTTCCTCCGACCATCAGTCGGGTTTTTCCGATAGATTCTCGATAGATGCCCGATAGATGCCCGATAGATGAATGATGGAAATGTGGGGAAAATCAGATAGTCTGGAGTAGCAAATCGCGACCTCAGGTCAGAATGCTTGATTTCTTGATATAAGTTGAGACAGAGCAGTTGACAGGTTGGCGCGACACTCTGCTGTTTTTTTGTCTTTTATGTTGAAATAATGATTGATTATGCGTTGAAAGTGAAACTTTTTTCGTATTTTTGCGCCGTAATACGAAGAATATCATGAACAACATGGGCGTGAAAGTACGTTTGCTGAGTGCAATGACACTCGCTGTGATGCTGACGGCATGCGGAGGCAGCAGCGACAACAGCGAAAAGGCACAGGTGAAATACGAAACACAGGTGATGAGACCGGAGGCACGTGTGTATAACCTCTACATACCGGCTTCGCTGCACGGAGTGACCGAGGTGGAAGTGCATCCGAGAGTGTCGGGCATCATACGCGAAGTGAACTTCAAGGACGGCATCAAGGTGACAAAGGGACAGACGCTTTTTGTCATCGACCAGACGGAACACAGGCTCAAGGTGCAGAATGCACAGGCCAACCTCTCAGCCGCAAAGGCACAGATGGAGACCACAAGGCTGCGGTATGAGACCAACAGAAAACTGGCCGAGAAGAACGTCGTGAGCGAATACGTGATATCCACCAGCAGAAACGCCTATCACGTGGCGCAGGCTTCCGTCCAGCAGGCGGAGGCACAGCTGGCAATGGAGCAGACAAATCTCGGATACTGCACCGTGACCTCGCCCATCAACGGTATCATCAAGGAGAACGGATTCAAGATAGGAGAGGTGGCGGAGCTGACCGACCTGCTGTGCACCATCAGCGACAATACTGAGATACAGGCATGGTTCTCCTACACAGAGAGCCAGCTGCTCGACCTGCTCGACCGCTACGACCTGAAACCATCGTCGGAAGGACTGAAGGACATCGACGGTAAGACGGCCGGAGCGCGACTGCCGCACTTGAAACTGCAGCTGAAGAACGGACAGGAGTACGGCTACGAGGGTGTGGTGACGGAGATAGGCGGCATAGTGGACAGCAAGACAGGAACGGTGCTCTGCAAGGCCACATTCCCCAATCCCAACGACGAACTGCGTTCCGGACTCTCGGCAACGCTGGTGTTCCCCACGACGATGCACGGCGTGTTCCGCGTGCCCAAGACGGCGGCGGTGCATCTGCAGAACCAGCTGCTGTTCTACCGGGTGCGCCGGGACAGCACGGTGGAGGGCGTTATCTGCGAGGCAATACCGTCCAACAGCGGTAAGAACTACTACGTGAAGAGCGGCCTGCGCAGCGGAGACGAGGTGGTGATCAAGGGTGTGCAGAACCTGTCGAACGGAATGAAGGTGAAATGAAAAAGACGCATTTCTTTGTGAGGCACTGGGTGGCGGCGTTTGCCATCGCTGTGATGACGGTGGTCATCGGAGCTGTGAGCCTGGTGTCGCTGCCTGTGGAGCAGTATCCCGATATCGCGCCTCCGATGGTGACGATACAGGCTACTTACAGCGGTGCCGACGCACACGCCGTGATGGAATCGGTGGTGATGCCGCTGGAGGAGGTGGTGAACGGTGTGGAGAACATGATATACATGGATGCTACGGCCACATCCAACGGAGAGGGTGAGATAGACATATATTTCAAGCAGGGCACCGATGCCGACCAGGCCACAGTGAACGTGCAGAACCGCGTGAGTCAGGCCTCGGGAGTGCTGCCCGAGGAGGTCATCAAGGCCGGTGTCACCGTGCAGAAGAACGTCAATGCCACGCTGATGATAATGAGTCTGGAGAGCACAGACGGGAAGTTTGATCAGTCGTTCATCTCCAACTACCTCGACATCAACGTGATGCCCGCTATCAGCCGTATCGCCGGTGTGGGAAGGACGATGGTGATGGGAGAGCAGTACGGCGTGCGTATATGGCTGAAACCGGATATGATGGGTATCTACGGAGTGACGCCCGACGAGATAATAGCCGCCATCAATGAACAGAATCTGGTGGTGCCCATAGGTCGTCTGGAAAGCGCTACGGACAAGATAGACATCGAGTTCAACGGACTGCTGGACGATATGAGCCAGTTTGAGAGTATCATCGTGCGCGCCTCGGAGAAGGGCGAAGTGCTCCGCCTGAGCGATCTGGCGGAAGTGGAACTGGGAGCCAAAGCCTATGATTTCCGCACGAATATCAGCGGGAATCCGGGTGTGATGTTCTATGTGAAGCAGGCTCCGGGAGCCAATGCCACCAAGGTGAACGCCGAGATAAAGAAGGTGTTGGCCGGAGTGGAGCAGCGACTGCCCGCAGGACTGAAATTCAAACTGCTGGAGACCAGCGACGACTTCCTCTACGCATCGATGGAGAACGTGGTGGAGACGCTCGTCGTGGCCATCATACTCGTGGTGCTGGTGGTGTATTTCTTCCTGCAGGACATCAGGGCCACGTTTATTCCCTCAATCACAATCGTTATATCGCTGATAGGCACCTTTGCCATCGTTAAGGTGGCCGGATTTTCGCTCAACCTGCTGACGCTCTTTGCACTGGTGCTGGCCATCGGTACGGTGGTGGACAACGCCATCGTCGTGGTGGAGGCTGTGATGACGAAACTGGAGCAGGGAGCCGCCAGTGTGCGCCGCGCTGTGACCGACGCTCTCGGAGAGGTGACGGCGGCATGTATATCCACCACGCTGGTGTTTATGGCGGTGTTCATTCCTGTGACATTCATGTCCGGCACATCGGGAACGTTCTTCAAGGAGTTTGGTGTCACGATGGCATCGGCGGTGGGGCTTTCCACTGTGTCGGCGCTGACACTCTGTCCGGCGCTCTGCGTGCTGCTGATGAAGCCCGGCGGAGACACTGGGAACAGAGGCATCGGTCACTATATGAAACTGGCCTACACGACATCCTACAACGCCTTGCTGGGCCGATATATGGGTCTTGTCACGCGCTTTGTCGGGCGCCCTGTGTATGCGTGGCTGTTGACGGCGGCCTTCTGTGTGTTGGCCGTAGTGCTGGTGGCGCGCTCAAAGAGTGAACTCGTGCCCCAGGAGGACCAGGGATTCCTGCTGGTCAACGTGATGCTGGCTCCGGGTACCTATCTCAACGAGACGGAAGCCACGACGGTGGAGCTGGAGGACTATATCAAGTCGCTGGACGAGGTGGAGACGGTGGGAGCCCTGACGGGCTACTCGATGATGGAGGATGTCACCAGTCCGAACTATGCCACGCTGATGGTGCGGTTGAAGAACTGGAGCGAACGCGCCTTCTTCAGCATAGCAGACATACAGAAGAATATCACCGACTGGGCCACGATAAACCTTCCGCAGGCCGATGTGACGGCATTTCAGATGCCACAGATACCGGGCTACGGTAATGGTTCGGACATAAGTCTGAATCTGCAGGATCTCACGCGCAGCGCCAACAAGAAGGAATTCGTGGCGATGGGAGAGCAGTTTGTGAAAAAACTGGCAGAGAGACCCGAGACGGAGTTCGCCTCCTCGACATACTCCACGGACTATCCGAAATACAGGCTCGACGTGGACGAGATAGCGTGCAAGCGTATGGGTATATCGCCCAGGACGGTGCTGGAGACCATTGGCACGTATCTGGCCGGAAACTATATCGGGTCGTATGTGCAGTACAACAATGTGTATCGTGTGATGGTGCAGGCCGGAAAGGAATACCGCATGTCGGAGACGGTGCTCAACAGCATCTTCGTGCCCGTCGGGGGTCACATGGTGCCTGTGACGGAGTTTGTCACGATGACGCTCGACACGGGTTCGGCTATGGATTTGCATTTCAATCTCTTCCCCTCGTATCCGGTCAGCACCTATCCCGCGCCCGGCTACAGCAGCGATGATGTGCGCAAAGCTGTGGACGAGGTGAAGCGCGAGGTGTTCCCCGAAACCTTCGGTTACGAATATTCTGGTATGGCACGTGAGGAGGCCGAGAATGCCGGCTCCAATGAGACGATGCTCATCTATGCCATCTGTCTGCTGCTCATCTATCTCATCATGGCCTGTCTCTACGACTCGCTGTTCATCCCGCTGGCCGTGATGCTGTCGATTCCCTTTGCGCTGGCGGGCGCCTATCTCTTCATCATTCCCATGGAATCAATGGGTGTGGGGGCCAATGTCTATGTGCAGACGGGTCTCATCATGATGATAGGTCTGGTGGCCAAGACAGCCATACTTATCACTGAGTTTGCCGTGCAGAAGCGGCGTGAGGGTATGAGCATACGCGATGCTGCCGTGGGAGCCTGTCAGGACCGTCTGCGTCCTATACTGATGACGGTGTTCACCATGATACTGGGTATGGTGCCCCTGGCCGTAAGCAGCGGTGCAGGAGCTGTGGGCAACCGCTCGCTGGCGCTGGCCGTAATAGGAGGTATGACGGTGGGCACAGTGGCTCTGCTGTTTGTCACGCCGGCATTCTATATGGTGTTCCAGAAAGTGCATGAGAAACTTACTCCGGAGAAAGATGACGAATAGGATAAACATATTGATACTGACCGCAGCGATGCTCCTGTCCGGTTGTTCCCTCTACAGGAAATACGAACCGAAGGAGACTGTGCCGGATGACATCATGGGCGATGTGGTGCAGCAAGGTGATACACTCAGTATGGGTGCCGTGGGTTGGCGGGAACTGTTCACCGACCCTTTGCTGCAGCAGTTAATCGAACGTGCGCTGGAGAACAATACTGACGTGAGACGGGCTCAGATCTCGGTGGAGCAGGCGCAGAATGACCTCAGGTCGGCGCGTCTGGGTTATGTTCCGACGCTCTCGTTCGAACCGGAAGGTGCACTGATGCGTTTCAACGGAATATCCGACGGAGCGTATATCGTGCCGCTGAGAGCCTCCTGGCAGATGAATATTTTCGGACAGGTGACAAGCCGAAAACGGCAGGCAAGAGCACGCCGGGAGATGCAGGCAGACTATAAACAGGCGGTGCAGGCCGAACTGGCAGCCAACGTGGCGGCGTCATACTATCATCTGGTGATGCTCGATCGCGAACTGCAGATACTCGAGGAGACACAGGTGGTGTGGGAGAAGTCGCTCGAATCGATGCGGGTGCTCTACGAGGCCGGTCTGTATCAGAGTCCCGCTGTGTATCAGATGGAAGCCTCGCTGTCTACAGTGCGGTCGGGAATTGTTGAAGTGCGCTCATCGCGCGTCATAGCGGAGAGTGCCCTGTGTCTGCTCTTGTCGGAACCTCCCCACCATATAGAACGTGCAGCCTACGGGGACTTTGTTATGCCCGAGAGGATACACGTGGGTCTGCCGGTACGTCTTCTGCAGGCACGCCCCGATGTACGCCAGGCGGCGCGCGCTATAGAGGTGGCATACTACGATACTCAGCAGGCCCGTCAGTCGTTCTTCCCCGACATCACTCTGGACGCGACGCTGGGATGGAGCAACGGGGAAGGGACGGTGAATCCCGCGCAGTTGCTGGCAAAGCTGGCCGGGTCGCTCGTTCAGCCGATATTCACGCAGGGTCGTCTGAAAGCCCGCTACAGGAATGCAAGGTTGGAGCAGGAGAGGGCGAGTCTGCAGTTTGCACAGGTGCTGTTGAATGCAGGCAACGAGGTGTACAAGCATTTGCATATTTGCAAGAAGACGGAGGAGAAATCCGGCTATCTCGCTTCTACCGTACGGTCGCTGCACGAGGCCTATGTCGGGACACGCGAACTGATGAACAACGGAACGAATACCTATGTCGAGGTGCTGAAAGCCCAGGAGGATCTGCTCTCGGCCCAGATTACGGAGGTGGAGAACCGCTATGAGGGTATTCAGGCTCTCATCAATCTGTACAATGCGCTGGGAGGATTCTAAACCGATATGAATGAAAATTCCAAAATACAGCAAATAGAATGAAATACAGTTTTTTTCCTGTTATATTACTGTTTCCGCTTTTATTAATGGCGCAGCGGAAGACCAATCTGGACCGGGATTGGAAGTTCTTTCTGGGTGACGGCAACACAGCTCTTAATAATCCAGAGGTTACCCATAGTTGGCGCACGCTCGATTTGCCTCACGACTGGAGCGTGGAGACAGAAGCCGCAAAGCGGGCCGGAGGCAAGGTCATCGGTCCGTTCTCTACAAATAGTGTAGGCGGATATCAGACAGGTTTTACTGTAGGTGGAGAAGGCTGGTACTATAAACTGTTAAAGGTTGACAGTTTAAAGTTCAAGGATTCGTCCTACAGCCTCTACTTCGAAGGCGCATATAATCAAACCGAGGTCTATCTGAATGGTCAGAAGCTTTATTTTAACCCTTACGGCTATATCGGTTTCCGTGTTGATTTGACCAATGTGCTTCATGAAGGTGATAACAGTCTGTTGGTACGTGTGATGAATGAAGGCAACAACAGTCGCTGGTATGCAGGCAGTGGCATCTACCGCCATGTGTGGCTCATACAGACATCGAAAAATGCATACTTTGACGAGTGGGATTATCATGTTACAACCGAAGACAATAATGATGGCACGTGGTTGCTCACCATTGACGCCCCTTTCAAGACGTCAAACAAGGCTGTCCTGCAACACACTCTGTATGACAGCACCGGAAAGAAGGTGGTTGCTGTGAAAGGTTCGCAGGCAAGACAGACTGTCAAAGTTAAACATCCCGTGACATGGTCGCCAGACCGCCCCTGCCTTTACCGCTTGGAGACCCGGTTGTTGGTAAAGGGCGAGGCAAAAGACAACTTGTCCACTCACGTCGGCTTCCGTTCACTCTCCTTTTCTGCAACTGACGGTTTTAAGCTGAACGGCCAGTCCGTATTGCTGCGTGGCGGTTGTGTGCATCACGACCACGGTTTACTTGGTGCTGCAGCCTACGACAGGGCAGAAGAACGTAAACTGGAATTATTGAAAGCACAAGGTTTCAATGCCGTACGTACAAGTCACGGATTGCCTTCAGAACATTTTCTTGACGTATGCGACTCATTGGGCCTGATGGTTGTTGACGAGACCTTTGATCAGTGGCTTATAGAAAAGAATCATGAGGACTATCACCGCTTCTTTGTTGAACATAGCACGCATGATCTTCAGACCATGATACGGCGCGACCGTAATCATCCCAGCGTGATAATGTGGGGTATCGGCAATGAGATTCCGGGACGCATCGAACCCGCAGGTATGGCAACAGCAGAACGTTTGCGTCAAACCATTTGCGACCTTGATACCACGCGCCCGGTCACTGCCGCTATCTGCGGATGGGATGCCGGTGATGCCTGGAATGCCGGCGGTCAAAACTGGGATCAGCAGGATGCAAAAGCTTTCCAAAGTCTTGATGTAGGCGGCTATAATTATCTCTATTTCCGTTATGAGCACGATCACGGCACGCACCCCGACCGTGTTATCTGCGGTTTGGAGAGTTTCCCCAAGCAATTGTCCCAGAACTGGGATCTTGTGGAAAAATACCCATATGTCATTGGTGACTTTGTGTGGACAGCAATGGATTACCTCGGTGAGGCAGGCATCGGTTCAGCATCTTATCGTAAAGAAGGAAACCAGAGTATGTTCCAGGGGTGGCCATGGTATAACGGCTGGTGTGGCGACATTGATATTATTGGACAGAAGAAGCCGCAGTCATACTATCGTGATGTAGTATGGCGGCGTTCGCCTGTCACCATGGCAGTGGAACGTCCTGCCCCTGCCGGTACCCGCCAAAGTATCAGCGCCTGGGGATGGCAACTTGAGGAACAGTGCTGGACTTTTCCTGACATGGAAGGGCAGACAATGAGCATTAATGTCTACAGCCGTGCGCCGAAAGTGCGTCTCTACCTCAACGGTGAGTCCTTGGGTGACAAGCAACCTGGTGAAACCTATTGGACAGCCTATCAGGCAGTCTATCGTCCCGGTACGCTGCGTGTGGTGAACCTGAACGCTCAGGGCGAGGAAATGCCCGGCGAGGAGTTTGTGCTTCAGACCACAGGTAAGCCTGCAGCTTTGCGTCTCAACGCAGACCGTGACACCATAAAGGCGAACCGCTCCGACCTTTGCTATGTGACCATCGAACTTGTTGATGCCGAAGGACGTGTCTGTACGTCCAACAGCGACCTGCATGTACAACTCTCTGTTGAAGGGGAAGGGGGCTGTCTTCTCGCATCCGGTAATGCCTCGCCCAATGATATGGCGAGCTTCCGCAGCACCAATCCCAGTCTCTTCCGTGGCCGTGCACTCGCCATACTGCGCAGCAGCGACACCCCCGGCATCATCCGCCTTAATGTCAGGGCTGACGGTATAGCCTCAGGAACTCAAACAGTTCGGACCGTTAATATCGATAATGAGTAAGATACTGTTTCTTCACGGATTCTTTGCCAGCGGACAGTGTGTGCCGGCACGTGCTTTGCGACAGGCGTTGGAGGGTAGGGCGACGGTGCTCTCTCCGGATCTTCCGACGCATCCCCGGGAGGCGTTGGAGCAGATAAGGACAATCATAGAAAGGGAAAAACCGGATTTGCTGGTAGGCAACAGTTGCGGTTCGTTTTACGCCCAGATGCTGGCACCGATAGTGGGCGTGCCGGCTCTGCTGGGCAATCCGCATTTCAGGATGACGGAGTTCTTGAAACAGAGAGTGGGGGAACATGAGTACAAGTCGCCGCGCGCTGACGGCAGGCAAACGTTTGTGATAGACGATGCTCTCATTGAGGAGTTTGCTGAGACAGAAGCACAGCAGTTCGATTGCTGTAATCCTTATTATGAAGACCGCGTCTGGGGCATCTTCGGCGAGCAGGACACGCTGGCGCATTTCGAACCGCTCTTTCTGGAGCACTATACGCATTCGTTTCATTTCCCGGGAGTACACACACCTACAGCAGACGAGGTGGTAAGGTGGTATGTCCCACTGGTTGAGCAGATGCTGGAGAGATATCCTTTGGCGCAGGACGGAGCGCGCTATTTCCGTCATTTCAAGGGCGGACGCTACCGATATGTGCACGCAGCCTTCGACTCTGAGACGCAGGAGCGTATGGTGGTGTATCAGGCGCTCTACGGTGAGGGACGCTACTGGGTGCGGCCGGAGAAGATGTTCTTCGAGACAATAGAGCGCGAAGGACGGCGTTTTGCAAGATTTACGGAAACGGCGGAGTGAGGGCTACTTCCCGAGGAACTTCGTGTCGAGGTAGCTCTGGAAGGCATCCCGATACATGTCACCGATGGGCAGATAAGTGTCGGCATCCATTATGATGCGGTTCTTGTTCACCTCCTGAATGTCGTTGAGATTGATGATATATGAGCGATGGATGCGCATGAAGTTGGCGGGCAGACGCTCCTCCATCTTCTTCATCGACAAAAGCGTGACGATGGGTCTCGCCTCGTTGCGCAGATAGACTTTGAGGTATTCGCTCATAGCCTCAACGTAGCGTATGTCGGCAACAGTCACCTTCACGATGCGGTATTCGGTTTTGAGGAAAATGATGTCGGAATCAGCTGCTGAGGCAGCTGTCCCGTTGCTGCGCGCGGGTTCCATACGTTCCTTCAGTCGCTGGGCAGCTCTCTGGAAATCCTGCAGACCGAAGGGCTTGAGCAGGTAATCTACGGCATTCACCTTGAAGCCCTCTACGGCATATTCCGCATAGGCTGTGGTGAATACGACGAGTGGCGGCATCGTGAGCGATTTAATGAAGTCCATACCGTTGAGGTCGGGCATGTTGATGTCACAGAAGACGGCGTCAACGCTTTCCCTCTCCAAAAACTGACGGGCCTCTACGGCACTCTGACACCTGGCGGTCAGTTCGAGAAAGGGCACCTTGCTGATGTAGGACGCTATCTGCTGGAGAGCCAGGGGTTCGTCGTCTATGGCCATGCATCTTATCATGAGAGCGGAATGATTAGTTCGACGTGATAGTCTTCGGGATTATCCTTTATATTAAGTGTGAAGTTCTCGCCGTAGAGGAGACGTAGCCTGCGTCTGACATTGTTGAGTCCCACGCCGCCCTTTTCCTGATTGGGCGTTTCGGCTTTCGAGTTGCGGCAGGTGAATGTCAGCTGTTGTCCGACCGTCACCTTTATGTCGATGAATGAGGGCTTCTGATAACTGATGCCGTGCTTGAAAGCGTTCTCGACAAACGGAATGAGAATAAGCGGCGGAATGGTCTTCTCGGGCACTCCGGACGGCAGTTCCATACGGATAGTCACCTTGTCGGTGTATCTCAGACTCATCAGCCTGACGTATGTCCCGATGAATTCTATCTCCCGTGAGAGGGGCACTCCGTTCTTGTCGCCTTCGTAGAGGATAAACCGCATCATCTTCGAGAGTTCCAGGATGGTCTGCTGCGCTTTTGCGGGCTCAATGTCCACCAGAGCATGGATATTGTTCAGCGTGTTCATGAAGAAGTGCGGATTGATCTGGTATTTCAGATATTCCAGTTGCTGCTCCAGATTCTGCTTCTCCAGTTGCTGCATTTTCCTGCGGTCGTTGCGGCTCTTGAAGTAGCCCTTCACACCGAGATTCATACCGAACATCAGGATGAGGATGACAGACGCCACGATGTCATGCTCGCCGATGAAGCGCGGCGGTCCCACGTGTTCACGTTCCGGCTTGTGCGGAGGAACGTTTCCGGGACGTTCTGCGGAGGGTGCGTCGGGGAAACTGTGGTGATGCATCCCCTGTTCCATAGGAGGATGTTTCCTGTCCGGGAAATCGGGCCGTGTGTTGCACTGATAGATGATGAAACACGTCACAATGGAGAGCGTCAGCGTGAAATACTGCAATCTCTTCTGTCCTTGAATCAGGAGAGGGGCTAGCAGGAAATTGTGAACGAGAAAGAGAGCGAGAAAGACGGCGAACTTCTGCCATATATGCCACAGTTCATTCCATTCGAAACTGTCGTGCCCGGCGGAAGTGTTGACATACATACTCAGGACGGGGGTCACAAACAGCATGACCCACATCGCCAGGTAAGTGACGTTTTCCTGTCGTGACGACTGTTTCATCCAATATATGAAACGCATATCCTGCCGTTTTTATTGTCTGTGGCCGAATAACTGTTATCTTCCCGTATAGCTGGTTGCAGCTTTGCACGAGGTGGACGTGGAACCGATGGTCACGGTGTAGCTGGTGCCGGACACGAGTGCAGAGTGGCTCAGCAGGTATTTGAAACTGCTGCTGCCGCCACCGCCACCGGGACGGAATCCTCCTCCGCCGGGACCGAAGCCCCCTCCTCCGCCTCCGCTTGTCGGAGAGTAGCCCGTGGGTATGGTGAACGATGCAAGTGTCGTGCCACCGCTCTTCATGCTGACTGCCGTGCCTGCTGTGGTGCTGCCCGAGGTGCTGAGCACACACTGTGAGCCTGTGGTCGCCGTGACGCTGTTGTTGCCGCCGCCGATAGCGAGCACCGTGCCGCCGGTGATGTAGAGATAGCAGCGCTCGGCAGCGTCGAGACCGCATTCCGGTTCACCGGCTCCGCAGGCGATGACCGTGCCGCCGGAGATATACATATTGCCGTTGCTGTCGATGCCGTCGTTGCCGTTGCTGACACCGGTCACAGCGCCGCCCTTCAGATACATGTGGCTGGCCGAGTTGATGGCATCGTCCGATGAACTGAACGCATAGAGCGTGCCGCCGCTGACCGTCAGCGTACTCTTGGTCTCAACGGCTTCGTGACCGCTTGACGTGGCCTTCACCGTTCCGCCCGAGACGGTCATGGCTCCGTCGCTCTTGATGGCTTTGGGCTGTGCAGTGCTGCTGCTGTAGCTGTATGTGCCGCCTGTCGTTGTGGCTGTGATGTCTGCGTTGTCGCTGACGGTGAGTGTGCCGTCGCTCTTGATACATTTTCCTCCGTTGCCGGTGGACTTCAGCGTCAGGGTGCCTCCGCTGATGCTCATGTTGCCGTCTGCCTTCAGTGCAGCGCATCCCTTGGCATCCCTTTCGTCGCTGTCGTAGGCACCGGTGCCCGTGGTGGTGACATTTATGGTGCCTCCGCTGATTATCATGTCGCCGGCAGCCTTGACGCCTTTGGTGGCAGCAGCTGTGGTGCTCACCGTCAGTGTGCCGTCTTCCATATATATATTACCGCTGTCCTCGTCCTCATGGTCGGCGGTTTCGCCCGTTGATGCTGTGCCGTCCAGGTCGCACTGTATGCCGTCGTCTCCCACACCGCTGACAGTCACCGTGCCGCTCTTCATCTGGAAGTAGCCGTTGCAGTTGATACCGTCGCCCACGGCCGAGGTGATGTTGAGCGTGAGATTTTTCACGGTGATATAGTCTCCGCTCTTGACGGCGTGTGCGGTGTTGCCGCAGACGTTGAGTGTACCGTTGCCCTGCATCTGCAGCTGTCCCTTGCTGTAGAGACATGCCTTCTGCTGGCCGTCCGTGCAGTCGGTCAGCGTGTTTTCGGTGTTTTTCTTCACGCTGAGCTGTATGCGCTTCTTGTTGTCGATGCTGACGGCAGCACCGGCGGGATTAGTCAGGTTGACTCCGGCCAGTGACACTGTGCATTTGTATGCTCCCGAGAGAGCGAACTCGCCGTCGGCTGTGGTGCCGGAGAGCTGGTATGTTATCTCGCTGCCGTCAACGGCATCGGTGTTTGTCTGGGCTATGGTGACGTGCGCCCCGCTCACTGTGGCCTCGACATACTGTGCCACGTTGCCAGCGACGGTGACTGTGGCCGACGTGCCCTCATAGGCCACAGCCACGAGATTGTCGGTCACCTCGGTGTCGTCCGTCCACATTGCAGTGACGTCGCCCGGAGTGAATGTCCTGCCCATGACGGTTACTGTGCCGCCCTCGAAGTTCATCACACCCGTCTGTGCAGAGGGAAAGCGGTATGTGACGCTGCCCTGCCTTACGTTGAGTGTCTGTGCCGCAACTGCCATCGTGGCGAGCATGGCGGCTATTATCGTGAGTGTCTTCTTCATCTTATATACACTTTAATGGTTCTGTTCTGTGTCTTCACTATATACATCCCTGCCGGCAGCTGCGTCCCATTGGGCATGCGGCGTCCGTTTATGTCGTAGACGGCTGCGGTCCCGTCCGTGGTCAGCATGTCGGCGCTGATGGCGGTGATGCCGGTCGGGTCGTCGTCGGAGAACTCCATCTGCGTCAGCTGCGCGAGAGGCATGGTGGCAAGCGTCCCGCTGCCGTTTCCCGCGATGAGATTGTCTCCGCTGAAGGTGATGGTGAGGTTTGATGCCGTGACGGCCGTCTTTGTGCCGTCGGTGAGTGTGAATACGAGATAGTCGTACTGCGCGGCCCGCATTCCCGTGGCGAGGATGCCGAACATGGTTATGATGATTGTTCTTCTCATGGTCTGTGCATTTGATTATGACCCATATTGTTGTTGCCGCCTGTGTAGCTGGAAAGCGATACTGCAGTGCCGCCGCTGAAACTTCCGTCCGTGATGCCTATTCCTCCGAAGAGTGATGTGCCGCCGCTGTAGCTTATGCCCGACTGCAGTGTGGGCTGCGAGGCGCATGACACGACGAGTCCGCTGCCGCCTCCCGACGGTGTCTGGAATGAGAAGACGGTGGCTCCGTCGGTCATTCCGTACCATGTGTTCGGCGACCACGATGAGGCCTGATAGCAAGCCTGTGTGAGCTGTGAACCGCTCTCCAGTCCTCCCACGGCAACAAGTGTGCCGCCCGTGACGTACAGTCTGTATCCGCCCTCGGTGTTGGCATCGATGGCCACTTCCGGCTGTCCGGAGCATACGGCATAGACGATGCCGCCCTTGATGTAGCAGTTGCCGTTGGCGTCCATGCCGTCGTTGTTTCGTCCGTGTGCATAGATGCTGCCGCCGCTGACGGTTGTGTTGCCCTTCGAATTGATTGCGTCGTCGTAGGCATACGAGGCCACTTCGCCGCCCGTGATGCTGAGTTCGGCTTTCGTCTCGATGCCCTCTCCGTTGGTGCCGCCGGTGCGCACCCATATTCTGCCTCCTGTGACAGTGATGTTGCCGTCGGCCTTGACGCCCTTGGGCGATGCGGTGTCGTTGTTGCTGCGGTACTGTCCGCCGGTGGTGACGATATAGACGCTGCCTCCGTTGAAGCACGCCTCTGTGTCGACGCTGATACCCTTGCCGCCGCTGCCGGTGCTCTTCAGCCACAGTTCTCCGCCGTTTACCGTCAGTGCGCCGTCGCTCTTGATGCCGGCAGAGCCCTTCGCCTCATATTCTTCCGTGTCGTAGGCCCCGCCGCCGGTGGTCAGCACCGTGGTGCGTCCTCCGTTCACGATGATGTCGCTCTCGCAGTT
This sequence comes from uncultured Bacteroidales bacterium, assembly GCA_902802815.1. GTDB lineage: Bacteria > Bacteroidota > Bacteroidia > Bacteroidales > Bacteroidaceae > Physcousia. The sequence goes on along the minus strand of CADCNQ010000001.1, from coordinate 18,752 downwards.
GATACCCTTGGCAGCAGCCGCGGACACCTCGACGTTGAGTATGCCGCCGTTGATAAACACGCCGTCGTTGGCTTTCACGCCGTGGTTGGCGGTGGATTTCACGTAGATGTTGTTACCGTTGCGCAACACGATGTAGTCGGCCGAGTGTATGCCGTTGTTGTAGTTGCCGTACACGGCCAGTGCGCCGCTGCCGTTGAAGAGCAGTTTGCCCTTGCAGTATAGTGCTCCCTTGTGGTCGTTCTGCGAGGAGGTGCCGTCAGTCAGGGTGTTTGCCGTGCCGTCGGCCAGGATGACGAATGCGCGTTTGCTGCTGAGGAGGTTGAGCGCGGCGGAGTCGGGGTTGGTGATGTTCACGCCGTTGAGCTTCACGGCATATTTCTTTTCGCCCAGGATGGTCAGCGAACCGTTGGTAGTGGTTCCGCTCACCACGTAGCACACCTTCTTTGTTGTCCCGTGGTCGGCGACGACGTGGCCGTCGGTGACGGATATCTGCACGCCGTTCTCCGTCTTGTCTGCGGGGGCCGACATGTCGATGCTCACCTCGGTGGTGAACTCGTTGTTCTCCAGTGCGTCCTCCTCCTCGGGAAAGTATTCTTCAGCGGCGGATGCGGGTTCTGAGGTGGTTTTGTCCACGGCCACATCAAAGGTGCTCAGTTTGCCCGTGACTGCCGACGAGCCATACGACGTGAAGCTGTCTGTGTAGGTGTTCAGTATGTCGTCGTCCGAGGTGCAGGCGGCCATCGCGGCCAGTGATGCTATCATTGCGAGAAGTCTTACGTTGTTCATAGTAGTCTTTTAAGTGTATATGTACGTTTTTTTTTCGTTGCAAAGGTAGGGCATTGCCGCTGTCTGCGCAAAAATATTCAGCGAACGGCACTTTTTCTTCAGCGAACGCGCAGTTTTTTCGGCGAAATATTGCATAAGATAAAGAAAAACGATAACTTTGCCCTGAATTTAATACTCATGCAATATGAAAAAAATCCTTTTCGCTCTCCTTCTGTGCCTGTTGTGCCTCCCGGCCGGTGCCAGGGTGCGCAAGGGCCGGACGCTGTCTCTGAAGATGCCGTGCAGGCTCCTCACCGGCATCACTCAGCGCGACTACTCCATCTATCTGCCGGGCAGCTACGGCCGTGACGCCCAGAGGCGCTATCCCGTGCTCTATCTGATGCACGGCGGCGGCGGTTCACACACCGACTACGAGCACCATTTCCATCTCGCGCAACTGGTGGACCGCCTCCTCTCCGACAAGGCCATCGGGGATATGATTGTCGTGTGTCCGGAGGGCAACCAGCAGAATATGATGTATTTCAATGCCGAGCGCGACGACAGCGGCACCCCCGACTGGCGATACGAGGACTATTTCTTCGGGGAACTGATACCCTACATCGAGGCAACCTACGCCGTCCGCACCGATAAGGGCGGCCGGGCCATCGCCGGTTTCTCCATGGGAGGCGGAGCAGCGACGGTGTATGGTGTGCACCGCCCCGAACTCTTCTCCATGGTGTACGACATCAGCGGCTACCTGCGCAGCCAGCGTCTCGATTTCCTGAAGAACGACACGTCGGCCAACTGGCGCCAGCGGGTGATAGACCAGAACAATCCCATCCTGAGCATCGAGAACGGCACGCAGGAGCAGGTCAATGCCTGGCGGACGGTGGACTGGCGGGTGGCCGTCGGCGACCACGACTTCACCATCGAGGGCAATATGGACCTGGTGAAGGCCTTCCGCAAGCGCGGCATACCTTACTCCCTCTTCATCGACAGCGGCGAGCACGACGGCAAGTGGCTGCTGCCACGCCTCGAGGACGCTATCCGTCGCGCCGACAGCCACTTTAGACGCTGATGCCCGGGAATAGTTTCATAGCTGCGTGCATGCCCAATGACGCTACAAAGGCACGACGGACGAAAGGCATGTATCGTGCCTGTTGTGCCTATCGGTACGGGTTTTCGTACTCACCGCTTTACTCGCAGTCCGAAACGACCTAACTGCCAGTTAGAAACGACCTAACTCGCAGTCCGCAACGACCGTGCTGTAGGGTGGTGAAAAAGGTGGAGATGGTGGAGTGATTTTCTTACTTATTACATAATTAAATCCCTGTATGCCCTATATAAAAAGCAAAAGATAAAGGGATTTATTTATATATTTCTATAGAAAACACTCCATCATCCCCACTACATGAAGTCCACGACGTCAAGTGTGACGTATGTTATAAGCCCTATTCCCGGGTGGCGAAGCGACCGAAATAGTCGAGGCACACGTCGCGCCACAGACGGGCGTCCTTTTGCTGGAACTCTAGGCGCTCCTCCACCTCCTGCCAGCGCCGGGCGTCGATGTAGGGCTTTGCCTGCTGCCAGACGGCGGCGAAGGAATCCACCTCCCCGACACCGCGGTTGTAGAGGTATTGCAGTTCCTCCCACACGGTGCGCCCGCTGCTGAGACGGCGCGTCCAGGGCACGCGGTGGAACCACAGGAGATACCTCTCGGGGCAGGTCCCGATGTTGTCGTAGAGTGAGCGGTAGGGCTCGCGATACTGCAGGGTGGCACCCGTACCCGTGCTGCTGCGGTCCACGCCGATGCTGTCCCTGTTGGCGCGGTGGTAGTACACGGGGCACCACTCGATGGGGTAGCTGGCCTTGTAGCCGCCGGGGTCGGGACCCATGTGGTGGTCGAACTTGAAGATGTGGTGCAGTCCGAGAGGCATCATATAGTCCACACAGGCTTCACGGCTGCGCAGCATCACGTCCAATAATTGAGAATTGATAATTGACAGTTGAGAATTACTGTCGTTCCCGAAGGTCTGCGTGAGCCATTCCTTGGCTATCTGCTCCGACGAGAGCTCCGGATTCCATGCCAGGCGGCCGAAAGCGTACCAGTTGGCCTGTGAGAAATGGTGGCCGCACCAGTTGGTGTCCATACCGATGTTCGCCACACCGGCGATGCCCACCAGGCGCCCGGGACTGACAAAGGAGAAGAACTCCTTCCACATGGGGGCCAGATACACCAGATGCCGGCTCTGCCCAAGATATTCCTGCGTGATTTGCAGTTCGGCCATCTGCGCCGTCCGGTTCATGTGGTCGAAGACGGGGGCGTAGGGTTCGCGCGGCTGGAAGTCCAGGGGGCCGTTTTTCGACTGCAGTATCACGTTGTCGCGAAACTGCCCGTCGAGTTCGGCAAACTCCGACACGGCCTGCTTCACGCGGTCCTCTCCCTGATGCTTGGCTCCATAGACAAACGAGCGCCACATCACGATGCCGCCGTAGGGTTTCAGCGCATCGGCCAGCATGTTGGCGCCGTCGGCGTGTGTGCGTCCGTAGTCGAACGGGCCGGGCTGTCCCTCGCTGTTGGCCTTCACGAGAAAACCGCCGAAGTCGGGGATGGCGGCGTATATCTCCTCAGCCTTCTTCTGCCACCAGAGGCGCACCTGCGGGTCGAGCGGGTCGGCCGTCCGTAGTTCGCCCAAAGCTTTCGGCGTACCGAAATTCACGGAGAGATACACCCTGATGCCCCACGGACGCAGGATGTCGGCGATGTCCTTCACCTTCTTGATATATTTACGCGTAAGCATCTTCGGCGAGGCGTTCACGTTGTTGAGCACCGTGCCGTTGATGCCGACGGAGGCACAGGCCTCGCCGTAGCGCCGGATGAGCTGGGTGTCGACGGACGATTTCTCCCAGAAGATGCTGGCCCCGGCATATCCGCGCTCGATGCTGCCGTCGAGGTTGTCCCAGTGGTTGAGGATGCGCAGACGGTAGAAGGGGTGCGACTCTCCCTGTTCGCCGCGCAGCAGGGCGTAGCGTCCGTAGAGCAGACCCCTCTCGGTGCGGGCCGTGACGGTGCGGCCGCTGATGCGGTAACCGTCGTCGTCGGGCATCGTGGAGTCGATGCGCAGAATGATGTCAGCGGGCATCTCGCCGCGCAGCCACAGACGGCTGCCGTCCTCGGGCCGGGCCGCAGAGCACAGGCAGAGGAGCATCACTGTGACGGCTGTCTTCAGGCTATTCATTGACGACAGTCTTGATGGTTCCGTCCTCGTTGTAGAAGAGTTGCTGCACCTTCAGCGAGCGGAGGTGGGTGACACCGCCGGAAGGCACGCAGTCGTGATACAGCAGATACCACTGGCCCTTGAACTCGACGATGCAGTGGTGGGTGGTCCAGCCCACGACGGGTTCGAGCACCACGCCCTGATACGTGAAGGGGCCGTAGGGGTTGTCGCCCGTGGCATAGCACAGGAGATGGCTGTCGCCGGTGGAGTAGGAGAAGTAGTACTTTCCGCCGCGCTTGTGCATCCAGCTGGCCTCGAAGAAGCGGTGGGGGTCGTCGGCGCGCAGGGGTCGTCCGTTCCCGTCAAGGATGACCACCGGACGCGGAGCCTCGGTAAACTGCATCACGTCGCCCGACATCCTGGCCACATAGCTCGTCAGCGCCGGAGCGTCGCAGGGAGCCCACAGCTCGGTCTTCTTGTCGGGGGCGTGGCCTATATCGACGTGGCCCGCAGGAGCCGCATCCTTGTCGCTCTGCTTGAGAGGCTGCACACTCAGAGGCACGTGCCACTGCAACTGTCCGCCCCACAGTCCGCCGTAGTAGCAGTATATCTCACCGTCGTCGTCCTTGAACACGCAGGGGTCGATGCTGTATGCACCGCGAATCGGGTGCTCCTGGGCCCTGAACGGTCCCTCGGGACGCTCGGCAACCGCCACGCCGAGGTGGAACTCGCCGTTGTAGTCCTTGGCGGAGAACACGAGGTAGTATCTGCCGTCCTTCTCCACCACATCGCTGTCCCACAGCTGGCTCTCCACCCATGCCACCTGGTCCTGGTCGAGAATCACACCGTGGTCGGTCACGGCACCGTTCTCGATGTCGTCAAACGACAGCACGTGGTAGTCGCGCATCTGGAAGTGTCCGCCGTCGTCGTCGAACACGTTGTCACACTCGCGGTCGTGGGATGGGTAGATATACAGTTTGCCGTTGAACACGTGGGCAGCGGGATCTGCCATATAGTCATTGGGGAATAGATAGCGGGGCTTCATTTTTGGTTAAGGGTTATTGGTTATTGGTTAATGGTTAATGGTTATTGGTTCGCGGCTGTTCGCCGCAGACATTCTCCGCGCCTCAGCATAATAAGCAAGCTTTTCTGCGTTCGGCTTGTTCGAATGGTTATTGGTTATTTCATTCTTTCTTCGATTTCCTTGTTTATCCGGTCGATTTTCTCGTCGGTCAGTTCATACTTCGAGATGGTGAACATGGCCAGGAGCAGAAGGGCGGCGGGGATGACGCAGACAAGCCACAGGATGCCTTCCTGGGCCAGAGGGGTCTGAGTGACGCTCTTGGGGTTGTAGGCTACATAGGCCAGGATGGCAGGAGCCACCACGCTGCCCAGTGTCATGCCGGCCTTGAAGAAGATACCGGTGAGGGCGTTCACAATGCCAGCGATGCGCTTGCCGCTGACGTATTCTCCGTAAGAGATAACCTCGGGCACCAGAGCCCACATGTATCCCGTGGACACGATGACACCCGTCGATTTGACAAACTGAGCGATATAGACGAGATTCATGCTGGGGTTGTCCATCTTGGCCACGCAGTAGAGGAAGGCCATACCCAGAATGGCAATGCTCAGGAAGATGTAGAACATGTTCTTCTTGCCCACCATCCTTTTAATCATCGGCACCAGAGGCATGAAGATGAACGAGGGAGCCGAACCCAGTCCCATGAATATGGAGAGTTGGTCGGGCGAACCGTGCATATTGCTGTTGATGAAATAGGCACCGGCGGCGTTGCCGATAGACATCATGGCGAAGGCTGTGATGAAGAAGAAGGCGATGACGCGCAGGGGACGGTTGTGGAAAAACTCCATCCACAGGTCGCTTATCTTCACGTTGGCAGCCTCGCTCTCGTCCATCACCACACGCTCCTTGCACTGGGTGAAGCAGAAGAAGAGCAGGGCCAGCCCCACCAGTGCGTAGATGCTCATTGTGGTGAACCATGCCGTGGGGTCCTTGGGCAGACCCTCGTGCTGCTCGTTGGTGAAGTGGGCGATAAGCAGGGGCAGGCCCGAACCTACGGCCAGACCGCCGCAGTTGGCCATGAACATACGCACGGAGGTAAGGATGGTTATCTCGTCGGTGTCGCGGGTGAGCGACGAGTTCAGCGCTCCGTAAGGCACGTTAATAAAGGTGTAGAGCAGCGTCATCGCTATGTAGGTGACGTAGGCGTAGAGCAGCGACGGGGCAAAACCGTTCCAAAAACACAGAATGGCAAAGCCGGTGAGCGGTATGCCCACAAACACAAGATAGCTGCGATACTTGCCCAGACGCGGCGAATGCTTGTCAATCAGGGCGCCCACGATGGGGTCCCAGATGACGTTGGCCACATTGCCCACTGTAAACATCACCGATACGTCCACTGCGTCGAGGCCGTAGATGTCGGTGTAGAAAAACAGCAGGTACATACATGTTGTCTGGAAGATAAGATTCTGTGCCAGGTCGCCTGAGCCGAAACCGATACGCTGGAGCCACGATAGTTTATAGAATCCTTTTGAGTTTTGGTCTGTAGAAACTGTTGACATAACTGTTTATGGTATTAAATTCCTCGCAAAGTTAATAATTTTTTTCGACTTTTATCTCTTGTCTTATGCTTTATGAAAAGAAAAATGTGTATTTTTGCGGTGCCATGAGAAAAATGATTACAATACTATGGACGTTGACGCTCGGTGTGGCCGTGTGCAGCGCCGAAATTCGTCTTCCGCAGATATTCCAGTCCGGCATGGTGCTGCAGAGAGGCACCGACATCCCTGTTTGGGGACAGGCCGCTCCGGGGGAAACAGTTACAGTGAGCCTGAACAGGAAAAAGTGCACCGCGACAGCCGATGCCGGCGGACATTGGCGTGTGGACATTCCTGCCATGAAGGCCGGAGGGCCGTATGTCCTTACGGTAAACTCTCAACTCTCAACTCCCGGTTCTCAACTGACACTGGATGATGTGTGGATAGGAGACGTGTGGCTCTGTTCCGGACAGTCGAACATGGAGACCACCCTCGAACGCGTGTCGCCGCAATATCCTGACGAACTCAACGACAGCAACGATATGGTGCGCCTGTTTCATGTGCAGTATCAGACTGACACCCACGGGCCTTCCTCCGACTTGCGCCCCGCTGCATGGCAGCGTCTCAACCGTGGAAATGCCTGGCGTTTCTCCGCTATCGGTTATTTTCTGGGCAAACTGTTGCAGCGCAGGACGGGTGTGGCCCAGGGCATCATAGAGAGCGCATGGGGCGGTACGCCCGTTGAGGCGTGGATAGCCTCCGACACCATAGCCAGGCACTATCCCGTGCTCTATCGTCAGACGCAGCTCTGTCAGGACGACGGAATGGTGCAGGCCCGGCAGCGTGCCGCCTCGCTTTCCGAGCAGAGCTGGCGCGGGATGCTCGATGCCGGTGATCCCGGAGTGGGGGAGTACACCCGTCCGGATTTCGACGATTCCCGATGGACGGAAGTGGATCAATATAATCTTACAGCCTCGCCCTCGCCGCTGTCCGGTCGTCGCGAGTGGATAGGCAGTTTGTGGCTGCGTCAGCACATCAGCATCAGCAAGGAGCACGCGGGCAAGGCGGCACAGTTGCTTCTCGGTACGCTTTACGACAGTGACATTACCTACATTAACGGTGTCCAGGTGGGCACAACGGGCTATCAGTATCCCCCGCGCCGCTATCAGGTGCCGGAGGGTGTGTTGCGCGAAGGAGACAACGTCATAGCCGTGCGTTTTGTCAATAAGAGCGGCATACCTTATTTTGTGAAAGAGAAGCCCTACCGTCTGGTGTTCGGCAAGGACGATGTCCAGCCTCTCGGGCAGCGCTGGAAACTGTGCACGGGAATGGAGATGCCTCGCTGTCCGGGCGGTGGCATCACTTTGCAGAATCTGCCTTCCGTACTCTTCAACGGCATGATAAGTCCGATGGCTCCCTACGCGCTGGCCGGTGTGTTGTGGTATCAGGGCGAGTCCAACGCCGGTGATATGACGCAGGCTCGCGAATATGCTGCTATGCTGCGCCTGCTCATGTCCAACTGGCGCCAGGCTTTCGGGCGTCCGCAGCTTCCGTTTGTCATCATTCAGCTTGCCAACTATATGGAGCCCTCCGACAAACCCCAGCACACGGGTTGGTCTGTGGTGCGCGAGGCGCAGCGTGAAGTGGCTGCCGGGGACGCCCGGGCGGAACTGACTGTGACCATAGACCTCGGTGAAACTGTGGATATTCATCCTCTGCGTAAAAAAGAAGTGGCGGGACGCGTTGCTTTGGCTCTTGAGCGTCTGCTGTGGAATCCGCGCACACTGTTGTCACCGGAAGTGGTGTCGGCTTCGCTTGAGAATGGGACGGTGGTGTGCACGCTGTCTCAGCCGCTGCTTCACGACGGTGAGCTTTATGAGTTTGAGGTGGCTGGCAGCGACGGCCTCTATGTCAATGCCAAGGCGGAGGGCTGCGGCAGCCGCATTGTGATTACCTCGCCCGTCGCGAGTCCCGTCTCCATACGGTACGCCTGGAAAAACAATCCCATCCGTGCCAACGTATATGGAAGGAACGGGCTCCCCATGAGCCCGTTCCAGAGGAATCTGTAGGATGGTCTAGTGTTCAAAGACGAAATCCTCCAGTGTGCAGAGGGATTTCTCCTTGGTGTCCGACTTGAATACAAAGAAAATAGCGCGTTTGTACTCCAGCGTACTGAGGTCGGGCAGAGTGACGCACAGTTCGGTGGACTTCTGTGGCATGTCGGCTTTCAGGTCGATGGTGCCCAGCATCTTACCGCCCTGCGAAGCCCAGGGTCGGTCAGCCCAGATTTCAATGGTGCCGTCCACACCGAGTGGTATGAGCTTCAGCCGCAGTTTTGCATCATTGCCTTGGAATAGACTGTTGCCTTTGGTGTAGCCTTCGGTGTTGCTGAAGTTGAAGTACTTGTAGCCAACGATGGAGCCGTCGGTGTTGTTCACCACGCGGTTGGTATTGTTCTTCAAGTCGTAGGGCGCCTCGAAATTGGTGCTGGTGCCGTATGTCGTCTCTATATATGAGCCGTAGTAGGTGTTGTTGGGCCAGTTGTGTTCTGCCGTTTTCGGACCGGTAATCCAACAGGCGATGCCTGCGGAGTGACGCTCCAGAGGATTGAGTCCGTTGAGTGCGAAACCTTCGGAGTTGTATTCTCCTTCGGATATCTCCACCTTGCCGCCGGGGCCTTCCTCTACGTTCACTTCTATGGGGGCCACCATAGCCTGACGGGCGTACTCATTGAGACCGGCCTGACGATGGTAGAAAACATACCATTGTCCGTTTATCTCGCAGATGCTGCCGTGAGTGTTGCCGGAGACCACTCCTGATGCTATCGTGTCGCCCTTCTCGTTTATTTCGCGGCCGCGGCCGTCGATGATGGTGCCGCCATAGGTCCAGGGACCCAGGGGACGGTCGCTGTAGCAGTAGGCTAAAGTATAGTTGCTGGTGGGCAGGCCAAACTCGCCGTCCTCGGTGAAACGGCTGTAAATAAACACATACTTATCCTTTATCTTACGTATTGATGATGCCTCGAAGAAACGGAACACTCCGGGCTCTCTCAAGCCGGATATCATTCCGTCCACTATCTCCGTGCCGGGGCGCACGGTGCACATCGTGGCCGGGTCAATCTCTGCAGCAAACGAATGCTCGAATCCCCAGTAACCGTACACGTGTCCGTCGTCGTCGACAAACACGGCGGGGTCGAAGCTGAAGATGCCGTTAGCCCAGTTGGGATTCTCCTCGTTCCAGTTACACACCTCAAAGGGCCCGTCGGGGCGGTTGCTCTTTGCGATGAGCGAGTTGCGTCCCCATGCCTGATCGTTGGGGAAAAGATAGTAGGTCTTCACACCGTTGCTGTCGGTCACGAGTGTCACGTCGGGGGCGAACAGTACATCTGCGCTTCCCTTGTCGTCAAGGGGTTCTCCCTTCCCGTTTCTGTCCACGGCGAGTATCACACCGTCGTAGCGCCAGCGGTAGAGTGTATCCACTGATGCCGACCACACCACCAGGTCGTGGCCGCAGTATTCGGTCTTTCTTGTGTCGTGCGAACCGTAGATATATACGCGCTGCTTGCCGGGTTGGTCGGGGTCTTCGAATACGTAGGGCTCTCCGTCGGGGATATATTCCCATAGGGGGAGATAGGGGTTGCCGGGTGTAGTAAGTTCCTCAGCTTTTGCGACCACAGCTTCCCGGGAGCACGAAGTATTCAGCATGATACAGCAGAGCATTATCAATACAGCGATTGAAACCATTTTTTAACTACAATATTTTTCTGTATTTATTTCAGGATACTACTTCAGTACGGCCTTCACCTCCGTAATCATGTCCTTGTGTCTCTCGTCGGGTTCGGTGAGCATTGAGGTGAGGGTTATTTCGCCGGCTTTATCCTTGGTGGAGAAGGTGCCGGAATACACTATGTCGCTGGCGGAGAATAGTGTGGCTTCCACCATCACCTTGTATTTGCCCTGCGGCACGGTCTTTCCCTGCTGGTCTGTGAAGTCCCATGAGAATGTCTGCTTGCCGCTGTCCTGAGGCGTGGCACCGGTGACCGCGTCCAGCTGTTCGTCGCTCTGCTTGTCGGCATTCACGGTCTTTACCCATGTCGGCACGCATGCCGGGCGCACAATGTAGCCTCTCGTGGCTTTTTGGCCGCCGCGTGCGCGTCCCTTCGTTGTGTATGATGTGACGAAGAGTGTCTTCACCACTTCGCCCTTTTCGTTCTCTATCCACACGGCATACTGGTTGGAGCCGGGCCCTGCCTGCTTCTGGTAGTTGAACGACACTTCAAGGCTTGTGCTCTTAGCGGCCTTTCCTTTTTTTGTCTGTGCAAAGACGGGCATCGTCAGCATGGCCGCAAGAAGAATCGCACAGAATGTCTTTTTCTGTTTCATGGCGTGTACAATAGTTAAATAATGTTGTTTTGTTTGCAAATATATTAATAAATCCATAAACAGTTCCCTAATGTTGCAGGAAATGATTAACTTTGCAACAGTTTTTAGACAAAATATGTCAAAAATGTAAATGGAAATCAACCGAATAACGGGAATATACCAAGAAAATTCATTAACCATAAAACTCTAAAGATGAAAAAGATTTTGCTATTAATGCTGTGTGCATTGTCTGTCTTCTCCGGAGCATATGCCCAGGATGGTCAGAAAGGTTTGAAAGATGCCTACAAAGACTATTTCCTCATCGGTGTAGCTGTAAATCAGCGCAACATCTCCGACGATATGCAGAGCGCATTGGTGAAGAAGGAGTTCAATAGTATCACCGCCGAGAACGACATGAAGCCCTCAATGGTGCATCCCGAGGAAGGAAAGTGGACATGGGAAAGGGCCGATAAAATCGCCGATTTTTGTCGTCAGAATGGTATCAAACTGCGCGGTCACTGCCTGATGTGGCACAATCAGATGTGCGACTGGATGTTCTACGACAAAAAGGGCAAGTTGGTGAAGAAAGAAGTGCTCTATGAGCGTATGAGAGAGCATATCCACACGGTGGTAAACCGCTACAAGGATGTGGTTTACTGCTGGGATGTGTTCAACGAGGCCATTACTGACGGCCCCCTTCCCCGCGACGGTAAGGCCGACCAACCTCTCCGTGAGTCCACATTCTACAAGATTTGCGGCAGCGACGAGTTCATCCGCAAGGCTTTCATTTTTGCCCGCGAGGCAGATCCCAACGCTTTGCTTTTCTACAATGACTACAACGAGTGCGACCCAGTGAAGCGCGACCGTATCTACACGATGATTAAGAATATGAAGGCCGACGGCATACCTGTTGACGGTATCGGCATGCAGGCCCACTACAACATCTACGGTCCTTCCGAGGAGGATATCGAGGCCGCTGTGAGCAAGTATGCAGAGATTGTGGACCACATCCACATGACGGAGCTCGATATTCGCGTGAATCAGGAGATGGGTGGTCAGCTGCGTTTCAGCCGCAATGAGGGTGCCCGCATCTCCAACGACCAGAAACTTATGCAGGAGGCTCAGTATGCCGCAGTATTCCGTGTGATGCGCCGTCATGCAGACAAGGTGGACTGTGTCACCTTCTGGAATCTTGGTGATGCAGACTCATGGTTGGGTGCCAATAACTATCCTCTGCCCTTCGACAAGGAATACAAGCCTAAGAATGTTTACCGCGTGATACGCGATTTCAGTCCTGCTGCTGATAATGCAGTGATCAAGGAGGACTTCAAGCCCTCTGCCACCTGTCAGCCCCGCCAGCAGTATCCTCAGGTGAATTCTCAGGGCTACGCCCGTTTCCGCGTTGAGGCTCCCAATGCCCGTTATGTCATCGCTTCTGCCGGTCACGGCGGTCACATGGGCGGCACGGTGCTCAAGAAACAGAAGGACGGCTCATGGATGGGCACCACGCTGATGCCCGAGGACGAAGGCTTTCACTACTACACGCTGTCCATTGACGGAGCGCAAGTGGTGGATCCCGGCACCAACAGTTACTATGGCGGTGCCCGCTGGATGAGCGGTTTGGAAGTGCCCGCCCACGATGATGCCTTCTATGCCGAGCGCACCGACATCGAGCACGGCAACGTGCAGAAGATACTCTTCCCCAGCAAGGTCGGCGGTGACCAGCTCCGCGTGGCCTACGTATATACTCCCGCCGGTTACGGCAAGAACAAGAAGGAGCGCTATCCTGTGCTTTACCTGCAGCATGGCTGGGGCGAGAACGAGACGTCATGGCCGGTGCAGGGCAAGGCCAACATCATCATGGACAACCTGATTGCCGACGGTAAGTCGCTGCCCTTCATCGTGGTGATGACCTACGGCATGACCAACGATGTTGTCTTCGGTCGTCCTTTCGACCGCGGCAAGGTGGCCGAAGACTTCCAGAAGGTGCTCGTTGACGAACTGGTGCCATATGTCGACAGTCATTTCCAGACTAAGGCCGAGAAGAAATACCGTGCCATGGCCGGCTTGTCTATGGGCGGCATGGAGACTCACTCCATCACTTTGGCTCGCCCCGAGACCTTCGGCCACTACGGCATCTTGAGCGGTGGTGTATATACTCCAGATGAGATTAAGGACAAGAAGCAGGTGGACTATATCTTCATCAGTTGCGGCAGCAAGGAAAATCCCGATCGTGTGCGTCAGGCTGTTTCAGACCTGCAGGCTGCCGGTTTCAACGCTGAGAGCTACGTCTCCGAGGGTACAGCCCATGAGTTCCTCACTTGGCGTCGCAGCCTCTATGTGATGGCTCAGAAGCTGTTCAAGTAGCAATATCTGTTTTGTGGCAATAAGTCAAAGAACGCTTTAAAATGGCTGTTCCGAGTCTTTTTCCGTAAAAAAAATCTGTATATAGATTTAAAACAATTCCTCCGTATCGTTATGATATGGAGGTTTTTTTATATCTTTGCGCTTGGTTTTACATATAAATAACAAATGAAGATGAAATATCCATGTGAAAAGTGTGTGCTGCGTGCCCAGTACGAAAAGAATCCCAAGTCGCTCATAGGACGTTTCTGGCGCTGGCAGATAAATTTCTGCCCCAGTTGGCGCGGCTATTTTATGTCGTTGCCGCCCGACAAGCAGCAGGAACTGCGTAAGAAATACGATTTTTGGAAATACTAAAATGAAAACTCACATCTTGTCATTTATCTTAAGTGCTCTGATGAGCGCGAGCGTACAGGGGCAACAGACACTTGGAAACCGGCCGCGTGTGAAGTCGCCCGTGGTGAATCCCGACGGTACGGTGACGTTCAATCTGTTCGATCCGGCAGCCAGGAATGTGAGTGTGACGGGTGATTTTGAAGAGATAAGCAGGCAGACACTGCCCATGACAAAGCTGGAGAACGGTGTATGGACGGTGACGACACAGACGCTGAATCCGGAACTGTATTCTTACAGTTTCTCCGTGGACGGACAGCGCTTTGTGGATCCTGCCAACAGTTATGTGAATCGTGATATTTCAACACTGAGCAACATATTTATCGTCTCAATGTCGAATGATGACAAGGGTCATCTCTACTCTGTGAATGATGTGCCGCATGGTACATTGGCCCGTGTGTGGTATGACAGTCCAACGCTTGGTCAGCAGCGTCGCATGACGGTGTATTTGCCTGCCGCCTACGACGGTAAGAAAAATTTCCCAGTGATGTATCTTCTGCACGGGCATGGCGGTGACGAGACATCGTGGGGCGATCTTGGACGTGCCTCGCAGATTATGGACAATCTCATTGCCGGGGGCAAGGCTGTACCGATGATAGTGGTGATGCCCAATGGTAATCCCACCTGCAATGCGGCTCCCGGTTGGTGGCATGAGGGGATGTACACTCCCGACGGCAATGCCTTTAACCGGCGTGGAGCTAAGGCCTCGATGGAGGAAAGTTTCATGGATATCGTCAACTTCGTGGACAACAACTACAAGACCATTCGCAAGCGTTCAGCCCGTGCTGTGACGGGACTGTCGATGGGTGGAGGTCACACATTCGGTATATCGCGTCTTTATCCCGGTGTGTTCGACTACTATGGTTTGCTGTCAGCGGCTGCGCGTATAAAGAATAATGATATGAAGTTTGACGAGAGTATGGCACGTCTGTTTGCCTCCAGCCCCCGTGTCTTCTGGATTGCTATCGGCAAGGACGACTTTCTGATGAATATGAATAAAGAGTTGCGCCGATATCTCGACAATCACAAGTACAGGTACGAGTATTTTGAGAACGACGGAGGTCACATCTGGCGCAATTGGCGCATCTATCTCACCATGTTCGCCCAGATGCTTTTCAAGGAGTAGGTGAGTACTTCTTTATCTGACGGATTAAAAGTTTTTTTAATAATCAATTGTTCTTAAATCTTTCACCGACGAAACCGTTGCCTGTCTCGCCTGCAATGAGGTCGAAATGTTGAAAAACGGGTGGAGTGGGTGAGAGGTTGTAATAGTCCATTTCGGCTATCGGCAGGCAGAAGTATTCCATCTGGTCATAGCTCATATAAAGACGAGGCAGCACCGCATTGTTGTCATAAATCCATCGCTTCACATCGTCCTCCACATTGAAGTTCACCATACCTGAACATCTGACGGAAATATTATCAGCATACGCCAGTATCTCAACATTGGGATTCTGGCGTAACTCCTTATAGACAGCCTTCTGGGCAGAAGTGGCAAAGTAGAGCACATGGCCTTCCTGTTTCATAATCTGGAAAATGCGCAATTTAGGAAGATTGCCCTCGCACGTTGCAAGGGCAATCTCTTTGTTGTCTTTCAGAAACTGAATTGCTTTGTCAAACATTTCGTTTTCACCATTTAAGTTCTTCCTGCAGTATTACACCGTCAGTCATGGGGCTGTCAGCCTCAGTGAAGGCATTGGCTTTGTACTGGATGCAGAGCATCGTCAGGTTCTCGCAGCCTGTGTTCTTCAGCGCACGCTTGCCGTCGGGAGCGACGCGGATGACGGTGCCTTCGCTGACGGGAAAAATCTCACCGTCCACCTGATACCGGCCTTCACCCTTCAGGATAATATATAGTTCCTCGTGTGTCTTGTGAGTGTGCAGGAAACCGCTGTCCTGACCGGGAACGAGCGTCTGAAAACTCAGTTCACTGCCGGTTGCACCTGCAGCCTGCCCAGCGAACACCTTACCCTTGATGATGACATCTGGGCCCAGGGGCAACTCGTGCTCAATGATCTCATTAACCTTACCAACACTCACGGCCTTGAAGTTCTTACCTTCCTTAATAGTCTCAATCTGTTTCATTTTTTTCTAAGCTTTATATTGTTTTTTGTTTTGACGCTGCAAAGGTACGGCGAAAAAAAAACTCCCGCAAGAAGGCACTTTTTAGTGGTATAGTTACCAAAAAGTAGGAATTGTGATAAATTCGGACTTCAGGAAAAACTACTTTAACTTATATTAACATAGTGTAATATTGTAACTTGGTATCTTTTTGTTACCTTTGCGAAAAAATCAATGGTTATGGCAGATATTAAGGCACAGTATTTTGCCTGTCCTATCAGGCAAGTAGTGAGTCGTTTCGGTGACAAGTGGTCAATGTTGGTGCTCTATATGCTTCACACCAGCGATACGGGTATCTTGCGCTTTAATGAAATACGCCGTCTAATGACAGACTGCTCCCAGAAGATGCTTTCGCAGACTCTGAAGAATCTGGAGCAGAGCCACCTGGTTCATCGTGAAGTCTATCCGGAGGTTCCTCCACGGGTGGAGTATTCGCTGACGGATACCGGCAAGTCACTGATGCCGGCGATAGAGGCCCTGATAACCTGGGGCAAGGAGCATTTTAAAGAGGTGGTGACAGATTAACAGCATGCTACAACCCAAATTCATAATCACGATGGAAGGCTACTTTCGCCTTGGTATGGTGGACCAGCACAGGCATCTGCTGAAGCCGGGAGACCAATGTGTCGGTGGAGGCTATTACCATTTTGACTTTGTTTCCAATCGCATCATCCTTGACAGGAAGTCCTACGACTTTGGCTATCCCAAATGGCATCTGCTCGAAGTGTTGAAAGTCCCCTCAACTTATCGCGGCTTGCGTATCGTCTATAAGTACGATGACGGCTTTCACGATGACTTCAATGTCAGCGAAGAATTAAAGGTTGAGTATTACGACTGCATATCATGATAATGCTTTTAATCCGATAATCGACCCGATGAGGGTGGTGAGGAAGAATAATCTCCAGAAGGTTGCAGGTTCGCGGAATATGAATATCCCGACGAGTACTGCACCGACGGCACCGATTCCGGTCCATACGGGATAGGCCGTACCTAACGGTATCGTCTGCGTGGCTTTGGCAAGGAATACGGCACTGAGCACGTAGAGGGCGGCAAAAGCTGAAATCCAGATCCACCATTCCGTGCCTGTGACTCCCTTTGCGCGCCCCAGACTGTATGTGAAGCCCACTTCACACAGTCCTGCAACAATCAATATAATCCAATTCATATTCGTTTCAAGATTCAGGTTTCAAGTTATCGTTAACGTTATCGTTTTTCTCGCAGGCAGAAAGCAAAAGCGGTGCAATGGCGAAAAGAACTCCGACGAGGCATACGCCGTCCCATCCTAACATGCTCCAGCCGAGACCGGAACAGAAAGTTCCGAGGCTGCCCCCAATGAATAAGGTAGTCATGAAGATGGTGTTCACGCGGTTGGTGGCCTGAGGCAGTTGCTGCAGTGAACCGCTTTGATTGCTGACTTGCAGACATTGCGCTCCGATGTCAGCAAGAATGATGCCCATGATGAGTCCTATATAGGTTGACCCCAACAGCCATGCTGATGCCCATGCTAATAACTGGAGACAACCGCCGATTACTGACATACGCAGGATGCCTACCTTGGGAACGAATTTTCCTACGCCACTGGCTGCAATGGCTCCTATGATGCCAAAGAATGCCAAGGCTCCGACCATATCGCTCCTGGCGTGGAAGGGTTCGCCAGCCAGATGGAAAGCCATACACGACCATATACACATCATGCTGGCAAAACTCATGGCAGGACGAAGTGAATAGAGACGGATGCGCGGATGCAAGACGAAGATGCTGACAACGGTATGCATCAGCTGGCGGTAGGTGCCACTGAATGATAGCGTCACCTGTGGCATCATGCACAGGGTTACGATAAGGCATGCCAGCATCAGTGCTGCCGCAAAGAAGAACATCTCACGCCATCCAAACCACTCGCCTATATAGCCGCTGACAGCGCGTGCTGAGACGATGCCCGTAACGAGTCCCGATGCTACATAACCCATGTTTCGCGACTTGTTTTCCGGACGAGAATAGAGTGCTGACATTGGGATGAACAGCTGCGGCATAATAGACGAGAAACCCAGCGTCAGTGATGCTACCCACAGCATCCAGACATTCTCGGCAAAGCCTATGGCTGTGGCAGAAACGGCTGCCGCAGACATACAGACAATCGCAATGTGACGCAAAGAAACCATATCGGCAAGGGGGACGATGAACAGCAATCCCAGGGCATAGCCTATCTGTGTGATTACGGTGATGAAGTTGACTTCCACATGACTGATGCCTATATCTTTGCATATCAAGTCCAGCAGAGGCTGGTTGTAATATAGGTTAGCCACTGTAAAACCAGCCATTATAGCCATCATCAGCAGTATATGGCGGGGAATGCCGTTGTCAGGAGTGAGACGTATCATTTACATTAAACATTAAACATTAAACATTAAATTCGCTTCGCTCTGAAAAGGGTGAAGGGTAAATGGATGAAGGAAGAAGGTCTATTACAATCAAACCTTCACCTTTCTTCCACCAAACCTTCTTCCAAAAGTCGGCTGCATGTTGGCTACGGCGGTCGAAGAAGGTACCAAACCAGGGCCTGACAGCAGGCTGGCTCGGGTCGCCTGGCTGCGAAATCATAATGTGTAAGATGATGGCATTAACTTCGGCATGAAAGTATTGGTCTGCAATGGGCTTCAGTTTGTCGAAGCTCCAGTCGTCTTGTGCCACCTTATTCCATGCACCATCGGTAAATGATTCTGCCCATACACGCTCCTTGCCTGTTATGACGACTACTTTATCCTTGAAATCCATATTTGTATCAGTTCGCTAAATTGGAATTTACTTACCGGCTAACATTCCGATTGTTGGCAAAAGTTTTGTAAACTGCTCCGAATAATTCAGCATCGTGGTAGCAAATGTCTCTAAGACAATGGCACCTATCAGAAACAGCCATTCTTTCATTTGCTCTCAGATGATATGTCTTTCTTATAGATATATGTGGTGTAGCCAGGAG